>NZ_JAKWJK010000019.1:0-96616 GCF_031570575.1 Pseudomonas sp. JL3
GCAAAGCGGGTTGACAGTAGGGGCGAGTCCATACATAGGAGTGAGGCTTTACCCGCGAAAGCATCAACTCGGTTTCGAACTCAAACCGAGTCGCCTGCTTCGCGAGCAAGCTTCGCTCCTACAGAGGTTTCAGCGTTACTCATAGTTCGATCTTGTGATGCAGCTCATTCGTCGGGCGCAATGCCCGGGCATAGCAGAATAGAAACAGATTGCGCACCAGTTCCTTGAGCACCACCGGCTCGCTGGAACTCAGGCCGTTGACGTCCAGATCACCCTGATCCTGTAGCTCGTTCAAGGCTTCTTCTTCAAGCACCGCACAGACTTCCCCGGTTTCCCGATGCAGGATTCTGAGATAGGGATGTGGGCGGTCCAGCCAGGCATCGATCAAATAAGTCATGAGTCTCATCTCCATTGATGGGTTTCAATGAGAATAATTCTTATTCATCAAATAGCAAGGCTCTATTGGCGATTTGTGTTTTTTCTGCGGGGGAATTGCTGGGCGTCAAAACGACTGGCGTTTGGCTACTGCGCGGGAATGCTGGGTGATGCGGGGAAGGGCGAAGCACCATCCCACGCCAGGCGCGGGATGGAATACAGCAGATTCAGACTTTTCTGACGAACTCGGATTTGAGTTTCATCGGGCCGATGCCGTCGATCTTGCAGTCGATGTCGTGGTCGCCATCGCACAGGCGGATGTTCTTGACCTTGGTGCCGACCTTGACCACCAGCGACGTGCCTTTGACCTTGAGGTCCTTGATCACGGTGATGGTATCGCCGTCCTGCAGGACATTGCCGACCGAATCCTTTTTCACGGTGTCATCGGAGGCCACTTCGGCTTCGCCACTGGCGGACCACTCGTGGGCGCACTCCGGGCAGATCAGCTGTGCGCCGTCTTCATAGGTGTATTCGGAATTGCATTTCGGGCAGGGTGGCAACGTGCTCACTAAAGCTCCTTGGATTCAGGATGGCTAAAAAGCGCACATTATATAGGGTTTATGCGGGGGAGGGGTGACACATGATTTCGTAGGAGCGAGGCTTGCCCGCGAACGCGGTGTATCAGTCACATTAGTGTCGACTGGTAGATCGCGTTCGCGGGCAAGCCTCACTCCTGCAGGGGGCGGATCAGTGCGTACGGGCGACCGCAAACTCGCTCAATTCCACCAATGCATCGCGGTATTCGCTGGCGGGCAGGGCGTCGAGGCACTTGATCGCACGGGCTACGTAATCGCGGGCCAGTTGCGCGGTGTAATCCAGCGAGCCGGAAGCTTCAACGGCTTCGCGAATGTTTTCCAGATCTTCGATGCCGCCTTTCTGGATCGCCTGACGAACCAGTGCGGCCTGCTCTGGAGTGCCTTCGCGCATGGTGTAGATCAGCGGCAGCGTCGGTTTACCTTCGGCCAGATCGTCACCGACGTTCTTGCCCAGGGTTTCGGCGTCGCCACGGTAATCCAGCAGGTCGTCGACCAATTGGAACGCCACCCCCAGGTGATCGCCAAAGGTGCGCAGTGCTTCGCTCTGTTCCGGCGTGGCACCGGCCAGGGCCGCGGCACTGTGGGTCGAGGCTTCGAAGAGCATCGCGGTTTTGCCGCGGATGACTTCCATGTAGGTTTCTTCCGTGGTGCTGGCGTCGCGGACCTTCGACAGCTGCAACACTTCGCCTTCGGCGATGATGCGCGTGGCTTGCGAAAGGATCTTCATCACCGGCATGGAGCCCAGTTCGACCATCATTTCGAAAGAACGCGAATACAGGAAGTCGCCCACCAGCACGCTCGGTGCATTGCCCCACATCGCGTTGGCGGTCGAGCGGCCACGGCGCATGCCGGACATGTCGACGACGTCGTCGTGCAGCAGGGTGGCGGTGTGCAGGAACTCGATGGTCGCGGCCAACAGGCGCAGGTCATCACCTTCGCGGCCGAGTGCCTTGCCGCACAGCAGTACGAGCAACGGGCGCAGGCGTTTACCGCCAGCCGAGGTAATGTAGTCGCCGATTTTCGATACCAGCGGCACTCGGGAAGTCAGCTGTTTCTTGATGATGCCGTCGACGGCGCTAAAATCGTCCGCCACCGCGCGGTAGAAAGCTTGGGGTTGCATCAGCGACAGTTGCTCCAGAAGGGTTGCGCGGCATGCTAGGACCCACGTCCGGGCCTGTCAAGGCGCGATAGACGGCCACTTGCAACGCTCAAGCAGCTTGCGTACAATCGCGCACCCTGAACTTCCTGGGCAGCACCTGCCTTACGCAATTGCAAACAGGCCTTCCAGCCTTATGCAGCCATGCCAGCCAATACCTCTTCTTATAAAGAGCTGGGTGAGCAGGATTATCGGAGAAATACCATGTCTTATGCAGTAATCGTTACTGGTGGCAAGCAGTACAAAGTTGCTCCAGGTGAATACCTGAAGATCGAAAAACTGGAAATCGCTACCGGCGAATCCGTTACTTTTGATCGCGTTCTGTTGGTTGCCAATGGCGACGACGTGAATATCGGCGCTCCAGTTGTTCCTGGCGCTACCGTTGTGGCTGAAGTGATCTCCCAAGGTCGTCACGATAAAGTCCGCATCATCAAGTTCCGTCGTCGTAAGCACCACATGAAGCGTATGGGCCACCGCCAGTGGTACACCGAGATCAAAATCACCGGTATTCAGGCTTAATTTCAGCCTAATTCCTCACTAGGAGAATTGAACTCATGGCACACAAAAAAGCTGGTGGTAGTACCCGTAACGGTCGCGACTCAGAAGCCAAACGCCTTGGCGTGAAGATGTATGGCGGCCAGGTTATCATTCCGGGCAACATCATCGTGCGTCAGCGCGGCACCCAATTCCACGCTGGCTACGGCGTTGGCATGGGCAAAGATCACACTCTGTTCGCTAAAATCGACGGCGTGATCAAGTTTGAAGTAAAAGGCGCCTTCGGTCGTCGTTACGTAAGCATTGTTCCGAAGACTGACGTCGTCGCGGCATAATTACGTAGTTGCTGGAAAAGCCCTGTCTTGCGACGGGGCTTTTTCGTTTGTGGGGTGAGTCTCTTGCAAAGCTGTTTGTGATGGGCTCCAGCGCTGTATTGGCGGTCGTTGATTGAGGTCGCTGCGCTCATTTTTGCAAGAGTCTTATGTCTAGGTTTTTTCGGCTCGTCCGTATGGCGAGAGGCGTTTTGTTATGAAGTTTGTTGATGAAGTATCGATTCGAGTAAAGGCCGGGGACGGCGGCAACGGTTGCATGAGCTTCCGTCGCGAAAAATTCATTGAGAACGGCGGCCCGAACGGCGGTGATGGTGGTGATGGCGGCTCGGTCTACATGGTCGCCGACGAAAACCTGAATACCCTGGTGGACTATCGTTACACCCGGCACTTCGATGCCGAGCGTGGTTCCAACGGCGGCAGCACTGACTGTACCGGCAAGAAAGGTGAAGAGTTGGTGCTGCGCGTTCCGGTCGGCACTACCGTTATCGATTCTGCGACTCAGGAAGTGATCGGCGACCTGACCAAGGCTGGCCAGCGTCTGCTGGTGGCTCATGGCGGCTGGCACGGTCTGGGTAACACTCGTTTCAAATCCAGCACCAACCGGGCGCCGCGCCAGACTACGCCGGGCAAGCCGGGTGAGCAGCGCGACCTGAAACTGGAGATGAAGGTGTTGGCGGACGTCGGTCTGCTTGGTTTGCCGAACGCTGGCAAAAGTACCTTCATTCGCTCGGTATCGGCCGCCAAGCCGAAAGTCGCCGACTACCCGTTCACCACTCTGGTGCCGAACCTGGGTGTGGTCAGCGTCGATCGCTGGAAGAGCTTCGTGGTGGCGGACATTCCGGGCCTGATCGAAGGTGCTTCCGACGGCGCGGGCCTGGGGATTCGTTTCCTCAAGCACTTGTCGCGTACTCGTCTGCTGCTGCATCTCGTCGACATGGCGCCGCTGGATGACACCAGTGCTCCGGATGCCGCTGAAGTAATCGTCAGCGAGCTGACCAAGTTCAGCCCGTCCCTGGCTGAGCGTGATCGCTGGCTGGTGCTGAACAAGTGCGACCAGATCCTTGAAGAAGAGCACGACGCTCGCGTCAAGGAAATCGTTGATCGTCTGGAGTGGACTGGTCCGGTCTACGTGATCTCCGCGATCGCCAAGCAAGGCACCGAGCGTCTTTGCCATGACATCATGCGTTATCTGGAGGATCGTGCCGATCGTCTGGCTAACGACCCGGCCTACAAGGAAGAGCTGGCCGAGCTCGATCAGCGCATCGAAGATGAAGCGCGCGCCCAGTTGCAGGCGCTGGACGATCAGCGTGCCCTGCGTCGCAGTGGCGTGAAGTCGGTCCATGACATCGGTGACGACGATTGGGACGAAGAAGATGTGGATGACGAAGACGGTCCGGAAATCATTTACGTGCGTGACTGATTCGTTGCGATAAACTTAAGCGCCGCTCACTAGAGCGGCGTTTTAGTATCTGGAAACGGTAGTCACGAATAACGTTACGGGCAGCGCTGGGTCGTGCTGTCCTCAAGCTAAGGTTGAAGATGATGCGGAGCAAGGTGACAGGTGCGCAGCGTTGGGTCGTGAAGATCGGCAGCGCTTTGCTGACGGCGGACGGCAAAGGCCTGGATCGCGCGGCAATGGGTGTCTGGGTCGAGCAGATGGTTGCCCTGCACGAGGCGGGCGTTGAGCTGGTGCTGGTGTCCTCCGGGGCGGTGGCGGCTGGCATGAGTCGTCTGGGCTGGACCGTACGACCCAGTGCAATGCATGAGTTGCAGGCGGCTGCCGCCATCGGTCAGATGGGGTTGGTACAGGCCTGGGAGTCGAGCTTCGCCGAGCATGGCCGGCATACCGCGCAGATTCTCCTGACCCATGACGATTTGTCCGACCGCAAGCGCTACCTGAATGCTCGCAGTACGCTGCGCGCGCTGGTCGAGCTCAAGGTGATCCCGGTGATCAACGAGAACGACACCGTGGTCACCGACGAAATCCGTTTCGGCGACAACGACACCTTGGCGGCGCTGGTGGCGAATCTGGTCGAGGCTGATTTGCTGGTGATCCTCACTGATCGCGATGGTATGTTCGACGCCGATCCGCGCAACAATCCCGACGCCAAGCTGATTTACGAGGCGCGTGCCGATGATCCGGCGCTGGATGCGGTGGCTGGCAGTACGGGCGGAGCGCTGGGTCGTGGCGGTATGCAGACCAAGTTGCGTGCTGCGCGTCTGGCGGCGCGTTCCGGTGCGCACACCATCATTGTCGGTGGACGCATTGAGCGAGTGCTGGATCGTCTCAAGGCGGGCGAGCGCATCGGCACCTTGTTGTCACCTGAGCGCGGCATGCTGGCGGCGCGCAAGCAGTGGCTGGCCGGGCATCTGCAAACTCGCGGCACGCTGGTGCTGGATGCGGGGGCGGTGACGGCGTTGTCCCAAGGCAACAAAAGTTTGCTGCCTGTGGGCGTCAAGCTGGTCCAGGGCAGTTTCCGTCGTGGCGAAATGGTGGTCTGCGTGGCGCCGGACGGTCGTGAAATCGCCCGTGGCCTGGCTAACTACAGTGCTCTGGAAGCACAAAAAATCATCGGTCAGTCGTCTGAGGCGATTGTCGGTCTGTTGGGTTATATGGCTGAGCCGGAACTGGTTCACCGCGATAACCTGATTCTGGTCTGAAGGAATACCTGAATGCGTGTGGCAAAAGGATTATTGGGTTTGTTGTTCGCAATGCCACTGCTGGCCTCGGCCGAGGAAGTTGGCCAGGTGTCGACGGTGTTCAAGTTTGTTGGCCCGAACGACCGTATCGTTGTCGAGGCGTTTGACGATCCGAAGGTAGATGGCGTGACCTGCTATCTGTCGCGAGCCAAGACAGGTGGTGTGAAAGGTGGTCTGGGGTTGGCCGAGGATCGCGCCGAGGCGTCGATTGCGTGTCGTCAGGTCGGGCCGATCAGCTTCAAGGGAGAACTCAAGGATGGCGAGGAAGTGTTCAAGGAGCGCACCTCGCTGGTGTTCAAGACGATGCAGGTGGTGCGATTCCTCGACAAGAAGCGCAATACGCTGGTGTATCTGGTGTACAGCGATCGTTTGATCGAGGGCAGCCCGCAGAATGCGGTGACGGCGATTCCGATCTTGCCGTGGACGCACGCTCAATAAGTTGACGCAAGTCGAAGTGTGGGGGCGAGCAGGCTCGCTCCCGTATTTTTTGTGGTGTATTTGATAAATCGCAGGCAATAAAAAACCGACCCTGAGGTCGGTTTTTTAATGAGCGTGTCGCTTAGGCAGCAGCGGCAACGTTCAGGGCCTTTACGTGGCCATTCAGGCGGCTCTTGTGACGAGCAGCTTTGTTCTTGTGGATGATGCCTTTATCGGCCATGCGGTCGATAACTGGCACAGCCAGAACGTAAGCAGCTTGAGCTTTTTCAGCGTCTTTTGCGTCGATGGCTTTAACTACATTCTTGATGTAGGTACGAACCATGGAACGCAGGCTGGCGTTGTGGCTGCGACGCTTCTCAGCCTGTTTTGCACGTTTTTTGGCGGAAGGTGTGTTGGCCACCGTCGAGCTCCTCGAAAGACTTTTTAGGAAATAGCAAACAAAATAGGCCGCGAATCATGCCGATGAGTTGATGTCTTGTCAAGGGCGGTTGAGACGATCCGCTAAGTGGCAGGTATAGAGCGCCGGGATATTTCTTTCCGGCGTGCGACCTGTAAACTCGCGAGCTTTGGCTCTGTGCTGTTGCGGCGCGGAGTATCGCATAAGTGGGCGCGTTGTTCGCCTGCTGTTTATCGACAGGCAAAAACTCTTTCAATGAATCTGCTCAAATCGTTGGCCGCTGTCAGCTCTATCACGATGCTTTCCCGGGTGTTGGGGTTTGTTCGCGACACTCTTATTGCTCGTGCATTTGGTGCGGGAATGGCGACCGACGCCTTCTTTATCGCCTTCAAACTGCCCAATCTGCTGCGGCGGATCTTTGCTGAAGGGGCATTTTCCCAGGCTTTCGTGCCGATTCTGGCCGAATATAAAAGCCAGCAGGGCGAGGAGGCGACGCGAACATTCATTGCCTATGTCTCGGGCCTGTTGACGCTGGTGCTGGCACTGGTCACTGCGCTGGGCATGCTCGCCGCGCCTTGGGTTATCTGGGCCACGGCGCCGGGTTTCGCCACTACCCCGGAAAAATTCGAGCTGACCTCCGATCTGCTACGGGTCACTTTTCCTTATATATTGCTGATCTCCCTGTCTTCATTGGCCGGAGCGATCCTCAACACCTGGAACCGCTTCTCGGTGCCGGCCTTCGTGCCGACGCTGCTCAATGTCAGCATGATTATTTTTGCGGTGTTCCTGACACCGTATTTCGATCCGCCGGTAATGGCGCTGGGTTGGGCTGTTCTGGTGGGCGGTCTGGCGCAATTGCTGTTTCAACTGCCGCACCTGAAAAAAATCGGCATGCTGGTGCTGCCGCGCCTGAACCTGCGCGATAGCGGGGTCTGGCGGGTCATGAAGCAGATGCTGCCAGCGATCATCGGCGTTTCGGTGAGCCAGATTTCCCTGATCATCAACACCATATTTGCGTCATTTCTGGTGGCCGGTTCCGTGTCCTGGATGTATTACGCCGATCGCTTGATGGAGTTGCCATCCGGTGTTCTGGGTGTGGCACTGGGCACGATTCTGCTGCCGACCCTGGCCAAGACTTATGCCAGCCAGGATCGCCACGAATACTCGCGGATCCTCGACTGGGGCCTGCGCCTGTGCTTCATGCTGGTATTGCCGTGCGCCCTGGCGCTGGGGATTCTGGCTGAGCCGCTGACGGTTTCGCTGTTTCAGTACGGCCAGTTCAGCGCTTTCGACGCGGCCATGACCCAGCGCGCGCTGATTGCCTATTCCGTCGGCTTGCTGGGGATTATCGTGATCAAAGTGCTGGCGCCGGGGTTTTATGCGCAACAAAACATCCGGACCCCGGTAAAAATCGCGATTTTCACCCTGATCGTCACTCAGCTGTTCAACCTGGTGCTGATCGGTCCACTGGCTCACGCCGGTCTGGCCCTGGCCATCAGCGCTGGCGCCTGCATCAACGCCGGGCTGTTGTTCTATCAACTGCGCAAGCAGCAGATGTATCAGCCTCAGCCGGGCTGGGCGAAGTTCGGGCTCAAACTGCTGGTAGCAGTCGCGGTGATGTCTGCGGTATTGCTGGGCGCGATGCACTTTATGCCGGCTTGGGCGGAAGGGCATATGCTGGAGCGTTTGCTGCGTCTGGGCGCATTGGTGATTGCCGGCGTGGTGGTCTACTTCGGCATGTTGCTGTTGATGGGCTTCCGTTTGCGCGACTTCAATCGCAAGGCCTTGAGCTGAGGCTTTTGTCTCGATAAGCACGGGCGGGCCGACTGTTTTGTCGGCTCGATCACTTTGGGTTACGGTGTTGCCTGTCGTCGGCCGCCGGGTGTGGTTATAATCGACCACTTTATGAGCAAGAAGCGCGTTATGCAGCTGGTTCGAGGCCTCCACAACCTGCGCCCCCAGCATCGGGGCTGTGTCGCCACTATTGGCAACTTTGACGGTGTTCACCGTGGTCACCAGGCAATCCTGGCTCGGCTGCGTGAGCGTGCGCTCGAGTTGGGCGTGCCCAGCTGCGTGGTGATTTTTGAGCCGCAGCCGCGAGAATTTTTCGCCCCGGACACCGCCCCGGCCCGTCTGGCCCGCCTGCGGGACAAACTGCAGTTGCTGGCCATGGAAGGTGTCGACCGGGTGCTGTGCCTGGCTTTCAATCAGCGGCTGAGCAAACTCAGCGCCAGCGAATTCGTCGATACCATTCTGGTGGACGGTCTCGGCGTGCAGCATCTGGAGGTCGGTGACGATTTCCGTTTCGGCTGTGACCGGCTAGGGGATTTCGATTTCCTGCAACAGGCCGGTGTCCTTCAGGGGTTTACCGTCGAAGCGGCGCAGACCGTCGTACTGGACGGCATTCGTGTCAGCAGCACCCAGGTGCGTAATGCCCTGGCCGCCGCAGATTTTGCCTTGGCCGAGCGGCTACTCGGTCGTCCGTACCGGATTGCCGGGCGAGTCCTGCACGGCCAGAAGCTGGCGCGCCAGCTCGGTACGCCGACCGCCAACATACAGCTCAAGCGTCGTCGTGTGCCGCTGTCCGGGGTTTATCTGGTCAACGTCGACATCGACGGCAAGACCTGGCCAGGCGTCGCCAATATCGGCGTGCGGCCAACGGTCCAAGGTGATGGCAAAGCCCACCTCGAAGTACATCTTTTAGATTTTGCCGGCGATCTGTATGACCGGCGTTTGACGGTGGTTTTCCACCACAAGCTGCGTGAAGAGCAGCGTTTCGCCTCTCTGGAGGCGCTTAAGACGGCGATCAATGCGGATGTCGCCGCCGCCCGTGCCCTGTCGCACCTAGCGCCAATCGCTAATGAAGAGCCTTAAATGACCGACTATAAAGCCACGCTAAACCTTCCGGACACCGCCTTCCCAATGAAGGCCGGCCTGCCTCAGCGCGAACCGCAGATTCTGCAGCGCTGGGACAGCATTGGCCTGTACGGTAAGTTGCGCGAGATTGGCAAGGATCGTCCGAAGTTCGTACTTCACGACGGTCCTCCGTACGCCAACGGCACGATTCACATCGGTCATGCGCTGAACAAGATTCTCAAGGACATGATCATCCGCTCGAAAACCCTGTCGGGTTTCGACGCGCCTTATGTGCCGGGCTGGGACTGCCACGGTCTGCCGATCGAGCACAAAGTCGAAGTGACCCACGGCAAGAACCTGGGCGCGGACAAGACCCGCGAACTGTGCCGTGCCTACGCCACCGAGCAAATCGAAGGCCAGAAGTCCGAATTCATTCGTCTGGGCGTATTGGGCGACTTCGCCAACCCGTACAAGACCATGGACTTCAAAAACGAGGCCGGTGAAATCCGCGCCCTGGCGGAAATCGTCAAGGGTGGCTTCGTGTTCAAGGGCCTGAAGCCTGTGAACTGGTGCTTTGACTGCGGTTCGGCCCTGGCTGAAGCGGAAGTCGAGTACGAGAACAAAAAATCCGCGACCATCGACGTGGCGTTCCCGATCGCTGATGAAGCCAAACTGGCTGCCGCGTTCGGTCTGCCATCGCTGGGCAAACCCGCCTCGATCGTGATCTGGACCACCACCCCGTGGACCATCCCGGCCAACCAGGCGCTGAACGTTCACCCGGAGTTCAACTACGCCCTGGTCGACGTCGGCGACAAACTGCTGGTGCTGGCTGAAGAGCTGGTCGAGCCGTGCCTTGCCCGTTACAGCCTGGAAGGCTCGGTCATTGCGACCACCACCGGTAAAGAACTGGAACTGATCAACTTCCGTCACCCGTTCTACGATCGTCTGTCGCCGGTTTACCTGGCCGAATACGTCGAACTGGGCGCGGGCACCGGCGTGGTTCACTCCTCGCCGGCCTACGGCGTAGACGACTTCGTGACCTGCAAAGCCTATGGCATGGTCAACGACGACATCCTCAATCCGGTGCAAAGCAACGGCGTGTACGCGACATCGCTGGAGTTCTTCGGTGGCCAGTTCATCTGGAAGGCCAACCCGGCTATCGTCGACAAACTGTCGGAAGTCGGCGCGCTGCTGCACACCGAAACCATTGAACACAGCTACATGCACTGCTGGCGTCACAAAACCCCGCTGATCTACCGCGCCACTGCGCAGTGGTTCATCGGCATGGACAAAGAGCCTGCAACCGGCGAAACCCTGCGCAAGCGGGCAATCAAAGCCATCGAAGAGACCAAGTTCGTTCCGGCCTGGGGCCAGGCGCGTCTGCACTCGATGATCGCCAACCGTCCTGACTGGTGCATCTCCCGTCAGCGCAACTGGGGCGTGCCGATCCCGTTCTTCCTGAACAAGGAAAGCGGCGAGCTGCACCCACGCACCGTCGAGCTGATGGAAATCGTCGCCCAGCGCGTTGAAGTCGAAGGCATCGAAGCCTGGTTCAAGATGGACGCCGCCGAGTTGCTCGGTGAAGAAGCGCCGCTGTACGACAAGATCAGCGACACCCTCGACGTCTGGTTCGACTCGGGTACCACGCACTGGCACGTCCTGCGCGGTTCGCACCCGATGGGCCACGAGACCGGTCCGCGCGCCGACCTGTACCTGGAAGGCTCGGACCAACACCGTGGCTGGTTCCACTCCTCCTTGCTGACCGGTTGCGCCATCGACAACCACGCGCCATACCGCGAATTGCTGACCCACGGCTTCACCGTCGACGAGTCCGGTCGCAAGATGTCCAAATCCCTGGGTAACGTGATCGCGCCGCAAAAGGTCAACGATACCTTGGGCGCCGACATCATGCGTCTGTGGGTGGCTTCCACCGATTATTCGGGTGAAATGGCGGTTTCCGAGCAGATCCTGCAGCGCAGTGCGGACGCCTACCGGCGCATCCGTAACACCGCGCGCTTCCTGCTCTCCAACCTGACCGGTTTCAACCCGGCCACCGACATCCTGCCGGCTGAAGAAATGCTCGCGCTGGACCGTTGGGCCGTGGACCGCACGCTGCTGCTGCAACGCGAGTTGCAAGAGCACTACGGCGAATACCGCTTCTGGAATGTCTATTCCAAGATCCACAACTTCTGCGTGCAGGAGCTGGGCGGTTTCTACCTCGACATCATCAAGGACCGTCAGTACACCACTGGCGCCAACAGCAAGGCCCGTCGTTCGGCGCAAACCGCGCTGTACCACATCTCCGAAGCGCTGGTGCGCTGGATCGCGCCGATCCTGGCATTCACCGCCGACGAGCTGTGGCAGTACCTGCCGGGCGAGCGTAACGAGTCTGTGATGCTCAACACCTGGTACGAAGGCCTGACCGAATTGCCGGAAGGCTTCGAGCTGGACCGCGCCTACTGGGAGCGGATCATGGCGGTGAAGGTGGCGGTCAACAAGGAAATGGAAATCCAGCGCGCGGCGAAGGCCGTCGGTGGCAACCTGCAAGCCGAAGTGACGCTGTTCGCCGAAGATGCGCTGAGCGCCGATCTGGCCAAGCTGAGCAACGAATTGCGCTTCGTGTTGATTACCTCGACTGCTACCGTGGCGCCGTTCGTTCAGGCTCCGGCCGACGCAGTGGTCACCGAAGTCGGCGGCCTGAAGCTCAAAGTGGTCAAGTCGAGCTTCGCCAAGTGCGCCCGTTGCTGGCACTGCCGTGAAGACGTCGGCGTGAACCCGGAGCATCCGGAAATCTGCGGCCGTTGCGTCGACAACATCAGCGGCGCCGGCGAGGTTCGTCACTATGCCTAATGCCGTTGGCCGTTTCGGACGGCTGAGCTGGCTCTGGTTGAGCGTGCTGGTCCTGGTCATCGACCAGGCCAGCAAGTTCTACTTCGAAAGCTCGCTGAGCATGTATCAGCAAATCGTGGTGATCCCCGATTACTTCAGCTGGACGCTGGCCTACAACACTGGCGCAGCGTTCAGTTTCCTGGCTGACAGCTCCGGCTGGCAGCGCTGGCTGTTCGCCCTGATCGCGGTGGTGGTCAGTGCGGTGCTGGTGGTCTGGCTCAAGCGCCTGGGGCGCAACGAAACCTGGCTGGCAGTCGCTTTGGCGCTGGTGCTGGGTGGCGCGCTGGGTAACCTGTACGACCGCATTGCCCTGGGCCATGTGATCGATTTCATTCTGGTGCATTGGCAGAACCGCTGGTATTTCCCGGCGTTCAACTTTGCCGACAGTGCCATTTCTGTCGGTGCCGTGATGCTCGCGCTGGATATGTTCAAAAGTAAGAAGACTGGAGAAACCGTTCATGACTGAACAGGTATTGGCTGAGCAACGCATCGGCCAGAACACGGAAGTCACCTTGCACTTTGCATTGCGCCTGGAGAACGGCGACACCGTCGACAGCACCTTCGACAAAGCCCCGGCGACCTTCAAGGTTGGCGACGGCAGCCTGTTACCAGGTTTCGAAGCAGCGCTGTTCGGCTTCAAGGCTGGCGACAAACGCACCCTGAGCATCGAGCCGGAAAACGCCTTCGGTCAGCCCAACCCGCAAAACGTGCAGATCATCCCGCGCTCGCAGTTCAAGGATATGGAACTGTCGCCTGGCTTGCTGGTGATCTTCAACGATGCGGCCAATACTGAGCTGCCCGGTGTGGTAAAAGAATTCGATGACGCCCAGGTGACCATCGACTTCAATCACCCGCTGGCCGGTAAAACCTTGACCTTTGACGTCGAAATCATCAACGTCAAAGCGCTGTAATAGGCCGAATACGGTCCAGTGTGGGAGCGGGCTTGCTCGCGAAAGCGTCCATCACATGTAACATCAATGTCGACTGACACACCGCTTTCGCGAGCAAGCCCGCTCCCACATTAAGATTTTCACTGTTTTCGAGCCTGGTGTTCGAATGACAGGCGGCATTACTATCTCTTGCGCGCAAGACACGAGGCACAGCATGCAAATCAAACTCGCCAACCCCCGTGGCTTCTGCGCCGGTGTGGACCGGGCGATCGAAATCGTCAACCGCGCCCTGGAAGTCTTCGGGCCGCCGATCTACGTGCGCCACGAAGTGGTCCACAACAAATTCGTCGTCGAAGACCTGCGCGCCCGTGGGGCGATCTTCGTCGAAGAGCTGGATCAGGTGCCCGACGACGTGATCGTTATCTTCAGTGCCCATGGCGTTTCCCAGGCCGTGCGTACCGAAGCCGCAGGCCGTGGCCTGAAGGTGTTCGACGCGACCTGCCCGCTGGTGACCAAGGTGCACATCGAAGTCGCGCGCTACAGCCGCGACGGCCGAGAGTGCATCCTCATTGGCCATGCCGGTCACCCGGAAGTCGAAGGCACCATGGGCCAGTACGATGGCAGCAATGGTGGCGCGATCTATCTGGTCGAGGACGAGAAAGACGTCGCTGCGTTGCAGGTAAACAACCCTGAAAGACTGGCCTTCGTCACCCAGACCACCCTGTCCATGGACGATACCAGTCGCGTGATCGACGCCCTGCGTACTCGGTTCCCGGCCATCGGCGGTCCGCGCAAGGATGACATCTGCTACGCCACGCAAAACCGTCAGGACGCCGTCAAGCAACTGGCGGACGAATGCGACGTGGTGCTGGTGGTCGGCAGCCCGAACAGCTCCAACTCCAATCGCCTGCGTGAACTGGCTGAGCGCATGGCCACCCCGGCCTATCTGATCGACGGCGCCGAAGACCTGCAAAAGAGCTGGTTCGACGGTGTCGAGCGGATTGGCATCACCGCCGGTGCCTCCGCTCCGGAAGTACTGGTGCGTGGCGTGATCCAGCAATTGCAGGCCTGGGGCGCCACCGGGGCCGATGAGTTGGCCGGGCGTGAAGAGAACATCACGTTCTCAATGCCTAAAGAGCTACGCGTCCGCTCCCTGCTCTGAATCTTCTCCTCCCGCGCACAGCGCCTGTTCAGCCTTATCGCTGCGCAGGCTGACGCGTCCGGTCCGGGACAGCACCACCTGGTGCAGGCTGACCGGTTCGCGGCTGGCGCAAATATGTACCGTCCCCGCTTGAAAGGCACCGCTGGGCAACTGCGGTTCGCCCAGGCTGCTGAACCGTACGAAATTCTTGACCGGCAGATTGCCGACAATGGGCACTCGAGCGTCGCTCTGTTGCTCAACCAGCAGCGGATTACTGCTGTCCTCCGGGCCTTTACCGCTGACATCCAGAATGATCCGCCAGCCCTGACCCCAGTCGCCGTTGATGCCGTGTATCACAACACTCTGATTGCGTGTGATAGCAGCAGTTCTGGCATTACGCATACCACTGACAATCGACTGCGCCGCCTGCTCCCGATGGTTCGATTCTGTCAGTGCGGCGAACGCCGGGCTGACCAGTTGCAGAACAATCCCGACAATTGTCAGTCCCATGAGCAGTTCGATCAGGCTGAAGCCTTGCTGATGCATGTCATTTCCCTCCCTGGAGTGCTGCGGCCCGCACGATCCCTGCGCGAGTAATGGCAAAACAACCGTACATCCGCCGGTCGAATGTTCTAGCGTGTAGAAGCAGGTATAGCCGACGGCAACGGAGGGCACCGATGGATCATCGTACAAAAGGTTTCACGCTGATCGAGCTGCTGATTGCGCTCGCCGTGTTTCTGATCCTGATCAGCCTGGCTGTTCCGGCGTTTACCCGCTCGGTGCAAAGCACCAAGGCCGACACCGAGATCGGCGACCTGCAACGCGCACTCAATTTCGCCCGGCTTGAGGCGATCGACCGGGGCATTACCACCCGGGTTCGCCCGACAGCAGGCGGCAGTGTCTGGACCGGCGATCTGACCGTTTATGACGGTACTGGCAATTCGGCCAATGTATTGCGGGTTGTTCCAGCGATGAGCAGTGGTGCAACTCTGACGCTAACCTCAGGAGTGACCGCCATTGATTTCAACAACCTGGGCGGTTTGTCGGCGCCGTCCACGGCAGTCGTGATCAGTTATGTACTGGGGGCACAGAGCAGGACGCTGAATGTGTGTTTGAACGGACGAATTCTATTGGGTGGAAGTTGCGGATGAGGGGTTGGAGCAAGCGCGCACAGGAGGGCATGACGCTGATCGAGGTACTGGTCGCGTTATTGGTTCTGGCCGTGGGGTTGTTGGGCGCGGCGGCGATTCAGCTCAATGCGCTGAAGTACACCGATAGCTCGCGGATGACCAGCCAGGCGAGTTTTATCGCCTACGACATGATGGACCGCATTCGCGCCAACTCCGGCGCAGATTACACCGTCACGCCACCGACCTCGGGCAACCTGAGCGTGGCCCGGGATCAGGACCTCTACGACTTCACCACCAATATCGTCAATTTCGGCGGCGCCACGGCCACCGGCAGCATTACCCGCAACCAACGGGTGTACACCATTACCATTACCTGGGATGACTCACGGGCCGCCAATACCGCCGACTCACGCCGCAGTTTCGTCCTCACCAGTCGCGCCACCGTTGATCCGGCGACGACACCATGATCAGAGCCAGCAAAGGTTTCGGCCTGATCGAATTGCTGATAGCCCTGGCGTTGAGTCTGGTCGTGGTTCTGGGCGTGGCGCAGATCTTCATCGCGGCTAAAAATACCTACGTCAGCCAGAACACTGCCGCCGGCATGCAGGAAGATGCACGGTTCGTCCTGAGCAAAATGATTCAGGAAATCCGCATGGTTGGCATGTTCGGTTGTCTGGGCACGATTATCGACGCCAGCTCGGCAGGGAGTTTCAGTGCCAGTCAGATCACGCCGATCAGTTGGGACAATGCCAACCTCAAATTAACGCTCGTCACCGCCGATGTCGGTGGCAGTGGCGGGGTGCCGACCTGGACAGTAATTTCCGACTGCCGCAACACCGCGACGGCCCACATGGGGGCACGAACGCCGACGTCTGGGCTGTTGGCATTTCCGATCCGGCGATTGGTCTACAGCTTCAGCAACAACCAGCTGCTGATGGGCTCCGGTGCCGGCACGCCGACGCAGCAGGTGCTGGTGAACAATGTCAGTGCGTTCAATGTGAGCTTCGGCCTCGCTAGTTCAGCCACGGATACGGCCGCCTCCAGCTACAGCAGCAACCCATCCGATCCGGCACGAATCCGCAGTGTGCGGCTGACGCTGACGCTCACCGACCCGAACAACCGGGTACGCAATCAAACCTTTAACGTGGTTGCCGCCTTGCGCAACCGGTTGCCATGAGGGCAGGGCTGATGAGTGTTGCTCCCATGACCCCTCGCGCCCAGCGCGGCATGGCGCTGTTGGTCAGCCTGGTGTTTCTCCTGGTGCTGACGTTGATCGGGCTTTCGTCGATGCAGAGCGCCACGTTGCAGGAAAAAATGGCCAGCAGCGTGATCCTGCGCAACCAGTCATTCCAGGGCGCAGAAGCGGCGTTGCGCGTCGGCGAAAGCGCGGTGCAACTGAACACCTATTCATTGCCGGTTTGCAGCGGTACCAGCCAATGCGCGCCGCCGGCCGAAGCGTCGGTCATTACCGCCGCCGGGTTCAACTCCACGTCGGGGGTGACCTGGATCGCCTCTGGCAACGGCTTTTACGGAGTGCAGAACATCGGCACCACCCTGACGGCCGTGAACGTACCGAGCAACACGTCGGCAACGCTGTACCGGGTGACCGCCGTGGGCATCGCGGGCAATTCGCGCAGTGTGGTGGAGAGTATCTATGCGAAGTACTGAGGCCCTTACAGGGCGGCGCAATTGGTTGTTGCAGTTGTTCTGCGGCGCGGCGTTGGGCCTTTATCTGGCAGCGCCGGCTTACGCCTTCACGCCCTCGGATTCGCCGCTGTTGAACGCCGCCGCCGTGGCCCCCAATGTAATGCTGTTACTCGACGACTCGAAGAGTATGAACAGCATTATGTGGGCGGCAGGCTTCGACCCGACGATCGTACGTACTCCGGTGACGATTTGTCTCTCGAATGGTTCGTGCTTGAAAGGTCGGGACCTTGACATGAACGATAACAATATTGCCCTGTCGAGTTTGAATCATGGAACATGTTTGAAGGCGGGATGGTACGGTTTTTATAAGAACAGCCTTCTCGGTCTGGATTCGCTTTGCCTCAAGCTTCCCGATCCGGTGGGGAGCGAGAACACTCTCTATTCGGCGAAATACTTGTCGTATCTGATTAGCCTTGCCAACAATTCCGACCGGGATTTCACCGATGGTTCGATCCCCAATGACTACCGGATGAATGTGACGCGCAACATTTCCAAGGCGTTGGTGGCCAGCAACCGCTCGCTGCGCATCGGTCTGTCGACGTTCAACCTGGCGGTTGGCAACCATAAGAATGACGGCGGTTATATCGTTCGTTCGGTCAGTGATTTGTCGGCCGTCAGCGGCACCGTGACCCAGGCTCAGGCCGATGCCAACTACAACGAATTGATCGCAGGGATCGAGGAACTGAGCGCGCAGGCGGATACGCCGCTGGCTGAAGCCTATTACGAGATCACCCGCTATTTCCGTGGCATGGCGCCATACAACAACTCGACGCCTACCACCTACACCAGTCCGATTCAGTATCGCTGCCAGAGAAATTACGGAGTGGTAATCACTAGTGGTTTGCCGACCTTCGACCATACCTTTCCGACTGACGATCCGCTGGGTAGCAGCCAGTTACCGAACTGGGACGGGATCAGCAGTAACGATGGTGCCAACCGCTTCGGCGACAATGAGGGCGATACCCTGTTCCTGGATGACATCGCCAAGTTCGCCTACGACATCGACATGCGCTCCACAGGGACCGATGTCACGGGCAAAAGCTGGGATGCCCTGGATTTTTCCCGGCAGAACATGAATACCTATACCGTGGGTTTCACTGCGGCAAACCAAATGTTGGCGGATGCTGCGACCTATGGCCAGGGCAAGTACTACCAGGCGACTGACGGCGCGGGACTGAACAGCGCACTTTCTTCGGCTTTGAGCGACATCACCTCCAAGGCTGGATCAGGTGGCAGCGGCGTTACCAGCGGCACGACCCTGACCAGCAACTCAACCTACTTCCAGACCACCTACGACCCCAAGGACTGGCGCGGCACCATCAAGTCTTTTGGCTTCACGTCGGCGGGCGCGGTGGACACAGCCGCGGTGCTGTGGACGACCGATACCACCATCGTGCCCGGCGCCACCGCGCCGACCTATCAGTCCTGGAACACGCAGACCAACGCCGCTGTCACCCTGGCCTACAGCAATTTCTCCCCGGCCCAGCAGACCTCCCTCAGCCAAAGCTTGCCCACCGGCATCACCGGCAGCGATCTGGTGGAGTGGAGCAAGGGCACCCACAAAACCGGGTTGAAAACGCGCAGCGTATTACTGGGCGACATCATCAATTCGCCACTTGTGCTGGCCGCGCCCAAGGACCAGACCGCGTCCGATCTGGTGGGCGACACCACCTACAGCACCTACCTGACCACTAAGGCCGCCAATATGAATGCCAGCCTGGTGGTGAACGCCAATGACGGCTTTGTAAATGTCATCAACCCGGCCAACGGTGTCAGGCGTTATGCCTACATGCCTTCCAGCGTGCTGCCATCATTGCGCTACATCGCTGATCCCACCTACATCAACGGGGTGAGCCACAAGTTTCTGGTCGACGGCCAGGTCGGTGTATTCGATGCCCAACTCAACAGTGCCTGGAAAACCCTGGCGATTGGCGGAACAGGGGCGGGCGGCAAAACGTTCTATGCGCTGCAACTGTTCGACGCCTCGGCCGGCAACGTGACTCAAGCGCTCTGGGAAATCAGTGCACCGGCCACGGCCAGTACGGCGAACGTTTTCAATGATCTGGGTTATGCCTATGCACGCCCGGAAGTGGCACGCTTGGCCGATGGGCGCTGGGCTGCGTTCATCTCCAATGGCTATGGCAGCAACTCCGGGGTGGCAGCGCTGTATGTGGTGGATATCCGCGACGGCTCGCTGATCAAAAAAATCGTCGTCGACAGCACGGAAACCACCAACGGCCTGTCGTCGGTGAAGCTCAGGGTCAACTCACAGAATGTAGTGCAGGCCGCCTATGGGGGGGACCTGAAAGGACGGTTGTGGAAGTTCGATTTGAGTGGCACCACCGCCGATACCTGGGGCGTAGCGTTTTCCGGCAAGCCGTTGTTCACCGCGGCGGGAGGGGCGACCCAACCGATCACTGTGCAGCCGCTGCTCGCCGATCACGCATCGGGCGGTAAGCAAGTGTTGTTCGGTACCGGCAAATTAAATGAGGCCGCCGACAAGACCAACAAGGATCTCCAGGCGTTCTACGCAGTATGGGATGCAGAAGGAGGCTCGGGTCAAATCACGGTGTCCAGCTTGCAGGCGCAGGCGGTGACCGGCGTTTTTTCGGGCAGCGCCGGGCAATTCATCACCACCAGCCAGAACGAAGTGACCTACCCGGCAAAGAAAGGCTGGTACTTGCCGCTGTTGTACAACAACGTGCTGACGGGAGAGCGAGTGATCAATCAGGCCACTTTTGTGTCGGGGCGAATCGTTTTTACCACGGCCAGTGCAGACACCACGGACCCCTGTGCCGGCTTCGGCAGCGGCAAACTGGTCGAACTCGATGCGTTCAGCGGTAAGATGCTTAATTACGCGGTGCTCGACACCAATGCCGACGGGAAGGTTGACAGCGCTGACACGATTTCCAGCGGGGTGATCTTCACCGGCGGTATCCCGACTCTGAACGCGGTGGTCAACGACGCTACCCGCAAGATTGTGAACGACTCCGGTGGCGGCATCAGCACACTGGTGGAAAAATCCGGTGGCGGCAGCGGCCGTCGCATCATGTGGCGACAAATACAGTAAGTGAGAGTTGAGGCATGCGCAGATCCAACCGAGGCTTTACCCTGATCGAAATCATGATCGTGATTGCGATCATCGGGATCGTCATCACCATTGGCTATCCGAGCCTCACCGAGTACGTGAAAAAGGGTCGCCGGACTGAAGTGGCCGGTTTGCTTTCCGAGCAGGCGCAGATTCTGGAGCGTTTCTATTCGAAGAATAATGTCTACACCAATGCCACCGGTCTGAGCGCCGGTAATGATTTCTATACCATCACCCCGACCCTGACCGATCAGACCTTCCTGCTGACTGCGACACGCAAGGCCGGTTCGACCATGGCGAGCGACAAGTGCGGTGATTTCACCCTCACCAATACCGGTGTCAGGAGCATGGTCAATGCCACGTCCGGCCTGACCACCAAGGATTGCTGGGGGCGCTGAGTTTCTTCTTTTCGGGCGCCCTTTGCGCCTTCTGTCTATTGAACGGTTGGATCAGAACATGAGCAGGCAACAGCAAGTGGTGATTGTCGGTGGCGGGGTGATTGGCCTGCTGACGGCGTTCAATCTCGCGTCCGAAGTGCAGAGCGTCGTGCTGCTGGACCGTTCGAATGTCGGTCAAGAGTCGTCCTGGGCCGGTGGTGGAATCGTTTCGCCCCTCTACCCATGGCGCTACAGCCCGGCGGTCACTGCGTTGGCTCATTGGTCCCAGGATTTTTATCCACAGCTGGCGGAACGCCTGTTCGCCGCCACGGGTGTCGATCCAGAAGTGCACACCACCGGGTTGTACTGGCTGGACCTGGATGACGAAGCCGAAGCGCTCGCCTGGGCCAAGCGGGAAAATCGTCCGCTGCGGGCTGTGGATATCTCTGCGGCACACGATGCGGTGCCGGTATTGGGCACCGGATTTTCGCGGGCGATCTACATGGCCGATGTGGCCAATGTGCGCAATCCACGGCTGGTGAAGTCCCTCAAGGCAGCGTTGCTGGCGCTGCCGAACGTGACGATTCATGAGCAGTGCGAGGTCAGTGGGTTTATCCGCGAAGGTGGTGCGGTGGTCGGGGTACAGACGTCGATGGGGGCCATTGCGGGTGATCAGGTGGTTTTGACGGCAGGGGCCTGGAGCGGTGACTTGCTGAAAAGCCTGGGCCTGGAGTTGCCGGTCGAACCGGTCAAAGGCCAGATGATTCTCTACAAATGCGCAGCGGATTTCCTTCCAAGCATGGTGCTGGCCAAGGGGCGTTATGCCATTCCCCGGCGCGACGGGCACATTCTGATCGGCAGTACGCTGGAACATGAAGGCTTCGACAAGACGCCGACCGACACTGCGCTGGAAAGCCTGAAGGCCTCGGCGGTGGAGTTGATTCCGGCGCTGGCGGATGCCGAGGTGGTGGGGCATTGGGCCGGGTTACGACCGGGGTCGCCGGAAGGGATTCCCTATATTGGCCGGGTGCCCGGGTTTGATGGTTTGTGGCTCAACTGCGGGCATTACCGTAATGGGTTGGTGCTGGCGCCAGCCTCGTGTCAGTTGTTTGCGGATGTCATGCTGGGCAGGGCGCCGATTATCGATCCTGCGCCGTATGCTCCAATCGGGCGGATCTAGCCGCAGCGTTTTACCGCTCGTCAGATCCCCATCGCGAGCTTGCTCGCGATGGGGCCTTCAATCCAACCCCAACTTCTTCAGTCGATAACGCATCGACCGAAACGACAGATTCAACCGCTGAGCCGCTGCCGTGCGGTTCCAGCGGGTTTCTTCCAGGGCCTGGAGGATGAGTTTGCGTTCGACATTTTCCAGATACGCTTCCAGATTGTCGATCTGCGTCAGGTCCGGCACGTCGCTGTCCGAATTGCCGTTACCTTCCACCAACCGTAGGTCGCTGGCTTCGATTTGTTTGTTCTCGCACAAGGTGTGCGCCCGCTCAAGCATGTTCTCCAATTCCCGCACGTTTCCTGGAAAACGATAGCTTTTCAGTGCGTCGAGGGCTTGCGGGTGGAGTTTTGCAGCGGGTTGGCCAGTGCCAGTCGCCAGTCGCTTGAGCATATTGTTGGCCAGAAGCTCAATATCGTCGCGGCGTTCGCGCAAGGGCGGCACCCGCAGTTCGATCACATTCAGACGGTAGTACAAGTCCTGGCGAAAGCGTTCGGCGGCGACTTCGGTATCGAGGTCTTTGTGGGTGGCACAGAGTATGCGCACATCGACCACGGTTTCCTGCTGCCCACCGATGCTGCGCACGGCTTTCTCTTGAATGGCCCGCAAAAGTTTGACCTGCATCGCCAGCGGCAGATCTGCCACTTCATCGAGGAACAAAGTGCCACCCTGTGCGGCCTGGAACAGCCCGGGTTTATCTTCGATGGCTCCGCTGAAACTGCCTTTGCGATGGCCGAAAAACTCGCTTTCCATCAATTCCGACGGGATAGCCCCACAGTTCACCGGCACGAACGGTCGGGTGGCGCGTGGGCCTTGGTCGTGGATCAGTCGGGCGACCAACTCCTTGCCGCTGCCGGACTCACCGCTGATGTATACCGGAGCCTGGCTGCGGGCCAGTTTGTCGATTTGTTTGCGCAGGCTGCGCATCGGCAGGGAGTCGCCCAGTAGCCGACGGTCGATGGCGCTGCTGGCACCGCCTGGTGCCGGCAGACTCAAGGCGCTGGTGACCAGTTCGCGCAAGCGGGTCAGGTCAACCGGTTTGGTCAAAAAATCGAAGGCGCCAGCCTTGAGCGCGTTGATTGCCGTCTCCAGGCTACCGTAGGCAGTGATCATCGCTACTGGCACTTGCGCATAGCACTGCTGGATGTGCTGCACCAGCGCCAGACCGGTGCCGTCGGGCAGGCGCATGTCGGTCAGGCACAGGTCGAACGTCTCCCGTGCCAGCAGCGCCTGTGCTTCTGCAAGGTTGCGGGCACTGAAGGTGTCGAGTTTCATCCGTCCCAGGGTGATTTCCAGGAGTTCGCGGATATCCGGCTCGTCGTCGACGATCAGGATTTTTTGCCGTGGGCTCATGTTCAACTTTGTTTCCGTCCGTGAGCAAAAGTGATGCGAAAGCAGCCGCCGCCTTGGCGTGGTTTGAAGTCTAGGCGGGCCTGATTGCTTTCGCACAGCTCACGGGACAGATAAAGCCCCAGGCCAGTACCCTGGCTGCTGGTGGTGAAGAACGGTTCGAACAAGTGCGAGCGCTGGTCCGGCGCCACGCCGGGGCCATCGTCCAGGACTTCAAGGGTCGGCAGCTGGCTGTCCGTATCAATAAACAACTCGAGCCAGGCCTGCGCCCGATCATGGTTCAGGGCGCTATGACGCCAGGCATTGCGTAACAGATTGTCGAGAATCTGGGTCAGCTGATTCGGATCCATCAGGGTTTTGAAGTCTCCGGAACCGATGTGCAGGTGAATTTGCTGACGTTCGGTCGCCCCTTCGCGGGTTTCAGCGACGAAATGCTCCAGCCACGGTCGCAGATCCAGCCGTTGTGGCACGGTTTGCTGGCGACGGGACAGTTGCAGGACGTTTTCGATTACCCGATTCATTCGCTGAGAGTGGTCTTGAATAATCTGTGTCAGACGCCGATCCGCGCCGTTCAGTTCCTCGGATTCCTGCAGTAACTGCGCGGCATGACTAATGGCGCCCAGTGGATTGCGGATCTCATGAGCAATACCGGCAGTCAGGCGACCGAGGGCGGCGAGTTTCAGTTGCTGGGCCTGTTGGGCGATTTGGGCGAGGTCTTCGAGAAAAACCAGCGTCTGGTGGTGCGGGCTTTGGTCCAGGGCAATAAAGCTTGGTTGCAGCTCCAGCCCATTACTGGCGATTTTCAAGCTTTGCGGGCGCAAAGTCGGATTGTTGAACCACAGTTGGAGCCGCTCGACCAACGGCATCGAGTGGTCGTCGATCAACTGGCCATCGAGTTTTTCCTGGCCCAGCAAGGTCAACGCGCTGTGATTGGCCAGTTGCACACGCCGTTGGTCGTCGAGCACCAAAATGCCTGTGCGCATGCGTTGCAGGATCAGTGCGTTGAGGGCTTCGAGGCCGAGCACTTCGCTGGCCCGCTGCTCGGCGAGGGTTTCGCTGACTTCCAGGCGTCGGATCAAGCCTTGTACCAGCAATGCCGCAGCAAAACACAGGGCGCCGAGGGTGCCGACTTGCAGGTAATCGTTGGGGCTGGCGGGATGGCTGAAGCTCAGTAGGAAACTCAAACCCACGATGCCGAGGGCGCCGACCGCAGCAATCAACAGGCCGATTCGTCCGCGCAGCAGGGTATTGCCGATGGCCACCGACACGATCAGCAAGTTGCCGATGGCGCTGGCGACGCCTCCTGCGGCGTAGAACAGGCCGCACAGCAGCAGGACATCGACCAGCGTCAGGCTGAACAGCTGCGCCGGACGCCGAGTGTTCCCCAGAAAGACCACCAGCAGGATATTCAGCACCAGGTACAACCAGCTGCCATTGCGCAGCAGGTCGTCATTGGCGAACGTCAGCAACTGGTTGTCCATGTTGCTGGAGATCAACAGCACCAGGGTGATGCCGACGCTTAAGCGGTAGAGGTGATAGAGGCGCAGCAGTCGCCGGGCCTGTTTGTTGCCGGGACTGGACGTCTCAGCGATCACTGGAGCCCGGGCCTTGCTCAAGATGAGCCTGGCTGCAATACCACTGTTGTTCAAGTTTGAGCGCGCGGTCGCGGGGCAGATGTACGCCGCAATGAGCGCAACGGACCATGGGTGGAGCGTCTTGCTCTCGCGGCGTGTTGGCGCCCGAAACCGGGGCCTTGAACTTGCGCCAGAGCCATACCGCAGCGGCAATCAGGGCGATCCAGAACAATAAACGAAGCATGGTGAGCTGCTTTTTGACTAATGAATTGGCAGTTTAGCCAAGGACGGGTCAGGCGCACAGCGCAATACGCTCACCCCTGAAATCCGGTAATAAAAAAGGCGCCTCGAAAGGCGCCTTCTCGGCACAACACTCAGCGTCAGTCGAACACGCCAAAGGTCATGTAGCTGAACCACGAGCGGTCGGTGGTATTGGCTTCGGACTCGTGTTCCTCTTCTTCGATCACATCGCCGTTTTCATCTTTAGGCTTGAGCTCGTTCGGAATCGAGTCCTTGGCATCCTGGAACTGCCTCTGCACGTCCTGGTTGGCGCGGGTTTCACCTGGCGGCAACGGCGGACGGGATTCGATCAGGCCCAGGGTGGCCTTGCTCAGCCACGAACGGTTGTCGGCTTCGTCCTTCGAGGGCACGAACTGACCGTCCACCAGGCTTGGGTGGTTCGGGTAGTTGAGCTTCAGGGTTTCGAGGGTGGTTGCGGCCAGTTCGTCCAGGTGCAGACGCTGGTAGGCTTCAGTCATCACCGCCAGGCCGTCACCGACCGAAGGGGTTTCCTGGAAGTTTTCCACCACGTAACGACCACGGTTCGCGGCGGCGACATAGGCCTGACGGGTCAGGTAATAGTCGGCAACGTGAATCTCGTAGGAAGCCAGCAGGTTGCGCAGGTAGATCATGCGCTGCTTGGCATCCGGCGAGTAGCGGCTGTTCGGGAAGCGGCTGGTCAGCTGGGCGAACTCGTTGTAGGAGTCGCGAGCAGCGCCCGGGTCACGCTTGGTCATGTCCAGCGGCAGAAAGCGCGCCAGCAGGCCGACGTCCTGGTCGAAAGAGGTCAGACCCTTGAGGTAGTAGGCGTAATCCACGTTCGGGTGCTGCGGGTGTAGGCGAATGAAACGCTCGGCGGCGGACTTCGCAGCCTCAGGCTCGGCATTCTTGTAGTTGGCGTAGATGAGCTCGAGTTGAGCCTGATCGGCGTAGCGACCGAACGGATAACGCGACTCCAGTGCCTTCAGCTTGGCTGTGGCGCTGGTGTAGCTATTATTGTCCAAGTCGGTCTGCGCCTGCTGGTACAGCTCGACTTCGCTCAGGTTTTCGTCTACGACTTCCTTCGATGAGCAAGCAGCGGTCAATGCGAGGATGGCGATCAGCAGCAGGTGTTTCACTTGCATGGCGGCTTGCGTCCCTATGACGGCCGCTGTCTTGGGCGGGGCCGTCCTGTTATGATGAGCGCCCCGTTGAAAAAGCCTCGGGGCAAAAGACGCCGTATTTAACCACAAGCGCGCAGCCGAAACCAAAGGCTGTGCCGACGCCTAGTCTGAGCATGTCCGATAAAATTGAACTTCGCGCAGAGGTGCCGTCCGAATTGGGCGGCCAACGCCTCGATCAAGTCGCCGCACAATTATTCGCTGAGCACTCGCGCTCGCGCCTTTCCGCCTGGATCAAAGACGGCCGCCTGACTGTGGATGGGGCGGTTATCCGCCCGCGAGACATCGTTCACGGTGGCGCCATTCTTGAGCTGACTGCCGAGCAGGAAGCTCAGGGCGAATGGATCGCTCAAGACATTGAGCTGGATATCGTCTATGAAGACGACGACATCCTGGTGATCAACAAACCTGCGGGTCTGGTGGTGCATCCTGCCGCCGGTCACGCTGACGGCACCTTGCTCAACGCCTTGCTGCACCACGTGCCGGACATCATCAATGTGCCCCGCGCCGGTATCGTGCATCGCCTCGATAAGGACACCACCGGTCTGATGGTGGTGGCCAAGACCATTCAGGCGCAGACACAGCTTGTCACGCAATTGCAGAGCCGCAGCGTCAGCCGGATCTACGAATGCATCGTGATCGGTGTGGTGACTGCCGGCGGCAAGATCAACGCGCCGATCGGTCGTCACGGCCAGCAGCGCCAGCGCATGGCCGTGATGGAAGGTGGCAAGCAAGCCGTCAGCCATTACCGCGTGCTCGAGCGTTTCCGTTCCCACACTCACGTGCGGGTGAAGCTGGAAACCGGGCGTACGCACCAGATTCGCGTGCACATGGCGCACATCAACTACCCGTTGGTCGGAGATCCTGCCTATGGCGGCCGTTTCCGTATTCCGCCGGCCGCCAGTGTGACCATGGTCGAATCCCTGAAGAATTTCCCGCGTCAGGCGCTGCATGCGCGGTTCCTGGAGCTGGATCATCCGACCACCGGTAAACGCATGAGCTGGGAATCGCCACTGCCGGATGACTTCGTCTGGTTGTTGTCGCTGCTCAAGCAAGACCGCGAGGCGTTCATCGGATGAGTGACTGGCTGATTCCCGACTGGCCTGCGCCTGCCGGGGTGAAAGCCTGCGTCACCACCCGTGCGGGCGGCGTCAGTCTGGCGCCGTTCGACAGCCTCAACCTGGGCGATCACGTCGACGACAGCCCCGAAGCTGTCGCCGAAAACCGCCGTCGCCTCACCGATCATTTCTCTATTCAACCAGCCTGGTTAAAGCAGGTTCACGGCATTGTCGTGGCACAAGCGGATCCAGGCCTGGTCGTCACCGCTGACGCCAGCTGGACGGCTACACCCGGTATCGCTTGCACCGCGATGACCGCCGACTGCCTTCCTGCGCTGTTTTGCGACCGTGCCGGCACCCGCGTCGCTGCTGCCCATGCCGGTTGGCGCGGGTTGGCGGCGGGTGTGCTGGAAGCGACCCTCGACAGTCTGGCCGTGCCGCCTGAAGACGTGCTGGTCTGGCTTGGCCCGGCCATTGGCCCACAAGCTTTTGAAGTCGGCCTGGAAGTGCGCGAAACCTTCGTCCAGCAATTGCCTGCAGCCGCCAAAGCCTTTGTACCGAGTCAAAACGCCGGCAAGTTCATGGCCGACATCTATGAGCTGGCGCGTTTGCGCCTGGCCGCTCGCGGTGTAACGGCGGTCTACGGCGGCGGGTTCTGCACCGTGACCGATCCACGTTTCTTTTCTTACCGCCGTAGCTCCCGCACCGGCCGGTTTGCCTCTTTAGTCTGGCTCGAACGCTAGACTTCTCTGATCTACATCAACTGTACGACGCTTGAATCTTCCAGAATCGACCACATCTAGTGAGGTATCTGGCAGGTTTCTTCATTCGGGATGTTTATAGGTCCGGCCTGCTCAAAAGGAAGGTGACCCATGCGTATAGACCGTTTAACCAGCAAGTTGCAGTTAGCCTTGTCCGACGCCCAATCCCTGGCCGTCGGCCTCGATCATCCGGCTATCGAGCCGGCGCATCTGATGCAGGCCATGCTTGAACAACAGGGCGGTTCGATCAAGCCCCTGTTGATGCAGGTGGGGTTCGACGTCAGCAGCTTGCGTAAAGAACTGACCAAAGCACTTGATCAGTTGCCGAAAATCCAGAACCCGACCGGCGATGTGAACATGTCGCAGGATTTGGCGCGCCTGCTCAACCAGGCCGATCGCCTGGCGCAGCAGAAGGGTGACCAATTCATTTCCAGTGAGCTGGTACTGCTCGCCGCGATGGACGAGAACAGCAAGTTGGGCAAATTGCTGCTCGGTCAGGGCGTGAGCAAGAAAGCCCTGGAAAATGCGATCAATAACCTGCGGGGCGGTGAGGCGGTCAATGATGCCAACCAGGAAGAGTCACGCCAGGCGCTGGATAAATACACCATCGACCTGACCAAGCGCGCCGAAGAAGGCAAGCTCGATCCGGTGATCGGCCGTGACGATGAAATTCGCCGGACCATTCAGGTTCTGCAACGCCGCACCAAGAACAATCCGGTGCTGATCGGTGAACCTGGCGTGGGTAAAACCGCCATCGCCGAAGGCCTGGCCCAGCGGATCATCAACGGTGAAGTGCCGGACGGTCTCAAAGGCAGGCGCCTTTTGTCCCTGGATATGGGGGCATTGATTGCCGGTGCCAAGTACCGCGGCGAGTTTGAAGAGCGCCTCAAATCCCTGCTCAACGAACTGTCGAAGCAGGAAGGGCAGATCATTCTGTTCATCGACGAACTGCATACCATGGTCGGCGCCGGTAAGGGCGAAGGCTCGATGGATGCGGGCAACATGCTCAAGCCTGCGTTGGCTCGTGGTGAACTGCACTGCGTCGGCGCAACCACGCTCAACGAGTACCGCCAATATATAGAGAAGGACGCGGCCCTCGAGCGGCGCTTCCAGAAAGTCCTGGTGGACGAGCCGAGCGAAGAAGACACCATCGCCATCCTGCGTGGCCTGAAAGAGCGTTATGAGGTTCACCACAAAGTGGCGATCACCGACGGCGCGATCATCGCCGCGGCCAAGCTCAGTCATCGCTACATCACCGACCGTCAGTTGCCGGACAAAGCCATCGACCTGATTGACGAAGCAGCCAGCCGCATCCGTATGGAAATCGACTCCAAGCCGGAAGTGCTGGACCGTCTCGAGCGTCGTCTGATTCAGCTGAAGGTGGAATCCCAGGCGCTGAAGAAAGAAAGCGACGACGCGGCGAAAAAACGTCTGGAAAAACTGCAGGAAGAAATCGCTCGTCACGAGCGTGAATATTCGGACCTCGAAGAAATCTGGAACTCGGAGAAAGCCGAAGTACAGGGTTCTGCGCAGATCCAGCAGAAAATCGAACAGTCCCGTCAGGAACTGGAAGCCGCGCGCCGGAAGGGCGACTTGAACCGCATGGCCGAGCTGCAATACGGGGTGATCCCAGACCTGGAGCGCAGCCTGCAAATGGTCGATCAGCACGGCAAAAGCGAAAACCAGTTGCTGCGCAGCAAGGTGACAGAAGAAGAGATTGCTGAAGTCGTGTCAAAGTGGACCGGCATTCCGGTATCGAAAATGCTCGAAGGCGAGCGCGAAAAACTGATGAAGATGGAAAGCCTGTTGCACCAACGTGTGATTGGCCAGGACGAAGCGGTGATCGCGGTCTCCAACGCGGTGCGGCGTTCCCGAGCCGGGTTGTCCGACCCGAATCGCCCGAGCGGCTCGTTCATGTTTCTCGGCCCGACCGGTGTCGGCAAAACCGAGCTGTGCAAGGCGCTGGCCGAGTTCCTGTTCGATACCGAAGAGGCGATGGTGCGGATCGATATGTCCGAGTTCATGGAGAAACATTCCGTGGCTCGACTGATTGGCGCGCCACCGGGCTACGTGGGCTATGAAGAGGGCGGTTACCTGACCGAGGCGGTGCGTCGCAAGCCTTATTCGGTGATCCTCCTGGATGAGGTCGAGAAGGCCCACCCGGACGTGTTCAACATTTTGCTGCAAGTGCTCGAAGATGGCCGGTTGACCGACAGCCATGGCCGCACGGTGGATTTCAAAAATACCGTGATCGTCATGACCTCCAACCTCGGTTCGGTGCAGATCCAGGAGCTGGTAGGGGATCGCGAAGCGCAGCGCGCGGCGGTGATGGATGCGATTTCCACACACTTCCGGCCGGAGTTCATCAACCGGGTCGATGAAGTGGTGATTTTCGAGCCGCTGGCCAGGGATCAGATCGCCGGCATTACCGAGATCCAGTTGGGTCGCCTGCGTAGCCGCCTGACCGAGCGCGAGCTGAAGCTCGAACTCAGCCCTGAAGCGATGGATAAGCTGATCGCCGTCGGTTACGACCCGGTCTATGGCGCACGGCCGCTCAAACGGGCGATCCAGCGCTGGATCGAGAACCCGTTGGCACAGCTGATCCTGTCGGGTCGCTTCCTGCCCGGGGAGACCGCCAAAGGTGTGGTGGAGAACGACGAAATCGTTTTTGTCTGATCCACGGCGGCAACAAAATGAAAGAGGCCTCGCATTGCGAGGCCTTTTTTTCGTTAGGCTGTTGAACTCAAAGGAAAAGGCTTGTAAAGTGCGCCCCGCAGTAAGTCGCCCTGAAGGGTTTCTGCTCCCCAAGCAGGAATCTGAAATAAGTTGCAAATCATTAACTTGAAAGCAATTTAGGGGGTTGACAGAGGTGCTTAAGATTGTAGAATAGCGCGCCTCAGACACACGAATGCAGCGATGCGAACGGGTCGAAGAGGTGAAGCATGCTTCACAGTTGTAATTGAAATATGTAGTTCCGTGATAGCTCAGTCGGTAGAGCAAATGACTGTTAATCATTGGGTCCCAGGTTCGAGTCCTGGTCACGGAGCCAATTTCAAACCGGGGTATAGCGCAGTCCGGTAGCGCGCCTGCTTTGGGAGCAGGATGTCAGGAGTTCGAATCCCCTTACCCCGACCATTTTTGGGTCGTTAGCTCAGTTGGTAGAGCAGTTGGCTTTTAACCAATTGGTCGTAGGTTCGAATCCCACACGACCCACCATTTTTGAAACCAGTTAACGCTGGAATCGAATCTTAAGATCAGACGCCAAAAGCTCTGTTCGCAGAAGGCGCCTTTCAAAGGTGCCTTTTTTTTACCGGGGTATAGCGCAGTCCGGTAGCGCGCCTGCTTTGGGAGCAGGATGTCAGGAGTTCGAATCCCCTTACCCCGACCATATTAAAAATCCTCGTATCGAAAGATACGGGGATTTTTTTTGCCTGCTGTAAAGGCAAAAAGCCCCGCTTCTCGATGGAGAGGCAGGGCTTGGGCCTTCAGAGGCTTAACTATTGTCTTTCAAGTGCTCGAACAAACCCTTTGGCATTTTTTTGCCATTGGCTTCGTAGTTGGCTTTCACGTTATCGAAAGCCTCTTGTTCGTCGATTTGGCCGTCATGGTTGGTGTCGATCTTGTCGAAGTCAGCCTTGGGTGCGACTTTCAAAAATTCCGCGCGGGATACTTTGCCGTCATCATCGGTATCGGTTTTGGCCATCGAGGCATCGCCGCACTTGCCTTCACCACATTTACCTTCAGGCGTCTTTACGACCTGGTCGGCCGAGGCCAGCAGGTAGCCCTGAGTCAGCGGCTGCGAAGCGAATACGGAACCAGACAACATCATGCCTCCGGCCAGGACGGCGCCAAGCAGGCCAACGGTGTTTTTGCTGAGAGTAGTAGTACGGGACATTACAAATCTCCTGGGTTGCACAACACAACCGCTCGATAAAGAACGCCACATGAGCGCGGCGAGGACCGAAGCAGGCGGTGCCTTGCTCGGGTGTGGCCATTTAGCGGGCGTGGTGTATCGCTACTGTGTCGTGGAGCGCAGAGTTTGTAAGCGAAGGGGTGGAATCAGTGGGGGAGATACAGTGAGACACAGATCTGCAGGGCGATGAATAAAAAATGTGGGAGCGGGCTTGCTCGCGAAAGCGGCATCACAGACAACATCTAGGTTGAAAGTACTGGCCCCTTCGCGAGCAAGCCCGCTCCGTGTGTTAATGCAGCTTCAACCGCGGCTCAGTCCCGCGCCCAATCTTGCTGCCCAGCATCAACATCGCCGTGCGGAATGCGCCATACAGCGCCATCTGGTGCATGCGATACAGAGACACATAAAACATCCGTGCCAGCCAGCCCTCGAGCATCACGCTGCCGGTCAGGTTGCCCATCAAGTTACCCACAGCCGAAAAACGCGACAGCGAAATCAGCGAACCGTAATCGGTGTATTTGTATTCCGGCAAGGATTTGCCTTCGATCCGCAGTTTCAGCGATTTGGCCAGCAACGAAGCTTGCTGGTGCGCGGCCTGGGCGCGCGGCGGCACATTGCGGTCGGTGCCCGGTTGTGGGCAGGCCGCGCAGTCACCGAAGGCGAAGATGTTCTCGTCGCGGGTGGTTTGCAGTGTGGGCAACACTTGCAGTTGATTGATGCGGTTGGTTTCCAGGCCATCGATGTCCTTGAGGAAACCTGGGGCACGAATCCCGGCGGCCCAGACTTTCAGGCTCGCATTGATCACTTTGCCGTCGGCGGTAATCAGGCTGTCTGCCGTCACTTCGCTGACCGCAGCATTGGTCATCACGTTGACTCCGAGTTTCTCCAGGGTTTTATGCACAGGCCCGCCGATTCGTTCCGGCAGGGCAGGGAGCACCCGTGGTCCGGCTTCTATCAGGGTGATGTGCATGTTTTCCGGTTTGATTCGGTCCAGGCCGTAGGCCGCGAGTTCGTGGGCGGCGTTATGCAGTTCCGCTGCCAATTCGACCCCGGTGGCACCGGCGCCGACGATCGCTACGCTAATTTGCTCGACTTTGTCGGTCTGCCCGGCGTGGGCGCGCAGGTAGTGATTGAGCAGTTGCTGATGGAAGCGCTCGGCCTGTTTGCGGGTATCGAGGAACAAGCAGTGCTGCGCCGCGCCCTGTGTGCCGAAATCGTTGGTGGTGCTGCCGACGGCAATCACCAGCGAGTCGTAAGCTACTTCGCGCGCCGGCACCAGTTCCAGACCGGCCTCGTCGTAGGTGGCGGCCAGCTGGATCTTCTTCTGTGCGCGATCGAGCCCGCTCATGCGCCCCAGCTGGAACTCGAAGTGGTTCCATTTTGCCTGGGCAACATAGTTGAGTTCGTCTTCGGAAGAGTTCAGGGAACCTGCCGCCACTTCGTGCAACAGCGGTTTCCAGATGTGGGTCAGGTTCGCGTCGACCAGCATCACACTGGCCGTGCCGCGCTTGCCCAGAGTTTTACCCAGACGGGTAGCCAACTCCAGACCGCCGGCGCCGCCGCCAACGATGACAATACGATGAGTCATGGGGATATCTCGCAAGGCTAAAAGAAATCGGTGCAATTACCCGAGCGAGCGCGATGCAGCTCATAGCGTCAGGTAACTGATAAGTCGGCTCAACAGGCCTAAACCAATGGTCACTGCCAACACCACCACCAGGAGCATCCACGGCCGAAAAGGCCGGCGCTCGACTTGGTGCTGGGACAGGTGCAGGTACTCTTCGACATGCTTCTGGTCGTCCGGGTTCAGGCGGCTGGTCATATTGGGCCTCGTCAGGTAGACGTTGCTGAATGTTTAGAAGCTACAGGGCTTTTATCCTGGGTTGAACGGAGCATAGCCGCTGTCCGGAATCGGCTCGACATTCACCCTGTCGTCCAGGCGAATGATGCCACTTTGTAGCACTCGGGCAGTGATTCCGCCATGTCCGCGAACAGCCTGAAAGGTCCCGGGGCCGAGGTTGTTTTCGAGACGTGCGCAGGGTTGGCACCAGCCGCTGGTTTCAAAAATCGCCTGGCCGATCCTGAAACGCCGGCCCTTGAGGCTGAACAGGTTGATGCCGCTGACGACGATATTGCGCCGCAGATCCTGAGGTCGCACCGGTTGATCGTCGGGGCGGCCCATCAGCGAATTGATGACGGCCAGGTGTTCCCACTGAATCAACGTCACCTGCCGCGCATTGCGCACACCGGGCCGGGCATGATCACCGGTCAACCCGGCCTCGAGCCGCGCTTCTACGGCATCAAGTTCGATCATCGGCGAGCGCGATTGCGGTCGCACACCGATCCAGCGCACACGGCCTTGTTGCGGTACTTCGGCGATCAGCTCCTGCAATGGACTCACAGGCTGATTCCGACATCGAAAACGATGCTGCGCCCCAGATTGCTGCGCAAGAAATCCGGGGCATCCGGATGGGCGAATAACACTCGGGCGAAGGTCGGGCCGACCAGCGACAACGAGCGCCAGCCCTGACGCAGATACTCGGTGGGCGGCGGAAAGTGGCTGTTGAGGTCCAGTACTTCGCGCTTGAGGCTGGCGAAGGCGATGATGTCCAGCTCCCCCAAATCCATGCCCCTCTCTTGGTAGTTATGGGCTTTTTTACGCAAGGTCGGCGCCAGTCTCAGCAGAAATTCATTGGCCGGGATGCGCCGGGGCTTGGCCTCGCGGCGCACCAGTTGGCTCAGGGAAAACGCGCTGCGCCGACGTTGCAGTTCGTCGCGCCATTCGTCGTTGAGGCGCCGGCCTTCGTCGAGCACGAAAAATACCTCGAAATTCGCGTCGCGGAACAACACGTCCGGCGGCTCTCCGGCGGGGGCAAATTCGTCGGCGCGATAGGGAATGTTCAGGCCTTGCAGCAGGCGCTGGCAAACCCAACGCTCACGCTCCCATTTGCGGGCATTGGACAGGAACGTATTGGCTTGCTCGGCCGCAATGGTCAGCAGGCGTAAATAATCTGAGTCATCCATAGGCCCAAGCTTAGCGTTCATTTGCGACAAGCAGAAAGCGTGAAATGGTAAACGCAGGCCTGGGCACCCGGAACGGGCGGTGTAGACTGATGGCTATTACGCCTATGCGCTCGAATGAGGAGTGGAACTTGAAATATTGGCCGGTGTTATTGCTCAGTCTTCTGCCGCTTTGGGCCCAGGCGCTGGAGGTTGGCGAGCGCCTGGCGCCGTGGACCTTACTTGATCAGTTCGATCGGGCTTTCACGCTCGATAACCAGACTCAGACGCTGTTGGTGGCGCGCAGCATGGACGCCGCTAAACTGGTCGGCGCCGCTCTGCAAGACCAGCCCAAGGGCTACCTGGAGGCTCGGCACGCGGTATTTGTCGCGGACATCCAGCGCATGCCTCGACTGATCGCGAAGATGTTCGCAGTACCGGCTATGCGCGATTATCCCTATCGAGTGATGCTTGACCGTGATGGTCGCGTGGCGCCGCGCTACCCCGGGGCCGTGGATAAAGTGCTGTGGCTGCAGCTCAAGGACGGGCAATTGGTGGGGAAGCACGAATACGCCACGGCGGCACAATTGCGTGAGGCGCTGGAGAAGGCCCTGCCATGATTGGCGCATGCCTATGGGCGTTCACGCTGCTGTAGCCTGTCCATGTTGTGTTTTATGACATCCATCACCGCAGCGGTCATCACTGAGGTGGAGACACCAAACATCAGGATTCCGTTGGCTGCCTCCAATGGGCCAAGCAGACGCCAGCGAGGGGACATGACGATGTCGCCGTAGCCTAGCGTGGCGAAGTTGACCGCCGAGTGATACATCGCGATGGCGAATTCGTCGAATTCGTTGAGCAGCATGAACAGCGTGGCCCAGATGGCGATCTGCACGAAATTACTCAGTAACATCAGCAGCATCACCATCGACAACAACAGGATATTCAGCCATTGCGTTTCAGGCGGTTTGGAATGCCTGAAATGCACGTATTGACGCAGGCATATGGTCACGAAAATGGCTTGCAGTACCAGGCAGAACAACATCACGGGAAGGCCGGCCAGTAGATTCAACAGCATGGGAATTTCCTCGGCCGTCGTGTCAGGTCTGTCCCTGGTTGTCTGGCCCGGGCCCTTGCACTTGATCCACCCATTCCCAGAACAGCTGATAGCCGACCGCGAGTATCACAGGGCCGATAAACAGGCCGAGGATACCGCCCGTGACCATGCCGCCCAAGGCACCGATCAACACCACTGGCATCGGTACATCGACACCGCGACCCAGCAGCAGCGGTTTGAGGACGTTATCGACCAAGCCCGCGATGAACACATAAATGGCAAACACAATGGTCGCCGTACTGGCCCCTTCGCTCATGAAAACAAAGACGATGACTGGAAGGGTAATCAGGGTCGCCGGTAATTGCATGATGCCAAGCAGCAGCACCGCCAAGGCGAGAAGACCGGCGCCGGGGACGCCCATGAACACAAAGCCGATGCCCACCAACAGCATCTGAATGAACGCGATGCCGACCACCCCCAACGCCACTGCCCGGATGGTGGCGGTGCACAGGTCGGCGATTTTCGGCCCGTTGATCGGACCGCTGAAGCGCGTAACGATTCGCACCGCGCTGCGGTGGCCGCTTTCTCCATACGCTAAAAAAATACCGGCAATGATCAGGGCGACGATGAATAAAAGGAGCCCCATGCTGACACCCGCAAGCTTGCTCAGCAGGGAGAGGCTGACGCCTTTGATCTGCGGTATGAATTTCTGCGCCAGATGGGGCAGGTCAGTGGTCGCTTGTGCCCATAAGTTATAAAGAGGTTCTCCCACCAGTGGCCAACTGGCTACCGTGGCGGACGGTGGCGGAATATGGAAACTGTCGGTTTTGACCATGGTCATGACCCTTCCCACGGATTCCGCAAGCGAGGCTCCCAACAAATAGACAGGCACCATAAGAATACTGATGACGATCAATACGATCAGTGTCGCGGTGATCCCGTCCTTGTTTCCCAGTTTGCCTTTGAACCTGACTTGCAAGGGGTAGAGGGTGATCGCCAGGATCACCGACCACAGCATCAGATCCAGGAACGGGCTGAATATCTGAAAGCAGAACATCACCAGGACGGCAACCAGTCCGGCACGAATCAGTACATCGAGCAGGTCTCGGGAAAAAACCTTTTCAAGAGTGGATATGGGAACCATTGATTACCTCCTGTAGAGAGTGGCAAAGGCATGCGTTCGGTAAGCCACGGGCGAGCCGGTAAACATGGAAACATTGATAAAAACCCGTCGCTGAGTGTCTCCATGCCACTCAGCGATCCTCGTCCTCCCAATCCACCGGATGAATCATCAGATAGCTGTCGACTGCAGTGCCTATTGTTGGAAAGAACGCCGATTCGCCAAGCCGCGCGAAAAGCCCGAATCGCTTCAGCTTGTCCTTGACCGGGTCCTTCATCTCGGCCACGCACAACTTGATGCCCGCCGCGTGCAAGGTTTCGTCCAGCTCAGCCAACATGTCGGCCGAGGTCACGTCCACGCTGGTGACGGGTTCCGCCGCAACGACCAGCCAGCGCACTGGCGTAGGCGATGCCGCCACGGCGTCCAGCACTCGGTCATGGAACAACTCGGCGTTGGCGAAAAACAACGGCGCATCCCAGCGAAACAGCACTAGGCCGGGTACAAGGCGCGCGTCGGGATAGCGCTTGATGTCGTGATAACCCTTGACGCCTTCCGCGCGTCCCAGAACGGCAGAGTAAGGGCGCCAGCCATCCCACAGAAATTCGATGACGGCGATCACAATGGCCAGGCCGATGCCCTCAATCGCACCCAGCACGGCTACGCCGACGGTGCAGACGATTGACAGCCAGAACTCCCAACGCTGGATTCGATAAATGCGTCGCAGGTCGGTGACCTCAATCAGGCCGATGGCGGATGCGATCACTACCGCAGCCAGTGCGCTGGTGGGTAAATCCTTCAGCAGGTCCGGCGCCACCACTAGCAATAAGGCGACGGCAACCGCGCCGATGACTCCGGTCAGCTGGGTTTTGGCGCCTGCGGCCTCGGCCACGGGCGTACGTGACGAACTGCTGCAGATCGGAAAACCCTGAAAAAATCCGGCGGCCAGGTTGGTGACGCCCAGGCCCACCATCTCCTGGTTCGGGTCCACATAGGTACGGCTCCGCGCCGCATAGACACGTGAGAGCACGCTGGTATCGGCGAATGAAACCAGGGCAACAGCGAAACCGCCGATCAGGACGGGGACGATGTCGGCCCTGGTGATCCAGGGGATGTCGAACGCAGGCAAGCCTTGTGGAAGAGAGCCGAGGACTGATATTCCAGCGCTCTCTGCAAGGTCCAGCACCCCCACGACGATGGTCGCTCCCACCACGGCGATCAGAATGCTCGGTACGCGCTTGTTGCCCTTGAACAGCAGAATCACGGCCAGGGTGGCTGCACCGACCATGAAGGCGGTCCAGTTGGTTTTCCCCTCCATGATCGCTGTAGCGATGGCCCACAGGTTTCTCAACGGGCCGTCGGATTCAATTGAAAAACCGAGAAGTTTGGGCAGTTGGCTGATCAATACTGTCAGCGCGATTCCGTTCATGTACCCGTAGCGGATCGGTTTGGAAAGAAGCTCCGTGACAAAGCCCAGGCGCGCTATGCCGGCCAGGATGCACACTACCCCCGATACGATCGCCATCATGCTCGCAAGGGCGATGGCACGACGCGGATCACCGCCGGACAGTGGCAGCACGACGGCGAGAATAACGGCAGCCAGCGAGGAATCCGGCCCCAGCACCAGAATTCGGCTGGGTCCGAACAGCGCATAAGCGAGCAGCGGAACGATGGTCGCGTAAAGGCCATAGATGCCGGGTACGCCCGATGCCACTGCGTAGGCGATGCCGACGGGCACCAGCATCGTGGTCAGCACCAGTCCGGCCACGAAGTCGTGCCGCAACCAGGCAATTTTGTATCCACGTAGCGTGCGCAGTCCCGGCAGCCAGCGGCTCCAACTGGTTTTATCGTCGCTGGTTTCCCGATGGGCAATCCGGCCGGGTTCCGGGACGGGAGACGAAGAATCCGAATCGCTCATAGGACTGTGGCCCTTTGGTGTACAGCGCAGATCCGCTTGAACGTGCCGGTCAGAATTTTTCTGGAATTCGCCGCAGCGGATAATTCGGTTCACGATAGCCGCCTGATTTCTGCCGCTTGGGCAAAACCACCTTCTCGCGCGGTACATTCTTGTACGGAATGCGACTGAGCAAATCAGAGATGATGTTGAGGCGGGCCCGCTTCTTGTCGTTCGAGTTGGCCACAAGCCACGGAGCATGATCGGTGTCGGTCGCCTTGAACATGTCGTCACGTGCGCGCGAGTAGTCATACCAGCGGCTGTATGACTTGAGATCCATCGGCGTCAGTTTCCAGATTTTTCGGCCATCCTTGATCCGCGCCTCGAGCCGGCGGGTTTGCTCCTCTTCGCTGACTTCCAGCCAATACTTGAACAGCATTACACCCGAGTCGACCATCATGCGTTCCATGAGAGGGGCCAGGCTCAGGAAACGGGTCACTTGCTGATCGGTACAAAATCCCATCACACGCTCGACCCCTGCGCGGTTGTACCAACTGCGATCGAAGATCACCACTTCGCCAGCCGCTGGCATGTGCGCCATGTAGCGCTGCATATACATCTGGCTCTTCTCGCGCTCGGTCGGTGCCGGCAACGCCACGACCCGAAAGACACGCGGGCTCACCCTCTCGGTGATCGCCTTGATCGTCCCACCCTTGCCGGCGCCGTCACGTCCCTCGAAGACGATACAGATCTTGATGCCCTTTTCTTTCACCCATTCCTGCAACTTGACCAGTTCGACATGCAATTGGCGTAACTGCTCAAGATAGGCTTTGTTCTTCAGTTTCAACGGTTCAGCGGAGTTACTTTTAACAGGGGTTTTCTTCTTGTCCTTTGCCATGACCCAAGCCTCACAAATGCCAGTCGCTGACTATCGATAGATAGACCCTGCAGGTGCAGCTATCAGCCTGCAGATTGAGCATTGCTTCGAGCAAAACTGGCGTCAGTCGTGGACGGCCCCTCTGCTCTTGACGTTCAACTCCATTACCACCGCGTGAGTCTAGTCCATGAATCAACCCTCTACAGGGTTGCTACAGGCTCTTGGAGCACGCCTCACCCCACGCCCGGTTCAGGGCATTGCACAAAACGGATAGCGATCTGCGCAAAGCGGCTATTGCCCCGTGTCTGGCATCTCTACCCTCGGCTGTACGGACGTTAGCCGCGTTACCGACTCTTAAAAAAACAACAACAAGAGATAGATGCCATGCGCAAGATCAACGTACATGAGGTTATCGACAACGCTCGATTCAACCGCTTTCACTGGATGGTGCTGTTCTGGTGCGCCCTGATCATCATTTTCGACGGATACGATTTGGTGATTTACGGCGTGGTGTTGCCGATGCTGATGAAAGAGTGGGGGCTCAGTCCCTTGCAAGCCGGCGCACTGGGAAGTTATGCACTGTTCGGGATGATGTTCGGCGCGCTGTTTTTCGGCCCGTTGTCGGACAAAATCGGTCGCAAGAAAGCCATCACCCTGTGCGTGATGCTCTTCAGCGGTTTTACCGTGCTCAATGGTTTTGCCCGTAACCCCACCGAGTTTGGCCTCTGTCGGTTCATTGCCGGGCTGGGCATTGGCGGGGTGATGCCCAACGTCGTGGCGCTGATGAACGAGTACGCGCCGAAGAAAATCCGCAGCACGCTGGTGGCGATCATGTTCAGCGGTTACTCGGTGGGCGGCATGCTCTCGGCGGGGCTCGGCATTGTGTTGATCCCGAGTTTCGGCTGGCAGTCAGTGTTTTACGTGGCTGTGCTGCCGTTGCTGTTGTTGCCGTTGATTATGTACTTCCTGCCCGAGTCGGTGGGTTTCATGCTGCGTCAGGGGCGCGATGAAGAGGCGCGTAACGTTCTGGAACGGGTTGACCCGGCTTACGTCGCGCTCGCCAGCGACGAGTTGCACATGAGCGAAGTGAAGGGCACCGGCACCCCCGTGTTGCAACTGTTCCGTGAGGGCCGTGCGCTGCGCACGCTGATGCTGTGGCTGGCATTTTTCTGCTGCTTGTTGATGGTCTACGCCTTGAGTTCCTGGCTGCCGAAACTGATGGCCAACGCCGGTTACAGCCTGGGCTCGAGTCTGTCGTTCCTGCTGGTGCTCAACTTCGGTGCCATTTTCGGCGCGGTCGGCGGCGGGGTGCTGGGCGACAAGCTCAACCTGCCGCGCGTGCTGGCGGTGTTTTTCGTCATTGCTGCGGCATCGATCACCTTGCTGGGCTTCAACAGTCCGATGCCGGTGTTGTACCTGCTGATTGCCCTTGCTGGCGCCACCACCATCGGCTCGCAGATTCTGTTGTACGCCTGCGCTGCGCAGTTCTATTCCATGACCATTCGCTCCACCGGTTTGGGCTGGGCGTCAGGCATCGGCCGCAACGGCGCGATCGTCGGCCCATTGCTGGGCGGTGCCTTGCTGGGGATCAGCCTGCCGCTGCAACTGAACTTCATGGTGTTTGCCTTGCCCGGTGCGGTGGCCGCCCTCGCCATGACGGTGTTCGCCATCAGCAGCCAGCGCAGTGCCAAGCAAACACTACCGGGCCTGCATCACGTATCGCCTGATGAGGCTGTCGGCGAGGTTTCATGAAAGCGTTATTCCAGGACTTTTCCCTGTCGGCTGCCGTCGCCGGATTTATCGCCACGGTGATTTCCTACGCAGGCCCGTTGGTGATCATCTTTCAGGCCGCCGAGAGCGCGCACCTCTCGCGGGACGTGTTGTCGTCCTGGGTCTGGGCGATTTCCATCGGCAGCGCCGTGCTCGGCATCGGTTTGAGCTTGCGTTACCGAGTTCCGGTGATCATCGCGTGGTCGGCACCGGGCTCGGCGTTGCTGGTGGCGTTGTTGCCGGGAATCCCCATGCCGGAGGCGGTGGGCGCTTATCTGGTCAGCAGCCTGATTATTTTCCTGGTCGGCGTGTCGGGGGCGTTTGACCGGATCATCGGCAAACTGCCCGCAGCGATTGCGGCGGCGATGCTGGCGGGGATTCTGTTCAGCTTCGGCACTGGGTTGTTCGTCTCGTTGCAAGGCAAGCCGCTGCTGGTGCTGGCGATGTTTGCCACGTACCTGATCTGCAAGCGGGTGATGCCGCGCTATGCGGTGTTGATGGTGCTGCTGGTGGGTTGTTCGATTGCGTTTCTTGCCGGTGATTTGCACCGCGAAGCGCTGGTGATCGGTTTGGCCACGCCGGTATGGATTACCCCCGTGTTCAGCCTGAGCGCGATCCTGAATGTCGCCTTGCCGCTGGTGATGGTGGCGCTGACCGGCCAGTTTGTTCCCGGCATGGCGGTGCTGCGTGCCAGCGGCTACACAACGCCGGCCGGCCCGATTATCGCCAGCAGCGCGTTGGGCACTGCGCTGTTGGCGCCGTTTGGTTGTCACGGGTTGAATCTGGCGGCGATTACCGCGGCCATTTGTACCGGTCGCGAGGCCCATGAAGATCCGGGCAAACGCTATGTGGCCGGGGTCGTGGGCGGGCTGTGTTACCTGGTGCTGGGGATCTTCGGCGCCACGCTGGTTTCGTTGTTTTCGGCGTTCCCCAAGGAACTGATCGCGGCCCTGGCCGGGCTGGCGCTGTTTGCGGCGATAGCCGGGGCGTTGGCCGGCGCAATGGCGGTGCCGAGTGATCGCGAAGCCGCGCTGGTGACCTTTCTCACCACCGCCTCGGGCATGTCGCTGTTTGGTTTGTCCGCCGCTTTTTGGGGATTGATTTTCGGCATGGTCACACACGTGCTGTTGAGTGCCCGGCGGCCTGCGCCGGCGACTCAAGCCACCCCTGCGCAGGAGGTGGCGCGCTGACCGAGTAAGTAATCGCAACCCCGATCCATATCCGTTTTCACTATCCCCAGCGGCGAATCCGCCACGGGTGAAGCACTTCAACCTGTCGATCAATAACAATAAGAGAACAGCGATGAAACAGATTTTTCCAGCAACCGGTTCAGTGTTGTCCCTGGCGGTCGTCTCGGGTTTTTCCAGTGGCGTGATGGCTGCCGAGGGCGGCTTCATCGAAGACACCACGGCCACCTTGCAGGCGCGTAACTACTACTTCAGTCGGGACTTCTCGGACATCGTCGGCGCCAATCAACAGTCGAAGGCCGAAGAGTGGGCGCAGGGCTTCATCCTCAACGTCAAATCCGGTTATACCCAGGGTCCGGTCGGTTTTGGCGTGGATGTTATTGGCCTGCTCGGGCTCAAACTCGACAGCAGCCCGGACCGGGTCAATACCGGTTTGCTGCCGGTGCACGATGATGGTCGCGCGGCAAATGATTACAGCCGTCTGGAGGGTGCGCTGAAGATGCGTTACTCCAAGACCGAGTTGAAAGTGGGGGAGTTGCAACCCAACCTGCCGGTGCTGGCCTTCAGCGATATCCGCCTGCTGCCGCCCAGCTATCAGGGCGCAAGCATCAGCTCCAATGAAATCGATGGCCTGACCTTGCAGGGCGGCCACTTGAATTCGACCAGCCTGCGCAACGAGGCCGGCGACGAAAAGATGCAAGCTATGCTCGGTCATGTTCCGCAGCGTCAGGTCAGCAGCGATGGTTTCAACTTTGCTGGCGCCGACTACGCCTTCAATGACAAACGCAGTTCGGTCAGTGCCTGGTTCGGGCAACTGGAAGATATCTACAACCAGCGCTTTCTCGGCTTCAAGCACAGCGAGCCGTTGGGAGACTGGACCCTGGGCGCCAACCTTGGCTATTACGATTCGCGTGAAGACGGCAAAAAGTTGCTGGGCAAGATCGACAACCAGGCGTTCTTCTCCTTGCTATCGGCCAAGCGCGGCGGCCACACGTTTTATGTCGGCTATCAGGGTATGTTCGGTGACAGCGCCTTCCCGCGAGTGTTTGCCAACATCTCGCCACTGGGCAATGAAGTGCCGACCTACGAGTTCGCCTACACCGACGAGCGCTCCTGGCAGGTCCGTTACGACTACGACTTCGCCGCCCTCGGCATGCCCGGCCTGACCAGCACCGTGCGTTACATCACCGGCAATAACGTCGACACCGGCAAGGGCTTTGAAGGCAAGGACCGCGAGCGCGATCTGGATATCGGCTATGTGTTGCAGAGCGGCAGCCTCAAAGGCCTCGGCATCCGTGTTCGCAATGTGATGGCGCGCTCCAACTACCGCAGCGATATCGACGAAAACCGCCTGATCCTCAGCTACACCTGGAAGCTGTTATGAGCCTCGTCAGCCCGGGCAAGACCTCTCATTGCAACGTCGCCGAATCAATGGTCAAGGCGTCGGAGGCCGGCATGGGGATCAGCCTGATTCCGTTCTATACCGCAACACGACCCTTGAGCGACGGCACGTTACTGCGCTTGCTGCCGACCTCTCGTTTACGTCATCCCCAGCAAGTTCGGCAGAGCCAGAGAAATCCACGGTACATAGGTAATCAATACCAGGAACAGAAGCAGGAGAATCAGCCAAGGCATGGCTGCACGGATGGTAGCGGCCAGTGGCATGCCGGTCACCGCCGAGGTAACGAACAGGTTCAGGCCTACGGGGGGAGTAATCAGACCGATCTCCAGATTCACCACCATGATGATCCCCAGGTGAATCGGGTCGATCCCCAACTGAGTGGCAATCGGAAACAGGATCGGCGCCAGGATCAGGATGATCGCCGAAGGTTCCATGAACGCCCCCGACACCAACAACACGATGTTCACCACGAGCAGGAATGTGATGGGTGTCAGGCCCGCGCCGATCACCCAGGCGGTGATTTGTTGGGGCAATTGCTCGGTGGTCAGCACATGAGCGAAGAGCATGGCATTGGCGATGATAAACATCAGCATGATGCTCAGTTTGGCGGATTCGAGCAGCACCTTCGGCGTTTCACGGAGCGACATATCTTTGTAGACGAACAGCGCAACGAATGCCGCGTAGACCGCCGCTACGGCCGCCGCCTCGGTCGGGGTGAACATTCCGCTGTAGATGCCGCCCAGAATGATGACCATCAGCAACAAGCCCCAAATGGCCTTGCGTGCCGCACTCAACCATTCACGAACGGTCGCCCGTGGCATGGCGGGCAGATTTTTCCTGACGGCAACGATGTAGATGGCCACCATCAGTACCGTACCCAGCAGCAGCCCGGGCACGACGCCGGCCATGAACAGCTTGCCGACTGAGGTTTCCGTTGCCGCGGCATACACCACCATCACGATGGAAGGGGGAATAAGAATCCCCAGCGTGCCGGCGTTGCACACAATACCGGCACCGAACGCCTGTGGATAACCGGAGCGGACCATCCCCGCGATGGCGATGGAGCCCACGGCGGCTACCGTCGCGGGGCTTGAGCCGGACAGCGCGGCGAACAGCATGCACGCCAGCACCGCCGCGATGGCCAGGCCGCCGCGAATATGGCCCACGCACGCGTTGGCAAAGTCGATCAAGCGCCGCGCCACACCGCCCGTGGTCATGAAGGCACCGGCCAGCAAAAAGAACGGGATGGCCAGCAACGTGTAGTGCTCGGAGGTCTCGAACAGCTTGATGGCCAGTGAGCGCACGGAGTCAGGGCTGAAAAAGATGATCGTCAGCGAACCGGCCAGGCCAAGGGAAATAGCGATCGGTACGCCGATAAACATCAGCACGAACAGGGCAGCAAAGAGGAAGAGAATAGTCATTTTTTGTCATCCTCATGCTCGGTCAGTTTCATCACCTCCGCGGCCTCGTCGGCCAGGCCCAGGCCCGTTTGACGGTTTTGCACGATACGCACCAGGATCTCGGCAAAGCGGATGAACACCAAGGCAAAACCCACCGGCACAATTAGCCCGATATGCCATTGCATGATGCCGTAATGACCGAGGTCCTCGGCACCGATGCCGGCGATGAACAGCGTCTGAATCCATTCGAAACTGGCGACGCTGAGCAGGCCCGCATAGACCAGACTGCAGAGGCAGGCAATGATGCCAATGATTCGCTGAACCGGTTTGCTGGCCAGCTTCACCAAGGCATCGACACCGATATGCCCGGCTGTGCGCACGCCATAGGACAAGCCGAAAAAGATCAGCCAGGCGAACAAGGCTTTGGTCAGCGATATGCTCCACGTCATGGCTTGGGCCATCCCCATCACGCTGTCGCCAATGGCGAACAAGGGTTCACTGGCGCTCTGCCACTGCTCGGCGAGGCTGTAGAAAACGCTATAGAGGTTGTTAAGGATGACGTAAACGAACGTGACCAGCGTCATTGCCGCCAGCAGGAAGACGATAAAACCTTCTTCGAAGTGATCCCAGATTCGCCGTAAGGCATTCATGAGTGGCATCTCCCGATCGAGTGACGACGATGAAACAGGGGCCACCCTTTCGGGTGGCGCCCGCCGGCAGATTACTGAGCCTGGTTGGCGGCTTCGGCGGCCTTTATCAGGTCGGCACCGATATCACCTTCGAACTTCTTCCAGACCGGTTTCATTGCTTCGCGCCACTTGCCACGTTGCTCTGGGGTCAGGGTGATGATTTCAGTGGTTTTGGCGTTGATGATGCTTTGTTTGGCATCCTGGTTCAGTTTCTCCGCATCCTTGTTCACCTGAGTGGTGACCTCGACGATGATCTTGTCCAGTTCGGTTTTTATATCCGGTGGCAGGCCAGTCCAGAACTTGGTGTTGGTGATCAACATGTAGTCCAGCAAGCCATGGTCGGATTCAGTGATGAACTTCTGCACTTCGTGCATTTTCTGGCTGTAGATGTTCGAGTAAGGGTTTTCCGCGCCATTGACGACGCCGGTCTGCAAGCCCTGATACACCTCGGCGAAGCTCATCTTGCGAGGGTTGGCGCGCACCGCCTTGAATTGCTCTTCGAGCACGGCCGAAGCCTGCACGCGGAATTTCAATCCGCGGGCATCGCCCGGTTCTCGCAGCGCCTTGTTGGCGGACAACTGCTTCATGCCGTTATGCCAATAGGCCAGACCGGTGATGTTTTTGCTTTCCATGGCCTTGAGCAGCCCCTGGCCGTCAGGGCTGCGCTGGAAGCGGTCAACTGCCGAGATGTCGTTGAACAGGAACGGCAGATCGAACAATTGCAGCTTGGGTGTGTATTGCTCGAACTTGGCCAGCGAGGGCGCAATCATCTGCACATCGCCCGACAGCAGCGCCTCCATTTCCTTGCCGTCACCAAACAGCGACGAGTTTGGATAAACCTCTACCTTGACCTTGCCGGGCAGACGTTCTTCGACGAGTTTCTTGAACAGCAGGGCGCCTTGGCCTTTAGGCGTTTGTTCGGCGACCACGTGAGAAAACTTGATAACGACTGGATCAGCCGCCAGCGTCAGGCTCGATGCGCCCAGCGCGAGTGTGCAGACGGCCGCGCTCCACAATGATTTGAGCATTTAGTTATTCCTCTTGTTTTAGTTCTCGTGCCGTTCATGTCTGAACGCGTTTGCACGGTGGACAAGAGGAGTCTAGGCAATAAATCACCATTGGTCGTTGCAACTAGTATTTCCAGAAAACCGGGATGAACAGCACCAGAACGGTGAGGATCTCCAGCCGTCCCAGCAGCATGCCAATGGTCAGCAGCCATTTGGCGGCATCGGGCAGTGTCGAGAAGTTACCTGCCGGGCCAATGATCGAACCAAGGCCAGGTCCCACGTTGCAGACGGCGGTGGCCGCGCCACTCAATGCCGTGGTCCAGTCCAGGCCGATGATCGCCAAGCCCATGGCGATCGCCCCGATAGTGATGGTAAAAAAGAATGAAAATGTCAGGAGTGAACGGGCGATATCCTCATCAATGGGATGGTTGTTGTATTTTTTACTGATGACGGCTCGAGGATGGATCAATTGTTTCAGACTGCCCATGAGCAATGCGCCAGCCACTTGAAAGCGGAAGATTTTAAGGCTGCCAGCGGTGGAACCGGAGCAGCCGCCGACAAAGGTCAGATAAAAGAACAGCAACACGGAGAAACTGCCCCACAGCGTGTAATCACCCAACGCCACGCCGGTCGTCGTGACCACTGACGTCACGTTAACGGCGACAATCCGAAACGCTTCCCACCAGCTGTACTCGCTGTGCAAACACAACCAGGTGCCGAACAGCAGCCAAGTGATGATCAAAAAGCCAATGAAGCCGCGTACCTGATGATCTTTGAGCAAGGCCTGTTTATTCCCGCGCAACAGGCTCACGTACAGCGTAAAAGGCAGGCTACCCAGAATCATGATAACCACGGCCACCCAATGAATGGCCGGTTGAGTCCAGTGCGCCAGAGACGAATCGGAGGTGGAAAAACCTCCCGTGGAAATCAACGACATTGCATGGTTGATGGCTTCGAACGGGGTCATCCCTGTTATCCACAGCGCCAGCGTGGAAACAGCGGTCAGCCCGATATACAAGCCCAGAATGTATTTGGCGGCGACGTGGGAGCGTGGTGTGACCTTCTCCGACCAGTCGGATGATTCAGTCTGAAACAGCCGCATACCCCCGACCCGCAATAGCGGCAGGATGGCCACGGCCATGCCGATGAAGCCGATCCCTCCCAGCCAATGCAGCATTGAACGCCAGATCAGCAATCCGGGCGAGGCAGTGTCCAGACCGGTCAGGATGGTCGATCCGGTGGTGGTGATGCCGGACATCGTTTCAAAAAACGCGTCGGTGTAGCTGATGTGCTGGATCAGAACCATGGGTAATGCGGCGAACATGCAGACGACTACCCAACTGGCGGTCGTCAGCATGTACATATCGCGGGGACGCAACTGAGCGTCTTCAGGACGTCCCTTGTTGATCAATAGCAGCCCAGACACCGCAGTGATCAGGCTCGACCACAGAAAGGCCGACATATCATCGTTGCGTTCATAGATCACCAGCGTGAGCATCGGTATCGACATGCTCACCGCCAGCGTGATCAAAAAAATACCCAGGATAAAACCAATAAGTCGCAGTGCCGCAATGGACATAAAAAACGCCTGTCTTGTTAGCGCCGCGCAGTATCGATCGGCTTGTCGTTTTGTCTCGTAAAGTTTACGTAACTTTTTTCGATCCCGCGGATTCTCTGTGCGCCTGGTTAGAAGCATAGGTATATCGGCTCTGGTAGGAGCGAGGCTTGCCCGCGAAGGCGGCCTGATAGCCGATTGGGGTCTTTGATCGTGTACATATCCGTTTCTGCGGTTATGGCCGCTTATGGTTTCGCTTTTACAGCGAGTCACTTTCGAAAAGCGCGAAAGTAACCAAAGCGCTTTTGCCCCGCCATTCGGTGCCTCGCCCAGGCTCGGCATGCCCTCACTCCGGCATTACTCCGGGGGCCCGCCGCCATCGGCCATCCATGGCCGGGGGCGGCTACCGCGGCATCCTTGCCGCGGTGCCCCCTGCGCAATACCTGCGTTCGGCCTCTGGGAAAGGGGCGACAGATCACGATCAAGATCAAGAGCCAAAGCCAAAGCCAAAGCCAAAGCAACGGCAACGGCAACGGTAAGATCAACAGCTTCGCAGGCAAGCCAGCTCCCACAATTGGACTGGGTATAGTCGGGGAAGATTGATCGGCTGACAGGCCGCCATCGCCGCGATGCGGCGACCCGACAAGCCCGCTCCCACAAAAAATCAGAGCACATCCGCTCTGCTTTCACCACTCAACAGGCCGAGCGTTAGCTCGCCTGCAGCTTTTGATGTTGATGCAACGCCCCCTCGAGAGGCCGAGAGGAGGTTCTGCGCAGTGGGCAACCCGGCATGGATGCCGGGTTAGCCGCGCACGGCCATGGATGGCCGATCGCGGCGGGCCCACGGAGCAGGACCGGAGCGAGGGCATGCCGAGCCTAAGCGAGGCACCGAACGAAAGGGGCAGAAGCCCTTGGTTACTTGGGGCTTTTCCAAGTGACCCGCCGTAAGGGCGGAACCCTAGGTGGCCGTTACCGCAGAAACGGATATGTACACCCTCAAAATCCCGCGGCTAGAACAGCGATTCGGCCAGTCAGAAACGCCGGTATAGACTGAGAGCTATCACGACGGGAGAGACGCGTGAAATATAGAACAGTGTTGCTGCTCAGTCTTGCGCTTATGCGGGCCCAGGCGCCGGAAAAGGCTTGCCCATGATTGGCGCTGAACTGCTGTCACCGCAAAGCCTTACAGTGGGCTGGCTGATTTACGCGCCGGTAGTGATCTGGGCTGTCTGTCGAGCGCCCTGGGTCGAACTGTTCAGCGATAGCCGCCGTCAGCATCTCTTGTTCGGCACGGTGTTCGCGCTGTTCATGCTCTGGCTGGTGCGACGGGACTTTGATACGGGCGTGTCCTATCACTTCATCGGCATGACGGCGGTGACGTTACTGCTGGATTGGCCGTTGGCGATTGTCGGCGGGTTGGTCGCGCAAGCAGGATTGGTGCTGCTCGGGCGGCAGGACATGGCGGCCATGGGGGTCAACGGCTCGTTGCTGATTCTGCTGCCGGTGCTGGTCACTGAGTGCTGCGCAATCCTGGTCGAGCGCGCGCAGCCGCGTAATCCCTTTGTGTATATCTTCTGTTCCGGTTTTTTTGCCGCTGCGTTGTCGGCCCTGTTGTGCCTGATTCTGGCGCTCACATTGCTGTGGTACGACGAACGTTTCGCCATGCCGTATTGGCTGGAAGATTTTGTCGGTTACCTGTGGCTGCTGATTTTCCCGGAAGCGTTTATCAACGGCATGGTGGTCAGCGCATTGGTGGTGTTCTGCCCCGAATGGCTGGAGACGTTCAATCGCACCCGCTACCTTTCGGCGCCCTGGAAAGACGACGATCCCAAATCTTGATCCACATCAAATCCAAAAATCGTTGACGAATCCATGCTCCGGAAAACCTTCAGGAGCAATGGCATGAGTGTGTATGAGTGGGCCCGGCAGGAGTTGCGTCAGAGTCTGGATGTGGCGCAAGAGGTGGGTTTCGATCCGGGATTGAGCCTGCGCGCCTTGCTCAGTGCGGTGGTGCAGCAGAGCAAGGCGGTACGCAATATCGAAGACCTGGCCGATGAGTTGCGGTTTCTCGCCGAGAACCTCGACGAAGGCCAGGACTATGGCTTTATGCGGCCCTGAGGGTCGGGATCAGTGACGCGGGTCGAAGTCTTCGCTGAACAGTTCGTCTTCGGCATCCGGGCTCACCGGGATCTTGTGTTCTTCCGACGCCCAGGCGCCCAGGTCGATCAGTTTGCAACGGTCTGAACAAAATGGCCGGAACTTGTTCTCGGGGCTCCATTCGACAGGGGCGCCACAGGTTGGGCAATCGACGGTTGGGGTTTGGCTCATGACTGGCCTCCACGCAAAGTAAGGTAAAAGTGATGCAGGCGTTCGACCTCGCTGTGCAGCCAGGCGAGGTCGCGGTCGTTGACCACCACATCGTCGGCATGGCTCACGCGGTCCTGTCGGCTGGACTGGGCCTTGAGGATCGCCTGGACCTGCTGTTCGCTGGTCTGGTCACGCTGCAGGGTGCGTTCGATCTGTAACTGTTCCGGGGCATCGATCACCAGGACCCGTTGGGTCATGGCGTACTGCCCGGACTCGATCAGCAGCGGCGAAACCAGAATCGCGTAAGACGATTGTGCCTTGGCCAGATGGTGGGCGATCTCCTCGGCGATCAGCGGATGCAGCAGTGCTTCGAGCCAGCGGCGTTCATCCGGCACTTCGAAGATCAGCTTGCGCAGCGCCGCGCGATCCAGTTGGCCATCGGCTTGCAGCACGCCGGGGCCAAAGTGCTCGGCGATCTTCGCCAGTGCCGGGCGACCGGGTTCGACCACCCAGCGAGCCGCATGATCGGCGTCCACCACGTGCACGCCCAGGTCGATGAAGTGCTGGGCGGCCGCGCTTTTGCCGCTGCCGATGCCGCCGGTCAGGCCGAGAATCCAGGGTTTTTCCACAGGGGTATTCATTTCAAACCGACAAACTGCCAATAGAAGCCGGTTATTTGACCACCCCAGAGCAAGGCAATCCAGCCGGCAATGGCCAGATAGGGGCCAAAGGGTAGCGGCGTCGAGGTTTTTGCGTCCCGCAGGCGCAGCAAAATCACCCCGATGATGGCGCCCAGCAGCGATGACAGCAGGATGGTCAGCGGCAGGACCTGCCAACCGCCCCAGGCGCCGAGCATCGCCAAGAGCTTGAAGTCGCCGTAGCCGATGCCGTCCTTGCCGGTGATCAACTTGAACAGCCAGAACACCGTCCACAGCGCCATGTAGCCGGCCACCGCGCCCCAGAGCGCGTCATGCAGAGACACGAAGAGCCCGAAACTGTTGACGATCAACCCCAGCCATATCAACGGCAGCACCAGCACGTCCGGCAACAGCTGGTGTTCGGCGTCGATCAGGCTCATCGCCAGCAGGCCCCAACTCAGGACCAGCACCATGCAGGCCTGCCAACCGAAACCGAAATGCCAGGCGACGAACGCCGACAGCACGCCGCAGGCCAGTTCGGTCAGCGGGTAACGTTTACTGATCGGCGTCGCGCAGTTCGAGCATCGCCCACGTAAAAACAGATAACTGAGCACGGGAATGTTTTCCCACGCTCGAATCCGATGGCCACAGTCGGGGCACTCGGAGTGAGGCAGTATCAGGTTGTAAGCCGGGCCGGGGGCTTCGGGTGGCAAGTCCAGGACGTCATGGGCCTGCAAGCGCCATTCACGCTCAAGCATTTTCGGCAGGCGCCAGACCACCACGTTGAGAAAACTGCCGATAAGCAAACCGATCACCAATGCGGTGATCGTGAAGGCCAGCGGGTTGAGACTCAGAAATTCGTTCAAGGACATATCAGATCGCTGAGCCAAGTTGGAAGATGGGCAGGTACATCGCAACCACCAGGCCGCCGACGATAACCCCCAGCACCACCATGATGAAAGGCTCCATCAGACTGGTCAGGTTATCGACCATGTTATCCACTTCGTCCTCATAGAAACTTGCGACCTTGTCGAGCATGTCGTCCAGTGCGCCGGACTCTTCGCCGATGGCCGTCATCTGGATCGCCATGTTCGGAAAGATGCCGGAGGTGCGCATGGCAAAATTCAGCTGCATGCCAGTTGAAACGTCCTGCTTGATGCGTAACACCGCTCGCTTGAACACGATGTTGCCAGTCGCGCCCGCCACTGACTCCAGGGCTTCGACCAGTGGCACCCCGGCGGCAAACGTCGTCGACAAGGTGCGGGCGTAACGGGCCACGGCGGACTTGTACATGAGCGCGCCAACCAACGGCAGTTTCAGCAGCCAGGTGTCCATCCGGTCCCGAAAGCCCGGGGACTTTTTAAAGGCATGGCGGACGCCGAAGACCAGCGCGCCCAGCATGCCGAGCACCATCCACCACCAGGCCTGCAGGAACTCCGACAAGCCGATGACCATCACGGTGAACGCCGGCAGCTCGGCGCCAAACCCCGAGAACACTGACTCGAATTGCGGCACAACCTTAACCAGCAGGATCCCGGTCACAATGATCGCGACGAACACCACCGCCAGCGGGTAAGTCATGGCTTTCTTGATCTTGGCCTTGAGGCTTTCGCTCTTTTCCTTATAGGTCGCCACCCGTTCCAGCAGGGTATCCAGGGCGCCAGCCTGCTCGCCGGCATCCACCAGGTTGCAGTACAGCTCATCGAAATACTGGGGCTTTTTGCGCAGGGCCGCGGCGAAGCTGTTACCGGCCGCGACTTCCTGTTTCACCTCGTCCACCAGCTTGCGCATGTTCGGGTTATCGAAGCCCTCGCCGATAATGTCGAACGATTGCAGCAGCGGTACGCCGGCTTTCATCATGGTCGCCATCTGCCGGGTAAACAGGGCAATGTCCAGGGGCTTGATGCGTTTTCCGGCACTGAAAATGGACGCGGTTTTTTTCCGCACCTTGCCCGGGTTGATCCCTTGCTTGCGTAACTGGGCCTTGATCAGCGCGGGATTCTGGCCGGTCAACTCGCCGGTCATTTTTGTGCCTTTCTTGTCTGTGCCTTCCCAGGCATAGATGCTGATTTTCGCCGCTTTGACCGCCATGTTCAGTCCTTCGTGACCCGATTGATTTCTTCAAGGCTGGTGATGCCTTGCATGGCCTTGAGCAGGCCCGAAGTACGCAGGTCGTTGAAGCCGTCCTTACGCATCTGGATGTCGATTTCCAGTGAATTGCCTTCGGCCATGATCAGCCGTTGCAGGTCTGGGGTGTTCTTTACCACTTCATAAATCCCTACTCGCCCTTTGTAACCGCTGTTGCACTGATCGCAACCGACCGGTTCATAGATCGTGAACGAGCCGATGCGTTCCTCGGGAAAGCCTTCTTTGAGTAACGCCTCGCGGGGAATCTCGATGGGCTTTTTGCAATGACTGCACAGTTTGCGCGCCAGGCGCTGGGCGATGATCAGGCTGACCGAGGTCGCGATGTTGAACCCCTGAATCCCCATGTTGTGCAGGCGGGTCAGGGTTTGCGCGGCGCTGTTGGTGTGCAGGGTGGAAAGCACCATGTGCCCGGTCTGGGCAGCCTTGATGGCGATTTCGGCGGTTTCGAGGTCGCGGATTTCACCGACCATGATCACGTCCGGGTCCTGACGCAGAAACGAGCGCAGCGCCTGGGCGAAATCCAGTCCTTGCCTGGGATTGACGTTGACCTGGTTGATGCCTTCCATGTTGATTTCTACCGGGTCTTCGGCAGTGGAAATATTGATGTCGACGGTGTTGAGAATGTTCAGCCCGGTATAGAGCGACACGGTCTTGCCCGAGCCAGTGGGACCAGTCACCAGGATCATCCCCTGTGGCTGCTTGAGCGCGGCCATGTACAGGTCTTTCTGATCGGGTTCGTAGCCGAGGGCATCGATGCCCATATGGGCACTGGAGGGGTCGAGGATCCGGATCACCACTTTCTCGCCCCACAAGGTGGGCAGTGTGTTGACCCGGAAGTCGATGGACTTGCTTTTGGACAGGCGCATCTTGATTCGCCCGTCCTGGGGTTTGCGCCGCTCGGAAATGTCGAGACTGGCCATGACCTTCAGCCGGGAAGCAATGCGGTTGGCCAGTTGTGTCGGCGGCCTGGCGACCTCCCGCAGCATGCCATCGGTGCGCATGCGCACGCGGTAGATTTTTTCATAGGGTTCGAAATGCAGGTCGGAAGAACCGCTCTTGATCGCGTCGAGCAGCATCTTGTGGACGAAGCGCACCACGGGGGCATCATCGGCATCTTGCCCTACGATTGAATCCTGTTTCTGGTCATCGACCGACTCGATGTCCAGCCCGTCGAGGTCGACATCGGCCATGTCTTCCAGACCGGTGGAGTGGTTGTCGAAGAATTTTTCGATGGCGTCGCTGAGCTTGTCTTCCTCCACCAGAATGGCTTCGGTGCTCAGCCCGGTGCTGAACTGGATGTCATTGATGGCTTGGTGATTGGTCGGGTCGGAAATCCCCACGAACAGCTTGTTACCACGCCGCCAGAGGGGCAGGGCGTGGTGCTGACGGATCAGTTTCTCACTGACCAGCCCTCGGGGTTGAGTGTCTTTGTCCAGGCAGTTGAGGTCCAGCAGGGCCATGCCGAAATGCTCCGAGGCCACCTCGGCGACCTGTAAGCTTTTCAGCAGTTTGTTTTGCACCAGATAGCTGACCAGCGAAATGCGATTGCGTTGGGCTTGTTGATACGCCTGTTGCGCACTTTGATCAGTGATCAGCTCGGCCAGTACCAATTGCTTGGCCAGACCGCTAAGGGCAATGTCATTCATTGGGATACCGGACGCAGACAGTTAATGACTTATAGCCTAGTCAAGCAGTGGAACCAAACCAGCCGGGGTGAGGTGACAAAAAGTGTCAGATAGTGCGGATCCTTGGAGTAGGAAAGGTCTTTGCCGCGATCTCGTGCCCAGCAGGCAGGGGCGCGCGCGGCTTGGCATGACCTGTGCTGTGCCTTGTTCAGATCATGAGATTTCGACTCATGCATGGAGCCTGTCTATGAAAAATCAAAAAGGTTTTACTCTGATCGAGCTGCTGATCGTGGTGGCGATCATCGGGATTCTGGCGACGTTTGCGTTGCCGCAGTATTCGAAGTACCAGGCGCGGGCGAAGGTCACCGCTGCGGTTGCAGAAATTTCGGCACTGAAGGTGCCTTTCGAAGACATCATCAATCAAGGCACTGATATTGCCGCCCCCGCCGGGATCGGCGCGGCGAGCGCCACGGGTAATTGCACGATTACGGCAACGGGTACCGCCTCTTCCGGTGTGGGCAGTATTGGTTGCACGATTCTCAATGCACCGGGGCCGGTGCTCGGCAAAACCATCACGCTTTCGCGCACGCTCACTGGCGGCTGGACTTGCGCCACGACGGTTGAACAGGAATACGCGCCTAAAGGCTGCACTGGCGTTGCCGCTGCTGGCTGATCCATTGTCATCCTGTCGAATGCCCTGCGTTTCACGACGCGGGGCATTTTTTTGCTCGTCATTTGTAGGTCAATTCAATAATCAAAAAAATCCCCGACAATTCATGGCTTTAGGCCTGCGTTAAAACCCGCATGTTGCATGTAGATAATTTCGCAGTCATGCAATTTGCATGATCTCGAAAATTGCCATTGTTGTTAAGTTATTGATTTATAAGTGTTTATTTTTTATCTGACAGTTGGCACACCGTTCGCACTATCTCCTGTAACCCTGCTGACAAGACACGCAGCAGACTTTCCAGAAATACAGGAGTTACTCGTATGAAGAAGTTCGCTATCGCTGCCGCTACTGCTACCGCGTTGACCCTGACCATGGCCAACGCTGCATTCGCACAGACCACCCAAGCGACTCAGGCACCCATGATGCTGGCCGCCGGTGAAGTCACTGAAGCGAAAGAGGATGTTTCCGATACCTGGATCACAACCAAAGTCAAAGCAGACCTGGTGACCGAAAAAGGCATCCCTGGCACTGACATCAAAGTCGAAACCAACAAAGGCGTTGTTTCCCTGTCTTCCATGACCGTTCTGACAGATGCCCAGAAAGACACCGCCGTGGCTATCACCAAGAAAATCAAAGGCGTCAAAGCGGTGTCCGCTGACGGCCTGAAAACCGAGTAAAACAAGGCTTCTCGCCTGGACCGGGAGAAGGTGCGGTAGGCGGGCCGAGTCATACGTCTGCCGCTACTTGAGCGTTCATGCGAAGGCCACAAGGATGTGGCCATTACAGGCCCCGGCATTTGTGTCGGGGCCTGTTCTATTTTGGGGAACAAAGATCAGAAGAAAGATCTTTTGATTGTTCAGTTGCCGCGCTTGCTGGTGATTCGAACCAACCGGTTTCCTTCAAAGCGCAGGTACTGGTACATCCCGCTGTTGGGTCCGTAGGTCCATTCCTCGACCTGAAACTCTTCCCGTCGATTGGCGCTACGCTTGTAGCCCAACAAGTCGCGGGCAACCGGCTCTCCGCATTTCTGCAGTACTTCGCCGGCCCTGTCCCCAACGCTGATCAATTGGCTGCCACAGCGCAAGGTGTCGGCCGCCGCAGCCTGGCCGGCAACCAGCAACAGAGCCAGGCTCAGAAGCCCGCGTGCGCCCATCACTCGGCATCCAGATGCATGGGGGTAATAACCCGGCCATCGCTTTCTGCCTCTGCAAGGCTGGCGTCGATGAAGTACACGCGGTCATCGGCCAACTGACCCTTGTCCACCAGATAATCCTTGATGCTGCTGGCCCGTTCTTGCCCCAGTTGACGTAACAGCACCTCGCTGGAGCTCCAGAAGGCGATCACGCTTTCACGCATTTTTTTGCTGCGTTCTTCCTTGCCCAGGTCCTTCCATTCGGCGGGCGGCTGGGTCTTCAGGCGCGTGCGGTAGATCCCTTCGAGCAGCGGGCCTTTCTCGCTGTCCGGCACTTCCAGCAATGAGGCCTGGGCCGGCACCTTGTCACCGCGGCGCTGGAGCATTTTGTAGTAGTTGTACTGGTATTCCCGCTCCAGGCGTTGCTCGGCAATCAGCGGGCCATCGCTGCTCTTGGCGGCGGTGCCTTCGATTTCCAGGCGCAGGGCCGGACGTTCCTTGAGCGCCTGGGACAGCTTGACCAGTGCCGCTTCGGCGTCTTTACTCAGGTCGCTTGAGCCCGGTGCAAATGCCACGGTGCCCAAGTCTTCCGAACCACCGCCGCTGACCAGCCCGCCAATCATTTTGAATGGCGCTGCGGCGGCTTTCACGATCAGGTTGCGCAGGGTCTGCCAGATAATAGGCATGACACTGAACTGCGGATTGTTCAGGTCGCCGCTCACTGGCAGTTCGATGGAAATCTTGCCGTCGACATCCTTGAGCAAGGCAATCGCCAGTTTCAGCGGCAGGCTCACGGCGTCTGGACTGTCGACCTTTTCACCCAGTTGCAGCTGCTCGACCACCACTTTGTTTTCGGCCAGGAGCTGGCCGTTGGTGATCTTGTAATGCAGGTCGAGATTGAGCCGGCCCTTGCGGATACGGTAACCGGCGAACTTGCCGGAGTAGGGCGTCAGCGTGGTCAGTTCCACCCGTTTGAAACTGGTGGCGATGTCCAGGCTGGCCATAGGGTCGAACGGGTTGACCGAACCCTTGATGGTCACCGGCGCATAGCGGTCGACCTTGCCTTTGACGTCGACGCTGGCCGGTTTTGCCTGGCGGCTGTCGATGGTGCCGATCTTCCCGTTGAGCTGTTGAACCGCTGTGGCGAAGTTCGGGGTCAGGCTGAAGTCGGCGAAGTTGGCCGAACCGTCATTGATGGCAATGCCGCCAACGTGGATGCCCAGCGGTTTTTCTTTCCCGGCTGCCGGTTTGGCCGCAGCGGTGGTTGTGGCGCCGGAGTCGGCCGGTTGCGGGATCAGCAAGTCATCGATGTTGGTGGTGCGATCATCGTTGATCATGAAGCGTGCATAGGGCTGGAACAGGTTGACCTTGTCGATCGACAGGCTGTCGCCATGTTGATAATTCAGACCTTCGAGCACCAACTGTTGCCACTTGAGGAAGTCGCGGGTTTTCAGGGTGTCGAGGGTATGCAGTTGATCGACCTGGGCGCGACCGGTGATGTTGAACGCCAGCGGCTCGGTGCTTTTCAGGTCGACCGCCAGATCACTGCCCAGCATGCCGCTGCGCAGTTCGAGACGAATGAACGGGTTGATGTAGGACTGGGCGACGCGCAGGTCGATGTCCTTGGTCTGCACGTTCAGTTTGGCGCTGATCGGGGCCAGATTGACCACGCCGTCCGCCAGGATCTTGCCTTGCTTGCCCACGCCGGTGTCGAGCTTGAGGTTGAAAGGTGAGCCATTGAGGCTGTCGAAATTTTGCAGGTCCAGGTTCAGTGGGCCCAGCTCCAACGCCACCGCCGGTTGTGCCTTGCGGTCGGCCAGGTGCACCTGATAATCGCGCAGTTGCACGTCTTTGAGCAGCACCTGCCAAGGCTTGCTCGGTGCGGTCGGTTCAGGCTTCGGCGAATCGGCAGCCGCTGGTGCGCTGGTCGGCTCGGCATTGGCCTTGGCGGCCGCTTTGGACGGCTGACTGGCGAACAGTTTTTGCCAGTCGAGTTGCCCGTCGGCTTCGAGGGCGGCCCAGGTTTCCAGTTTCTGGCTGCGAATCTTGCCGACCACCACTTGCTGCTTGGCCAGGTCCACGGTGGTTTCGCTGATGTCCAGCCGCTCGAGCTTGGCCAGCGGTCGACCGTCCGCAGTCTTGATGGCGAAAGGCGCGACGCTGACGGCAACGTTGCTCAGCAGCAGTTCGGTTTCCTTGGCCAGGTTGAGTTTGTAGTCGGTGCTGAGGCTGACGACGCCATCTTCGAGTGCGAGTGGGACAGCATCGCGCACATAAGGCCAAAAGGATTTCATCTTGCCATCGGTGATTTTCAGCTTACCTTCGGAGGCGATCGGGATCAGGCTGAAGTTACCGGTCCAGTCGATCTGACCACCTGCCGGGCCGACGGCCACCAACGTCATGTCGGCGCTGTCTTCGGGCAAGGTGCTGAGGTTTTTCAGTTCGAAGTCGAGTTTGTCGTAGAGGAATTCGATGGGTTCGCTGGGCCGTGCATCCTCGAAATGGACGGAGCCGCTGGCCAGTTTGATCCGCTCCACACGCAGCGGGAATGGTTTGGCGTCCGGATCGGCCGGGGTCGGTTCGCTGGCGGGGATTTTGAACAGGCCGAGCAGGTTGAGCTTGCCGTCCTTGCTGAAGAGGATTTCGGTCTTGGGTTTGTCCAGTTCGATATCGGACAAGTGCAGCGCCTTGGTCCAGAGGCTATCGATCTGCAGGTTGGCGTACAGCCGTTCGAAGCCCACCTGTTCCTTGCCCGGCTCGCCGATGACCAGGCCCCAAAGGGTGACTTCAAGGCTGAACGGGTTGAGTTCGATCCGCGAAATCGTGGCGGGCGTCGTGGCGTAGTTGGCCAATTGTTGGTTGGCGATTCGCAACGCGATGCCCGGCAAAATCAGAAATCCCAACAGGCTATAAAGAGCCAGGGCAGTCAACAAGGCGCCGATAGCGCGAATCAATCCTTTGGGCATGTGCGGCTTCATCTGTCGGAATCGGAGTGCCTTGGAGTATGGCATGCGTTTGCGGTTCCGAAGCAACCACGCTTTATAGGATTTATCTGATTATCGGCGTGAAATTTCAGAGCTGCAGGATCAGCGTTTTCAGCGGCGGCTGCAGGTCCATCGACGGGAAATCGCTGCCCGGTGTCAGCGCTGTCCACTCACGCACCGGTCGCCCGGCCTTCTCTGCGCAGCGCAAAACCTGTTCGCGCCAATCGTCCATGCTGACCTTCGCCAGGTTGTTGCAGCAGATCAGCACGCCATCGTCGGCGGTGGTCAGCAGCGCCGGTTTGAGCAGGCTCTGGTAGTCACGTAACAGGTCGACCGTGCCAAAGGCACTCTTGGCCCAGGCCGGTGGATCGAGCAGCACCAGATCGTACTGACGCGGGTCCAGACGTTGATAGCTCGGCAGTTTCTGGCCGCGACGCTGGCTGATCGGCAGGCCGGCCAATTGACGAATCGCCGGGAAGTAATCGGACTGGATGAATTCCATGGTCGGCAATTGCGGGTTGAGCAGACCGTTCTCACGACCGACCGCCAGATTACCTTCGGCAAAGTCCAGGTTACACACCTCGCTCGCACCACCTGCCGCGGCGCTGAGGCCGACGCCACAGGTATAGGCAAACAGGTTCAGTACACTTTTGTTTTTGCTGTGCGCCTTGACCCAGCCGCGAGCGTTGCGCAGGTCGAGAAACAGCAACGGATCCTGGCCAGCGTGGCGCCCGCGAACCCGGTAGTTCAGTCCCCATTCGTGGCCGATCAAATCTTGCAGGGCGGCTTCGTCGGCGCGGTAGACGGTGTCTTCGCGGTCGATGCGCGAGTTGCCACGGGAACGGTCGTTGTAGACCAGCAAGGTGTCGAGGCCCAGTTGTTGATTGACGATCTCGTGCAGTTGCAGCAGGGCGTCACGCTCCAGTGCCTGGTGAAAACTCTGCACCAACAGTTGCGGGCCGTAGCGGTCGATGGTCAAGCCGCCGGCGCCTTCCTGGCTGCCGTGGAACAGGCGATAGCAATCGGTGCCTTGCTGATGCAACTCGGCAAGCAGGTCCTGACGACGATCGAGGGCGGCGCGCAGCGCCTGATTCAAGGGAGACATGCTGGGCGCCTTGCAGGAGGGAATTGGGGGCGCGGGAGTTTAACAGCTATGGACTGATCGTTCCCACGCTCTGCGTGGGAATGCCTCACCGGACGCTCTGCGTCTGCTTCTGGGACGCGGAGCGTCCCCTGGCTGCATTCCCACGCAGAGCGTGGGAACGATCATTGCGCGAACGATTTACGAGTTCAGGCGNGGAATGCCTCACCGGACGCTCTGCGTCTGCTTCTGGGACGCGGAGCGTCCCCTGGCTGCATTCCCACGCAGAGCGTGGGAACGATCATTGCGCGAACGATTTACGAGTTCAGGCGTTTGTCGATCAAACCCTGCACCACGCTCGGGTCGGCGAGGGTCGAGGTGTCGCCCAGGCTATCGAGTTCGTTACAGGCGATCTTGCGCAGAATTCGTCGCATGATCTTGCCCGAACGGGTTTTCGGCAGGGCCGGGGCCCATTGGATCAAATCCGGTTTGGCGAAGCTGCCGATTTCCTTGCTGACATGCGCCAGCAATTGGTTCTTCAGTTCGTCATTGGCTTCGGTGCCGTTCATGGGCGTGACGAAGGCATAGATGCCCTGGCCTTTGACGTCATGGGGATAACCGACCACGGCAGCCTCGGCGATGCTGTCGTGCAGCACCAGCGCGCTTTCCACTTCGGCCGTGCCGATGCGGTGCCCGGAGACGTTGATCACGTCATCGATGCGCCCGGTGATCCAGTAGTCGCCGTCCTCGTCGCGACGTGCCCCATCACCGGTGAAGTAATAGCCGGGGTAGGGTTTGAAGTAGGTTTCGATCATCCGTTTCGGATCGCCGTAGACGCTGCGGATCTGCGCCGGCCAGCTGGACTTGATGGCCAGTATGCCGCTGCCGGCGCCTTTGATTTCCTTGCCGTGTTCGTCGAGCAATACCGGTTGCACGCCGAACATCGGTTGGGTGGCGCAGCCGGGTTTGATCCGTTGAGTGCTGACCAACGGGCTGAGCATGATGCCGCCGGTTTCGGTTTGCCACCAGGTATCGACAATCGGGCAGCGTTGCTCGCCGACCGTATTGAAATACCACTCCCAGGCTTCCGGGTTGATGGGCTCACCGACGGTGCCGAGTAACCGCAGACTCTCGCGGGACGTTTCCTTCAGCGGCTCGGGGCCTTCACGCATCAGCGCACGCAACGCGGTCGGAGCGGTGTAGAAGATGTTCACATGGTGCTTGTCGATCACCTGCCAGAAGCGCGAGGTGCTGGGGTAGCTCGGCACACCTTCGAAGATCAGCGTGGTCGCCCCGTTAGCCAGCGGCCCGTAGACGATGTAGCTGTGGCCGGTGACCCAGCCGACATCGGCGGTGCACCAGAAGACTTCACCGTCGCGATAGTCGAGCACGTACTTGAAGGTCATGGCCGCTTGCAACAGATAGCCGCCGGTGGTGTGCAGCACGCCTTTGGGTTTGCCGGTGCTGCCGGAGGTGTAGAGGATGAACAGCGGGTCTTCGGCGTCCATCGGCTCTGGCGGGCAATCGTCGCTGACGTCGCGCAACGCCTGGTGGTACCAGATGTCCCGATCGTCGACCCAGTTAATCTGGCCTTGGGTACGTTCGACCACGATCACGGTATTCACGTTGGGGCAGCTTTGCAGCGCCGTGTCGACGTTCTGTTTGAGTGGCACGAACTTGCCGCCGCGCACGCCTTCGTCGGCAGTGATCACGGTGCGGCAATCGGCGTCGAGGATCCGGTCACGCAGCGAGTCCGGGGAGAAGCCGCCGAACACCACCGAATGAATCGCGCCGATCCGCGCGCAGGCGAGCATGGCGTAGGCGGATTCGGGGATCATCGGCATGTAGATGCACACGCGGTCGCCTTTCTTCACGCCACGGCTTTTGAGCACATTGGCCAGTCGGCAGACGTTGTGATGGAGTTTCTTGTAGGTGATCTGGGCGGATTCGGCGGGGTCATCGCCTTCCCAGATGATCGCGGTTTGATCGCCGCGTTTTTCCAGGTGACGGTCGATGCAGTTGTAACTGACGTTTAACTTCCCGCCGGCGAACCAACTCGCCTCACCGGTTTTCAGGTCGTAACGCTGGACGGTTTTCCACGGTGCGCTCCAATCAAGAAAGCGTGTGGCCTGTTCGGCCCAGAAGGTGCTGGGGTGCTCGATGGATTGGCGGTACAGGCGTTGGTAGTCGTCTTGACTTAACTGTGCGGCCCGGCGGACGGCATCGGCTTTGGGGAACGTGCTGATATCGAACATGACGGTTCCTTATTCTTGTAACGACAAGTAATAAAGATGCGCCGAGTGGGGAAAGGGTTCAAGTCAGATGCCGGTGTAGAAGGTGCCGGCCGCAAAATTTTGTGACCGCCATAAACCAATGTGGGAGCGAGCCTGCTCGCGATGGCGTCAAAACATTCAACATCATTTGAATGTCAGACCACTATCGCGAGCAGGCTCGCTCCCACAAGGGCAACCGGGTGGCGTCAAATCAACCGCGGTGACGACCGCGGAAGTAGTTGATCAGGCCTTGGGTGGAGGCATCGTCAGCCGGGGTTTCTTCGCTACCGACCAGACGGTTGTAGACGCCTTTGCCCAACTCTTTACCCAGCTCTACGCCCCACTGGTCGAAGGCGTTGATGCCCCAGACCACGCTTTGCACGAATACTTTGTGTTCGTACAGCGCCACCAGTGCGCCAAGACGACGCGGGCTGATGCGTTCGACCACCAGGGTGTTGCTTGGACGGTTGCCCGGGATCACCTTGTGTGCCGCCAGCTTCTGCACTTCATCCTCGCTCATGCCCTTGTCACGCAGCTCGGCCTCGGCCTCGGCGCGAGTCTTGCCCAGCATCAGTGCCTGGCTTTGCGACAGGCAGTTGGCGTACAGCCACTGGTGGTGGTCGGACACCGGGTTGAAGCTGACGATCGGCACGATAAAGTCGGCCGGAATCAGCTGGGTGCCCTGGTGCAGCAACTGGTGGTAAGCGTGCTGACCGTTGCAGCCGACGCCGCCCCAGATCACCGGGCCGGTATCGGTGGACACTGGCGTACCGTCCTGGCGCACGCTCTTGCCGTTGGATTCCATGTCCAGCTGTTGCAGGTGTTTGGTGATGTTGCGCAGGTAGTGGTCGTACGGCAGGATCGCGTGGCTCTGCGCGCCCCAGAAGTTGCCGTACCAGACGCCGAGCAACGCCAGCAGTACCGGCATGTTCTGTTCGAATGGCGCGCTCTGGAAGTGCTGGTCCATGGTGTAGGCACCGGACAACAGTTCCTTGAAGTTCGACATGCCGATGGCCAGTGCAATCGGCAGACCGATAGCCGACCACAGCGAGTAACGGCCGCCGACCCAGTCCCACATCGGGAAGATGTTTTCTTCGCGAATACCGAACGCAACCGCCGCAGCATTGTTACTGGAAACGGCAATGAAGTGACGGTACAGCTCGGCTTCCGAACCACCCTGAGCCAGATACCAGGCGCGTGCGGCCTGGGCATTTTTCAGGGTTTCGAGGGTATTGAAGGATTTCGACGAGACGATGAACAGCGTGGTCTCGGCGCGCAGCTTCATGGTCAGTTCGTGGAATTCACTGCCATCGATGTTCGCCAGGTAATGGCAGCGCACGCCTTTCTGGGCGTAGGACAGCAGCGCTTCGGACACCAGTTCAGGGCCGAGGAAAGAGCCACCGATGCCGATGTTGACCACGTCAGTGATCGGCTTCTCGGTGTAACCGCGCCACAAACCGTCGTGGATGCGGCCCACGAGGTCGGTGATCTGGTTCAGAACCTTGTGCACGTCAGGCATCACGTTGACGCCGTTGACCGACAGTTTGTCGCCCACCGGGCGGCGCAGTGCGGTGTGCAGCGCGGGGCGGCCTTCGGAAGAGTTGACGATTTCGCCATCGAACAGCGCTTTGATCGCGCCTTTGAGGTCGACTTCGTTGGCCAGGCCCACCAGCAGATTGCGGGTCTGGGCGTTGATCAGGTTTTTCGAGTAATCGAGAAACAGGCCGCAGCTGCTGAGGGTGAATTGAGTAAAACGCTGCGGATCGGCATTAAAGGCTTCGCGCATGCTGAAATCCTGCATGGCTTGGCGGTGGTCATTCAACGCTTGCCAGGCGGGCAGAGCGGTAACGTCGTGGGGAGTGCGGTAGTACGCCATCGCTGCGGTTTTCCTTTTTACTTGAACGGCCTTTTGAACACTAAAAATCCCGGAGCGCTGTGGGTGGGCGTCCGGTCAACTGCGTCGACACGATTTCATGGCGCAGGGCGAATACAGTAAACCTCGCGCTGCAATCTGTCTTGACTTTGTCTGACCTGCTCCCGGTACTTTTTTAACATTTAAGCAGGAGCGGTCCGACAAACGGAAGGCTGACAGGGGAGTGGCTCGATCAGGCGACCTGAACCGGAATGGCATTGCTGGTGTGGCTCAGCTCGTTACCCGGTGCCATGTAGAGCATGCGCGGTTTGAAGTTGAGCAGTTCGGCTTCACTGTAATGGGCGTAAGCGCAGATGATCACGCGATCGCCGACCTTGGCCTTGTGCGCCGCAGCACCGTTGACCGAAATCATGCGCGAACCTTCTTCGCCACGAATCGCGTAGGTGGTGAAGCGTTCGCCGTTGTCGACATTGTAGATCTGGATCTGTTCGTACTCACGAATGCCAGACAGGTCCAGCCATTCGCCGTCGATGGCGCAAGAGCCTTCGTAATCGAGTACAGCATGGGTGACTTCGGCGCGATGCAGCTTGGCCTTTAGCATGATGGCGTGCATGAGTGTTTCCCCAGGTCGGAATCGAACGGCGGGCAGTTTGCCCGAAGGCATGAAGGGCGGCAATACGATGTGGAAATTGACACAGGACCAATGTGGGAGCGGACTTGCCCGCGATGGCGTACTAACAGTCAACATCTCTGTCGACTGCTAAATCGCTATCGCGGGCAAGCCCGCTCCCACAGGGTTTGGTGGTGTTTATGCGGGTACGTCGAGGTTCAGATGCAGGTTGTCGATCAACCGCGTCGTGCCCAGGAACGCCGCTACCAGAATCACCAGATCCCGATCTTCCGCCGTCGCCGGACGCAAGGTCAGCGCATGGCGAATTTCCAGATAATCCGCACGCAGGCCAGCGGCTTCAAGCTGTTTGATCTGCTCGTTGATCAACGTCGGGTAATCCCGCTCACCCTGTTTAATTGCATCGGCAATATGGGTCAGGGTGCGATAGACGACTGGCGCGACGGCCCGCTGTTCTTCGCTGAGGAAACCATTGCGCGACGACAGCGCCAGACCGTCGGCGGCACGCACGGTGGGTTCGCCGATGATCTGGATCGGCATGTTCAGGTCATGCACCAGGGCGCGAATCACCGCCAGTTGCTGGAAGTCTTTCTGGCCGAAGATCGCCAGGTCTGGCTGGACCATGTTGAACAGCTTGCTGACTACGGTCGCCACCCCTTCGAAATGCCCCGGACGGCTGGCGCCGCACAGGCCTTCGGACAGTTGCGGAACGCTGACGCGGGTTTGCCCGGCCATGCCGTCGGGGTACATTTCTTCGACGGTCGGTGCGAACAGCAGATGGCAACCGGCCTGGAGCAGTTTCTCCTGATCGGCGGCCAGGGTCCGCGGGTACTTGTCGAGGTCTTCGCCGGCGCCGAACTGTAGCGGATTGACGAAAATGCTCGCGACCACGAAATCAACCCGTTGGGTGGCTTTGGTAATCAGCGCGATATGCCCGCTGTGCAGGTTGCCCATGGTCGGCACGAAGCCGATGCGTTTGCCTTCGCTACGGGCACGGGCCACGGCGGCCCGCAGTTCGCGTACGGTTTTTACGGTGTTCATGCAGAGAATCCGTGTTCGATGCCAGGGAAAGTCGCCGCTTTGACTTCAGTGACGTAAGCGCTCAAGGCGGCTTGAATGCTGGTTTGGCCAGTCATGAAGTTCTTCACGAATTTGGGCACGCGGCCGGTGATGGACAGGCCAAGCATGTCGTGCAGGACCAGTACCTGGCCGTCGGTGCCGCTGCCGGCACCGATGCCAATCACCGGGATCTTTACCGCCTGGGTGATTTCTTCGGCCAGTTCGCTGGGCACGCATTCGAGCAGCAGCATGGCCGCGCCGGCCTGTTCCAGGGAGATGGCGTCGGCCCGCATTTGCCGCGCCTGGTTCTCGTTGCGGCCCTGGACTTTATAGCCGCCGAGGATGTTGACCGATTGCGGCGTCAGCCCCATGTGGGCGCACACCGGGATGCCACGTTCGGCCAGCAGACGGATCGAGTCCGCAAGCCACAATGCCCCTTCAACCTTGACCATGTGCGCACCGGCCTGCATCAACAGGGCGCTGTTGGTCATGGTTTGTTCAATGGTGGCGTAGGCCATGAAGGGCAGGTCGGCGAGGATCAAGGCATCGGCGTTGCCGCGTTTGACGGCTGCCACGTGGTAGGCCATTTCAGCGGTGGTCACCGGCAGAGTGCTGTCGTGACCTTGCAAGACCATGCCGAGGGAGTCGCCCACCAGCAGCACTTCAACCCCGGCCTCATTGCAGGCATGGGCGAAGGTCGCGTCATAGCAGGTCAGCATGGTGATCTTTTCACCTTTCTGCTTGAGGCTCTGGAGCGTGGTCAGGGTGATGGCTGGCATGAAAAAAATCCTCATTACAGGCGCTATGGAAACTACTGCGAGTAACGCGCGTGATTCGTCATTTATACAGGCGCACCTTCTTTCGTGGTGCTTGTAAGGCCTGGATTGCGCCCTTTGGCGCCGCGTTGGCGGCAGCGGGACGCCTATAGTCGTGAGGAGAACCAGGGAAGTCAATTGCGTGTGTTACCGCATTGTTACGCGTGGGGTGTTACCGGCGTTACTGATGCGATTCAGCAGATTTTTGCTGCTGCAAATCTTGATACGACAGAAACCATTGTGGGAGCGGGCTTGCCGGCGATAGCGACTGTACATTCAACATCAATGTTGACTGATAGTCCGCCATCGCGGGCAAGCCCGCTCCCACAGGGATTTTTTGTCAATTCGGGGAGAGGCGTTCCAACCCGACGAATGGGCAGGCGGCGAGTAATTCTGTGAGGGTGCGGCCATCGACCAGGCGCAAATCCGCCGGCGCCAGCTCGGCCAGCGGATAGAGCACAAAGGCCCGTTCCTGAAGGTGATAGTGGGGGACTTTGAGGCGAGGTTCGTCGATCAGTCGATCGCCGAACAGCACGATGTCCAGATCCAGCGTGCGCGGGCCCCAGCGTTCAAGGCGCTCGCGGCCTTGGCCATTCTCGATGGCTTGCAGCGCATCAAGCAGGTTCAGCGGCGCGAGGCTGCTGTCGAGGGCGGCGACCGCATTGGTGTAACGCGGTTGGCCGGGCAGCAGCGAGTCGCTTTGATAAAACCCGGAAACCCCGACCAGTTCGGTTTGCGGCAATTGCGCCAGCGCTGCGACAGCGTTGCGTAGTTGTTCGGCGGGGTCAGCCAGATTGCTGCCCATGCCGATGTAGATGCGTTCCATGGCTTATTCGCCTGTAGCGCTCGGTGCGCCGGCAGCGCGCTTGCGCTTGGCGCCGCCACTGCGGCGACGTTTGCGTGGAGCACCGGTGCCGTCGTCCTTGCCACTGAGGTCGCGGATCATGTCCCGGCGTTCGCTGTCGTTGGCGTCCTGATAGTCGGTCCACCATTCGCCCAGGCCATCGGTCTGCTCACCAGCGCTTTCACGCAGCAGCAGGAAGTCGTAACCGGCGCGGAACCGCGGATTGTCCAGCAACAGGTCGGCGCGTTTGCCGCTGCGCCGTGGCAGACGCTCCTGCATGTCCCAGATCTCGCGGATCGGCATGGTGAAGCGTTTCGGAATGGCGATGCGCTGGCACTGTTCGGCGATCAACTCGTGAGCGGCTTCCTGCATCGCCGGAATCGGCGGCATGCCGCGTTCTTGCAGACGCAACACACGGGCCGGCAAGGCAGGCCAGAGCAGGGCGGCAAACAGGAACGCCGGGGTGACCGGTTTGTTCTGTTTGATTCGCAGGTCTGTATTGATCAGCGCTTCACTGATCAGCGTGTGGGTGTAGGTCGGGTTGTACTCCAACGCTGCCGCACTGGCCGGGAACAGCGGATCGAACAACTGCAGGTCGACCAGCATTTCGAAGGTGTCCGCGGCATAGCCGGAGAGGAACAACTTGAGCACTTCTTCGAACAGACGAGCCGACGGGATCTCGCGCAGCAACGGCGCCAGTTCGCGGATGGGCGTGGCGCTGTGTTTTTCGATGCCGAAATTCAGTTTGGCGGCGAAACGCACGGCCCGCAGCATCCGCACTGGGTCTTCCTGGTAGCGTTGCTTCGGATCGCCGATCAGGCGGATCAGATGATTGCGGATGTCGTGTACGCCGTTGGCGTAGTCGAGAATGCGCTCGCTGACCGGATCGTAATACAAGGCGTTGATGGTGAAGTCGCGGCGTTGCGCGTCTTCTTCCAGGGTGCCATAGACGTTGTCACGCAGAATGCGCCCGCTTTCGTTACGCGACGATTGGTTGCTGTCTTCGTCCTCGTCGTTTTGCGGGTGATTGGCACGGAAGGTCGCGACTTCAATGATTTCGCGGCCAAAGTGGATATGCACCAGTTTAAAACGCCGACCGATAATCCGCGCGTTGCGGAATTCGGCACGTACCTGTTCAGGCGTGGCACTGGTGGCAACGTCGAAATCTTTCGGCGTAATGCCGAGCAGCATGTCACGCACACAGCCGCCGACCAGGTAAGCCTGGTAACCGGCGTTCTGCAGGCGTTCGACGATATTCACCGCGTAACGGCTGAATTGCGCCTTTTGCAGCGAATGTTGGCCGCTGTTGAGCACTTCAGGCGTACTGCGAATGTGTTGCGTATGACGCTTGGGAGAACGGAATGACTGGAACAACTTCTTCAGCATGGGATGCACTGTTTGAAGGAATGTTCGGCCATAACGAAGAATGACCGCATGATGGGCCGGGATTCTAGCATTTAGTCGGGGGATGGTGTAGGAAGCTGAGCAAGCGTGTGGAAGGGGATGTCGCGTGGCGTGCCCAAACGCCAGAAACCACAAGGGGAGCCGAAGCTCCCCAAGAAGTAGTTGCATGCTCTATTTTTATTATTGGTTTCGGGCTTCTTGTTTTTGTTGAGCGCCCTCGCCATGAAGTGTTCCTTCATGACCCTCCCAATCGGGAGCCAAGAGCAAACGGATTGCTTTGGTCGCTGTGTTGCTGTGATCGTTCGATCCAACCAGTTCAGGCACTGTCTTGAGACAGTTTTTTATTATTCTCGGCCTGGTCGTGGGGCAAGCCCCAAATGCAACGCCTCTCCAAAAGAATCAGTTAGCTACGCCTCTCGCCGTCTTGTTTTTATTGTGCGTGAGTCGATACGTCTTATTTTTATTGTCTTGTGCATTGCTTGTTGTTGTTCTTGTACTAAACATATAGCAGGGTGCGTGCCAACTTTTGTGATGCCCAGTAAAACAAGGGGTTAGGTGGGCTGATGGTGTTTTTCGAGGCCCAAAAAAACCGGGGCTTCGTTACCGTAAGCCCCGGCTTCTGTTACGCGAAAAAGCTGAGGTAACAGTTTTTTCACAATGTCATGTGTTACCCGCACATCCGACAGCTGCGGTTCAGCTCTCGCTGGCCACCCCGGTCTTGCGCCGCGGAATGCCCAGGCGCTGACGGCGTTCCCACAGGCATTTGCGACTGACCCCGAGTTTGCGGGCCAGTTCGGTTTCGGTCATGTGGTCCTGATGCTCGAGAACGAAATGCTGGAAGTAGTCTTCCAGGGACAAATCTTCGGTCGGCTCGTGGCTGGTGTTACCGGCGCCGTTGCCCTGCTGGGGCGCCAGGCCGATGAAGTCATCGTCATCCAGATCGCTCAGTTCGATGTCGATGCCTAGCAGCTCGGCGGAAATTTCCGGGCTCTCGCACAGAATCACCGCACGCTCGACCGCGTTTTCCAGTTCGCGAACGTTACCCGGCCAGGAGTAATGCCGAATCGCCTGTTCGGCATCCAGGGCGAATTTCAGATCGGTGCGGTTGACCCGTGCGCTTTGCCGTGCGAGGAATGCAGTGGCAATTTCATTGACGTCCGCGCCGCGCTCGCGAAGGGCCGGCAGCTTCAAGGCGATCACGTGAAGACGGTAATACAAGTCTTCACGGAACTGGCCAATCTTCGCCAGGCTCTTGAGGTCCCGGTGGGTCGCGGCAATCAGGCGTACATCAACCTTCTGCGACTGCACCGAACCGACCCGGCGGATTTCCCCTTCCTGCAACACGCGCAGCAGGCGGGCTTGAGCTTCCAGTGGCAGTTCACCGATTTCATCGAGGAACAAGGTGCCGCCGTCCGCCGCTTCCACCAACCCGGCACGCCCGGCACTGGCGCCGGTAAACGCGCCTTTTTCGTGGCCGAACAGCTCGGACTCGATCAGGCTTTCCGGAATGGCCGCGCAGTTCACTGAAATCATCGGCGCCTTGGCGCGTTTGGACAGGTTATGCAGGGCGCGTGCTACCAGTTCTTTACCGGTACCGGATTCACCTTGGATCAGGACGTTGGAATCGGTTGGCGCAACTTTACGGATCTTGCTGTAGAGGTCCTGCATCGGTGGGCAGGAGCCGATAATGCCAATTTCGCCGTTGCTGTTGTCGACACCGTTTTTCGCGGCACCATGGGTCGTTTTGCCGACGACCGGTTCACCGCTGGCTTGCGCCGATTGCCGGTCACGCAGGATTCGCGCTACGGCCTGGAGCATTTCGTCATGATCGAAAGGCTTGGCGATGTAATCCACCGCGCCCATCTTCATGGAGTCGACGGCCGAACGCAGGCTGGCGTAACTGGTCATGATCAGCACCGGAGTGCCCTGGCCAAGTTTGATCAACTCGGTACCGGGTGCGCCTGGCAGACGCAGGTCGCTGACGATCAGGTCAAATGTGGGAATGCTGAAACGCTCTTGTGCTTCCTGCACGGATCCGGCTTCGCTGACCTGGTACTGGTTACGTTCCAGCAGACGGCGCAAGGCGGAGCGGATAATTGTTTCGTCTTCGACGATCAAAATGTGCGGCATTGATTCGATACTCTCGACGGTCTCAGTTCACAGCGGACGTCGCTTCGACATGACGCGGCAAAGTTACCCGGATACGGGTGCCGCGTTGGCTTTGAACATCAGCCGGGCTGTCGATGGTGATTTGTCCATAATGCTCTTCAACGATGGAATAGACCAGTGCAAGGCCCAGACCGGTGCCTTCGCCAGGGTCCTTGGTGGTGAAGAAAGGTTCGAACAATCGGTCCATGATGTTCTTCGGAATACCGCTGCCTTCGTCTTCCACGATCAAATCGACCGTGTGTTCGCCGGCTTCGCTTTTGACTCGTACCGCACTGCCCGGAGGCGAGGCGTCGCGGGCGTTTGAGAGCAGATTGATCAATACCTGGGCGAGCCGCTGCGGATCACCTTCAACCCAATGATCGGGATCGCACAGGTTGTAGAACTGTACTTCGAAATTGCGCCGGTTCAGGGCCAGCAGGCCGATGGCGTCCTGAGCCACTTCCGCCAGACAGACGGGCTCGTCACTGTGCTGATAACTGCCCGCATGGGCGAAGCTCATCAGGGACTGAACGATGCGTGACACGCGTTTGGTCTGTTCGAGGATCTGCCCGCTGATTTCCGTGAGTTCGGCGTCTTCTTCACGCTCTTCGCGCAGGTTTTGCGCGAGGCAGGCAATGCCGGTGATCGGGTTGCCGATTTCATGGGCCACACCGGCTGCCAGGCGGCCGATGCTGGCCAGACGCTCGGAGTGCACCAGTTTATCTTCGAGCATCTGGGTTTCGGTCAGGTCTTCTACCAGCAATACCAGGCCACTGTTACCCGGCGCCAGCGGTTCATCGATCGCCGCTTTGTGCAGGTTCAGCCACCGCGTCTGACCGTCGAGGGCCAGGTGCTGTTTGTGCAAATGCTCGTCCGGCAGATTGATGAAGCCTTGCAGCAGTTCTCTCCACGGATCGCTAATGGTGCTCAGGCGTGAACCGACCACACGCTGTGCGGCAATCCCGGTCAGTTCCTCCATGGCTTTGTTCCACATGAGGATTTCCTGATCCTTGGCCAGCGAGCACACGCCCATCGGCAATTCCTGCAAGGTCTGGCGGTGGTAGCGGCGCAGGGCATCGAGTTCGGCGGCGAGACCGGTGAGGCGCGAGTGGTAGTCCTCAAGGCGGCTTTCGATGAAGTGGATGTCTTCGGTGACGTAGTTTTCGCCGCCAGCCTTGTAGGGCAGGAAGGTTTCGACCATGTCCTGCGCCACGCTCGGCCCCATCAGGCCGGAGAGGTTGGCTTCGATACGGTCACGTAGACGGCGCAAGGCGTATGGACGGCGTTCATCGAACGGCAGATAGAGGTCCCGCAGCGCCTGTTCGACTTCTTTCTGTGCTGCCTTGGCACCCAATGGTTTTGCAAGCTGAGTGGCGAATTCCTGAGGTGAAGCGGCATGCAGTTCGCGGCGTTGCGGGCGACGAACGTTGTCCACCGCGCAGGCTTCGGCGGCGCTGGCCTCTTCGGGGCTGGCGTTGGTGAACAACGAGATCAGCGTGAACATCAGCACGTTGGCGGCCAGCGAGGCGATTGCTGCCATGTGCCAGCTGGTGTCGTCCAGCACGTAAATCATGTTCAACAGTGGGATGTAGAAGCCTTGCAGATTGCCGACCAGCGGCAGCAGCATGGTCACCAGCCACACCAGAATCCCCGCCAATAGACCTGCGATGAAGCCGCGACGGTTGGCGGTCGGCCAGTACAGTACCGACAACACCCCCGGCAGGAATTGCAATGTGGCGACGAAGGCGACGATGCCGAGGTTGGCCAGGTCTTGCTCGGCGCCCAGCATCAGGTAGAAACCGTAACCGGCCATGATGATCGCGACGATCAGCGCCCGGCGGGTCCACTTCAACCAACGGTAGATATTGCCTTCGGCCGGCGGCTGATAGAGCGGCAGCACCAGATGGTTCAGCGCCATCCCGGACAGCGCCAGCGTGGTGACGATGATCAGGCCGCTGGCCGCCGACAATCCGCCGACATAGGCCAATAGCGCCAGGGCTTTGCTGTTGGCGGCGATGCCGATGCCCAGGGTGAAATATTCCGGATTGGTCGTGGCGCCGAGTTTCAGCCCGGCCCAGAGAATCAGCGGCACCGCGAGGCTCATCAACAGCAGAAACAGCGGTAAACCCCAGCTCGCACTGACCAGTGAGCGTGGGTTGAGGTTTTCGGTAAAGGTCATGTGGTACATGTGCGGCATCACAATCGCCGAGGCGAAGAACACCAGCAGCAGCGTGCGCCACGGGCCTTCCTGCAATGGCGTGTGCAAAGCGGCGAGGGCGGTCTGGTTTTGCAGCAGCCACAGTTCCAGCTGCTGCGGGCCATCAAACACGCCGTACAGCGCATACAGACCGACGCCGCCAAGCGCGATCAGTTTGATCACCGACTCGAAGGCAATCGCAAACACCAGGCCTTCATGTTTCTCGCGGGTGGCGATGTGGCGTGAGCCGAAGAAAATCGTGAACAGCGTAATCAGTGCGCAGAAGCTCAGGGCCACGCGATGCTGCACCGGCTCGCGGGTGAGGATGCTGATGGAGTCGGCCACAGCCTGAATCTGCAACGCCAGCAACGGCAGCACGCCGATCAGCATGAAAATGGTCGTCAGTGCGCCAGCCCAGGTGCTGCGGAAGCGAAACGCGAACAAGTCGGCCAGGGACGAGAGTTGATAAGTGCGGGTGATTTTCAGGATCGGGTACAAAAGCACCGGCGCCAGCAGAAAGGCCCCGGAAACCCCGAGGTAGCTGGACAGAAAACCGTAGCCGTACTGATAGGCCAGGCCCACCGTGCCGTAAAACGCCCAGGCACTGGCGTAGACGCCCAGCGACAGGGTGTATGTCAGCGGGTGGCGAATGATCGCCCGGGGGATCATGCCCCGTTCGCTGATCCAGGCCACACCGAACAGCACCGCCAGGTACGCGGCGCTGATCAGGATCATCTGGGTCAGGCTAAAGCTCATCGGCATCTTTTTGGCTCTGCAGGATGAAGGTCACGACGATCAGAATCAGCCAGAGCAAATACGGGCGATACCAGGCCCCAGTGGCGTCGATCCACCAATCCATGATGGCCGGGGAGAACAGATAAATCCCCACTACCAGGAGCAGGACCAAGCGATAAATATACATCCCGGCCTCTCTTTTTTATGCGCGTGCCCGAAAACGTGCGGCGATGGTAACGGATGGGCGCGCCACTGCAAGTGGCATCACTGCAGTTGCGCTTCGGGCAGCGTCAGTGTGCGCGGGATCAGCGATGCATCCCAGTGGGCAATGCCCCAGTTCAGCACCTCCCGTGGTGTGGCGTCATTCAGTTCGATCACAGGCTTGTGCCCCAGTGCCCGCAATGCGCGCAGCAACAGCGGCGTGGCCTGATCTTCGGTCAGCGGCGGCGAGCGATAGGATTTGCCGAGTTTGTGGCCGTCCGGCTGGGTAATCAGCGGGATGTGCAGGTAGCGCGGTTGCGGCAGGCCGAGCAGTTCTTGCAGATAGAGCTGGCGCGGCGTGGAATCCAGCAGGTCGGCGCCGCGCACGATATCAGTGATGCCCTGCCAGGCGTCATCCAGCACCACCGCCAATTGATAGGCGTAGAGCCCGTCGCGGCGACGAATCACGAAATCGCCGACTTCCCGGCCCAGGTGTTGACGGAACTCGCCCTGCACCCGGTCGATGAAGTGGTATTCCAGTTCCGGTACGCGCAGGCGAATCGCCGCGTTCTCGGTGCCGTGCCCCGCGTTGCGGCAGAATCCGGGATAGATGCCGTGATACGGCTCCAGTTGCTTGCGCGAGCAGGTGCAAGCGTAGGCCAGGCCCTGATTGAACAGGCGATTGATGACTTCGTCATAGGCAGCGTGCCGCTCGCTCTGTCGGACCATGTCGCCATCCCACTCGAACCCGTAGCTTTCCAGCGCCTTGAGAATCGCTGCCTGAGCGCCGGGTTCTTCGCGCGGCGGATCGAGATCCTCCATGCGCACCAGCCAACGGCCGCCAACCGAACGGGCGTCGAGGTACGAGGCCAGCGCGGCGACCAGCGAACCGAAATGCAAGTGGCCACTGGGCGTAGGGGCGAAACGTCCGATGTAGGCGGGGGGAACGATGGTGGTCATAAGGGTGGCGTCAGGCTGTTCAATCGTTTTGAGCATGGCTTGAAGCCGCCTTCGCGAGCAAGCTTCGCTCCTACAGAAGATTGCGCTAGCTTTTGGAGGAGCGAAGCTTGCTCGCGAAGGCGATCTTAAATACGCAACAAATCAGCAAAGTCAGAAACAAAAAAACGGAGCGTTCGCACGCTCCGTTCTTCATTCAAGTCGCAAAGATTACTTGCCGACTTGTTTTTCCTTGATTTCCGCCAGGGTCTTGCAGTCAACGCACATGTCGGCGGTAGGGCGGGCTTCCAGTCGCTTGACGCCGATTTCGACGCCGCAGGACTCACACCAGCCGTATTCTTCGTCTTCGATCAATTGCAGGGTTTTGTCGATTTTCTTGATCAACTTGCGCTCGCGGTCGCGGGCGCGCAATTCGAGGCTGAACTCCTCTTCCTGGCTGGCACGGTCTGCCGGGTCAGGGAAGTTGGCCGCTTCGTCTTTCATGTGATCAACCGTGCGGTCGACTTCCTGCATCAAGTCCTGTTTCCACTTATTCAGGATCTTGGTGAAGTGAGCGCGCATGGGTTTGCCCATGTACTCTTCGCCCTTCACTTCTTTGTAGGGTTCGAAGCCGCTGATCGACTGGTTCGGTTGTTGCTTTGCTTGGGTGGGCATGAAATGGACCGCCTCTACTCTTGTAATCCATTGCGCAGGATTGCTCCATCACCGACACCTGCCGGCCCTGCGGCTGCAAGCGGGCGAACTTACCAGATCAAATCGGGCCGCGCTACTCCCGGATGTCGAGCCCGCGGCCCGTGGGCCTTGCAAAAGATTGCAAAGCCTTGCCTGGTGGCTCTGGAGACCTGATCAATTATTGATTTTAGTCAAACCTGGAGCATACGCTTGAACCGTTTGAGACCAGCGTTATATGGGCTCTGACCGCTTTAGGTTCTCGCTCGTTCCTGCGCTTGGGTAGAATCGATTCTTTTCCCGTTGTAAGGAAGGCTAATGGCTCTGTCCTACAGTGCGCGCAGTCGCGCTATCGAACCGTTTCACGTCATGGCCCTGCTGGCGCGGGCCAATGAGCTGCAAGCGGCCGGCCACGACGTGATTCACTTGGAAATCGGCGAGCCGGACTTCACCACCGCCGAGCCGATCATCCAGGCCGGCCAGGCCGCGCTGACGGCGGGGAAGACCCGTTATACCGCCGCCCGCGGCCTTCCCGAATTGCGTGAAGCCATTTCGGGCTTTTATCAGCAGCGTTACGGGCTGAACATCGATCCGCAACGCATCCTCATCACGCCCGGCGGTTCAGGGGCGTTGCTGTTGGCCACGGCGTTGCTGGTCGATCCAGGCAAGCATTGGCTGCTCGCCGATCCGGGTTACCCGTGCAACCGGCACTTCCTGCGGTTAGTGGAAGGCGCGGCGCAACTGGTGCCGGTCGGCCCGGACGTGCGTTATCAGCTGACCCCGGACCTGGTCGCACGTCACTGGGATCACGACAGCGTCGGCGCCCTGGTGGCATCGCCGGCCAACCCGACCGGGACCATTCTGACCCGCGATGAACTGGCCGGGCTCTCTGCAGCGATCAAGGCCCGCCACGGCCATTTGGTGGTCGATGAGATCTACCATGGCCTGACGTACGGCACGGATGCGGCCAGCGTGCTGGAAGTCGATGACAGCGCCTTCGTCCTCAATAGTTTTTCCAAGTATTTCGGCATGACCGGCTGGCGTCTCGGTTGGCTGGTAGCGCCAGAAGCCGCGGTCGGTGAGCTGGAGAAACTTGCCCAGAACCTCTACATCAGCGCGCCGAGCATGGCGCAGCACGCCGCATTGGCTTGCTTCGAACCCGCCACCATCCAGATTTTCGAGGAGCGCCGCGCCGAGTTCGGCCGACGTCGGGATTTCCTGCTGCCCGCTCTGCGGGAATTGGGCTTCGGTATCGCTGTAGAGCCTGAAGGCGCGTTCTACTTGTACGCCGATATCAGCAAGTTCGGCGGCGATGCCTTCGCGTTCTGCCAGCATTTTCTCGAAACCGAGCACGTTGCGATTACCCCGGGCCTGGACTTCGGGCGTTATCAGGCCGGGCATCATGTGCGGTTTGCCTACACCCAAAGTCTTCCACGCCTGCAGGAAGCGGTTGAGCGCATCGCTCGTGGTTTGCGGAGCTGGCAAGGCTGATGCGTTTTCATCCTCCCCTCGAAGAAGGTCGTTTGATTCGTCGCTACAAACGTTTTCTTGCCGATATCGAAACCGTTAGCGGCGAGTTACTGACCATTCACTGTCCTAACACCGGTTCGATGCTTAATTGCCAGGTCGAAGGCGGGCAGGTCTGGTTCAGCCGTTCCAACGACCCCAAGCGTAAGTTGCCCGGCACCTGGGAAGTCGGGGAAACCCCACAGGGGCGACTGTTCTGCGTAAACACCGGACGCGCCAATGGTTTGATTGAGGAGGCATTGCGGGCAAATGTCATCACCGAGCTGAACGGCTTTACCGAACTGAAGCGCGAAGTGGCCTACGGTCAGGAAAGCAGTCGCATCGATTTCCGTCTCGATTACCCGAGCGGGCCTGCGTATGTGGAAGTCAAAAGCGTCACCCTGGGCTTCGATGGCTCGTTGGTGGCGGCATTTCCCGACGCGGTGACCCAGCGCGGGGCCAAGCATTTGCGGGAGTTGGCGCATTTGGCCCGGGACGGGATTCGTGCCGTGCAGTTGTATTGTGTGAACCTGACCGGCATCGACTCCGTGCGTCCTGCCGAAGAAATCGATTCGGCCTACGCGGCGGCGTTGCGCGAAGCAGTGGCGTGTGGAGTCGAAGTGCTGGCGTATGGCGTGCACTTGACCCACGAAGAGATGGTGGTCGATCGGCGGCTGGATGTTTTGTTGAACGGTTAAAGCGTGACCCAGATCCCTTGCTCGTCTTCGCGGCAGGGGATGGTGGTCAGGGATTGCCCGGCGCACGGGCCGGCGACGCATTCGCCGTCTTCGATCAGAAACAGTGCGCCGTGGGTGGCGCACTGGATCAGGCTGTTGCTGGGGTCTAGAAACTGGTCGGGCTTCCATTCCAGTCCGACACCCCGGTGCGGGCAGCGATTTTCATACACGTACACCCGACCATCCCGGCGCACGGCCAGGAGCTTCTGACCGTCGACGTCGAAACCGCGACTGCTGGCGTCAGCCAATTCGGCGCCTGTGCAAAGAAGCTTCATGTCTATCCTCAAGTCCTGCTCGTGACCAGATATGTCCGAGCTTGACGTTCAAATGCAAACAATTATCAAATGGCCGCTCACCCACAGGGCGATTGCCGGATGCCGAGGATACTTGGCCTGTCCTCTCGATGCCCGGGAAAACCTCTAAAGGAAGCTGTTTATGCGCCTGAGTACCCGCGTTGCTGTGCTCTGTGTCGGACTGTTCATCAGTCACCAGGCCTCGGCAGCCGAGTTGCCGCAACGTTGGGTCAGTGCTGGTGGTGCCTTGTCGGAATGGGTCAGTGCGCTGGGTGGTGAGTCGAAACTGGTGGGTGTCGATACCACCAGTCAGCACCCCGAATCGCTGAAGGCTCTGCCGAGCATCGGCTATCAACGGCAACTCTCGGCAGAGGGGGTTCTGAGTCTGCGCCCGCAGATCCTTGTGGGCACCGAAGAAATGGGGCCGCCACCGGTACTTTCACAGATTCGCAGCGCGGGCGTTCAGGTCGAACTGTTCTCGGCCCAGCCAGATTTGGCGACATTGCGGGGCAATTTGCAGCATCTGGGCAAATTGCTGGGGGCTGAAGATCGGGCTTCGCAAGTGTTTCTGAGTTATCAACAGCAGCTCGATCAGCAACAAGCCCGGGTCAGTCAGGCGCAACTCAAACACAAAGCACCGGGTGTATTGCTGCTGTTGGGTCACGCGGGCGGCAAACCGTTGATTGCCGGTAAAGACACCGCCGCCGATTGGTTGCTGCAACAGGCCGGTGGCCACAATCTGGCAACCCATACTGGCTACAAGCCATTTTCCGTAGAGTCCCTGGCCAGTCTAAATCCCGAAGTGCTGGTGTTTGCCGACCGTGCGCTGACGGGCGATGCGGCGCGCGCGGCGTTGTTCAAGGAAAATCCGATCCTCTCGTCCACCCGCGCGGCCAAGGACGGGAGAGTCATGGAGCTGGACCCGACGTTGTTGGTGGGGGGGCTGGGGCCACGGTTGCCGGAAAGCCTTACCAGGCTGGCTGACGAGTTCTATCCCGGTATGACCGGCCAATGACCCTTCTGGTTAAACCCCGTGCATTATTCATTGGCCTGAGCCTGCTTTGCTTGCTGGCGATCTGGTTGTCGCTGGCGTTGGGGCCGGTGAGTTTGCCGTTGTTCGACACGTTGCGTGCGGCGTTGCGGCTGATTGGTTTACCCATCGCACCCGACGGGTTGGAGCAGGCCGAGTTGATCCTCGGGCAGATTCGCTTGCCACGAACCTTGCTCGGCCTGGCGGTGGGCGGCGTTTTGGCGCTGTCCGGTGTGGCGATGCAGGGCTTGTTTCGCAACCCTCTGGCCGATCCGGGATTGGTCGGGGTCTCCAGCGGCGCGGCATTGGGCGCGGCCATCGCGATTGTCGGTGGCTCGGTGTTCGGCAGTCTGCCTGAGTCCTTCGGGCCATATCTGTTGTCGGTGTGCGCGTTCCTCGGCGGGCTGGGTGTGACGGCGCTGGTCTATCGACTGGGGCGACGCAATGGCCAGACCAATGTCGCCACCATGCTGCTGGCCGGTATTGCCTTGACTGCCCTGGCCGGTTCGGCGGTTGGGCTCTTCACCTATCTGGCGGATGACGCGACCCTGCGCACGCTGACGTTCTGGAACCTGGGCAGCCTTAACGGCGCCAGTTATTCGCGACTCTGGCCATTGCTGTTGGTGAGCACTGGTGTGGCGCTGTGGTTGCCGCGTCGGGCCAAGGCCTTGAATGCATTGCTGCTCGGGGAGTCGGAGGCTGGTCACTTGGGCATCGACGTCGAAGGCCTCAAGCGCGAACTGGTGTTCTGCACGGCGCTGGGCGTCGGCGCGGCGGTTGCGGCAGCCGGGATGATCGGCTTTGTCGGGCTGGTGGTGCCTCATCTGGTGCGGTTGCTGGCCGGTCCTGATCATCGTGTGCTGTTGCCGGCGTCGGTATTGGCGGGGGCCAGTCTCTTATTGTTTGCCGATCTGGTGGCGCGACTGGCCCTGGCGCCGGCCGAGTTGCCGATCGGGATCGTCACGGCTTTCATCGGCGCGCCGTTCTTTCTGTATTTACTGCTCAGAGGGCGTGCCTGATGTTGCGAACGCAGAACCTGCAAATCCGGCGCGGTCGAAAGATTGTTCTCACGGACATCACCCTTGAACTCAAACCGGGCGAAGTTCTCGGTGTGCTGGGCCCCAACGGTGCCGGCAAAAGCACCTTGCTCGGCGCCCTTTGCGGCGAATTGCAGGCGGACCACGGCAGTGTCTGGCTCGATGAGCGCGAGCTGAGTCATTGGGCCGGGGCGCAGCGAGCCCAGCGCTTGGCGGTGTTGCCGCAGGTGTCGACCCTGGACTTTGCCTTTCGCGTTGAAGAAGTGGTTGGCATGGGCCGTTTGCCTTATCAAAGCGGCCGGGTCCGGGATGACGAGATCGTCGCCGCCGCGCTGCGCGCGGCCGATGCGCGGCACCTAAGTGGCCGCAGCTATCTGGCGCTGTCTGGCGGTGAGCGTCAGCGTGTACATCTGGCGCGCGTCCTGGCGCAGCTGTGGCCGGGGGAGGCGGGGCAAACGTTGTTGCTTGATGAACCTACATCGATGCTCGACCCGCTGCATCAACACACTACTCTGCAAGCGGTGCGCGAGTTCGCTGATCGTGGCGCTGCGGTGCTGGTGATTCTGCATGATCTGAATCTGGCAGCACGTTATTGTGATCGTCTGTTACTGCTCGAAGGTGGGCGTCCCGTGGCGCTGGATACGCCGGAGCAGGTGCTGCGCCCGGAACCGCTCAAGGCGGTGTTCGGGCTGGAAGTACTGGTGCAGCCGCACCCGGAGCGTGGGCATCCGCTGATCATCGCCCGCTGAGCATTTCATCGAGGTGAAAACATGCGTGTGAGGGTGATACTGGCTGTGCTGTTACTGAGTGCCTGTCAGCATGTGCCGGTGGTGCCGCCACCCGTCAGCGGCGAGATCCGGGAGCTGCGCAGCGGTCAAACCCTGGCAGCGCAGGAACTACTTGCACGGTTAGCCAAACCTTCGCGGCTGATCGTTGGCGAGCAGCATGACAACCGTGATCACCATCAACTGCAATTGTGGTTGTTACAGGCGCTGGGTGATCGGCGGCCCCAAGGCAGTTTGCTGTTGGAAATGCTCACGCCGGATCAACAAGTGCGCGTCGATCATGTTCGACATGCTTTACCGCTACCAACTGACTTGCCCAATGCATTGGCCTGGCAATCGGGTTGGGACTGGAATCTGTATGGGCCGATCGTTGGTTTTGCCCTGACTCAGCCGTACCCGTTGCTGGCGGCCAATCTGGATACGCTTGAAGTCCGTACTGTCTATGCCAAACCGCCAACACTGAATGGTTCGCGCTCCAACGCCCCGATGGTCAAGGAAACGTTGCTGGCACAAATCAGCGATTCTCACTGTGGCTTGCTGCCCACATCGCAAATGCCCGCGATGCTGACTGTCCAGCAGCAACGTGACCGGCGGATGGCCGAGCGATTACTGGTCGCACCTGCGCCTTCACTGCTATTTGCCGGCGCGTACCACGCGCGCAAGGATGTCGGGGTGCCGATCCATGTGCAGGACTTGGGTGAGCACGAGGCGCCAACCGTATTGATGCTGGCAGAGCAGGGCGCCGAGGTCACGCCGGCCATGGCCGATTACGTCTGGTATACGCCCGCCACGCCACCGCAGGATTACTGCGCGCAAATGCGTAAACAGTTCGGCAAGCAGTCAGGGCAGTAAAACCTGGCGAGTTTTCCACAGGCAAAAAAAGACCCGGCAAGAGCCGGGTCAAATAACCGTGATTAGCCTGATGAGGAGATAATCTGAGAGTCCGAACCAAGGGCTTTTCAGAATATCGACCAGTCTCGCGACCAGTTGTGATAATCATAGCGATTCTCATTACCATGTCAACCGCTGATTCTTGATTTCTGTGAATCTCCCCCAGTTCCCTTGGTGAAGGCCCTGCAATCATTGGTCTTCAGGCTGTGTACGTAAGCGTCATTACCCGTTCAAATCTTGTGGCGTGACGAGATAGCGTCCAGTTGTTTGTTCAAGGCTTCCTTGCGTTCGGCGGGGATGTCGTTCCAGTGAACATCCATCAGTGCGCCTTCGATCGCATACAACAACACCTTGGAAGCCCGAAAACCGCGCGTGCGCACGGCCCGATAAGCATCCACAGCTCCCAGCCGACGCAAATCCGATGCACTGTGGATGCCCACGGCATGCAGCCATTGCGCCGACGTCTTGCCAAGATTTTTCAGGTGTTGCAGTTCATCATTCATCAAGCCTCCTTGCGACAGCCGAACGGTGCGTGGGCGAGCCTCTCAGCAGTGTAGCCATCAGTAGGAAAAGCGTGATTGTTTGGTCGGTTTCGACGCAAAAGCTTCTAAGAGACGGGCTCAAGAAGCTGCGTGAAAAGGCTGCGAGTGCTGTCGGAAGACGGGCGGAGGGCTGAGTTTCAGGGTAGAAAAAAGTACAGGGTCCAGCGCAAAGCAGCGGCGCCGGACCTGGTAAAAAACGTCGCTTTTAGCGGGTGCGATAACGCAGTCGCGTACCAAAATTCATCGACATCAGAATCTCATCGGCACTCAGCTCTGGCGGGAAGTAGGCGCCGGAGATCTGCGCGTGGGCCAGGCTCGCACCTTCCAGGGAAGAGTTGCGAAAATCGATGCCGCGCAAGTCGGCAGAGCGGAAATAGGCATCGGTGAAGTCGACGCCGTCGGCGTTCAGTTCACGCAGATCGAGACCACGAAAGTCGCCACCGACCATGTCGATAGGTCCATCTTTCGGGCGCTCATTGTTAAAGCCTGTGATGTCGTCTTTGTGCAGCAAGGCATAAAGCGGGGTGTCGAGAAGTTTCGGCTGGCTCATGTCGCATCACCTGATGGTTTTATGACGCCAGTATAGTGCCACTATCTGACAGCCGTGAAGCCGGTGAAGGCTTCACGGTTGAAATAGTTTTTTACAGGCCTGGCAGGCGTTGGCGAATCTGCGCAACGACGGTATCGAGCGTGCCACTTTCATTGGTCTGGACGCGTTTGCTGCACAGAATTTCTGCTGGCGTCAGGGCCTCGCGGCTGGCTTGCTGGGCGGCGATAACGGTCAGGTTGGCATCGGACGGATCCTTATTGTCTGCTTGACGTTGCTTCAACCAGCTCTCGATCACCGCTTGCGGTGCGTCGCAATCGAGGATCAGGAACGGCGCACCGGTGGCTTCGGCGATTTTTGCCGCGCCGTCGCGCTGGTCGCGCTTGAGGTACGTGGCATCGATCACTACCGGGAAACCGGCATGCAGAATCACACCGGCAACTTCATGCAGACGGCTGTAGGTGGCAGCGCTGGCATCAGCACTATAGATGCCGGCCTGCGGGTCGTTCGGTACGGTTTGCTCGCCGAACATACGCTTGCGCTCGACATCGGAACGCAGGCGAATGGCGCCCAGCGCTTCCACCAGGCGCATGGCCACGTGACTCTTGCCGACGGCGGAAACACCGTGGGTAATCGCCAGGAAGCGCGAAGGAATGGTGCTGTAGCTTTCCGCCAGGTTGGCGTAGTTGCGGTACTGACGCAGAGTAGTGGCGCGCTGCACCGGATCGGCCTCGGCCGGCATGCTGAACAGGCTGACCTTGGCGCGAACCAGTGCGCGGTAGGCTTTATAGAAGTTCAGCAGCTCAAGGCCCTGATAGTCGCCGGTCAGCTCCAGGTATTGGCTGATGAAACGGCGCGCCAGGCTCTTCAGGCCACGGTCTTCCAGGTCCATTGCCAGGAAACCGGTATCGGCGTAAACGTCGGTGAAGCGGAATGGCTCGTTGAACTCGATGCAGTCGAAGATCACCACGTTGCCGTCGATCACGGTGGCGTTGCCCAAGTGAATGTCACCGTGGCATTCACGGATGAAACCGTCGGCCTTGCGCTGGGCGAACAGCGGCTTGAGGCGTTCGAAGCTGCTTTCGGCCCAGGCTTGCAGCGCATCGAGTTGCAGCAGGTCGGCCTTGTCGCTGAGGAACGGGCGGATCTGTTCGAAGTTCTGCCGTACCGGCGCCATGACGCTGTCCGGCGTGCCGGCTTCGTGTTCGGCAGGCACTTTCGGTGCGCTCAGGTGGAATTGAGCGATTTGTGCGGCCATCTTGTCGATGTGCGTGGTGGTCAATTCGCCGTTGGCTTGCAAGGTGCTGAGCAATTGGCTTTGTGGGAACTGACGCATTTTCAGGGCGTAATCGACAACCGGGCCATCGCCGCCCAGTTGTGGTGCCTCGGCGCTGCCGGTGATCGGCAACACTTCAAGATACAAATCATGGGTCAGGCGTTGGTTCAGACGCAGCTCTTCAGCGCAGAAATGCTCGCGAGCCTCGAGGCTGGTGAAGTCGAGGAAGCCGAAATTCACTGGCTTCTTCACTTTATAAGCGTAGGGGCCGGTGAGCAGCACCCAGGAAATATGGGTTTCGATGACCTGAAACCCTTCTACGGGATGCGGGTAGAGGGCCGGGTTTTGCAGGGCAGCGATCAGGGACTGGCTCACAGGCGATCCTTCAGAGTCTGGGGAAAATTCAAGGCCGCCATTATGGCCGCAAGTCCGCCCGACGCAAACCTCAGCGGGCTTCTGTTGAGTATGAATAAAGTGCGTATAATCCGCCGCCATGACTCGTACTCGATCCCCTCGCCCCCCCAAAAAACCACCTTCCAAGGGCATGCGCCCCTGGCTGGGCTGGGCCCTTAAACTCAGCCTGGTCGGCCTTGTGGTGCTGGCCGGGTTCGCGGTTTACCTCGACGCCGTGGTCCAGGAGAAGTTTTCCGGCAAGCGCTGGACCATCCCGGCCAAGGTGTACGCGCGCCCGCTTGAGCTGTTCACTGGCCAGAAGCTGAGCAAGGAAGACTTCCTCACCGAGCTCGATGCCTTGGGCTACCGACGCGAAGCCGTCAGCAACGGCCCCGGCGCGGCGGCGGTCAATGGCAATACCGTCGACTTGAATACCCGCGGCTTCCAGTTCTATGAAGGCATGGAGCAGGCCCAGCCCGTGCGTGTGCGCTTCTCCGGCGATTACGTGGCCGAGCTTTCGGCGACCAACGGTTCGAAGCTTTCTGTGGTGCGACTGGAGCCGCTGCTGATTGGCGGGATTTATCCGAAAAACCTTGAAGACCGCATCCTGATCAAAATCGATCAGGTTCCGCCGTATCTGCTCGAAACCCTGATTGCCGTAGAAGACCGGGATTTCTACCACCACTGGGGCGTGTCGCCGAAGTCGATTGCCCGAGCCATCTACATCAACACCTCGGGTGGCAAGATGACCCAGGGCGGCAGTACGCTGACGCAACAGTTGGTCAAGAACTTCTATCTCACCAGCGAACGCAGCCTGACCCGTAAGCTCACCGAAGCCATGATGGCGATGCTGCTTGAGTTGCATTACGACAAGCGCGAAATTCTTGAGGCTTACCTCAATGAAGTGTTCGTCGGCCAGGATGGTCAGCGCGCGGTCCACGGTTTCGGCCTGGCCAGCCAGTTCTTCTTCGGGCAGCCATTGTCCGAGCTGAAACTGCATCAAGTCGCTTTGTTGGTGGGCATGGTCAAGGGGCCGTCCTATTACAACCCGCGTCGCAACCCAGAGCGGGCGCTGGAGCGGCGCAATCTGGTGCTCGATGTTCTGGGGGAACAAGGCGTTGCCACCGCCGAGCAGGTTGAGGCAGCGAAGAAAATGCCTCTGGGCGTGACCACTCGCGGCAAGTTGGCCGACAGCTCGTTCCCGGGCTTCCTCGATCTGGTTAAACGTCAGTTGCGCGAAGACTACCGCGACGAAGACTTGACCGAAGAGGGGCTGCGGATCTTCACCAGTTTCGACCCGATCCTGCAGATGAAAGCCGAAGCCTCGGTCAACGACACGTTCAAGCGTCTGGCCGGACGCAAGGGTTCTGATGAGGTTGAGGCGGCGATGGTCGTGACCAACCCGGAAACCGGAGAAGTCCAGGCGATGATCGGCAGCCGTCAGGCGGGTTTTGCCGGTTTCAACCGGGCGCTGGACGCAGTACGACCGATTGGCTCGTTGATCAAACCGGCGGTTTATCTGACAGCCCTTGAGAAGCCGAGCCAGTACACGCTGACCAGTTGGCTGTCGGACGAATCCTTCTCGGTCAAAGGTGCGGACGGTCAGGTCTGGAAACCGCAGAACTATGATCGCCGCTCCCACGGTACGGTGTTCCTTTATCAAGGGCTGGCGCATTCCTACAACCTGTCGACCGCGCGTCTCGGGTTGGCGGTGGGCGTACCGAATGTCTTGAAGACCCTGGCACGTCTGGGGGTGAGTCGCGAGTTCCCGGCGTTCCCGTCGATGTTGCTGGGGGCCGGTGGCTTGACCCCGATCGAAGTGGCGACCATGTACCAGACGCTGGCCAACGGCGGGTTCAATACGCCGATGCGCGGGATTCGTAGCGTGCTGACTGCCGAGGGCGAGCCGCTCAAGCGTTATCCGTTCCAGATTCAGCAGCAGTTCGATCCGGCGTCCATTTACCTGGTTCAGAACGCCATGCAACGAGTCATGCGTGAAGGTACGGGCAGTTCGGTTTATAACGTGTTGCCGAAAACCCTGACTCTCGCCGGCAAGACCGGTACCAGTAACGATTCGCGGGACAGCTGGTTCGCCGGTTTCAGTCAGGATCTGCTGGCAGTGGTCTGGCTGGGGCGCGATGATAACGGCAAGACGCCATTCACCGGTGCCACCGGTGCGTTGCAGGTCTGGACCAGTTTCATGCGCAAGGCCGATCCGCTGCCGCTGGACATGCCGCAGCCGGACAACATTGTTCAGGCCTGGGTCGATTCGCGTACCGGGCAAGGTTCTGAAGGCAGCTGCCCAGGCGCAGTGCAGATGCCGTATATTCGCGGCAGCGAACCGCCTCCCGGTCCTGCTTGCGGTGGCGAAAACCCCGCTGAATCGGTGATGGATTGGGTCAAGGGCTGGATGAATTAAGCAAAGAGGATTTGAAGTGAACAAGTGGTTGATTCCAGCGGTGACTGCCGTGGCTTTGCTCAGCGGCTGCTCCACCGTACAACGTGGTTCGATCCCGGTTGTGGATTCCGGTACCGCCGTCTCCAACAGCGAACGGATTTCGGCGAATGGCGGTTTCCGGCAGTCGACGGTGAAACGTCCTGCACAAGCCCAGACTCAGGCAATCCCGCAAGGTGATACTGGCGTTGTGGTGATGGTGCCGGGTGGTGGCGCCGTTTCCTCGGCACCGATCAGCACCTCGCCAATTACCCCAGGCCCGATCACTCCGGGGCCGATCGATACCTCGCCGGTCCAGTCGGCACCGATCAACCAGGGCAGCTACAGCATGCCATCGACGCCGAGCGGGATTCCTTCGGCGAACTCCGGCGGCCTGTCTGCCGATGAGCAACTGGACGGTCCGGTCCTGGCATTGTTGACCACTGCCCAGCAGCAACAGGCCAGCGGCGACCTTAATGGTGCGTCTTCCAGTCTCGAACGCGCCCAACGTGTCGCGCCGCGTGAGCCGCAAGTGCTTTATCGTCTGGCTCAGGTACGCATGGCTCAAGGCGACGCGGCACAAGCCGAACAATTCGCTCGTCGTGGTTTGACGTTCGCCAATGGTCGTCCGGCACTTCAGGCCAGCCTGTGGGAATTGATTGCCCAGGCTCGTGAGAAGCAGGGTGACACCGCCGGTGCAGCGTTGGCGCGTCAGAAGGCCAAGGTCTCGCTGTGATGGATGCACGCTTCCCGAAGATTGCCGAGCAGTTGCTGTTGATCGAACGCGAGCTGCGTGTCCAGGGCTGGTGGGACGAAGTTCCGCCGTCCGCTGAAGCGCTATCCAGTGTCGAGCCATTTTCGGTGGATACGCTGGATTTCGAGCAATGGCTGCAATGGATCTTCCTGCCGCGGATGAAGACCATTCTTGAACAGGATCTGCCGCTGCCCAACGCATCGGGGATTCAGGAGATGGCCGAAATGGTCTTCGCCGTCCGTAATGTCCAGGGCAAGGATCGGCAGCTTCAGGTCTTGCTCAAAGAGTTCGACCTGTTGATCACCGCCTCTCACTAACTACTGGCAGTTTTTCGCAATCTGTTTCTGTGCTTCGGTGATGCGCTCCTGACGTTGTTGGTCGGTCAGGCGGCGCATCTCACCTTCGACATCCTCTCGTAGTCGCGGATTATTCTGCAGTTGAGCCAGGTTCGTTCGGGCCTGTTCGCAGAATACTTTTAGCTGGGCTTGCTGCTCGGCGACCTGCTTTTTCACTTTATTGTCGATGGCCCGTTGATCGCCTATGACGTTACTGCGCGTTGGCGTGTCCGGTTTGCCGACGGGCTGGGCGGGCGTTACCACGAGGGTGGACTCCTGGCCTGTGGGCGGTTGCGCATCGAAATGGGTGACGCCCTGGGCATCGACCCATTTATAGATCTGACCCGCCATGCACAAAGGGCTCAGGCTGATCAGCAAGCCGGCGGTGAAGAAGAACGTTCGCATGCCATTTCCTTGTCATGAGTGCGCAATCGAAGCTAACACAGTTGCGGTTTAAAGGTTTTTTCTTGCGTTCTCATGCGCTTAGTTCGAATAAAGCACATTGACGGCTTGACTTGCGATGGGCGAAACAGAAGAATCCAAAGTCCGCTGTAGAGGGACTGCCAGAAGCAGACCCACTCGGCAGATCATGAGGCGCACATCCGCGCCGACCTGTTACACCCGCAACGCGTTACCTCGCGCTGGGTGGGAAAGGCCCGCAACACTTGGGACGATCCCAATACTTGCTCAGTCAGTGCTGACGTAGTCGGCGACCACCGTCGCTCATGCTCTGCCGAGAAGTAAACCTATTAAGACCCGTCCTCTTTGTATGTGGGCGGTATTCTGGCGTTTTAGAGGTGAACAACGTGGAGCTTTTATCTGGCGGTGAGATGCTCGTCCGCTTTTTGCGTGACGAAGGCGTCAAATATATCTACGGGTACCCGGGTGGTGCTCTTCTTCATGTCTACGATGCCCTGTTCAAAGAACCGGAAGTGACCCACATCCTGGTTCGTCACGAGCAGGCTGCGACCCATATGGCTGACGGCTATGCCCGTGCCACCGGTAAAGCCGGTGTGGTACTGGTAACTTCCGGCCCGGGCGCAACCAACGCCATCACCGGTATTGCCACGGCCTACATGGACTCCATTCCGATGGTGATCATTTCCGGCCAGGTGCCTAGCACCATGGTAGGCACCGATGCGTTCCAGGAAACCGACATGATCGGTATCTCCCGGCCGATCGTGAAGCACAGCTTCATGATCAAGCATGCGTCGGAAATCCCGGAAGTCATGAAGAAAGCGTTCTACCTGGCGCAATCCGGTCGTCCTGGTCCGGTCGTTGTCGATATCCCGAAAGACATGACCAACCCGGCCGAGAAGTTCGAATACATCTTCCCGAAAAAAGCCAAGCTGCGTTCCTACAGCCCGGCCGTTCGCGGTCACTCCGGGCAAATCCGCAAGGCAGCCGAAATGCTTCTGGCGGCCAAGCGTCCTGTGTTGTATTCGGGCGGCGGCGTGATCCTCGGTGGTGGTTCCGCGCCGCTGACCGAGCTGGCGAAGATGCTCAACCTGCCGGTGACCAATACCCTGATGGGGCTGGGTGCCTACCCTGGCACCGACCGTCAGTTCATTGGCATGCTCGGCATGCACGGCAGCTATACCGCCAACCTGGCGATGCACCATGCCGATGTCATCCTTGCAGTCGGCGCGCGCTTCGATGACCGCGTGATCAACGGCCCGGCCAAGTTCTGTCCGAATGCCAAGATCATTCACATCGACATCGACCCGGCTTCGATCTCCAAGACCATCAAGGCAGACGTGCCTATCGTCGGTCCGGTCGAGAGTGTCCTGACCGAAATGGTCGCGATCCTCAAGGAAATCGGCGAGACCCCTAACAAGGAGTCCGTTGCCAGTTGGTGGAAGCAAGTTGACGAGTGGCGCGGTGACCGCGGCCTGTTCCCTTACGACAAGGGCGATGGCAGCGTAATCAAACCGCAGACCGTGATCGAAACCCTGTGTGAAGTGACCAAGGGCGACGCCTTTGTGACCTCCGACGTGGGGCAGCACCAAATGTTTGCCGCGCAATACTATACGTTCAACAAGCCAAACCGCTGGATCAACTCCGGTGGCCTGGGCACCATGGGCTTCGGTTTTCCGGCGGCCATGGGCATCAAGCTGAGCTTCCCGGATGAAGACGTCGCCTGCGTAACAGGCGAGGGCAGCATCCAGATGAACATTCAGGAGCTGTCGACCTGCCTGCAATACGGTTTGCCGGTGAAGATCGTCATTCTGAATAACGGTGTATTGGGTATGGTTCGCCAGTGGCAGGACATGAGTTACGGCAGCCGTCACTCGCACTCCTACATGGAATCGTTGCCTGACTTCGTCAAGCTGGCCGAGGCCTATGGTCACATTGGCGTGCGCATCACCGAATCGAAAGATTTGAAGTCGAAGATGGAAGAGGCGTTCGCCATGAAAGATCGCCTGGTGGTTATCGATATTTCGGTCGACACCAGCGAGCACGTCTACCCGATGCAGATCAAAGACGGCTCCATGCGCGATATGTGGCTGAGCAAGACGGAGCGTACTTAATCATGCGGCACATTATTTCCTTGCTTCTGGAAAACGAACCGGGCGCTCTGTCTCGTGTAGTCGGCCTGTTCTCGCAGCGCAACTACAACATCGAAAGCCTGACCGTGGCACCGACCGAAGACCCGACCCTGTCGCGTCTGACGTTGACCACGGTCGGCCATGATGAAGTCATCGAACAGATCACCAAGAACCTGAACAAACTGATCGAAGTGGTAAAACTGGTCGACCTGTCGGAGAGTGCTCACATCGAGCGCGAACTGATGCTGGTCAAGGTCAAGGCCACCGGCGCCCAGCGCGCCGAGATCAAGCGCACCACCGATATTTATCGTGGGCAGATCGTTGATGTCAGCGCTAGCGTGTATACCGTTCAATTGACCGGTACCAGCGACAAGCTCGACAGCTTCATTCAATCGATCGGGACCGCCTCGATTCTGGAAACCGTACGCAGTGGCGTCACCGGGATTGCCCGCGGCGACAAAGTACTGAGCATCTAAACCAAATTAGCGAATGGCCTGAACAGCCAGGATATAGAGGGGAAATTCATGAAAGTTTTCTACGATAAAGATTGCGACCTGTCGATCATCCAGGGCAAGAAAGTTGCCATCATCGGTTACGGCTCCCAAGGCCACGCTCAAGCGTGCAACCTGAAAGACTCCGGCGTTGACGTTACTGTTGGTCTGCGTAAAGGTTCGGCCACTGTTGCCAAAGCCGAAGCCCACGGCCTGAAAGTGACTGACGTTGCTTCCGCCGTAGCAGCTGCCGACCTGGTCATGATCCTGACCCCGGACGAGTTCCAGTCTGCCCTGTACAAGAACGAAATCGAGCCGAACATCAAGAAAGGCGCCACCCTGGCCTTCTCCCACGGTTTCGCGATTCACTACAACCAGGTTGTGCCACGTGCTGACCTCGACGTGATCATGATCGCGCCGAAAGCTCCGGGCCACACCGTGCGTTCCGAGTTCGTCAAAGGCGGCGGTATCCCTGACCTGATCGCTATCTACCAGGATGCTTCGGGCAACGCCAAAAACGTTGCACTGTCCTACGCCGCTGGCGTTGGTGGCGGTCGTACCGGCATCATCGAAACCACCTTCAAGGACGAGACCGAAACCGACCTGTTCGGCGAACAAGCCGTTCTGTGCGGCGGTACCGTTGAGCTGGTAAAAGCCGGTTTCGAAACCCTGGTTGAAGCTGGCTACGCGCCGGAAATGGCCTACTTCGAATGCCTGCACGAACTGAAGCTGATCGTTGACCTCATGTATGAAGGCGGTATCGCCAACATGAACTACTCGATCTCCAACAACGCCGAGTACGGCGAGTACGTGACCGGTCCGGAAGTGATCAACGCCGAATCCCGTCAGGCCATGCGCAACGCCCTGAAACGTATTCAGGATGGCGAATACGCCAAGATGTTCATCAGCGAAGGCGCCACCGGCTATCCTTCGATGACCGCCAAGCGTCGTAACAATGCCGCTCACGGTATCGAAATCATCGGTGAGCAACTGCGCTCCATGATGCCGTGGATCGGTGCCAACAAGATCGTCGACAAAGCCAAGAACTAAGTCCCGAGCTTGTACGGAAAACGCGGCCTAGGCCGCGTTTTTTCGTTTGGATCCGCCGGTTCTGGTATAAAGCTGCATTGTTTGTGGCCGAACCGTCGTCCCTGACACCTGTCGAAACTTTCCACCCCGTTGCAAGGTAAATGTCCATGAGCGAACGTCCCGAAGAGCCAAAGCAGGCTTCTGACGCCGAAAGCCTTCTGCCCATCGATGAACACATCGAAGAAGGGCATGACGCTGAAGGTCGTAAAGTCCGGCATCGTGGTATCTATCTTCTGCCGAATCTGTTCACCACTGCGAACCTCTTCGCAGGGTTCTATTCCATCATCAACTCAATGAGCGCCCAGAGCGCCTTGAGTGCCGGTGATGCCATCGGCGCGAGCAAATATTTTGCATTTGCCGCCATCGCGATTTTCGTCGCCATGGTGCTCGACGGCCTCGACGGTCGCGTTGCTCGTATGACCAATACCCAAAGCGCTTTCGGTGCCGAGTACGACTCGCTGTCGGACATGGTTGCCTTTGGTGTGGCGCCGGCATTGCTGGCATTCGGCTGGGCCTTGGGCGATATGGGCAAGGTCGGCTGGATGGTCGCCTTCATCTATGTGGCGGGGGCGGCATTACGTCTGGCTCGTTTCAACACTCAGGTCGGCACCGCAGACAAACGTTACTTCATCGGTCTGGCCAGCCCGGCTGCCGCCGGTGTGGTCGCGGGTATCGTCTGGGCATTCAGCGATTACGGCATCCAGGGTTCCAAGATGTCTTTCCTGGTTGCACTGATGGTTGCCGCCGCTGGCATGCTGATGGTCAGTAACATCAAGTACAACAGCTTCAAGGAGCTGGACTTGAAAGGGCGCGTTCCTTTTGTCGCGATCCTCGCAGTGGTATTGGTATTCGCCGTTGTGTTCAGTGATCCGCCGCGCATCCTGCTGCTGGTTTTCCTTGCCTATGCGGCTTCCGGGCCGGTGCAGTACCTGCTGCGCCTTCGTCGGCATAAAAAAGCCGAGTGATGTAATTTCCCTCATACTCCGCAGTCTATGGGTGCAACTGTCCTCCAAAGCTGCGGAGTTGTCATGCTGATCAAAGTCCCCAAAGCGTCTGACTGTCATGAGTCGGACGTCACGCCTGAATCCCTCTACCTTTCTCGCCGCAGTGTATTAGGTGCCGCTGTTGCCGGTTTGGCTGTGAGCAGTCTGCCGCGTTGGGCGGGTGCCGACGATGTTGCGCGTTATGCTGATGTAGAGCCTGGCAAGGCACCGTCCTGGTTTACCGAAAAGCTTCCTTCTACCAAATGGGGGGCGGTCAACGTCAAAGACGAGGCGATCACGCCTTTCAAGGATGCGACCCACTACAACAACTTCTATGAGTTCGGTACCGATAAAGGTGATCCCGCGACCAACGCCGGTGCGCTGAAAACCGAACCCTGGAGCGTGGTGGTGGACGGGGAGGTGGGGAGGCCGGGGCGGTATGCGCTGGAAGACTTCATGAAGCCTTATCAACTGGAAGAGCGCATCTATCGTCTTCGCTGTGTGGAAGCCTGGTCGATGGTCATTCCGTGGATCGGTTTTCCTATTTCGGCTTTGCTCAAGGAGGTCGAACCAACCTCAAAAGCCAAGTTCATTCGCTTCGAAACTTTGCAGGATCCCAAGAGTATGCCCGGGCAGCGTTCCGGTTTTGCCCTGATCGACTGGCCTTATGTAGAAGGGTTGCGTCTGGATGAGGCGATGAATCCGTTGGCGATTCTTGCTGTGGGCATGTATGGACGGGAGTTACCGAATCAGAACGGTGCGCCGCTGCGTCTGGTGGTGCCTTGGAAGTACGGCTTCAAGAGCATTAAATCCATCGTGCGGATCAGTCTGGTTAGCGATCAGCCGAAAACTACCTGGCAGAGTATCGCTTCGGATGAGTATGGCTTTTATGCGAACGTGAACCCGACAGTCGATCACCCGCGTTGGACCCAGGCACGGGAACGGCGTTTGCCGAGCGGTCTGTTCAAGCCCAATGTGCGGGACACGCAAATGTTCAATGGCTACTCGGATGAAGTCGCTTCTCTATATACAGGGCTCGATCTGCGGAAGAATTATTGATGCGATATCCGTTCTGGCGTATTGGCGTCTTCATCGCTGCAGCGATTTGGCCGCTGCTTTGGTTGTATCAGGCCTGGGCGGATGTGCTGGGGCCTGATCCGGGCAAGGTGCTGGTTGACCGGCTGGGGCTGGGGACACTGGTCCTGCTGCTTATCACGTTAAGCATGACGCCTTTGCAGAAGCTCACCGGTTGGCCGGGGTGGATAGCTGTCCGACGACAGTTGGGGTTGTGGTGCTTCGCTTATGTGGTTCTGCATTTGAGCGGTTACACAGCGTTCATCCTTGGCTTTGATTGGTCGCAACTGGGTATCGAGTTGCGCAAGCGGCCGTACATTATTGTCGGGGGCCTGGGATTTCTCTGTTTATTGGCATTGGCTGTTACCTCCAATCGCTACAGTCAGCGGCGTTTGGGTTCTCGCTGGAAGAAGTTGCATCGGTTGGTGTATGTGGTTCTTGGGCTTGGATTGCTGCATATGTTGTGGATCGTGCGTGCCGATCTGAGGGAATGGGCGATCTATGCTTCTATAGGTGCGTTGTTGTTGGTATTGAGATTGCCACCTGTAATCCGCCGGATTCCACGTTTAACAGCCAAAAAGGCAGCTTCTGCAAGAAAAGCGTAATTAGAGGTTGACGGCAGATTCTGGAAGTCTATAAT
>NZ_JAKWJK010000002.1:0-632238 GCF_031570575.1 Pseudomonas sp. JL3
CAGTAGGGGCGAGTCCATACATAGGAGCGAGGCTTGCCCGCAAAGGCGTCCTCAAGCCGGACTCAGACTTCAGGCACGCCTTTCTGCCAAGCCGACCAGTTCTGCAAAATCTCCTGCACCAACGGATTCCCCGTGCGGTACAGGTTCTCCAGCGCCGGCACAAAACCGCCCTGATCGGCGTATTTGAGCAGGTTATCCACCTCGCTCTGGCCCGGCGCCGGCCGGTCGAAGTCGGAACCGGCGCGCACCACCGCCAGACGCCGCACATCCACCAACCCCTCGCGGCTGGCGCGCAGCAGCGCTTCATAGGTGGAATTGTCTTCCTGCTGAGTCGTGCAATAGACCCCTTCGTTGTTGGTCAGCAGCTTGGTCCAGACTTCAGCTCGCTCACTCAACCGCGTTCCGGAAAACCAGGTATTGCCCGCCAGCGTATCGCACTGGGTAACGACCGGCGGTTGATTGGCCGGGGCCGACGGATACTTCAAGCGCCATGCCGCCGACTCCTTGCTCTCGCTCAGCTGGACCTTGTGGCTCAGGGCGAATGCCTTGGCCTGCAACTTCGGATTGAGTTCGAACACTTCAGTCTTGTAGTCCAGAGGCGGCTTCTCGTTCGGGCCTTTGGTGTTGATGCCCAGGTAACCGGTCGGCCAGTCTTTCGGTGCGTCCCGGGAGTCCAGCTCCCACTGGGTGCCGAACTCCACCAGATAGTGCGCCCACGCGGTGGTGCCGATGGTGCCGTGGTGCGGGCTGATGCCGGCAATCCCGGCGATCAGAAAGTAACTTTTGCGCAGGTCGAATTTCGGCGACAGCGCCAGGGCCAGGGTGGAGGCTGCGGCATTGGTCTGGCCCATGCCGGTGACCATCAGGCACACCTGTTGGGTGTTGCAGCGAATATTCGGGTACTCGGCGGACAGGCCCGGTACGCGCACTTCTTGCTTGAGCTCCAGGCGATCGATCCAGTTCTGCGCCTCGGGGGCGAACATGGTGATCAGCATTACTTTCGGCTGAATGGGCGCTTCAGTCGCCCAGGTAGCGGAAGAGAGCAGGGCACCGCAGACAATGCCCACGGACAGGGAAAGACGCGTCATTGCATTCATAAAACCTCCTGATTCAAATGAGCCTTAAAACTGATAACCGACACCGGCGTAGTAACCCCAGCCGTTGGAACGGGCGCGGAAGTCACCGTCGCCGAAATTCAACTCACTGCCATCGTCCCAGTTGCCGCCGTTGTGGAAATAACGGCCGACCAGGGTGAAACGCAAGTGGGTGAAGGCGTAGAGCAACACGTTGGTGGCCACGGTGGCATTGGCGGTGCGGGCCGGGTTGTCTTTGTGCAGATCGGAGCCGAAGTCGAAGTTGGTGAAACCGATGTAGGTCAACGAAGCGCCATTGCTGAAACTGCTGATGGGCACGATGTATTTGAGTTGGGCGCGGTAGCCGTCCCACGAATACTCGTTGCTGGCACCGTAGTTTTCCCACTGATAGCGGCCGTAGAAGTTGGCCGACAGGTTGACCCGCGAATGGGTGTCGATGTCGGTGCCGAGCCCGCTGTACAGCGTGTTGGCGCGGTTGGCGCTGTTGCTGCCGTGGTCGTAGATCCAGTCGAACGCCACGTACCACTCCTTGAACGGCCCGACGGCCAGACTGCGGCCGGCCAGGTAGTCGATGGAAATCCGCGGTTCATGCTCCATGAACACCGGCGAGCCATGGTCCCAGACGCCTTTGTCATGGCTGTTGCCAATGTCGAAGATCTTCGGAATGTCGATGTAGCCGTACAACTCGAACGGCCCTTTGCGGCCGAAGTATTCATATTCCAGGTAGATATCGTCGGCCGGTTGCGGGCCGAAGCTGATGTCTTTGCTGCCGATGACAGTCAGGTCCTGATTGAACCAGTCCGACAGGTAGGCGCCTTTTTTTGGCGGGCTGGCTTCAGGGCTAAGGGCTTCGCCCTGGGCGGATTCTTCGGCGGTGGCCGGTTGGGCCAAAACGTGGCTGCTGAGTAGTCCTGTAACGCTGGCCAGCAGCAAGGAAACAGCAAAAGTGCGCGAGCAACTCACGCGGCTGGAGGTGCAATGCATTAAAAGTCCCTTTTCGTGCGGATCGAAAGCCCGGTGGTGCGGGTTTGCGCGGTTAGGTGGCGAACAGGCCGGTATCGGCGACTCGCAAACGTTTGCACAAGACATACCAGTTTTATTCAAGGCACGGAAAAGGTTGGGAAATGGATGATTTAACTGTCCTTTCGATCAGGGTTTTCGCACCAAAGTGGTATCGCCTGCACGATGAACGTTCCTGCGCGGGAGCGTGGGAACGATCGGTCACATGTAACCAGCTCCTACGAAATAGGGTTGCTGTAGAATCCTCGGCATTGACTTCACAAGGTACCCCCCCGATGAGCGAGCCGATTCGTCTGACCCAATACAGCCACGGCGCAGGTTGTGGCTGCAAGATTTCGCCCCAGGTGCTGGAGGTGATTCTGGCCGGCAGCGGTGCGCAGAACCTGGACCCGAAACTCTGGGTCGGCAACGCCTCGCGCGATGACGCGGCGGTGTATGCCATCGACGAAGAACGCGGCGTGGTGTCGACCACCGACTTTTTCATGCCGATCGTCGATGATCCCTTCGACTTCGGCCGCATCGCCGCGACCAATGCCATCAGCGATATCTACGCCATGGGTGGCGATCCGTTGATGGCGATTGCGATCCTCGGCTGGCCGGTCAATGTGCTGGCGCCGGAGATTGCCCGGGAAGTGATTCGCGGCGGGCGTTCGGTCTGCGATGAAGCGGGGATTCCATTGGCCGGTGGCCATTCCATCGACGCACCAGAGCCGATCTTCGGCCTGGCCGTGACCGGGCTGGTGGAAAAGCGCCACATGAAGCGCAACGACACCGCTACCGCCGGTTGCCTGCTGTACCTCACCAAACCCTTGGGCATCGGCATCCTCACCACGGCCGAGAAGAAGGGCAAGTTGCGCACGGCCGACATCGGCCTGGCCCGCGACTGGATGTGCACCTTGAACAAACCCGGCAGCCGTTTCGGCAAACTCGACGGCGTGACCGCGATGACTGACGTCACCGGGTTTGGCCTGATCGGGCATCTGGTGGAAATGGCCGACGGCAGCAACGTGACCGCCCGCATCGAATATGACCGGGTACCGCGCCTGCCGGGTGTCGAGTATTACCTCGATCAGGGCTGCGTGCCGGGTGGCACGCTGCGCAATTTCGACAGCTACGCCAGCAAGGTCGGCCGACTCCAGGAGTTACACAAACGCGTGCTCTGCGACCCGCAGACCAGCGGCGGCCTGTTGATTGCGGTCACGCCCGAGGGCAACGAACAGTTTCTGGCGGTGGCGGCTGAACTCGGCCTGACCCTCGAGTCAATCGGCGAACTGGTTGAGCGACAGACTCACGCGGTAGAGGTGTTTTGATGTCCATCGACTTCACCGATTACCGCGACATCTTTCTCAACGACCGGCCGATGATGGATACCCGCGCGCCGGTCGAATTCCTCAAGGGCTCATTTCCCGGCGTGGTCAATCTGCCGCTGATGAATGACCTTGAGCGGCAACGGGTCGGCACCTGCTACAAACAGCAAGGTCAGCAAGCGGCCATCACGCTGGGGCATCAATTGGTGGCCGGCGAGATCAAGGCCGAGCGCATCCAGGCCTGGGCCGATTTCGCCCGGGCGCATCCGGATGGTTATTTGTATTGTTTTCGCGGCGGGCTGCGTTCGCAGATCGTTCAGCAATGGCTCAAGGACGAAGCGGGTATCGATTACCCGCGAGTCGGCGGTGGCTACAAGGCCATGCGCACCTTCTTGCTCGATACGCTCGAGCAGGCCATTGCCCAGTGCGATTTCGTTTTGCTGGGTGGCATGACCGGCACCGGCAAGACCGAGGTGCTCACGCAATTGAGCAACGGGTTGGACCTTGAAGGCCACGCCCATCATCGCGGCTCCAGCTTCGGCAAACGCGCCACCGGCCAACCCTCCAACATCGACTTTGAAAACCGCCTGGCCGTGGACGTGCTGAAGAAGCGCGCCCGTGGTATCGAACAGTTCGTGCTGGAAGACGAGAGCCGCATGGTCGGCAGTTGCGCCTTGCCGTTGCCGCTGTATCAGGGCATGCAGCAGTTTCCGATGGTCTGGCTGGAAGACAGCCTGGAAGGGCGTGTCGAGCGGATCCTGCGTGATTACGTGGTGGACTTGTGCGCCGAATTCATCGAAGTGCATGGCGATGAAGGTTTCGCGCTGTTTTCCGAGCGTTTGCTGGCGAGCCTGAACAATGTCCAGAGACGGTTGGGCGGCGAACGTCATCAGCGGATGCTGACCTTGATGGAAGACGCGTTGGCAGAACAGGCAAACAGCGGCGCGGTGGATTTGCACCGGGGCTGGATCGAAGGGTTGCTGCGCGAGTATTACGACCCGATGTATGCGTTTCAGCGGGAGAAGAAGGGTTCGCGGATTGAGTTTGTCGGGGAGCGGGGGGCGGTGCTCGAGTATTTGAGAGAGCGAGGTAATCAGCGAGGGTGATGCTGTTTTGCCGGCCCCATCGCGGGCAAGCCCGCTCCCACCGTGGTCTGTGGTGGAATACAGATTTGTGATCGACACTGTCCCTTGTGGGAGCGGGCTTGCCCGCGATGGGGCCGTGACAGGCACTGTAAAACTCGAAGCGCCACCACGATCACAGCTTACGTCGGACAGGTCTCCTGACCATTATCCAGCCCTTGCTTGTAGCTGTGGCTCTGCAGGCTGGCCTTACCGTTGTGCCAAGTCAGCGTGAGCACATACAGCGAGTCGTAATCGCTCGACTCCCAGTCATCGGTGATGTTCTGTTTCTTGCCGACGGCTTCCCCGGCGACCTTGTTGATCAACTCGGGCAGGTAGCCGTGGGACCAGGCCGTATAAATGACCGAGTTGTGATACTTGTCGTGCAGCAGTTCATCCGCCAGGTCGCTGGTGTCGTTGGCCGAGAAGTTGATGTTCACCGGCAAGCCGAGCTTGATCGCGCTGGGGCTGATGGTCATCAGGGGGCGGATGTAACTGTAGGAATTATCCAGTTCGCCTTCCTCGACATTGCGTGTCGGGTTGGCGGCAAACACGTAGTTGGCCTTGCCGAATTTTTCCGGCAACAAGGTGGCCAGGTCAATGGCGCGATTCAGTCCCTGACAATTGAGCTGACCCAGTCCGCCGGCGGGTTTTTCCGCGTGGCGCAGGAATACCAGCGTCTGAGTGCCGTCCGCCGGTTGGGCGCGGCTTTCACTGGACTCAAGCGACAAGAACAACGCGCTGACCGCCAGCAGGGAGGGCAGGAAGATATAGGCGCGATGCTTGAAGCGTTGGGCGAATTTCAATGGATTCATCATCGAATAGGTCATCTTCAGCGCATTCGGTTAAGGCTGACAAACCTTGACACCGCGAGCTCCCAGCATCGGGTGTATTCCATGTCGTTGGCCCGGTCCGTTTTCTACAGGGCAATGCTCAGAGTCCTCTGAAGCCCTTTGGTTCGATCCGAGCGAGGTGCCTGGCACTTTAGCGGCAACCTTGAACGGATTGGGAATAGGTTATCGACTGGATGTTGCGGATTTATGGACACGGGACACACCTGATCCCTCTGTAGATTATGATCTTCAGTCCGATTTTCTCGTGGATGCCCTTTATGACCGATTTGTCTGCATTCCCCATCACCCGAAAATGGCCGGCCCAGTACCCGGAGTGGATCCAGCTCTATTCCTTGCCAACGCCCAATGGCGTCAAGGTTTCGATCATGCTCGAAGAGATCGGGCTGCCCTACGAGCCGCATCGTGTGGGCTTCGATACCAACGATCAGTTGTCCCCCGAATTTCTGTCGCTGAACCCCAACAACAAGATCCCGGCGATCCTCGACCCCCACGGTCCGGGAGATAAACCGCTGGCGTTGTTCGAATCCGGGGCGATTCTGATTTACCTTGCCGACAAGAGCGGGCAACTGCTGGCCCAGGAATCGGCGGCGCGTTACGAGACCCTTCAGTGGCTGATGTTTCAGATGGGCGGTATCGGACCGATGTTTGGCCAACTCGGTTTTTTCAACAAATTCGCCGGCAAGGACTACGAAGACAAGCGTCCCCGTGATCGTTACGTCGACGAAAGCAAGCGCTTGCTCCAAGTCCTTGATGGCCGTCTGCAAGGGCGCGACTGGATCATGGGCGAGCGCTACACCATCGCCGACATCGCGACCTTTCCCTGGGTGCGCAACCTGATCGGTTTCTATGAGGCCGGTGATCTGGTAGGCATCCAGAATTTCCCTAACGTCACCCGCGTGCTGGAACGTTTTCTGGCAAGGCCGGCGGTGATTCGCGGGCTGGAAATCCCCAGGCAACCCCTTTGAGCTGGATGCGGCCAATTGTTGCCGCCGCGGTAACGCAGTCTTGAGCGATCAAGGTTTGTGCCCCGTGCCTTGCAGGGCATAAGCTTCGCTCCCACAACTTCGTCTCATCCGCCGTTTTTCAGGAAGGCCCATGCCCAGTCAGTTCCCCGAAGCACGTCCACGCCGTCTGCGCCGCAATGCGAGCCTGCGCAGCCTGTTCCAGGAAACCGAGTTCAGCTTGAATGATCTGGTGTTGCCGATTTTCGTCGAGGAAGAGATCGACGATTTCGTGCCGATCAAGAGCATGCCTGGCGTGATGCGCATTCCCGAGTCGAAGCTGGCCGGTGAGATCGAGCGTTACGCCCGCGCCGGGATCAAGTCGGTGATGACGTTTGGCGTGTCCCATCATCTGGACAGCAGCGGCAGCGACACCTGGAGCGACAATGGTCTAGTGTCGCGCATGTCGCGCATCGCCAAGGACGCCGTGCCGGAAATGATCGTGATGTCCGACACCTGTTTCTGCGAGTACACCGATCACGGCCACTGCGGCGTGCTGCATCACCACGAAGTCGACAACGACCAGACCCTGATCAACCTCGGCAAACAAGCCGTGGCGGCTGCTCGGGCCGGCGCCGATGTGATCGCACCGTCGGCGGCCATGGACGGGCAGGTCCAGGCCATTCGCCGGGCACTCGATGAAGCGGGTTTCAGCCAGACCGCAATCATGGCCTATTCGACCAAATTCGCTTCGGCGCTTTATGGCCCGTTCCGCGAGGCTGGCGGCAGTGCGCTGAAGGGCGACCGCAAAAGCTATCAGATGAACCCGATGAACCGCCGCGAAGCCGTGCGTGAATCGCTGATGGACGAGCAGGAAGGCGCCGACGCGCTGATGGTCAAACCGGCCGGTGCGTACCTGGACATCATCCGCGACATCCGCGAAGCCTCGCGTTTGCCGCTGTCGGCGTATCAGGTGAGTGGCGAGTACGCGATGATCAAATTCGCCGCCCAGGCCGGGGCAATCGATGAGGACCGAGTGGTGCGTGAGAGCCTGGGGGCGATCAAACGGGCCGGGGCGGATTTGATCTTCACCTACTTTGCAATGGACCTGGCCCTGGCCGGGATCTAACTGTTTTGAAAGATCATTCCCACGTAGAGCGTGGGAATGATCAGCCTCGCTAATCTCGGGTTCAGCCGAAGAAAAGCCGAATCTCACGGTCCCGGAAATACCGCTCGATCACCTTCGGATCGGCGCTGTAGTCGGCAATCGCCACATACGTATCCGGCCGCAGCAGGTAAAACCCGTTGCGCGCCAGCCCCGCCGTTTCAAACGCCGGCTGCCAGTCGAACACCTGCAACGGCAAGTGATGCTCGATGCACCAGGCAATCATCTCGTCGCTGGTGTCGCCATACACATGCACTTGCCAGCTCGGGTCCTTCAGCGATTCGAAATTGTCCCCTTCACCGTCGTGAGCCCAGGGCAGGCGATCACCACCGTGAACATGGCCAGCAACGCCTTCGCTCAACGGCATGCCGCGATAGTTGAGGGTGGTCTGCGACACTGTGCGAAACAGAAATTCCCGCGCGGCTTCCAGCGAGGTCATTTTCGGGATCAAAAAGGGCGCCACGCGGGTGCGCAGCAAGTCGGCAATTCGTCCTTCGGCGGTGACGAAACTGAAGACCCGGTCAGTAGTTGCCACCAGTCGCCGGGCAAACGCGATGCGTTCGGTTTCATAACTGTCGAGTAGTTTGGCCGAGGCGCCACCGCTCAACACCGCGGCGAGTTTCCAGGCCAGATTGATCGCGTCGCCAATTCCGGTGTTCATACCTTGGCCACCCGCGGGGCTATGGACATGGGCGGCGTCACCCAACAGAAACGCGCGCCCGGTGCGAAAGTGATCCGCAACCCGGTGATGCACGCGGTAAGTCGAGAACCAGTTCACCTGATCGATCTGTACCTTTAAATGCTCGATGGCACGGCTGCTGACGTCTTCGAACTGGAGGGTTTCGGCACGATCGGCGCGTTCGTCGCGAACCGTACCGATCAGGCGGGCGCGCCCTTCACCGGCCAAGGGGAATACGGCGAGAAAGTCGGCTTCATCAAGGTCCACATGCAGTTCACCGTTGAACGTGGGGCCGCGAGCCTGCACATCTGCCACGTAGAAAATCTGCTGGTAAGTGCCGCCCGGAAAACCGGTATCCAGCGTTTTGCGCACAATCGACCGGGCGCCGTCGCAGCCGGCGAGATAACAGGCCTGGCAGGTTTCCTGCTGGCCATCGGGCAAGCGCACCCGGGCGGTGATGCCGTCGCCGGTTTCCTCGAAGCTTTGCAGTTCGGTGTTGCGCTCCACCGTAATACCGAAGGCCTCCAGGCGTTCGATCAGCAGGCGTTCGTGCTCGTCTTGCGGATACATTTCCAGAAACGCGTAGGGCGTCAGACCCTCGCCGATGGTGCTCAGAGGCAGGCGCGCAACGGGTTCGCCCTTGACCCAGAAATTCGCCGCGGCCACTTTATGGCCGTTTTGCACAACAGCGTCGCTGAGGTCGAGCTGGCTATACAGTTCAAGGGTTCGTGCCTGTACTGCCAGCGCACGTGAAGTGGTGCCGGGTTCCGACGTCTTGTCGATAATGCGCACCCGAATTCCCAGTTTGCTCAGCCACAGCGCCAGTACCAGCCCGGTCGGGCCGGCGCCGATGATCAGCACGTCGCTACGGTTCATGAGCCTGTCCTCCTCGGTATGTGGATCAAGTATGGTTCAGCCCGGATGCACCGGCCTCCCGGCTGCCCAACGGAAAACCACCGCTGCTGTAGCCCTGCGGATCAGGGAACAGTCCGCGACTGTCACAGTCATAGCCTGCGCCATGCCATTGATCGTATGGTTAACCCGGCTCAACGGATTTTGATGGAGCACCATGCAAGCCAATCGATTGATCATGAGCGCCGCGGCACTGTTGGTTCTGGCCGGTTGCGGTACTCAACGCACGCAGGAACCGCCGGCCCGCAAGCCTGCCGAGGTCAAGGCCGAGATCATGCGTCTGCTACCGGCCAAGACACCCGACCGCCAAGGCTGGGCCACGGACATCTACGCGGCATTTGCCGCGCAAAAGATTTCACCGACCACGCAAAACCTGTGTTCGGTACTCGCGGTCACTGAGCAGGAGTCGACGTTTCAGGCTGATCCGCGGGTGCCGGGCCTGGGCAAGATCGCCCGGGACGAGATCGATCGCCGCGCCGCCAAGGCCCACATTCCCGGCCTGCTGGTGAGCGGTGCCTTGCAGGTAAGCTCACCCAATGGCAAAAGCTACAGCGACCGGCTGAATGCCGCGCGCAGCGAAAAAGAACTCAGCGCGATTTTCGATGATTTCATCGGCATGGTGCCCATGGGGCGGACGCTGTTCGATGGTTTCAACCCAGTGCACACCGGCGGGCCGATGCAGGTCAGCATCGATTTTGCCGAGCAGCAGGCGCGGGATTATCCCTATCCGGTGGACGGCTCGATTCGCCGCGAAGTGTTCACGCGTCGCGGCGGTATGTATTTCGGTATTGCCCATTTGCTCGGTTATCCAGTGAGCTACAAGCAGCCGCTGTATCGCTTCGCCGATTTCAATGCCGGTTGGTACGCCAGCCGTAATGCGGCGTTTCAGAACGCGGTAAGCCGTGCGACCGGCATTCCGCTGGCGCTGGACGGCGATCTGGTGCGCTACGGTTCGATCATGCCGGGCTCCACGGAATTGGCGGTGCGCACTCTCGGCAAGCAATTGGACATGCGCAACCTGACCATTCGGGATCAATTGGAGGAGGGTAACAGCCTCGAATTCGAAGACACCAAGCTGTATCGGCGCGTGTTTGCCTTGGCCGAACAGGCTGAAGGTCGACCATTACCTCGGGCGGTGTTGCCGGGGATCCTGCTGCAAAGCCCGAAAATCACCCGCAAACTCACCACGGCGTGGTTCGCCAAGCGGGTCGATGAGCGTTATCAGCGCTGTATGAAGCGGGCGGGGAGGTAAACATTAGACTAATGCCAGTCAGTGTGCGGAACCTGACTGATTGATATTTGTTGATGAGGCACTCGGGCGCAGTCTTGGGCATCTGCTACAAAGAGAGAGTCGCAGAGGAGATTTAGTCATGTACCAGCTCTACGGACATCAAAACTCAGGTGCGGCGGCCATCGAAGCCGCGCTGGAACTGTGCGAGGTTCCTTATCGCTTCATCGATGTTTCATCGTCCCCGGAGGCGGTTCAGGCATTGGAGAAGCTCAACCCTCTCAAGCAGATTCCCACCCTGCAATTGCCCGATGGCGGTGTTCTGACCGAGAGTGCGGCCATCCTGATTCATCTGGGCATGACGTTCCCGGAGTCGAACCTGCTGCCGGAAAACCCGCTCAAGCGTGATCAGGTTATTCGGGGCCTGGTGTACATCGTCAGCAATTGCTATGTCGCCATCGGCATTATTGATTATCCCGAGCGCTGGCTGGCCGAGGCGGATGAATCATCGAGGGAAAATCTTATGGCCGGTGCCCGCCAGCGCCTGCACTGGAGTTGGGAGGTGTTTGCCGATCAGTTCGCCGGCAAGTTGTACCTGGGCGACGGAACACCGAGCGCGCTGGATATTCTGGCGGCGGTGGTGACACGCTGGGCAGGTACCCGAGAGCACTTGCGCGCTGCGCGGCCGGGGTTCTCCGCCTGGCTCGAACGCTTCGACCGGCACCCTGCATTGGCACCGGTTTTCGCGCGGCATTGGCCGTTTTAAAAACACCGCCAATCACTCGCCGCGGATGTACTGTTCCAACTGCCGAATCAGTTCAGCCTGTTCGGCGATGGCTTCCTTGACCAGGTCGCCGATGGACAGCAAGCCTATCAACTCGCCGTTTTCCACCACCGGCAAATGCCGCAGGCGTTTTTCGGACATGATGCCCATGCAGGTTTCGACGGTTTGATGGGTGTCCACGGTGATGACTGGCGCCACCATGATATCGCTGACCGGTGTGCCGACAGAGGAGCGCCCCTTGAGCACCAGTTTGCGCGCATAGTCACGCTCGCTGATGATGCCGACGACCTTTCCCTCTTTCAGCACCGGTAACGCGCCGACGTTTTTCGCGGCCATCACCATCAGCGCTTCCAGCACCATTTGATGAGGCGCAATGGTGTGGACTGCCTGATTCTGTTGGGCCTTTAACTTGAGCAGTTGGGCGACGGTTTTCATGGCGGATTCTCGGGTGTTGTCGTTGTTCTTGAAGAATCGTAGAGACGCGCTCGCAGAGCAAGGCAGAAAGCGGCACATACCGCGCAAAAAGCGTCATTCAGCGATTTTTCTTTGTAAAAGTCCGACTCTAATGCCGGTAAGTTAAGAAATGTGAGCGACGAAAATCCTGTGGGAACGTCTTAACTTACTGGCATCAGGGCAAGCCCCCTCACCCCACCGCCGATCACGCGTAGAATTACCCCTTGAATCAGATCGTTGAGGTTGCAGTGGTGGATTTACAGCAGGGCTTCGTCCTGACCCGGCATTGGCGCGATACCCCGGCCGGCACGGAAGTCGAGTTCTGGCTGGCGACCGATGTCGGTCCCCGACGCATCCGCCTGCCGCATCAACAGTCAGTAGCGTTCATTCCGGCAGCCCATCGTGAGCAAGCCGAAGCGCTGCTGCGCGACGAGAAAAACGTCGAGCTGAAGCCCTTGGCACTGCTGGACTTCGAACACCGCCCGGTGCTCGGCCTGTATTGCCGGCAGCACGGCCAGTTGATGCGCCTCGAAACCGCACTGCGCAGATCAGGCGTCGATGTATTCGAAGCCGACATCCGCCCGCCGGAACGCTACATGATGGAGCGTTTCATCACCGCGCCCGTTTTGTTCGGTGGCACGCCCAGCGCCGAAGGCCTGCTGCTCGACGCGCAAATGAAACCCGACCCCGGCTATCGGCCGAACCTGCGGCTGGTCTCGCTGGACATTGAAACCACCGCTCAGGGCGAACTGTATTCCATCGCCTTGGAAGGCTGCGGCGAGCGGCAGGTGTATATGCTCGGGCCGCCCAATGGCGATGACAGCGGGGTGGATTTCCAGCTCGAATACTGCGATTCACGAACCCTGCTGCTGAAAAAACTCAACGAATGGTTCGCCCGGCACGACCCCGACGCCATCATCGGCTGGAACGTCGTGCAGTTCGATCTGCGCGTACTGCACGAACATGCTCGGCGCTTGGCGGTGCCGCTGAAGCTGGGGCGTGGCGGCGAAGAAATGCAATGGCGCGAGCACGGCAGCCGCAATCATTACTTCGCCTCGGCCGCCGGCCGGTTGATCATCGATGGCATCGAGTCGCTGCGCTCGGCGACCTGGAGCTTCCCGTCGTTCAGCCTGGAAAACGTCGCGCAAACCCTGTTGGGCGAGGGCAAGTCGATCGACAACCCGTACCAGCGCATGGACGAAATCAATCGCATGTTCGCCGAGGACAAACCGGCCCTGGCGAAGTACAACCTCAAGGACTGCGAACTGGTGACGCGGATCTTCGCCAAGACCGAATTGCTGACCTTCCTGCTCGAGCGGGCCAGCGTCACCGGTTTGCCGGCGGACCGCAGCGGTGGTTCGGTGGCGGCGTTCACGCACCTGTATATGCCGTTGATGCACCGGCAGGGCTTCGTCGCGCCGAACCTCGGGGGCAAACCGCCGGAGGCCAGCCCCGGCGGTTTTGTCATGGACTCGCAGCCCGGGCTGTACGAATCAGTGCTGGTGCTCGACTACAAAAGCCTCTATCCGTCGATCATCCGCACCTTCCTGATCGACCCGGTGGGCTTGATCGAAGGGCTCAAGCATCCCGACGACAGCGAGTCGGTACCGGGCTTTCGCGGTGCGCGTTTCTCAAGAACCCGGCATTGCCTGCCGGCCATTGTTGCCCGGGTCGCCGAAGGTCGTGAAACCGCCAAGCGCGAACACAATGCGCCGTTGTCCCAAGCCCTGAAGATCATCATGAATGCCTTCTACGGCGTCCTCGGTTCCAGCGGTTGCCGCTTCTTCGATACACGGCTAGCCTCGTCCATCACCTTACGCGGACACGAGATCATGCTGCGCACTCGCCAGTTGATCGAAGCCCAAGGCCATGCGGTGATCTACGGCGACACCGACTCCACCTTCGTCTGGCTGCGCCGCCCCCACGGTCAGGCAGAAGCCGCGCAGATCGGTCATGCGCTGGTGGATCACGTAAACCAGTGGTGGCGCGAGCATGTGAAACAGGAATACGGGCTGGAAAGTGCCCTGGAGTTGCAGTTCGAAACCCACTACAAGCGCTTTTTGATGCCGACCATTCGCGGCGCCGAGGAGGGCAGCAAGAAGCGCTATGCCGGATTGGTCACCCGTGCCGATGGCACCGATGAAATGGTCTACAAGGGCCTGGAAACCGTGCGCACCGACTGGTCGCCGTTGGCCCGGCAATTCCAGCAGGAGTTGTACCTGCGCATCTTCAATCGCAAGCCCTATCAGGATTACGTACGTGACTATGTGCGCAAGACGTTGGCCGGTGAATTCGACGAGCGCCTGATCTATCGCAAGCGCCTGCGCCGTACCCTCGACGATTATCAACGCAACGTGCCGCCCCATGTGCGGGCCGCGCGAATCGCCGACGACTACAACGATCAGCAGGGACGCCCGCGGCAATACCAGAACGGCGGCTGGATCAGTTATGTCATCACTGTCGCTGGCCCCGAGCCGCTGGAAATCCGCAGCGCGTCCATCGACTACGACCATTACATCACCCGGCAACTGCAACCGGTGGCGGATGCGATCCTGCCGTTCGTGGATGACGATTTCTCAACGCTGATTGGGGGGCAACTGGGCCTGTTTTGAGTCCAGCAGCGACAACGTCCAGCCATCCGGTATGCCATGAAAATACTGATCCAGCGCCTGATGGAACAGACTGCCTTTTGGCGAAACCTGGGCGAACAGCGTCATCGATGAGTGAAACTTGAGGTTGTCGGGGTGACCGAAAATCTTGGTGATCGACTGATGAGGAGCGTCCAGAACCAGTTGCGTGCAGGCACGCAAGCGTGGACCCAGCAATGGATGCTCCAGATACGCGGTGGCTTCCTCACTGGAGCGAATGGCAAAGTAGCGGGACATTTCGCTGTCACCCAACCCGGAAAACTGCGGAAAGATAAACCACATCCAGTGTCGGCGCTTCTGACCGGCGCGCAGCTCCTCCTGCACCCACTTGAACACAGGGTCCTGCGCCTGGACGAAGCGTGGCAAATTGAAAGCGTCGAGCTGATCGGTACTTCTCATGCCGATGCCCTCTGACAGAACCGCGATGGCTCAGACCATGGCCAACCGCTGCTTGCGTTGTGGCGCGCGAAAAGCTTGGTCCAGCGCCTCCAGATCCCCGACTTCAAGCCGCAATTGCGCCGCTTGCGCATTGAGCTGCACATGCTCGGGACGGACCGCCTTGGGGATGGCGATCACGCCATTCTGACGCAGAATCCATGCCAGCGCGACCTGCGCAGGTGTCGCCTCGTGACGGGCGGCAACTTGCTTGAGCGTCGAATTGGCCAGCATGTGCCCGCCCTGGCCGATCGGACAATAGGCCATCACCGGCATCCTTTGATGTTGGCTCCAGGGGAGCAAATCGAATTCGATGCCGCGCTCTTCCAGGTTATACAGCACCTGATTGGTGGCGCAGGCTGGCGAGGCCAATTCTTCCAGGTCGTCCAGGTCGAAATTGGATACGCCCCAACGGGCGATCTTGCCGTCTTCGCGCAGGCGTTCGAAGGCTTCGACGGTTTCCGCAAGGGGATACTCGCCGCGCCAGTGCAACAGGTAGAGATCGATGTAATCGGTATTCAACCGCCGCAGGCTGCGCTCGCAGGCCTGGGGGATGCCTTTGCGGCTGGCGTTGTAGGGGTAGACCTTGCTGACCAGAAAAACCTGGTCGCGAAGCCCGGCGATGGCTTCACCCACCACCTCTTCAGCGCCTCCTTCGGCGTACATTTCAGCGGTGTCGATCAGGGTCATGCCCAACTCGATGCCCAAACGCAGCGCTGCAACTTCCTTTGTGTGTCGGGAGCGTTCCTCTCCCATGCGCCAGGTTCCTTGGCCAATGACCGGCACATGGCTGCCGGCCAGCTCAAGAGTACGCATGAATCCTCCTTCCTGAAGTTCGATCGACACATCAGTTGGCAGCAAAACCGCGCGGTGGTTCCATGGCGATCTCGAAAGATCGCAGCCTGCGGCAGGAGCTGCCGAAGGCTGTGATCTTTTGATCTACAGGGTGGAAAACTTGTACACCGTAGTCTGGCTATAGCGCTTGCCCGGATCCAGCCGTGTGGACGGGAAGCTCGGATGGTTCGGTGAATCCGGATAATGCTGAGTCTCCAGGGTAAACGCCCCCCAATGCGGATAAATCTTGCCAGCCTTGCCCTTGACCGTGCCATCGAGGAAGTTGCTGGTATAGAACTGCACACCCGGTTCAGTAGTGTAGAGCTGCAAGCGGCGCCCGGATTGCGGATCGCTGACATCGGCGGCGAGTTTGCCCAGGTCACCCTTGGCGTCCAGCACCCAGTTGAAATCAAAACCACCTTGTTTCGGTTCGGCGAATTTCAGTTGCGGGTGATCAGCCTTGATGTGTTGACCGATGGCGGTCGGCTGAGTGAAGTCCATGGGCGTGCCGGCGACCGGGGCCAGTTCACCGGTAGGGATCAGTTTGCCGGTGACCGGCGTGTAACGGGCGGCATGCAAGGTCGCAAGCTGCTTCAACACGTCGCCATTGCCCGCGCCGGCCAAATTGAAATAACTGTGGTTGGTCAGGTTCAGCACTGTGGGTTTGTCGGTGCTGGCCTTGTACTCGATGCGCAGCTCATTGTTCTCGGTGAGGCTGTAGGTGACCTCGGTTTTCAGGTTACCCGGAAAGCCCATTTCACCACTCGCCGACAGATACGTCAGGGTCACGCCCACCGAATCCTTGCCTTTGTTCGGTTCGGCTTTCCACACCCGTTTGTCGAAACCCTGGGCCCCGCCGTGCAGTGAATTGCTGCCGTCGTTGAGTGGCACCTGATAGCGCTTGCCATCCAGCTCGAAGGCGCCGTTGGCCAGGCGATTGCCGAAGCGGCCAATGGTCGCGCCGAAGTACGCGGTGCCGCTTTGGTAACCCTGCACATCATCGAAACCCAGCACCACATCGTCGAGCTTGCCGTTTTTGTCCGGCACTTTCAGCGACTGCAGAATCCCGCCGTAGGTAATGACCGTGGCTTGCAGGCCATGGCTGTTGCGCAAGATGTATTGCTCAACGGGCGTGCCGTCATTGGTTTTGCCGAAGGCTTTTTGTTCGCTGGACAAACCGGTGGCTTGAGCGGGGAGGGTGGCGATCATCAGGGACAGTCCGAGGCCGGAGAGCAGGTATCGAGATTGAAACATGGTTGACCTTCCTTTTTGTTGTTTTGTGATAAGTAGTCATACTAATAATCGAGCTTTAACGCGATCAAGGAAGGATTTATAGCTTATTAATGCCGTGTTGCAATTATAAAGTATGACTAATAAAAATTGCTTTCACGATGGTCAGCGCTTACGGACCACCGGCACTGCACTTTTTCGGCTTTCGCGGTTCTATCCTTGGCCAGCCCGCGGCGATCCCCACTGCCGGCCCATGCCCAAGTTCAAGAACCCATGGCTCGAGATTTACCCCGCTTTACCCTGCGCATTCGTCGTTATTGCTTGCTGTTGATTAGCTTGTCGCTGCTCTTCGCCAGTGGCTGCAGCCATCAACCGGGTAACGATATCGTCAGCCAGTTTCGCAACGGCAAACCCCAGGAATTCCTCCAGACCAGCGTCGACCGCATGGCGACTCTGACGATGCGCGACAACCTCGAAAGCCTTTACCTGCTGATGAACAAGCTCTACCTGCGCAACCCGGACGAGCTGAAAAAATCCGGTTTCCTCGATGTCGGCACCGCGGAAAAACAAGTGCGCATGGCCATCGAACAGCAACAGCCACTGCCCACCCTCGGCGGCAAAAAAGACCTCGCCGCGCTTAGCTATGCCATGAGTCCGGAATTTCTCGGTGATCGGGTCGGTGCCTTCATCTATGCCATCGGCAGCATGCTGGTCACCGCCCACGGCAATCGGCTGGAGTTCTACATGACGGATGCGATCAACCCGACCTTCGTCAGTAATGCCGCGCGCAACATCGAGAAAGCCACCTGGATCTTGAGTCAGCGGCAAAACAAACAAGGCGAGCCGTTGCTGTTTTCCAACGAAATCTCGGAGGAGGGCAGCAACCTGAGCTTCGCCGTGGAGTTCGGCAAAATCGTCGCGCGGCTGGACCTGTTGACCCAGATGCTCGACGAACGCTATCGACGGATCGGCCTCAACTACGCCCAGAGTTTGCTGTTCCTGAACTTCTTGCCAGTGCAATAAAACGAGCTGAACCCAACCCCCATAGGGATTTGAAAGAAAGAAGATCGTGTTCCGGCTCAATGAGTTGGCATAACGATAGACCGCATCGATATAACTGGTTATAAGAAAAATCGCTATGCTGCGAGCCGGTTATTTCCCTGCGATTTTCTGGGCGTATTAATGGAATTCGGTAATTTCGGGTTGGTCGTTGCAGGTCTGGTGGTCGGCTTTATTGTCGGCATGACCGGCGTCGGGGGCGGTTCGTTGATGACCCCAATTCTGTTGTGGTTCGGCGTCAACCCGGCCACGGCGGTGGGTACGGACTTGCTGTACGCGGCCATTACCAAATCCAGTGGTGTGCTGGTTCATCGCAAGAACAAGAACATCGACTGGGCGATCACCGGATGGCTGACCCTCGGCAGTGTGCCGGCGGTGGCGCTGACGCTGTGGTTCCTGAGCAGTTTGCAGACCTCACCCGACGCGATGAATGCCGTCATCAAACAAGCGCTGGGCTTCGTGCTGTTCGCCACGGCTCTGGCGATTTTCTTCAAAAAACGCTTGCTCGACTTCGCCCATAAACGAGCGGGTGGCCACTACAACCCCAGCGGCTCGCGGTTGAATGCACTGACCGTCATCACCGGTCTGGTCCTGGGCACCATGGTGGCCCTGACCTCCATCGGCGCTGGTGCTCTGGGCACCGTAGCGCTGTTCATCCTGTACCCGATGCTGCCGACCCGCCGCCTGGTCGGCACCGAAATCGCTCACGCGGTGCCCCTGACCTTGGTCGCCGGCCTGGGCCACGCGAGCATGGGCAACATGGATTGGCACGTTTTGGGCTACTTGCTGGTCGGTTCGCTGCCGGGGATTTACCTGGGCAGCCACTTGACCGGGCGTATCTCCGACGAACTGCTGCGTCCGTGCCTGGCCACGATGCTGGTGCTGATCGGCTACAAGCTGGCGTTCTGATCTGGCACGGTATACATCACTGAATTTAGCGGAATCATGCTCTCGCTGACGTAGTCAAAACTATGACCACGTTCAGATGAGGTCATGACGTCCATGAACAGCCCCGTAAACGATCTTCTGCGCCGGTTCCGCCGCCCCCGTGGCGAGCCACCCGGCAACGCGGCCGAAGTGTTGCGCCGCCATGCCGAACCGTTGCCTGCACTCGACTCACCTGAGTTCGGCGAAATGTTCGACCGCTTTGGCGATGCCAGCGTGGTGCTGATCGGCGAAGCCAGCCACGGCACCCAGGACTTCTACCAGACCCGAGCGGCGATCACCCGCCGCCTGATCGAGCAGCACGGCTTCGGCATCGTCGCGGTCGAGGCCGACTGGCCCGATGCCGGCCAGATTGACCGATGCGTCCGTGACCTGGGCCGCTCCGCCTGGAAAAAACAGGCCTTCGCCCGATTCCCCACCTGGATGTGGCGCAACACGGCCGTGCAGACCTTTACCCGCTGGCTGCACCACCATAACCGCGGGCTGACGCCCGAGCAGCGTGTGGAGTTTCGGGGGCTGGATGTTTACAGCATGCGTCACTCCATCGACGAAGTACTGAGCTATCTCGATAAGACCGACCCGCAGCTGGCAAAAGAAGCTCGACATCGCTACAGCTGCCTGACGCCGTGGCATGACGACCCGGCGCTGTACGGTCATTTCGCCGAGCGGGGCAACCTGGCCACGTGCGAGGATGCAGTGGTCGAGCAATTGAATGTGCTGCTGGGCGAACGGCTCGACCCGATGGTGGCCGACGACGAGGCGTTTTTCAGCGCCACCCAGAACGCCCGCGTGGTGCGGGCCGCCGAGCAGTATTACCGCGCCATGTACCGCGGCTCGACCGCCTCGTGGAACCTGCGTGACCGGCACATGTTCGACACCTTGCAAACCCTGATGGCGCATCGCGGGGCAGGCGCCAAAGCGGTGGTGTGGGCGCATAACTCACACATCGGTAACGCCGCCGCCACGCAAATGGGTTGGGAAGGGCAATTCAACATCGGCCAGTTGTGCCGCACGGCCTACGGCTCACAAGCGGTACTGATCGGCATGGGCACCGACCACGGCACCGTCGCCGCCGCCGATGACTGGGATGAGCCGATGCAGGTCAAACAGGTGACCCCGTCATTGGCCGACAGCTGGGAACAACTGTTTCTCAAGGCCGGCATTCCCGCAGCGCTGCTCGACTGGCGGACATCACCCAGCGAGGAATTGCTGGGCGTACTGGCCGAGCCGCTACTTGAGCGCGCCATCGGCGTCATCTATCGACCCAGGACCGAGCGCCAGAGCCATTACTTTCAGGCCGTGCTGGCGGAGCAGTTCGACGCTTTTGTCTGGATCGAAAAAACCCAAGCGGTCTCGCCATTGCCGGAGCCTGAGTTCATGGAGCATGAGGAAGATACCTTTCCGTTCGGCATCTGACGGGGCTCTATTCTCGGGTGAAGATCTCCAGCAGATGCCCGTCGGGGTCATCGAAATACACCCGCCGGCCACCGCCGTAATCGTTAATCTCGTTCGGCCGTTGCTTGCCCGGATCGGCCCACCAGGGCTGCTTGAGCGCTTGCAGGCGAGCGAAGGCCGCATCGAAGTCTTCGTCGCCGATCAAGAACGCATAGTGCTGGGACGCGATGGGCGGGTCGTTGTTGTAGAAGTCCAGTGACACCCCGTTATCGAACTTGACCACCAGCATCGGCCCGAACGGCTCTGCATCGGGCAGGCCGAGGAGGTCGGTCAGGTAGCGTGCCGAGACCTGTTTGTCACGGCACCAGACGATGGTGTGGTTCAGCTGAGCGCTCATGGAAAAATCCTCACGGCGAATCAGGTGGTGCAAGTCGTGCCATGAGATTAGCTCAGGCTGTTGCGCAATGACCGCCCTGACCTAAGCTTGGGGCAAGGCGAAATACAAATATGGTGCGTCACCCGGAACGTTCGCCGCGATGCGCAATCATTAGAGCGTGGATATCAAAAGGAGATGCGCATGCTCATCAGGTCTTTGACCCTGGCTACTCTGCTGGCTTTCGTCGGCCCCCTGTTCGCCGCCGATGACGATTCCCCTCTGGTTAAAGACGTGGGCAGGGCCCGTCCCCTGATTGTCATCGCGCCCAGTTCGGTCGACCCCACTTGGGTCAACCTGAAAAAATCGCTGGATGAACCCGCCAGTCGCAAGGGCTTCACCGAGCGAAACATGGTGCTGTATACCGTGATCAATACGATGGGTCAGCGCGACGGCAAAGACCTCGACCCGCAAACGACAATGGCGTTGATCCGCTCGCTCAAGCTGGGCGCCGGGGCGAAGAGCAAAATAATTCTGGTCGGCAAGGACGGGGAAAAGAAGCTTGAAAAGGATGTGGTCGAGCTGAAAGAGATTTTCAGCACCATCGACGAGCTGCCAGCCGCCGAAAAGGAAGCCACGGTACCGGTGCCAGCGCCGGTGGCTGACGTTGCACCGGCCAAAGGCGCAAAAGGCAAACCGGCGAAGCCTGCCAAGCCGCCTGAGCAGCCGGATGATTGAGTTCTGCTGCTTGAACCAATGCCGGTAAATTAAGAAATTTGAGCGACGAAAATCCGTGGGAGCGTGGCTTGCCCGCGAAGAATGCACTGCGGTTTGTCAGCTACTACGCGTCATCGTTCTTCGCGGGCAAGCCACGCTCCCACAGGTTCTGCGCCGGCTGCGATCTTTTGATTTTGACTTTTGATCCGTCAGTCGCTCAGCGCAGCCAATATGTTGTGGGCGATTTTGATTCGCTCGGCGTTGGGATAGTTTTTGTTGGCCAGGATCACGATGCCAATGTCTTTCGCCGGGATAAAGGCGACATAGGCGCCAAAGCCGCCGGTTGAGCCGGTTTTGTTGATCAGCACAGTGTCGCGTTGCGGTTGTGGCGGATTCAGCCACCGGACTTCATGAGCCTCAAACGCCATTTGCGACGAGTTGCCCGCCAGCAATGTATCGAGCGTTACCGGATAGTTGTAGAACTCCCATCCCAACCCTTGAATCATGTCGCCAACCTGATAATAGCCTGTGTGAGTGATGGCGATGGCTTGCTGCAAGGGCTTTTCCAGCGAAGCGGGATTCATGTTCGCTTCAACATAGCGAAGCAGGTCCGAGGCGCTGGTTTTCACGCCATACGCTTCAGAATCCAGTGCGCCCGGTTCGATTCGCACAGGTTTGTGGTCTTTGCTGTAACCCTGAGCATAAAGCCCCATCTGATCCTGCGGCACCTTGAGGTAGCTGTGCTTGAGGCCGAGTTTCGGCAGCAAGGTTTTTTCCATCAGCTTATCGAATGGCGCACCCATGCTTTGCGCCGCCAGATAGCCGAACAATCCAAGGCTGGGGTTTGAATACTGGCGATGAGTGCCGGCGGCGTAGGTCGGTTTCCACTGCTTGAAATAGCCGAGCATTTTGTCCTGATGGTCTGCATCGCTGGGGAACTGCAGCGGCAGGCCGCCGGCGGTGTAGGTGCCGAGTTGCAGCACGCTGATGTTGTCAAACGTGCTGCCACGCAATGTGGGCAGGACCTGACTGGCGTTGTCCGACAGGGCCAGTTTGCCTGTGGCCTGGGCATAAGCGGCGAGGGTCGCGGTGAAGGTTTTGCTCACCGAGCCGATCTCGAACAGGGTGTCTTCGGTAACAGCTTTGCCGTTTTCTTTCGAGGCCACGCCGTAGTTAAAATAATGGGGTTTGCCATTGACGGTAATCGCGACCGCCACGCCGGGGATCTGCTGTTGCTGCATCACCGGCTCAATGGCAGCCTTGACGACGGCTTCGAGGCGGTCGCCAGCAAAGCTGTGACTGACGCCGAGTAGAAGTGCGAAAGCGCTGTAGGGCGCGAGTTTTCTCTGATTCTTTTTAGGCATGATTGAGTCACTTTCCATGAGTTTCTGTTGTGTTAACCGCTACACTCCAAGCGGTTTTTAAGCCGGTCCGCTGCTGGGCGAGCCAAATCTATGCAGTTTGGCGAAGACCGACAAACGACGATATTTCGGATGAGCCATTAGAAAATTTTGGGAGTTGGCATGATTCGACCTCATTTGCCGCTGAATGCGCTGCGCGCTTTCGAGGCTTCGGCGCGCCATTTGAGTTTCACGCGGGCGGCGGTGGAGTTGTGCGTCACGCAGGCGGCGGTGAGCCATCAGGTCAAAAGCCTTGAAGCCCAGCTTAACGTGACCTTGTTCAAACGCCTGCCCCGCGGCCTGATGCTGACCAGCGAAGGGGAAACCCTGCTGCCAGTATTGCGCGAGTCCTTCGACCGGATCGCCGAGACCCTGGAGCGGTTCGAGGGCGGGCATTTTCGCGAGGTGTTGACGGTGGGGGCCGTAGGGACTTTCGCGGTCGGCTGGCTGTTGCCACGGCTGGCGGATTTTCAGTCGAAACATCCGTTCATAGATTTGCGCCTGTCGACCAACAACAACCGGGTGGATGTGGCCGCCGAAGGTCTGGATTACGCCATTCGTTTTGGCGCGGGGGCGTGGCATGGGATTGAAGCGTTGCGGTTGATCGAGGCGCCGCTGTCGGTGCTCTGCGTTCCCGAGGTTGCGCGACAATTGCACACACCGGCTGACCTGTTGCGGCAAACGCTATTGCGCTCCTACCGCACGGATGAGTGGCCGGAGTGGTTCCAGGCGACCGGTCTTTCGGCCCATGCCGCAACGCCCCGGAGCATCGTCTTCGACTCGTCGCTGGCGATGATGGAAGCGGCGCTGCAAGGGGCGGGAGTGGCATTGGCACCGCCCTTGATGTTCTCTCGGCAACTGGCGGCGGGCGCAATCGAGCAACCGTTTGCCATCGGGATCACCACGGGCAGCTACTGGCTGACCCGCTTGCAGTCGCGACCTGAAACCTCGGCGATGGCGGCGTTCAAGGGCTGGTTGCTGCAAGCTTCGCTTTAATACAACACCCTGTGGGAGCGGGCTTGAGGTGCTTTCAGAAGCCTACCGCACCAGGCACGGCCGCTTGTTATCGAATTTCCACCCCGGAATCAGAAACTGCATCGCCACGCTGTCGTCCCGCGCACCCAGTCCCATGCCTTTGTACAACTCATGAGCCTTGGCCAGTTGATCCATGTCCAGCTCAACCCCCAGGCCAGGTTTTTTCGGTACCTGCACGCAGCCGTCGACGATTTGCAGCGGTGCTTTGGTCAGGCGCTGACCATCCTGCCAGATCCAGTGGGTGTCGATGGCGGTGATCTCACCCGGCGCGGCGGCCGCGACGTGGGTGAACATCGCCAGGGAAATATCGAAGTGGTTGTTGGAATGCGAGCCCCAGGTCAGGCCCCATTCGTGGCACATCTGCGCCACCCGCACCGAGCCCTGCAGGGTCCAGAAGTGTGGGTCTGCCAAAGGAATATCCACTGACTGCAGCTGGATCGCATGGCCCATTTCCCGCCAGTCGGTGGCGATCATGTTGGTCGCGGTTTTCAGACCCGTTGCACGGCGGAATTCAGCCATGACTTCCCGGCCTGAGTAACCGTTTTCCGCACCGCACGGGTCTTCGGCGTAGGCGAGAACATGATGCTGATCCCGGCACAGGCGGATCGCTTCTTTCAGCGACCAGGCGCCATTCGGATCAAGGGTGATGCGCGCATCGGGAAAACGTTCGGCGAGGGCGGTGACCGCTTCGATTTCCTCGTCGCCGCTCAACACGCCGCCCTTGAGTTTGAAGTCCTTGAAGCCATAACGGGCATGGGCGGCTTCGGCCAGGCGCACCACGGCGTCGGCGCTCATGGCTTTTTCGTGACGTACACGGAACCAGTCGTTGTCGGCGTCCGGCTCGCAGCGGTAGGCCAGATCGGTTTCGTTGCGGTCACCGACATAAAACAGGTAACCGAGCATCTTCACTTCGTCGCGCTGCTGGCCTTCACCGAGCAGGGCCGCGACCGGCACATCCAGATGCTGGCCGAGCAAGTCGAGCAGGGCGGCTTCCAGGCCGGTGACCGCGTGAATGGTGATGCGCAGGTCGAAGGTCTGCAGGCCGCGACCGCCGGCATCGCGATCGGCAAAGGTCTGGCGCACTTGATTGAGGATCTTCTGGTAAGTGCCGATCGGGCTGCCGACCACCCATGCGCGCGCGTCTTCCAGCGTCTGGCGAATACGCTCGCCACCCGGCACTTCGCCGACGCCAGTGTGGCCGGCGTTGTCCTTGAGGATCACGATGTTGCGGGTGAAAAACGGGCCGTGGGCGCCACTCAAGTTAAGCAGCATGCCATCGTGGCCGGCCACGGGAACAACCTGCATGCTGGTGATGATCGGGGCTTTTGCGGCTTCTTGTGGGTTCATTTTCTTGTCCTTAAAACCGTGCTCTTACATGAGTGTTCAGGCGTGATTAGGTGCTGGTTTGCCCAGGGCAACCACAGGTGCGGGTTTCGGTTTATTGCGCGCGGCGAAGACAATGATCGCGGCGATGATCGAGGTGGCGGCCAGGCCGTACAGCCCGCCCTGAATCGACCCGGTGTGTTCTTCCAGCAGACCGAAGGTGGTCGGCGCAACGAAGCCACCGAGGTTGCCCACCGAGTTGATCAGTGCGATCACGCCGGCAGCAATCCGTGCATCCAGGTACGCCTGGGGAATCGGCCAGAACAGCGACGATGCCGATTTGAAACCCAGCGCGGCGAAGCAGATGGCGACGAAGGCGAAGATTGGCCCGCCCGTGGTGGACATGAACATCCCGGCGGCAGCGATCAACAGCGCAGCGGCGACCCAGGCTTGCTGGTGTTTCCATTTGGCCGACAGCGTGGCGAAGGCATACATGCCGACGATCGACAGCAACCACGGAATCGAGTTGAACAACCCGACCTGAATGTCGCTCAGGTCGCCCATCTTCTTGATGATGCTCGGCAGCCAGAAGGTCGCGGCATAGATGGTCAGCTGGATGAAGAAGTAGATCAGGCAGAACAGGATGATCTGACGATCCTTGAGCAGCGTGCCCAGCGACGGTTTGATCGGCGTCGCGGCTTCGCGGGCCAGTTGTTCGTCATCGATGGCTTTGACCAGCGCGTCCTGCTCGGGACGGGTCAGCCATTTGGCGTCGTGGGGTTTGGAATCCAGCCAGAACCAGACGAACACGCACAGTCCGACCGAGAACATCCCCTCGATGAAGTACATCCATTGCCAGCCGTGCATGCCCAAACCACTGATTTGCAGCAGCAACCCGGACAGCGGACCGGAAATCAGCGACGCAATGGCCGAACCGCTGAGGAAGATCGCAATCGCCTTGCCGCGTTCGACGCCGGGCAACCAGCGGGTGAAGTAATAAATCACCCCGGGGAAGAAGCCGGCTTCGGCCACGCCCAGTAAAAACCGCAGGATGTAGAAGTGGGTTTCGTTCTGGATGAACGCCATGCAGGCGGCCACCAGACCCCAGGTCAGCATGATGCGGGTCAGCCAGATTCGCGCGCCGACTTTTTGCAGGAGGATGTTGGAGGGGACTTCGAACAGCGCGTAACCGATGAAGAACAGACCGGCACCGAGGCCGTAGGCGGCAGCGCCAATGCCTAAGTCATGTTCCATGTGGGCGCGGACGAAGCCGATGTTCACACGGTCGATGTAGTTGACGATGAACATGATCACGAACAGCGGCAGAACGTGGCGTTTCACTTTTGAGATGGCGGACTTCAGGACCGAATCGGCGCCATCGTTCATCCCGGATATGGATGTATTCACTGCTTTTTCTCCCACTCGTTATTTTTATGCGGGGTGTGACTGGGTGCTGCGTTGTTGATAGACATCATACAACTAGGTTTTTTTGTCCTACAAGTACTGTCTCTCAACAAAATGGCGCTAGGTGGGAGGATTTTTATTCGTTTTGTGGTTTTGTGTGACGTATTTACTGGGTTGTGTCAGGGTTTGTTCAGTCGGTGATTTTTTCTTTATCGCGATGATGAACCTGGATTTGATAAGTTTAAATCGTCTGTTTCAGCATGATGATTGAGTGTTGTCATACAAGTTTGGCGGCATTTTGTTGATATTCCCGTCACCGAGAAGCGAACGCAGTGCTACGATCCGGATACCCGCTTTACGGATAAATCACCATGCAAGAAGACATCGACGCACCCACCCGCAAGCGTGCCCACAACCTGGCCCATGATCTGGTGAGCAAACTGACCCAGAGCATCCTGCTCGGCCAGATGGTGCCGGGGGACAAGCTGCCGTCGGAGAACTCGATTGTTCAGGAGCATGGCGTCAGTCGCACGGTGGTGCGCGAGGCAATCTCGAAGTTGCAGGCTTCGGGGCTGGTGGAAACCCGTCACGGCATCGGTACTTTTGTCCTCGAGCGAGCACCGGATCAGGGGCTGCGGCTGAATGTCGATACCGCGCTGGGCGTGCGCAGTATTCTGGAGTTGCGCATGGGCCTGGAAACCCAGGCGGCGGCGCTGGCATCGGTTCGTCGCACAGACCAGCAGTTGGCGCAGATGCGTGAAGCGCTGGATGACTATCAAAGCCTGTTGGCCAACAACGACAGTTGCGTCGAGGCGGACAAACGCTTCCATCTGCTGATCGCCGAAGCCACCGGCAATGTGTGCTTCACCGAGATCATGCAGCACCTGGGCAGCGCCATGATCCCCCGAACCCGCGTCAATGCCGCCGAGCGCGGGTCGGCGGATTTGAGCAAGCTCGGTCAGCTCGCCAACCTCGAACACGAGGCGATTCTCAATGCCATCAGACGCCAGGATCCGGATGCGGCGCGGGCGGCAATGTGGTTGCACCTGACCAACAGCCGCGACCGCTTTTCGGCTGATCGGTAGTCGCCGTTGGTCTCCTCGATAGCACCCCGTTTGCAGGCTCGTTTCCAACCTGTACGGCCCAGATTCGCTGGACCTCATCAGTGAGGTGCGTCATGGCTAACGAGAACGCTGTCAGACCCCATCCCGATATGGACGATCCGTCGATGGATCACGACGTACCACCCGGCATGGACCCTTCGCGAGACCCGGCCGATTCGGAAGTTGAGCGTCCTGAAGACTGGAGGGACCCGGCTCTGGACCCCGATCTGGATGAAGACATTCCGGCGCCGGATGAGGAAACGCCATTGTCCGACGACAGGCGATAAACGAAACCCGGCCGATGCGCCGGGTTTTTTGTGGATGCAGGTTTACCGCGTCATCGTTCTTCGCGGGCAGGCCTCGCTCCTACAAAAGCATCGCCGCCGGATGCGATTGGCTTACCGCAACGAGCGATAGGCAATGGGGTCAATGTAAGCCGACTGGAGATCCCGCTCCGGGATTTCCCAGATGATTTGCTTTGGTGGCGTTTCTTTGTAGGCCGGGTTGTTGAGGTAGCTGTTTGCCGCGCCAGAGAACGCTCCGCCGTCTTTGGCGAAGTTACCCACGGGGGCGCTCAGTGCCTGCTGCAGAAACCCTGCGAAGTTGGAGTTGCGCGAGAATGAAGTGCCAATGAGCGCGGTGTTGGGGAGGTCGGCATCGCCAAAGAGGTCTGCCTCGGTATCAGGGCTGTCGGCTGACGCAACGGGAAGTTCGTGGGTGCTGGTCTGGGCCACCATTTCCGGGGCGGGTTGCCATTTGAGTGGCAGCCAGTCGATGCCTGCCAGATGGACCAGATCGCCAGGTCGCACCGCGAGCGGGACATGACTTTCGTTGAACGACCTGTGTGGCGTTGCGCTGATACCCAAGGTCTTCAGGTGCTGTGTGATGGCATCGGCCGCCGTCTTCGCGCCGGATTCGCTCCAGTGCGTATCGGTGCGCAACCAGGCACTGGCCCCCAGTGGCGTCAGCGCACCGGTGAGGTCCAGATTCGGCACGCCAGCCACATCCAGCTTCGAGGTCCAGGCCTGGATGCGCCCTTCGAAAGCGGCTGGACGGTGCAGTGCGCAACGCTGCTCGGAAGCGATGCGGCTCTTGTCTGGAACGATGACCACCAGGAGGTTGATGTCACGTTGGGAGAGCTGCTGCTTCAGATCAATCACTGCCTGGACTTTGGCATCGGCATTGCGCTGCGCTTGATGATTGACCTTGAGCTCATCGGCCAAAAACAACCATTCGGGACAACCCGAGCGAACCCGCGGCCCGGTGTCCCTGAGCAGCAGCCAACTGACACCGCGCTCCAGCTTGGCGAAAGTGGTGGGGAGGTCAGCGTTCGACAGTTCCCTGGCGATCCGATGAGTGATATCGCCGTCAAAAATCTGCGTGGTCAGCCCTTGATCGGGTAACAGCGAGATCTGCCCTGAAACGATCAGACGGCCAGAGGACAGCAGCCCGACGAACAGGAATATCAGCAGCGCCACACCTGCCAACCGACTGCCGGGTGTCGCCTGATCATCTGGCTGAGTGGAGGGCGGGGTGTGCTTTGGGGTCGTCATCAGAATTGGAAGTACAGGAAGGGTACGGTTTCGCGACTGGCGATCAATGCGAACGACAGCATGAAACCGGCGATGGGCCAAAGGGCGGCGGCGTTGAACACAAGGCCGCTCAGTTGTTTCTCACAGTAAGGGCGCAGCAGCGGTGCGATGACACCGAACACGCCCAGCAAGCCCGCAAGACCGTGTACCGGGCGCAGGGTCGCGGACAGTTCATCACCGAGGGCGATGCCCTGCAGGCCGAGCTGTCCGGCATACAGGTTCAGTGCGCTATGAAAGTCGGGGGCGCGGAACAGTGTCCAGGCCAGGCAGACGAATAGCAGTGTCAGCCCATGGGAAAGCACCGGCGGTACCGGGGGCAGGGTAGAGCTGTTCCAGGCGCGATTCACACACAACGCAATGCCATGGGCGCTGCCCCACAGCAGGTAGTTCCAGCTGTCGCCACCGTGCCAGAGGCCGGCGATGGCCATGATCAGGAACAGGTTACGATACGTTTTCCAGGTGCCGTTGCGATTGCCACCCAGCGAAATATAAAGATAGTCACGTAGCCAGCTGGACAGCGACAGGTGCCAGCGACGCCAGAAATCCTGAATGCTGTTGGCCAGATACGGACGGTCGAAGTTCTCGGGAAAGTGAAAACCCAGCATCAGTCCCAGCCCAATGGCCATGGCGCTGTAGCCGGCGAAGTCGAAAAACAGTTGCAGGGAGTAGGCAAGGCAGCCAACCCACGCGTCGGAGAAGCTGGGATTCGGCAAACTGAACGCCACATCGACCACGGGCGACAGGGTGTCGGCCACCAACACCTTCATGCACATCCCGACCATGAACCGGCGTGCGCCCAGCGAGAAATTCTGCAGGTTGAAGTCACGTTGATTCAGCTCACGCCGAACCCAGTCGTAGCGAATGATGGGGCCGGCGACCGAATGGCCGAACATCGAAATATAGGTGGCGTAATTAATGAAGCTGCGTTCGACCGGCACGGTACGGCGATGCACATCCACCAGATAGGAAATCGCCTGCAATACGATAAACGATAGCCCGGCCGGCATGATGACCCGCTGCCAGTCCAGCGGCATGGCGCCATACCAGGTGACGGCATCCATCAACGTGCCGGCGACGATGTTGGCGTACTTGTACCAGCACAGCACCGCCGTGTTGAGCACGATCAGCAGCGCGAGTAGCCGCACACGGCCCTTGCCCTTTTCCCGCAAGGCTTCAATCAGCAAGCCGCCGACCCACGCCGTGATCGTCAACATCACATGCACAGCGAGGAACCGAGGGCTCAACCAGCCATAAAACAGCCAGCTGCCGATCAGTAACGTGACGTTGCGCCAGGCGGCTAGGCACACTGTATAGCCGCACAAGAACAGCGGCAGGAACAGCGTCAGAAACTCGAGAGAGGCAAAAACCATGGTGGTGGCGCGATCCGATCAGTGGGCCAGGACGTCAGTCGCGAGCAACAGGTACGGGCCATTTGCGCCAGGTAGCAGCACAACGCTGTAGCGCTCGCCGGCCTTGAGCTGGCCCAGGTCAAGCGCAGCTCCGACGTTGGTTTGGGCGCAGACCAATTGAACCGACAGGCTGACCGGGTTGATCGCTCGACGTTGCACGCTGCCGTCGGCCACTTCCTTGAACAGGTCGGCATTCTTCCCCGCTGCGCGCAAACCGGCCTGGGGGCACGCTGGATCGGCGCTGATAAACGCCAGCGAAGCCCTCAGGCTATTGAAGTCGTCGGGTTGCTCACGGATGACGACCTGGCGGATACCTTGAGCGCTGTCTGGCAAAGCGACCACGCTGGCGAATTCGCCTGCCGCCACCTGGATGTCCAGTGGCTGGCTTTTGCCGTTGCGTTCCAGGGTGCCCTTGATCGGCTGGTTGGCGGGCACGGGCAGGTAGTCGGACACGGTATGGGTGCCTTCGAGTCTGAGGCTTGCCCGCGAGCCTTCGGCCAGCAGCTGTAACGGTTGGTCAGCGGCGTTGATAAAGCGCAGGAAGGCCGAGTCCTGATCCGGCCCCGTCGGGTACAGGGCAATATCGGCGGCCTGGGCGTGCAGGCTCAGCATCAAGGGCGCGAACAGTGCCCAGCCACATGCGGATCGGCTCATTTGCCGGCTCCTGTGCTGCTGACGCGGTCGTCGGGCAGTTTGGCCAACGCACCGCCAATCGCATTGCCCCATGCTTGATAACCGGCGACGGTGAAGTGCTGCCCATCGGTGGTGATCCACTGCCCGGGTTTGGAGAACGTCAACGAATCGATGTAGGTGCAAGGCGCTACGTTCGCGGCCAGAAACTGCGACATCAATTGGGTACGGGCATCATTCTTCTGGTACATGCCACCGGCTTTGCCCCAGGCCGGGCCCACCCAGGCGCAACGGGTCCCGGTGGCCGCGATGGCCTTGGCCAGGCCGGTGACGCTTTGCCATGCCCAGGCCTTTGGAAACACCGGCTTGTCATAGGACGCCATGGTGTCGCCGATGACCAATACCACCAGGTCCGGCTTGTCGGCGGCGATCAGGTCCTGGATCGGTGTGGTGGTTGCCTCGCGCCCTTTGATCACGATCTTGTCGTTGCCTTTGCGCTCGGCGCCGCAGTCGACCTTTTTGCTGATCAGCCAATCGCCGGCGCTGGCACCGCAGGCACCGATGGAATGAACCTGGGCGCCTTGGCGAGTCAGGTTGTCGTGCAGCGGCTCCAGCAAATGGTCCGCGAGACTCATATGGCTCTCCCCAAGAACAAGGAGAGTCAGACCGGCGAGGGCAGAAGTGGGCATCGAAAGCTCCAGAATGATCAGTTGGAATAAGGCGAGGTGTACGGGCTGACTGGCAGGCTCATAGGGCCGCTGATGTCCTCGAACTGGTAGCGCAAGGACAGGGCACCACTGAATTGTTGGTAGTCGTGGGCGTTGTCCAGGCCCAGATTGGCGCCCAGCAGGAAGTTCGAAGCGACCTTGTATTCAGCCGCCGCGGCGACGCTGTAGCCGATCCCGGTTTTGTTTTGCCCTTCGTAGCGCAGGCCCGAGGCCGCTTGCATGGCTTTGTCGTTGGGGAAATAGTCGGCGCTGTCCTGCTCGAAATGCTGCACGCCGACCGAACCCTTGACTTGATACGTCAAGCGTCCGGATCGTTGTGCCCAGGTCACTGGCACGCCCAGGGCGAAGAACGTCTGTGGGCTGAAATAGCCGCCGTGGCCATAAGTGAAATAGTCCTGGTTGTTGGCGTAGCTGATGCCGGTCATGCTCAGGCCGACGGTCAGCTTGCTGTCCGTTGCATTTTGCAGGTACCAGTAGACACCGCTGCCCAGCTCACCTCGGCTATTGGACTCGACATGGTTGCCCAATAGCTGGTGCCAGGAGGCGTAGCCATAGGCACCGACTTCGTTATCGTCAAAGCTCAACTGGCCACGCCCGCCGTTGGCGGTCACGCCGCCCCAGGACTGCCCGCTGCGTTTGTCCGTGGTGCCGGCAAACGAGGTGACGCTGTCAGTCACCGGACGCCGGGAAACGCTCACGCCGTAACGGACATTAGAGGTGTCGCTCACCGGGCGATCAATGCTGATGCCGCCGGTGGCGGTGGTGTATTTGAAGCCGAGCGGGGTGGTGCCGAGATCAGCTTTGAGCCCTTCCGCGGGCCGTTGAATGGCGACGGAAAGGCCGACACCCTCGGCTTTTTGCGAACCGACGCTGCCACTCTGGGCGCCATTACCGAAGCGCGACAGCGCCTCGTCGCTGGCACTGCCGGCGTTCAGCGATACCGGCGTCACGCGCAGGGCGACACGGCTTTCATCCAGCGGGATATTGATTTCCAGCGGTGTTTCAATATCAGTCAGTTTGCTCAGCCCCGACTCACTGTTGTTGCTGCGAATGCTCACGCCCTGGGTGACGTAGGCACTACGCTCCTGAAGGATTTTATTCAGCGCCAGTTGCGCGGGACTGATGTCCTCGCTCACCAGTGCTGCGCGCGGCAGCTGCGACTCGAATCGATTGCTCGCCTGCTGCGGCCGTGGCGGGGCGTCGATGCCAAAAGGAGGGGGAGACGTCAAGCGGCTTGGCAGCTCTTGAACCGGTGGCGGGATCGCTGCCAGCAAGGTGTCACGACTGACCTCGCTACGTGGCCCCGACACCCCCGCAAAAGGGTTGGGCGCCACCGTCGAACCGGCCAGTTGGCCGCTCTGGCTTCTGCGTTTCTCGCTCTGTTCAATGGCCACCGCTTTGCGCAGCAGATCGGTCGCCGTGCCGGTCTTGCCCATGTTCTGGTAGAGGCGGGCGGCCTCTGTCAGCGTTTGAGGGTTGCCGGATTCAGTCTTGAGCAGCTGTTGCAGTGCCTGTTCGGCAAAGGCAGTGTCATGTGCCAACACCGCCGCGTCAGCGGCACCCAACAGCAGTTGCGGGTCGTTTGGCTGACGTTGTAACAGCGGTTTGTAGAGTTCGAGGGCTTTTGCCGTGTCGCCATTGGCCGAGTACATCCGCGCCAGCGCCGCGACGGCAGCGCTGTCACCGGGACGTTGCGCCAGGGCGGGCGCTAGCGTGTCATAAGCGCTGGCCAGATTGCCTCGTTCACGCAGCTGGTCAGCCTGGCGGATGCGATAGAGATGGAGCAGGTCGTCGAAACGCTTGCGAGTCGGTGCGTTCAAGGGCCTGTTCTGAAGGTCGCGCAGAATCTCGTTGACCTGCGCGTCTTCTCCGGATTTAAGCAGGACAGCGGCGTATTGCAGGATGAAGTCCGCCGAGGGCACCGTGGTGTTTTGCAACTGGCCGCGCATGAGGGCCAGCGCACGGGTTGGCTCGCCGATGTCGACATAGGCCGAGGCCAGGCTCGCCGTGCGATCTGGACTGTTGTTGGCCGTCGGCTGAATACGATCGAGCAAGGTCAGGGCTTCCTGGCGCTGTCCGCGCTTGCCCAACTCGATCGCCTGGCTGAGTTGCAGGTTGAGGCTGACATCAGCGGCCAGCGCGTCCATGTCCGGGGTGCGCTGGTCGGGGCGCAAGCGTCCCAACGTTGTCTGGGCGGCTTTCCACTCACCCATCTGGACCGACAGCAAGGCGCTGACGTAAAGCGCATCGGCATTGTCGGGGTGGGCCTGGAGCATGGCGTTGATCAGGTCCCGAGCCTTTTGCGGTTCGCCCATCGCCAGGTTCAGGCGGGCCAGGGCGAAACGCGTCCAGACGTTGTCCGGTTCGTAGCGCAGCGCGTCTTGCAAGGCGTTGCGCGCAGCGGGCAGGTCGTTGCGTTGTTCGGCGAGGGCGGCCAGTTGCGTCGCGCGAAAGGCTTGCAAGCGTGCGGACTGGCCGATCTTTGCCTGTCCGGTGGCGGGCAGGCTGTTGATCAGTTGCAGGGCTTCATCGTTCTTGCCGCTCTTGAGCAGCACGTTGACTAGCCCTTCCAGTGCTTGAGGGTCGTCGCGGCGCAGGTTCAAAATCTGCCGATAGTTGCGCTGAGCGTCATCGAACTGGCCCGCGCTGGCCTGAATATTCGCCAGGGCGAGGCGAGCGTCGACCCCGTTTGGATTCAGCCGCAGCGCCTGGTTGACCAGGACCTGCGCCTGGGCTGTCTGGCCTTTGGCCTGGGCGTCGCGGGCCTGCTGCAACGCCGACCAGTAGCGCACTTCGTTCAGTGCAACTTGCCAGTGGCTGCCGCCGTGTTGTCGGGTGGCCTGACCCAGGAGCTTTTCCGCTTCGACCAGTCGGTGTTGCTGCTGGCGAATAACCCCAAGGCCGCCCAGCGCATCAGCATCATCGGGCCGGGTTTTCAAGCGTGCTTGAAAAGCCTGTTCGGCGGTGGCCTGATCGCCTTCTTTGAGCGCCTTCAGGCCGCGCGCGACTTCGGCGGGCGGTTGCCATTCCTTGCTGGCCGTCGTTGCCACTTGTTGCTTGCCCTTGTTCATCTGCGCCCGGATTTCCACGTCATCCGGATGCGTCTTGAGGTACGCCTCGAACAACGGTACTTGTGCCGGATTGGGCGGACCGATCCAGGTCAGCGCCAGGCGCCAGCTTTCGTCGGCATCACCGGCAATGTCGCTACGCTGGGTCAGGGCGGCCAGGGCGCGGATGCCTTCGGCACGGCTGTCTTCACGGCGGACCAGATGCTTGGCATAGAACAGCGCGACGATCGAGTCGTTGGGCATCTCACGTTGCAGGCGCTGGAATCCGCTGCGTGCTTCAGCCCAGTCAGCCTGATTGAAGGCAAGGTTGTTGTAATACTCGCGGCCGATCGTACCTTGAGGTGGGCGGCCACCGAACAGCGAGCGAAACACGGCGGTCGCCTTGTCACGCTCACCGGCATCGACGAGGCGCCGAGCCTCTTCCAGACGTTGCTTGTTCTGCGGTTGGGCCACGCCGATGTCCTGCGCCAATTGCAGTTCCTGCCGAGGCGGTGGCTGGATGGCCTGCAAGCGGGCGAGGTATTGCTGCGCCTGTTGTGGCTTGCCCTGTTGCACGCCGATCAAGCCCAGGCCATACAGTGCGTCAACCTGGACCGGGTCCAGCAGCAGGACTTTCAGCCAGACTTCCGCAGCGCGTTGAGGGTTGTTGTGCAACTGCCAGTACTGTCCTTGCTCGACGAGTAATGTCTGTGGTGTCGGACTTTGAGCGTGGGCAGCAGCGGTCGTCCATGCGCTCATGACGGCGATGGCTAGCGTGCGGTGGTGCGCGTGCATGCGGTCTCCCAGGAGAGTTTCAGCGTTCCGTCTTCCCGGAATCGGTAATGTTTATCTGCCCATCCGAGGGCGAACAGGCTGAGCATGAAGTTGTAGTAACGCGGCGCACCGGCGTCGGTATCAGGCCTGGCCAGTGCCTCTTGCAAGGCGAGCTCCACGCGGCGTCGTTGCTGATCGGCCAACCCGGGTTGGCCCTTGGCCTCAAGGTAGGGAATCAGTGCAGCCCAGAATCCGAATGGGCTCTGACCCTGAACATTGCCGTGGAGAACCTGGACTGTTTCCGGGGGGGAACCCGTCGCGACAGTGCTGCGGGCCATGCCGTCCAGCCGTTTGAGCAGGAGCGCTGCCAGCGGGTCGGAGGTATCACTCATGCCCAGCCAGAGGTACACACGAATGGCATCGTAGCTGCCCGTGTCGCCGTTGATCGGGTCGCTGACGAAGACACCCGATTGCGCTGAAGTGCCTTGATAACCGACCCAGTCCGCGACGAAACCGTGATGGCTCGATTGGGCAATCATCGTCGCGGTGTTGTTGGCAATTGCTTGCCAGGGCCCGGAGGGTGCTTCCTTGGCCAGCCGTCGTAATAGTGGCAGTGGCAGGTAGCTGGGGTTCAGACGCCAGAGAGCGTCCGGCAGGACGAAGCCCTGTGGTCCAGGCAATACCATTGGGCCCAGCCCAGGCAGCTTGACGACCAATTGCGCTTCAATCGTCGCCATCAGGTGCAGGGCGTCCCGGTGATAGTCCGGCCGATGCCACAGGCGTGCGGCTTCGAGCAGGGCGTAGGCGATCCACAGGTCCGCGTCGGCGGCCGAATTGGCGTCTTGCAGGCGCCACTGACCGTCCGTGCCTTGCCCCCATAACCAGCCCGGCAGGCGTGTGGCGGTGGCGGAGCCTGCGAGGTTGGCTGAGGTCCAGCGCCAGAGTTTGTCAAAGCGTGGCTGATCGTTGCCGATCAGTGCGAAGAGCATGCCGTACGACTGCCCTTCAGAGGTGCTGTGATTGTTCTCCAGGCTCGACTCCAGAACCCGGCCGTCGGCCTGGACGAAGCGCGTTGCATAGGTTTTCCACAGTGGCCAGGCCGGCAGCTCACAGGGGGTTGCGGCCGCTATCGCGGGCGCCAGCAGGGCAAGCGCAAGCACAGCGCTCAACCTGCGCGCGTTACCGCGCAGGCTCTGGCGAAGTGAAACATCCCGGCTGCTCATGGACGACACAGGCATGCGCGGCTCATTGACCAAGACGACGTTTGGCCCGTAAACGCAGAGCCAGGTAGGCCATCGAAGCAAGCAGCAAGACCCCGAGAAGCGTGAATAGCATGAGCGCTATTACGTTTTGCGAGAGGTACCACTGCAGATAGCGCAATGGGCCCAGGCTCCCGACGTAGTAATCCTGCTGGGCAACCAGCGATTGGACATGCTTGCCCCTGACCACCACCAGACTGCCTTGCAACTCGTGGGCGTTTTCTTCGCCGCTGAGCAGGGCGTTGGTCACGTCGGCCAAGCCGTTGGGCCTTGCGCTGGCGATAAATACCACGCTGCGCCCACTCTTGAGCGGCGATTCGAATCCAGTCAGATACGCACTGCCGTCCTCAGCGGTAAACCTGAAGCTGCTGCGTGCTTCACGCAGATTGGTTTTCGTATCCGGGCTGATCCAGTTGCGCAGACGCAAGGGCAGGTCAGACAGTTCAAAGTACTGCGCAGCGTCTTCGTCCTTGGCTGGCAAAAGGCTTTGCCATTGCTTTAGCAGCGGCTGATTGTTGCCCGAGGCGAGCACCAGCAAATCCCGGTCGCGTTGCTCGGCCAGCTGGTCGGCGTGGACCACCTTCACGCCGGTAGCCGGATAACCGGTGGAGTCGCCGAAGCGGCCCAGCAGGGTCAGGTAGGCGCTCAGTTCGGCCGGGCCTGGCTCGTTGGGCAGGATCACCGATGTTTCAGAAAGGTCAGCCATGCGGGTGAACGGGAAGCCACTGTCCTTGAACACCCCGAGGTTGGGCATGGCCATGAAATGTTCGTATTGGCTGAGGTCCAGGGTCGAGTCCGGGTCGATCACACCGCGCATGTTGTCGATGATGATGTCGCGGCATTCGCCCTGTTTGATGTAGTCATACATGAAGCGAAATTGCAGGCGCGATTGCAGCGCTACGGAATTGAGCGGCAACAGCATGCGCGACGTGCGGGCCAGGCTGTCGTCGGTTTTGAGCATCGCCAGCAGGCTGTCGCTGTTGCCGAGTTTCTCGATCGAAGGCAGATCGATCGACTTGATGAAGGTGTCGTTGAAGTTGACCAGCAACGAGGAATTGGTGGAGACCGGTTGCGGCGTATAGCGGTATTTCAGGTCAAGTTGCGCACCGGGCTCGCGCCAGTTGAACAGGTCGGGTGGCAAGCGCAGCGCAACCGTCATTTGTCCCGGGTTATAACCCGACACATTGAGTTCTGCGGGCTTCGCCAGTTCACCCAGGCGAACCGGGCGATCGGAAGGCAGCCAGTTAGGCGCGTCGTACGGTCGGCGTGGCTTGAGCGAGTCGATCCGCTCGATCACCACGCTTTGCCCGGAAAAGGCCGAGCCGCCGAGGGCCAGCGCTGTCGCGGCGACCTTGAGATCGGCGCCATCGCGCCCGGAGACGATCAACAGTTTGCCCTGGGCATCATTCGGGTTGCTCACGAGTGTCAATGTCGGCCCCGTGGCCTCTTTGATCGGTAAGCCACTCAAGGTCGTTGATTCGCTGCCGCTGACAAACACCACGGCGTTGCCTTTGGCCGGCAGGCTGGTGAAGCTGGCGGGGAAGGTTGCGCCGCGGTAGCTGGCCAGGGCGCCAAACCAGGACGACAGGATACCGGCGGCTTCAAGCTCAGGACCGCCCGGGCGTCCGGCGAACACGAAGGGTAGCTTCAGGGGCGAGGCGTCTCGACGATCGAACAAGGGCAGCGGTAGAGCGGACAGGTCGTTGGGCTGTTTAATCGAAGACACTTGGAGGCTCAGCTGGCTCTCGTTGCCGATCCTGGCCCACAGGCTGGAGTGCAAAGGGTCTTCACATTGCATCGTGTAGTGACCGATGAATTGCAGGCTGAGCCGGTTGAATTCGGTGATGGTCTGCGGCGGAATCTGTACGGTCCGGGTCTGCAATTTACCGGCCTCTTCCTTCGGCAGGGGCAGGCTGGCGGCCACCTGATCGTTGACCAGCACATTGATCTGCGAAAGGTCGGCCAGCAGCGCCGGTGAGTAGCTGTACTGCAGCGTGACCTGCGCAGCCGTGACGACTTCATCGGCGCGCACATTGAAGTTCACACTGTCGGTAGCCTCCACGCCTTTAAGGGTCATCGAATAGCTTTTGCCCAGCTCCTTGAGGGTGCGGGTATAGCTGTTACCCGGGGCATCGGTCCCGGGTAACGCTGCGACCGGCATCACTGTCGGTTCTGTGGCGCTGATTTGGGCGGTAGCACTCAATGCCCAGCCGCTCCAGCCCATTAGCGAGCAGGTGATCAGCATGAGTGAGCGACGAGGAAGAAAGGTCCGGCGAATGGAAGGCTTCAAGATCGTTGCGTGTCCGCGGTGGAGTCGATAGGTGATGGAGTGTCCGGGCGTTTGCGCAGCAGCGCCTGGCTGTCCTTTAGGGTTGCAACGAACAAGCGCAGGATGGCGCGCAAGCCAATGCGGCTGACCTCGCGCAACGCCGACATGGGTGCGTCGAGGCGGCCGTTACCCCACGTGTTGGCCCAGGTGTCGGCCCGTGAAAAGGTCAATCGCACCAGCTCACTTTGCTGGCGCAGGGTCAAACCCTCGAATTGCACGCCCGCCACGTTGTCGTTGCTGAAGACCGTTTTTGCGGGGAAGAGGCTTGAGGGAGGTGTGCGCAGAATGCACAGCCGCAGCTTCTCATTGACGCTGAGCTGAACCTGCGGTGGCAGTGCCAGACCCACGCCGTTTTGTGAGAAGTCCCGGGTTATGCAATCGAACCAGGTGCCGTCTTCGCGATAGACGCGCACGGGCAGGTCCGCGGGCACCCTGGGTTCGTTGCGCACCTGAGAGGATTCAGTGGCCACCGCCACGGCGGTGCTGACGATGACGATGTTGTACACGGTCCAGGCCAGATTGATCAGCAGGGTAGTGGCCTCGGCCGAATCACTCCCGATCAGTTTCACCACGCCGATCGCCAGGCCGATCATGTTCAAGGTCAGCAGGACGATGTAAGGCCGCGCGAGCTTCCAGTTGAAATAGTCCTTTTCAATGGTGCCGCCCTTGTCGGTCACGTTGAATTTGCCCAGCGAAGGGCTGATCAGGGCCAGCAGCACCGGTCGCATGATGTACCAGGCCAATACCGACTCATACACTTCGTTCCAGAAGGAATGGCGGAAGCGCCCCTGGATGCTGGAGGTGGTCAGGCTGGAATGGAAAATATGTGGCAGTACATAGACCGTGACCATCAACGCCGAGGCATGGAAAATCTGCGCGTCGAAGAACAGGTAGGCCAAGGGTGCGGTCAAGAACACCAGACGGGGCAAGCTGTAGAAAAAGTGCATCATGGCGTTGAGGTAGCAGATACGCTGCCCCAGGTTCAGTCCTTTGCCAAACAACGGATTGTCGGTCCGAAAAATCTGCGCCATGCCCCGCGCCCAGCGTATGCGTTGACTGATGTGTCGGGAGAGGCTTTCGGTGGCCAGTCCCGCCGCTTGTGGAATGGCGAGGTAAGCGGTATTGAAACCACGGCGATTGAGCTTGAGTGCCGTGTGCGCATCCTCCGTCACGGTTTCGGTGGCGATTCCGCCGACTTCCAGCAAATGAGTCCGCCGGATGACCGCGCAGGAGCCACAGAAGAAGGCCGCATTCCACTGGTCGTTGCCGTCCTGCACCAAGCCGTAGAACAGCTCACCTTCATTGGGTACCGAACGAAAGGTATCGAGGTTTTTTTCGAACGGATCGGGTGAATAGAAAAAGTGCGGCGTTTGCAGCAACGCCAGGTTCGGGTCCTTTAAAAACCAGCCCATGGTGATCTGCAGGAAGGAGCGGGTGGGCACGTGGTCGGCGTCGAATATGGCAATGAACTCGCCATCGGTGACTTTGAGTGCCTCGTTGAGGTTGCCGGCCTTGGCATATTGATTGTTGTCGCGGGTGATGTAGTTGACACCAATCTGCTGACAGAAAACCTTGAATTCCTCCCGGCGTCCGTCATCGAGCATGTGTACCCGCAGTTTTCCCTCGGGCCAGTCAATGGCCTGAGCAGCGAGCACCACCAGTTTGACGATACCCAATGCTTCGTTATAGGTGGGAATGAAGACGTCTACCGTTGGCCATTCAGCGGGCGGCTGTTGCAGAAGCTGCGGTTTGCGCTGCAGCGGCCAGGCGGTCTGTACATAACCGAAAACCAGCACGAGCAAGGCATACAGTTCGGCCAGCACCAGCCCGTAGCCAAATACGGCATCCTGCCAGCTGTCGAAGTTCAGGGTGTCGGACAGGCGCCAGTACATGTAACGCAACGAAGCGATCAGCGAGAGGGTGATCAGGGTCAGGATCGCCAGACGTCCGGCTTGCTTGCGGATGATCAGGCTGGCTGCAAAACAGACGGCGGCAAATGCGGCCTGGGAATACAGATTCAGCGGCGCAGTGAGGATACCCAGCACCAACAATGCCGCGATCAGCCCGACCGAGATCTTCAGGCCTTGGCGCCAACGCAGGGGCCATCGACTGACGCTAGCCTGGCAAGTATCCAGTAGCTCCTGCAACCACCATGTCTTTGCGGGTAGTTGATTCAGCTGGGCGGTCATGGCGTGCCCTGCTGGCTGTTAGCGTCCGCGAAAAGCAGGGCATGGACCGCGCCTGACAGCGAAAGAATGTCCTGACAGCCAATGCTCTCAGGTGCGTATTGCAACAGGTCCCGACCATAGGCCAGCGACTCGTTGAACTGGTGGTCGAGGCGAATCGTCCCGATCAGGTTAGCGCCGAGCCGCCGCAGAAACAGCACGCCCATGTCCCTGCTGAACGAACGCGAGTCATCCCGTTGGTTGAGCACATACCGGTGCCGCTGTGCGCATCGTCGGGTGGTTTCCAGCCACGGGGTCATGGTGTCCAGTGCCAGGTAGGAAGCCGCGTCGGCCACCGTCATCACCAGCACCAGATCGGCGGCGTCGAGCGCCTGTTGCGAATAGACGGTCGCACCCGAAGGAGTGTCCAGGATCACGGTATCGTTTTCGCTGAGGTTCATTGATGCAAGGTGCTGATTCAACCAGTCAGAATCTTCAAGCATCAACTGCCTGAGCAAGCGGCGATCGTTCATTTCGCCAGTGCCGAAGGGCAGGCACTCACTGTCGCTAAAGCCCGGCAGGCGATGAGCGCCCCAGTCTGCGTCCTGGTCTTTGAGCTGGATCAGCCCGGGAACCTGCCTGGTGATACCCAAGTGGCTGGACAGCGCGTTCTGAGGGTCCAGATCAATCGCGATGGTTCGCCCACCGGGGCGCCGAAGTGTTTTTGCCAGGCCAGCGGCGACGGTGCTTTTACCCACCCCGCCATTCGCCGAAACGATAGCAATGACCTTCGCCTTGGTCCGCTTGCGAGTCGTTTCTGGCAGACCGTCTCGACGAACCTGATTGAGTTCACGCAACAGGTCGCTCAATCGCTGATGGTCACCTGTAGCAGAACTCTCAGGTGGCTCGGTCAGGGGAGGGGATTTGGGCGCCGCGCCAACCAATAAAGAAGGTTGTGGCTCATCCAGTAGAAACACCGGTAGCGCGGGTGTTGGGGGAGACAATGCCACCGACGGCTCCGCCACAGCAGGTATAACCGGGTCGTCTTTGAAATCTTTGTAGTTCGGTTGTATTTCCTGGTAGTTCTCTGTATTGGCGCCAAAACGTGTAAAGAGTTTCGTAATATCGTCTACATATTTCATGCGTTGCACCAGGAATGAAATAACTCAGAAACTAAGCATTCGATAACTTGACAAAGTTGATGTGTTGTCTGGGTGTTGGCAGAGTGCCATTAATCTAGGGTGTCTGCGTTTGGGTGTCAATGATTGTTATAAAAAGTCAGTAAATCTTGTTGGCTTTAATTTGAGTGTTATTAAGATGTTATGTTATTCGTGGAAAGTGTGAGTGTTAGAATACGTCCAGCAATGATTGTCCAATAAGGTGTAATGTGATGGCCAGCAGTGGGTGTGTTTTTCGGGAGAGATAATTTCCGGCGCGATGGAGTGTGAGTGTTGATCGCTTTTGATGATTTGATGCTGGGTTATATATTAAATAAGTTGACTGATGTATTTGAAGAGATAGTGGCGGTTTCGAAAAATACTTTTTCGGATAAGGCGCCGGGTGTCGCGGAAGTCAGGCAACGTAAAATCGAAAAGAAACTTCCCGTCTGGCTACAGCGCCTGAAAAACAGCACGCCTTATCAAGTGACTCATGTGTTACTGGATCAAATGCACGCAGCGCGAAAGCTTAAACGCGGGCTGCGCTTCGAGGCGCAAGCGGCCTTGCTGGAGGCGCTGGCGGAGGCCGAACTGGCGATGGACGTGGCGAATTATTCGGCCGCCGTTTTAGAGAACCGTTTGAAATGCTTATTGGATCGCTGAAGGCTGTATTTATTTTGCTGCACAGCAAGGCGTATTCGAGGGGCAACACGGTACATCACCCAATTGCATTCGATTTCAACGTGTGCCGGGCTCCATCTATGGTTTGGTCTGGGTAATGTGTACAAACCATGATTTACTTCGGTCTCTGGCAAATCCATACATGCTATTACCTCACTTGTTTATCGCGCACCTGTGCGACAGTGTCGTGACAGTGTTTGATCTTGCCTTTGACGACTTTTAACTCACGTCCACATCCCGCATCAACAACCCAAAACGCAATTCCACCGCATCCGGTATCGGCAAATACACTGTATGCCCATCCCCCGGCGCCACTTCAACCGCCTCACCTTTGACGTTCTGCAACTGATGCAAATCAAAGTGGAAGTTGCCCTGGGGTGTCATCAGTTCCAGGTGGTCGCCCAGACCAAAGCGATTTTTCACCCGCACTTCGGCCAGACGATCCCGGCGTTCGCCGGTCAACTCGCCCACGAACTGTTGGCGCTCTGACACCGAGCTGCCGTTCTGGTAATTCTGGTATTCGTCATGCACATGCCGACGCAGAAAACCTTCGGTGTAGCCACGCTGGGCCAGGGATTCGAGATCGGTCATAAGGCTGCGATCGAACGCCCGGCCCGCCATCGCATCATCGATCGCGCGACGGTAAACCTGGGTGGTGCGCGCGCAATAGAAGTGCGATTTGGTCCGGCCTTCGATCTTCAATGAATGCACGCCCATTTGCGTCAGGCGCTCGACGTGCTGGACGGCGCGCAGGTCCTTGGCGTTCATGATGTACGTGCCGTGTTCATCCTCGAATGCCGGCATCAGTTCGTCAGGGCGATTGGCCTCTTGCAGCAGGAATACTTGATCGGTCGGCGCGCCGATGCCCAGGGTCGGTTCGGGCCGGAACTGCTGGACGATTTCACCGAGCTGATTTTCGCTGGCCGGCGTCGCCGAGTATTTCCAGCGACAGGCGTTGGTGCAGCTGCCCTGATTGGCGTCGCGCTTGTTCATGTAACCCGACAACAAGCAGCGCCCGGAATAGGCCATGCACAACGCGCCGTGGACAAACACTTCCAGCTCCATCGCCGGGACGTGCTGACGGATTTCAGCGATCTCGTCCAGCGACAGTTCGCGGGACAGGATGATCCGGCTCAGGCCCTGTTGCTGCCAGAACTCGACGCTGGCCCAGTTCACCGTGTTGGCCTGCACTGAGAGGTGGATCGGCATCTGCGGGAAGTGCCGGCGTACCAGCATGATCAGGCCCGGGTCGGACATGATCAGCGCGTCCGGCGCCATGGCGATCACCGGTTCCAGATCCTTCAAGAACGTTTTGAGCTTGGCGTTGTGCGGGGCGATGTTCACCACCACATAGAAGCGCTTGCCCTGAGCCTGGGCCTCGGCGATGCCGAGCGCGAGGTTGGCGTGATCGAATTCATTGTTGCGCACACGCAGGCTGTAGCGCGGCTGGCCGGCGTATACCGCGTCGGCGCCATAGGCGAATGCATAACGCATGTTTTTCAGGGTGCCGGCAGGGGCGAGCAGTTCGGGGGGCGTAAGCGTCATGGCGCAGGTCATGGCAGTGTCGATCGCAAAAGCCGGCAAGGGTAAGCGGCTTGTCCGCGGGGTTTATTGATCTGGATCTATGCTTGATGAACAAACAAATGGCACTCGCGCGAATCGTGGCGGACTAAGCATCAAGACGCGCAACGGCGCTCCTGCGCACTGACATGGATCGGACATGAACGAAACGAAGCTGCAAAACAGATCGCTGATGGTATTGCTGACGCTTGTAAGCATTGCCTTCATCTGGATTCTGCTGCCGTTTTATGGCGCGGTGTTCTGGGCGGTCATCCTCGGTATTCTGTTTGCGCCCTTGCAGCATCAGCTGCAACGGAGGTTCGGTTGGCCTCACAACCTCACGGCCCTGTGCACCTTGTTTCTCTGTGTACTGATCGCGATCTTGCCGGTGATCACGATCAGTACGTTGCTGGTTCAAGAAGGCGCGGCGCTCTACAACAGAATCGAAAGCGGCGAACTGGACATTGCCGGGTATGTGTCGCAGTTCAAGCAAAGTCTGCCGCCGTACGTTCAGAACTTGCTCGATCGTTTCGGCATGGGCGAGCTGGCCGGGCTGCGTGAAAAAATCATCAAGAGCACGATGCAAGGCAGCCAGTTTGTCGCGACCAAGGCGTTCAGTTTTGGCCTGGGCACGTTCGAATTCGTGGTGGGCTTTTTCGTCATGCTGTATCTGCTGTTTTTCTTCCTGCGGGACGGCTCCGAACTGGCGCGCAAAGTACGTGTGGCCATACCGCTGGAAGATAACCAGAAGCGCCGTTTGCAACTCAAGTTCAATCGCGTGGTGCGGGCCACGGTGAAGGGCAACCTGGTGGTGGCGATCACGCAAGGGGCATTGGGTGGTTTTATTTTCTGGATTCTGGACATCCCGAGCGTGCTGCTCTGGGCGGTGTTGATGGCGTTTCTGTCGCTGTTGCCGTTGGTGGGGGCGGGGATTGTCTGGATGCCGGTGGCGGTGTATTTCCTGTTCAGCGGCGCGATCTGGCAGGCCACGGTGCTCATTTTGTTCGGGGTGTTCGTGATCGGCCTGGTGGACAACGTCCTGCGACCGATACTGGTGGGCAAGGACACCAAAATGCCCGACTACTTGATCCTTATCTCGACCCTGGGCGGCCTGGCGCTTTTCGGTATTAACGGTTTTGTCATCGGGCCGTTGATCGCCGCATTGTTCGTGTCGAGCTGGGCCATTTACATCGATTCCAATCCACGGGTTCAGCTGCCTTAAGCACTGAACTGGCCCGAGCCGATACGTTGCGACAAGGCTTGGGCGGCGGGAAGCGAGGTGAGCGGGCCGCTGACAGGTTCACCGTCCTGCACCAGATACCAGCAGGCGAGTAATCCTTGGGCCCTGAGCGTTGCGGGAACCGCGCTGCCGATAACGGACATGATTTGAACCTGAGCCATAAGTACCTCCATTAATCTATGGAGCTACCTTACGGATCGGACGCTTGAACGGACAATCAACGCTTTCGATAGTCGTCATTGACGCCAATGAGTCCTGCGCTCAGTCCACCACTTGATCGAGCATATGCACCACTTCCTGCTCATTGAGCAGGCCTTTGCGCACCAGGTTTTCGGCCAGCAGCGAGAGAAATTTTGCGCTGCGATGACCCTCCAGATGCTTGAGTTCGGTCAGTGCGTTGTACACCTTGCCGGAAGTGCACAGGCCGACAATGCGGTGCGGATTTTGTGTGGGCATGAGGTCGTCCTTGTTTTTATCAACCTGTTGTTTACGGACAGATCCAAGCTTGCGGATCGGACATGACATAAATATGACCAACTTTACCTGCCGGGACTATCCCGACAGCGACCTTGGCGAGATTTATTCAGACCTCGCCATACCTTGCGGCCACAAAAAAGGCCCCGCAGTTAAAGCGGGGCCTGAGGAGTGGATTACCAGCGGTCGCCACGATAATAACCATGGGGAGGGCCGTAATAGCCGCGCGGTGGACCATAGCCGCGTGGCGGACCGTAATGGATCGGTGCCGGGCGGTAGTAGATCGGTTGTTGAACGTAGACCGGCGCCGGTTGGTAATAAACAGGTGGTGGTTGCACGTACACCGGTTGTGGCTGAACGTAGACCGGTTGCTCCACATACACTGGACGGTCGCGGCCGATGATTGCCGAGCCAATGATTGCCGAGCCGACGATCGCACCAAACACAGCCGGACCTTCCCAGCCGCCATGACCACGACCACCTGCTTCTGCCTGCCCCGCGATAGCGAGAGCACCGATCAGCAAGGCTACTGTGGGGATTTTACGGATCATGATAAGTCCTCGGTTCTTCGACCCGGCGCTCGCGTCTGCAATAGACACAAGTTGTCGCGGGGATACTTCTAAGACAGCATTTTTTTGAAAATCAGCACAGCCGTTGGGTAAATTTTGTGTAAGGTCTGTACCGGCTTCTTTACGACTGTGTGCCAGGTGCAGACTGGCTTTTATGATCAATCAGAACCGGTGGAGTGGCTAATCCCGTCCATCTGAAAGTGCTATTGAAGGAGATTCCAATGCAGATGAACCCCAACAGAGACACTCAGCTGTGCATGTCACTCTCGGGGCGCCCCGGCAATTTCGGCCTGCGGTTTCATAACCATCTGTACGAACAACTGGGCCTGAATTTCTACTACAAAGCCTTCAGCAGCCAGGACTTGCCGGGCGCCGTTGGCGGCATCCGCGCCTTGGGCATTCGGGGTTGCGGCGTGTCGATGCCATTCAAAGAAGCCTGTATTGCGTTGGTCGATGAGCTGGATGCATCGGCTGAGGCTATTCAATCGATCAACACTATTGTGAATACCAACGGTCACCTCAAGGCCTACAACACCGATTACATTGCGATTGCGCAATTGCTCGACACCCATCAGGTTCCCAAGGAATCGACCTTTGCCCTGCGCGGCAGCGGCGGCATGGCCAAGGCTGTGGCCAGTGCCTTGCGCGATGGCGGCTACAAAAACGGCCTGATCGTGGCCCGTAACGAGCGCGCCGGGCGTGCTTTGGCTGAATCGTTGGGTTACTCATGGCAGGCGGAACTGGGGGGCCAGCGCCCGCAGATGCTGATCAACGTGACGCCCATCGGCATGAATGGCGGGCCGGAAGCGGACCAATTGGCGTTTGAGCCTGAAGCCATCGCTGCTGCCGAGACTGTGTTCGATGTGGTGGCGATCCCCTCGGAAACACCATTGATCGTGCGCGGTCGTGCTGAAGGCAAACGAGTCATCACCGGGCTGGAAGTGATTGCAATCCAGGCGCTGGAACAGTTCGTGCTGTACACCGGCGTGCGGCCGACCGATGAGCAATTCCAGAAAGCCGTGGCGTTTGCTCGGGGCTGATCATCCCGATTTTTTATTGAATGTACCGGCCCCTTCGCGGGCAGGCTCGCTCCCACAGGTTCAGCGCTGATCTTGTGGGAGCGAGCCTGCTCGCGATTGTTGCGACTCGGTCTCCTGCCAATCCCCACTCACTTGCCCGCGAACATCTCCCACCTATACTGGCCACCAGCAAGCGCAGACTTGCTTTCCAGCCACCGTGACCGAGGTTTTCATGCATCCCGCCATTCTCAACCTGGATCAGGCCGAACTTTTACCGCTGCCCGAAGAATTTGCTCCCACCGGAGACGCTGCCGGCCGCTATCAACAACGCTTTGCCCGCATCGGCCAGCAATTGGGTGCGCAAAAGCTGGGTTATCGGTTGTACGCCCTGGAGCCAGGCATGCGTGGCAGTCCTTTTCATAACCATCGGGTCAACGAGGAGATGTTCTACATCGTGGCCGGGGAAGGGGAAGTTCGCCTTGGCGCCGAACGCTTTCCGATCCGCGCCGGTGACGTAATCGCCTGCCCCGCGGGCGGACCTGAAGCTGCACACCAGATCATCAACACCAGCAACGGCGAATTGCGCTATCTGGCAGTCAGCAGCCAGCAATCACCTGACATTTGCGAATACCCGGATTCCGGCAAATACGTGGTGATGGACGACTACAAGGTCGATGCCCAAGGCAATGCTTCGGGCTTCGTTGCCGTCGCCAGGCAGGCCGATGGTGTGGATTATTGGGACGGCGAGTAGCCATTCAGGCACAACGTATCTTGTAGCAGCTGCTACAAGTACGGTGCGGATTATTCGAGGCGTGCCAAGCGCTCTTCCAGCGCCGCAATCCGCGCTTCAAGCTCTTCGATCCGCTCAACCGACACACCGCCACTGGTGCCACGTTCCGCCGGATTCTGTCGGGCAGCCAGGATCGTTTCGATATCCGCCGGATCGCCCAGTGCATGCATATAACGGTCTTCGCGCTGGCCGGCCTGACGCGGAATCAACAGCGCCAGGCCTCTGGCGATCAAGCGCTCCAGCTGATGCATCACTTGCTCGGCATCTTCAAAATCATGCATGCGGCCGCTACGGGTCAGCAGTTCGTTGACCGTCTGCGGGCCGCGCAGGAACAACAGCCCGGTCAGAATCACCTGCGCCGGCACCAGTTCCAGCGCCTTGTCGACCCGATGCTCCCAGCGGTCGGCACGGCTGCCCATTACCAGTCTGGTAAAACCGCGACCTTCCAGCACGCGCAGGCTCTGGCCGACCTGGCCCTGGCTGAGGTTCATCACCGGTTCGCGGCTGGTTTTCTGGTTACAGGCAAGCACCAGCGCATTGAGCGTCAGCGGATAGGTTTCCGGGCTGGTGGCCTGTTTCTCGATCAACGAGCCCAGAATGCGGATTTCCGTGCTGTTGAGCCGCGGTTCGTCGGAGGTCGTTTCTTGCTCAGTGCTCATCGCGCTTTTCCCTATGCAGTCGAAGCATGCAGTCGAAGCCGCCTAGCCTAATCCTTGCAGGATAAAAGACAAGCCGCAGGGCGGTCGGGCATGGCTATAATCGCTCCACGTTTTTACTCCTGTCACCACACGAGACCATCATGACTATTTCCCTGTACGCCGCATCCGTTCCGGTTTTCCAGCAAATGCTCAATGCCCTGAGCAACAACCTGAGCAAGGCCGAAGCCCACGCTACCGCGAAAAACATCGATCCGAACGCATTCCTGCAAGCCCGTCTGTACCCGGACATGTTCCCGCTGGTACGCCAGGTGCAGATCGCCGTTGATTTCGCCAAAGGCGTTTCGGCGCGTCTGGCTGAAGTCGAACTGCCGAAATACGATGACACCGAAACCACCTTCGCCGAACTGCAAGCATTGATCGCCAAGGTTCTGGCCTTCATCGGTGAGATCAAGCCAGAGCAGATCGACGGCAAGGAAGGCATCGAGATCGTTACCCGTCCAGGCACGCCTAAAGAGAAGCGCTTCACTGGCCAGGCTTACCTGCTGAGCTACGGTCTGCCACAGTTCTTCTTCCACGTGACCACTGCTTACGCACTGCTGCGTCACAACGGTGTGGAAGTGGGCAAGCGCGATTACATGGGCGCGTTCTAAACCGCCAGGTACAAAAAAGCCCGCCAAGGTGTAAGCCTTGGCGGGCTTTTTTTGTCACGCCTTCTGTAGGTGCGTTGTTACGCCAAACGCTGGGCTTCCCGGGCTTCCCGGGTCTTCTGTTCCTCACCCTGGCACGCCGCCGCGGTGAACAGCACGTCGGTGGAGGAGTTCAGCGCGGTTTCCGCCGAGTCCTGCAATACACCGATGATGAAGCCGACCGCCACCACCTGCATGGCGATTTCGCTCGGGATGCCGAACAGGCTGCACGCCAGTGGAATCAGCAACAGCGAACCGCCAGCCACGCCCGAGGCGCCACAGGCACAGATCGCTGCGACGATGCTGAGCAGGATGGCCGTCGGAATATCCACGGCGATGCCCAGGGTATGCACGGCGGCCAGGGTCAGCACGGTGATGGTGATCGCGGCACCGGCCATGTTGATGGTGGCGCCGAGCGGGATCGACACCGAATAGGTATCTTCGTGCAGGCCCAGGCGCTTGCTCAATTCCAGGTTGACTGGAATGTTCGCCGCCGAACTGCGAGTGAAGAAGGCAGTGATGCCGCTCTCACGCAGGCAAGTGAATACCAGCGGATACGGGTTGCGACGCAACTTCCAGAACACAATGGCCGGGTTCATCACCAGTGCCACGAACAGCATGCAGCCCAGCAACACGGCCAGCAGATGCATGTAACCGATCAAGGCGCCGAATCCAGAGGTGGCGAGGGTCGAGGCCACCAGGCCGAAGATCCCCAGCGGTGCAAAGCGAATCACCACCCGTACGATAACCGTCACGCCATTGGACAAATCGCCCAGCACCTCACGGGTGGTTGCGCCGGCATGGCGGATCGCGATACCCATGCCGATGGCCCAAGCGAGAATGCCGATGAAGTTGGCGTTCATCAGCGCACTGACCGGGTTATCGACCACGCTCAGTGCCAGGCTTTGCAGCACTTCACTGATACCGCCTGGTGCGGTCACCCCAACATCCTGGGTGGCCAACACCAGACTCGACGGAAACAGCGTACTGGCGACCACCGCCACCACGGCTGCCGCGAAGGTGCCCAGCAGGTACAGAAACAGGATCGGCCGGATATGGGTTTCCTGGCCGTGCTTATGGTTGGCAATCGAAGCCATGACCAGCACGAACACCAGAATCGGCGCGACAGCCTTGAGCGCCGACACGAACACTTTGCCAATGAAGGCGGTGGACTTGGCCAGCTCAGGCGCGAGCAACGCCAAGGCAATCCCGGCGATCAGGCCGATGATGATTTGCGTGACCAGGCTGCTGCGTTTCAGGCGTTGCATGAGAGAAGGGGATAAAGCGGTCATAACGGCATCTCTGATTTTATTAGGGTGCAGGGTTCCGCTCATGCAGCAAAAAGCCGGGCAGGCCACATGGAGGGAACCGAAGGGTCGCTACATCAATGCCAATGAATGGCCGATGAGCAAAGTATAAGTACCGCAGGCCGCGGACTTTATCACAGCGTAGTCGTGATCCTTCAGACCTGTGACGATCTGCCACCCGATTGATCAACGCGATTTGCAGGTTCGTGCAACCTCGTCCGGAAACACTCTGTTAAGCTTCGCCATCCTCATTTTCAAGTTCTGCCAGTGAGCCTTCGGGCTGTCGCTGGTGTCGTCGTTTTCCTGGAGTTCTGCATGCTGTTGCCCATTCTTCTGTTGTCCGCTGCCGGTTTTACGGTGCTGACCACGGAATTCATCATCGTCGGCCTGTTGCCGGCAATCGCCCGTGATCTGGACGTCAGCATCCCTCAAGCGGGTTTGCTGGTGACCCTGTTCGCCTTTACCGTGGCCGCCTTCGGACCGTTCCTGACCGCATACTTTGCAAGGTTTGAACGGCGCAAACTGTTTATCAGCGTGCTGATCATGTTCGGCCTGGCCAACACGCTGGCGGCACTGGCGCCGAACATCGGGGTGATGGCCATTGCGCGATTGATTCCGGCGCTGGGGTTGCCGGTGTTCTGGGCGTTGGCCAGTGAGACCGCAGTGGACATCGTCGGGCCGGACTATGCCGGGCGGGCCATCTCCAAGATCGGTTTCGGTATTGTCTGCGCCACGGTGTTCGGCATTCCGGTGGGGACGCTGATTTCCGATGCGTTCGGCTGGCGCAGTGCCTTTGGCATTCTGGCGGTGATCGCGTTTGCCAAGGCGCTGCTGCTGTTTATCTACCTGCCGAAAACCAACCTGCACCAACATCAAGTCAGTTTCCGTTCGCAGTTCAGAATCCTGCGCAGCCCATTGATGCTGGGGCATGTGCTGTTATCGATCCTGGTGTTCAGCGGCATGTTCACCGCTTACACCTACCTGGCGGACATTCTTGAGCGGCTGGCCGGTTTCAACGGCACCGTGGTCGGCTGGTGCCTGATGGGCTTCGGTGCGGTGGGCTTGATCGGCAACTCGCTGGGCGGTCGCGCGGTGGATCGACATCCGCTGATCGCTTCAGTGACGTTCTGTGCCTTCATGATCGCCGGCATGGTCGCGTTGGTGCCGAACATTCATTCACCCCTCGGTCTGGCGGCAGCGATGGGGATTTGGGGCGTGACTCAGGCCGCGCTGTTCCTGGTCAGCCATGTGCGCCTGATGAAGGCTGCGCCTGAGGCTCCGGCCTTTGCTGCATCGCTGAACATCGCCGGGGCCAACCTCGGAATCGGTCTGGGCGCGATGGTCGGTGGGCGGGTGATCGACAGTGTTGGCCTGGGCGGACTGGGTTTCGCGGCAGCCGGTTTTATCCTTGTCTCGATCCTGTTGGCGATGGCGCTGATGACCTTCAAGCCTCGCGAAATCTGCGCCTGACATCTCACATCGCGGTGAACAGCTCGCGGCGAGCACCTTCGGTAATGGCGACAATGCCGGGGTGCTTGACCTTGCGCTCCACCGAGATGGCGTAGAACGACTCGCGCACGGCGTCGGTCTGACCGATCAACTCCACACCGCATTGGCGTTTCAATTCGTCGGCAATCACGCTCGGGCCGATGAATATCCCGCTACCGGATTGGCCGAAAGCCTGCATCAAAGCGCTGTCGTCGAACTCGCCGACGATCTGTGGCTGGATCTGCTGTTCGGCAAACCAGCGTTGCAAGCGACTGCGCACTACGGTTTCCGGCCCGGGAATCAGCAGCGGGGCGCCGTGCAGGCTGTGGGGGAAGTCCTGGCCATACCGCGCCGCCAGTTCGGCAGTGGCGAAGAAGCTGATGCCGCATTCGCCGAGTTTCTGGCTGTAGCCCTTGATGTCCAGATGCGAGGGCATCGGGCTGTCGGAAATCACCAGATCAAGGCGCTGAATCGCCAGGTCGGCAAGCAAGCGTTCCAGTTTGTCTTCGCGACAGGTGATACGCAGCGGTTCGCTCAACTCCATGGTCGGCGCGATCAGTCGATAAACGATGGATTTAGGCACCACGTCGGCGACGCCCACCCGAAACAGAATCTGTTGCTCATTGGGCTGCGCCCGCAGCATCAATTCCAGCTCGCCACCGAGTTGGAACATCTGCTCGGCGTAGGGCAGGGTCTGACGCCCGGCTTCGGTGAGTTCCAGCTGCCGGCCGACCCGACGAAACAACTCGATGCCATAGGTTTGCTCGAGCAGGGAAATCTGCCCGCTGATGGTCTGTGGCGTCAGATTCAGTTGCTCGCAGGCGCGCACGATGCTGCCGGTCTTGGCCACCACCCAGAAGTAATGCAGCTGTCGATAATTAAGCATGTTGGTGAAATCCCCTTGTTCACATACGCCAATACACTATCTGGATTCGTTGTAACCGAAGTATAACCGCTAAAAATACGAATTTTCCTGAAGTGTTTGCTTCCTTAGAATGCCTCGCTATCGACGGATCGCCTTTTCGGTTCTGTCTGTTTTATCGAGGAAAGCATCATGAAGCTTAAAACCACGGCACTGCTGATTGCGTCTTTACTGGTGCTGGCCGGTTGCGACCAGGCCGAGAAAAGCGCTCAGCAATTGATGGGCAAGGCCGCCGAAACCGCCAAACAGGCGATTGACGATACCCACAAAGCTGCCGAGCAAGCGCTCAGCGATGCCACGGGCGGTTTGATCAGCAAGAAAGAACAATCGGCCAAAGAGACGGACAAAACCGAATCTTCGTCCCAGGAAATCTAAACCGTCTACAACGAGTCAGGACTGACCCATGGAATACCTTTTAGAACTTGCTGCAAGCCCCACTGCCTGGGTCGCCCTGGCCACGCTGGTGGTGATGGAAATCGTGCTCGGCATCGATAACCTGATCTTCATCTCGATCCTCACCAACAAGCTGCCCGAACAGCATCGCCAAAAGGCGCGGCGCATCGGTATCGGCATGGCGTTGATCTTGCGTCTGGCACTGTTGAGCACCATCGCGTTCATCGTCCAGTTGACGGAGCCTGTGATCGAGATTCTCGGCCACGCGTTCTCCTGGAAGGACATGATCCTGATTGCCGGTGGCCTGTTCCTGTTGTGGAAAGCGACCACCGAAATCCATCACAGCATGGACCCGGCACCGGATGATCCGATGTCGGCTACCTCGACCGTGACCCTGGGCTTTGCCGCTGCGATCGGTCAGATCCTGCTGCTGGACATGGTGTTCTCCATCGACAGCATCATTACCGCTGTCGGCATGACCGAGCATTTGCCGATCATGATCATTGCGGTGGTGGTGTCGGTACTGGTGATGTTGCTGGCGGCTGATCCTCTGGCCAAGTTCATCAACGACAACCCGACGGTAGTGATGTTGGCGCTGGGCTTCCTGATCATGATCGGCATGACGCTGATCGCCGAAGGTTTTGGCGCCCACGTACCGAAAGGCTACGTCTACGCGGCCATGGCGTTCTCGGCCACGATCGAAGGCTTGAACATGCTGTCGCGTCGGGCCAGGCAGAAGCGCATCGCCGCTGAAGCTTAACCTTCGTTAAGCGAAACGGCCGCCTGAACTCGAAAGAGTCCAGGCGGCCGTTTTTGTTTGGACGACCAAAAAGCGCGGTCAGTGCGCGGTGGCGGGGTGGGCAGCCGGCTGATCGGTTTTCGCCACAGGCGCCGATTGAACCGGGTGGTGATGGTGTCGGCGGGTAATACGCAAAACTCCCCACAGCATGGCGGCGGCCACGGCCAGCCAGCCGGAAATCAACATCACAATAGTCATTGTCAGGCTCATCAGTGCCTCCTCTTTGCCCTGCATCGGGCACACACTCTTCCTTGGTAAGTGACAGTTTAGCCGCTGCTGTATTTCAGACTATTGACCAAAGGTCGCCTGCCACCAACCAGTTCGCTCTATCGAATGCAATCAACTGCCGGTTAAGGCTATACCGCTGCCGCGCGGCATCCTATGATCGACGGCCAAGCCGGGGGTGTGAATACCTGGCGTCTGAACAAGAGAGTGATGATGCGGGTATTTTCTCGAATTCGATCTTTGGTGCTGATCGTCGGCTGCGTTGCCGGTCTGGCTGGCTGTGCGGGGAGCGTGGCGCCTGAAATCAAGCGTCTGCCAGAGCGGGTCGAACTCAGCGGTACGTTCTACCGTGGGCAAAGTTATCAAAGCGGGCCTCAGGTGTTGGCTAGCCTGCTGTCCCAGCAGGGCATCGTGATAACCCCGGGGTTGCTCGACAAACCTCTGCATTTGCCGGGCGCCGAAGACCGCTTGCAGCAGAACATGCAGAACCTCGCGCGCGAGTACGGGATGGTGGTCTATCCCCTCGACAGCCATTTGCCGGCGCTGCTGGCCCAGGTTGCTGCCGGTTATCCGGTAATGGTGCGCTTCACCGAAGGCTCAGCGTTCTGGGCAGAGCCCCGATACGCCATTCTCGCCGGTTACAACCGTCAGAAGCAGACCGTGTTGCTGCGCGCCGGGATGGACCGTCGGTTGCTGATGGGGTTCAGCACCTTTGAATCGGCGTTCGAAAATGCCGGCGGCTGGGCTGTATTGATCCAGAAGCCGGACCAGATTCCGGCCAACGTCGATCAGAAGCGCTGGCTGAAAGCGGCGAGCGATCTTGCCCAGTCAGGTCAAGAGCAGGCGGCAGCCCGGGCGAAAAAAGCGTTAAGCGCGCAGTAGTTTCCGTTCGTCATCTTGCAGGGCACCACTCAGGATTATTGGCCTCTCATGTAAAGGACCCGGATTACTTGCCGGGTCGTGACCAGGAGGCGCCCATGGCTCATTCCAATACCCCCACTGGCCCGCACTCGTCTGAGCATTCGTCCGATAATGAGTTGGGGTTCGACCCCGATTCTCCGGACCTCGCCGATCCGCAGGTCGATCCCATCGGGCCCGCCAAGGCGCCCAAGGATGTAAAACCGGGTGAGGCGGGCAAGAAGGCTCCCGCGAAGCCTTACGATCCGCTTGGCGATCTGAAACCCAAGTCCTAGTCAGAGGTGCATATGTCTACCGATTCGAGCTTCGACGACAAACGTCCAGATCCTCCCGACAGTGTTCCAACAACCCCCGAAGGGGATCTGGATCCGGTGATGGATCCGGACAGCCCGTTACGGGACCCGTTGGCCAGACCGACCGTGGTACCAACAAAACATCCGCAGGGCTGGAAAGACCCAAGTGCCGGGGATGGCATCCCGGATGACGATCAGATGCCGTTGCCTAACGATTAATCCCAGACAAAAAAAGCCCCGAATATTCGGGGCTTTCGTTTGGAGGCGTTTCGAGCTTATTTCGATGCTTCAACCACGCCGCTCTGGCGATGCTTGAGATTCTTGTCGGATTTGTACTGCAGGGCGACGGAAGGCACGTTGGCGCTCTTGCCGGTTTCGACCCAGCTGCGAATACGGCTGGCATCGGCAAAGTGTGTGTACTTGCCAAAGGCATCCAGAATCACCAGCGCCATCGGACGATCACCCATGTGGGTGACCAGCACCAGGCAGTGACCGGCCGCGTTGGTAAAGCCGGTTTTGGTCAGTTTGATGTCCCAGTTAGGCTTGTTGACCAAATGGTCGGTGTTGCGGAAGCCCAGGCTGTAGTTGGGTTTACGGAACGAAACGGTTTTTGCCTTGGTGGTGCTCAGTTGAGTCAATAGCGGGTGCTTGTGTGCGGCGATCAGCAGTTTGCTCAGATCGCGGGCGGTGGACACATTGCGGGGGGAGAGGCCCGTCGGTTCGACAAAGTGGGTGCTGGTCATCCCCAGTGCTTTGGCTTTGGCGTTCATGGCGGCAATGAACGCGACATAGCCGCCCGGATAGTGATGGGCCAGACTCGCAGCGGCACGGTTTTCCGACGACATCAGGGCAATCAGCAGCATCTCTCGGCGCGGCAATTCGCTTTTGAGTTTGACCCGGGAAAACACGCCTTTCATTTCCGGGGTGTCGCTGATATTGACGGAAAGGTATTCGTCCATGTTCTGCCGGGCTTCTACCACCACCAGGCCGGTCATCAGTTTGCTGACGGACGCGATTGGCACTACGACGTCAGGGTTACTGGCATAGATCACTTTGTTGGTTTGCATATCCATCAGCAAGACACTGCCGGAAGCGATCTTCAGTTGTGAAATGTCTCGGGGTGCGGCGGTGGTTTCGGCGGCGTTGATCGTTGGCGTGGTGAAAGTCCCTGTAAATGCAAAAAATAGGCTCAGGATTGAAAGACGGATTTTCACGCTGGCGGACTCATAAAGGGTGGATATGCCGTTCTGTAACGGGCTGTTTCTTTAAAAAGCGACGCATTTTAGGAGTATGGCTGAAGAACTGTCGATGGTTGTTCGATGTTCAGGGGAAAGTGCCTGGAAGCCTGATAAAAACAGCCTTTTCCGGCGGATGGTCGAGCTTTTCTCGCAGGCAAAAAGAACCCCGCGATGGGCGGGGTTCTTTTATGCGGCGCTGCAAGTCAGCGTGAACTCAGCCGTGCAGTGTTTCCGCGGCATACAGCGTGTTTTCCAGCAGGCAGGCGCGGGTCATCGGGCCAACGCCACCCGGTACCGGAGTGATCCAGCCGGCGCGGGGCAGGGCGGTTTCGTAGATCACGTCACCGACCAGCTTGCCATCTTCCTGACGATTGATACCGACGTCGATCACAATCGCGCCTTCCTTGATCCACTCACCTTTGACCAGGCCCGGCTTGCCGGCGGCAACCACCACCAGGTCGGCGCGACCGACATGGCCCGCCAGATCTTTGGTGAAGCGGTGGGTAACGGTCACGGTGCAACCGGCCAGCAGCAGTTCCATTGCCATCGGACGGCCAACAATGTTGGAAGCCCCGACAATGACCGCGTCCATCCCGTATAGATCGGCACCGGTGCTTTCCAGCAACGCCATGATGCCTTTAGGTGTGCACGGACGCAGCAGCGGAATGCGCTGGGCCAGACGGCCGACGTTATAAGGGTGGAAACCGTCGACGTCCTTGTCTGGACGAATGCGCTCCAGCAATTTGGAGGCGTCCAGATGTTCAGGTAAAGGCAGCTGAAGCAGAACGCCGTCAATCGCCGGGTCGTCGTTCAGGCGATCGATCAGGTCGGTCAGTGCTTCTTGAGTGGTTTCGGCAGGCAGGTCGTAGGCTTGGGAAAGGAAGCCGACCTCTTCACAGTCTTTACGCTTGTGCGAGACATAAACCTGAGAGGCAGGATCGCTGCCGACCAGGATCACCGCGAGACCGGGCGTGCGCAGACCTTGCTGGCGACGCTCGGCGACTCGTTTGGCGATCTGCTGGCGCAGGCTGGCGGCGATCGATTTGCCGTCGATTAGTTGTGCAGTCATTGCGCGTGATTAACCATCGAGAGGGGAAAAAAAGAGAACGCATTCTCGCATGTCATGAGGTGAGGGCAAAGGCGCTTGGTCTGCAAATTCCCCTAACCCCTTTAATTAAATGAATTTTTTTTAAAAAAGAGTTGACGACCTTCAGGCTCACCTATAACATTCGTCGCACTTGTCGGGCACAGCCTAGCACTGGTTAAGAAGGTTGAGCAGAGTTGATGTTTAATTCGGCGAGACTGAAAGCACTTAGTTTGTAATCGTCCAAGAATACAGATTAACAAGGCGCCCGTAGCTCAGCTGGATAGAGCATCCGCCTTCTAAGCGGATGGTCGCAGGTTCGAGTCCTGCCGGGTGCGCCAATTAGGCAGCTTTGGCACAAGTAGCGCAACATGGCAATATGGTGGGCGTAGCTCAGTTGGTAGAGCACGGGATTGTGACTCCCGTTGTCGAGGGTTCGATCCCCTTCGTCCACCCCATATTTAGAAAGGCGCCAGATTAACAGTCTGGCGCCTTTGCTTTAAAAGCTTGATGCGGATGTGGTGGAATTGGTAGACACACTGGATTTAGGTTCCAGCGCCGCAAGGTGTGAGAGTTCGAGTCTCTCCGTCCGCACCATTACAAACAGCTATTTAATAGCAGAAAACGGCGCAGCACCTGAAAAGGGCTGCGCCGTTTTTGTTTTATAAGTCTGAATTTTCAAAACAACCGCATATTCCGGGTTGAAGGGCGGGTAGGGTCGTCGAAATTATGTATCTCGATGATGCTGATTCGCCCGTCGGTCCCCTCGTGGGGTCGGCTGTCAGGGATGGATTGCCGATTCCTTCTATATATAGAAGGATTGGTGCAGAGCCCTGGCATGACTGGCTGTATTTGCTAACAGGGCGAGGCACAACCGTTTGTCCCCGCCTATAAATTGCCTGCTGCTTTTTTACCCGTTTTCAGTAGGGTGACTTCTTGAGTTTGACCCACTAGAATGCATGCCCTTGATTCTGGGGTCGGAAACGGCCGGCTAACGTCTGTGCAACGAGGAATATCCATGCAAGTTTCTGTTGAAAATACTTCTGCTCTTGAGCGCCGCATGAGCATCACCGTGCCGGCTGAGCGCATCGAGACTCAGGTCAACAAGCGTCTGCAGCAGACTGCCCAAAAGGCCAAGATCGCTGGCTTCCGTCCAGGCAAAGTGCCTATGAGTGAAATCAAGCGCCGTTTTGGTGCTGATGCACGTCAAGAAGCCGTGGGCGATGTGATCCAGTCTTCTTTCTACGAAGCTGTTGTTGAGCAGAAGCTGAACCCGGCTGGCGCTCCTTCGATCGAGCCTAAATCGATGGAAGCTGGCAAAGATCTGGAATACGTCGCAATTTTCGAAGTGTTCCCGGAGTTCACTGTTGCCGGTTTCGAAGGTATCACTGTCGAGCGCCTGAGCGCTGACGTGGCTGATGCCGATCTGGACAAGATGCTGGAAATCCTGCGCAAGCAGAACACCCGTTTTGAAGTCGCCGATCGCGCTGCTCAGAACGAAGACCAACTGAACATCGATTTCGTCGGCAAAGTCGACGGTGAAGTGTTCGCTGGCGGTTCCGCCAAAGGCACCCAGTTGGTGCTGGGTTCCGGCCGCATGATTCCTGGTTTCGAAGACGGTCTGGTCGGCGCTAAAGCCGGCGAAGAGCGCGTTCTGAACCTGACCTTCCCTGAGGACTATCAGAACCTCGACCTGGCAGGCAAAGCCGCTGAGTTCACCGTGACCGTGAACACCGTTTCCGAGCCTAAACTGCCTGAGCTGACCGAAGAATTCTTCGCTCAATTCGGCATCAAGGAAACCGGACTGGAAGGCTTCCGCACCGAAGTTCGCAAGAACATGGAGCGTGAACTGCGTCAGGCGATCAAATCCAAGGTCAAGAATCAGGTTATGGACGGTCTGCTGGCCACCAACCCGATCGAAGTGCCAAAGGCTCTGCTGTCCAACGAAGTCGACCGTCTGCGTGTGCAGGCTGTTCAGCAGTTCGGCGGCAACATCAAGCCTGACCAACTGCCGGCCGAGCTGTTCGAAGAACAAGCCAAGCGCCGCGTTGTGTTGGGTCTGATCGTGGCTGAAGTGGTCAAGCAATTCGACCTCAAGCCTGATGAAGCCCGCGTTCGCGAGATGATTCAGGAAATGGCTTCGGCTTATCAGGAGCCTGAGCAGGTTGTGTCCTGGTACTACAAGAACGACCAGCAACTGAACGAAGTCCGTTCGGTTGTGCTGGAAGAACAAGTTGTGGATACTGTTCTGCAGAAAGCTAGCGTGACCGACAAATCGGTCTCTTACGAAGAAGCGGTCAAGCCGGTAGAAGCTCCACAAGCCGACTGATTGTTTTTGCGGTAAGAAGTACACACCATAAGCCAGCCTTCGTGCTGGCTTATGCGTATTCAAGACATAACTATTTGGGAGTGACTGCAGAGCATGTTCCGTAATTCGTATATTCAGCAGAACTCTGATATCCAGGCCGCAGGCGGCCTGGTCCCGATGGTTGTCGAGCAGTCTGCTCGTGGCGAACGCGCCTATGACATCTACTCGCGCCTTCTCAAGGAGCGAGTGATCTTTCTGGTTGGTCCGGTAGAGGACTACATGGCCAACCTGATCTGTGCGCAACTGCTGTTCCTTGAAGCGGAAAACCCGGACAAGGACATCCATCTCTATATCAACTCGCCGGGCGGTTCGGTGACGGCGGGTATGTCGATCTACGACACCATGCAGTTCATCAAGCCAAACGTGTCGACCACCTGTATCGGTCAAGCGTGCAGCATGGGTGCGTTTCTACTGACGGCCGGTGCCCAAGGCAAGCGTTACTGCCTGCCGAACTCGCGTGTGATGATTCACCAGCCACTGGGCGGTTTCCAGGGCCAGGCTTCGGATATCGAAATCCATGCCAAGGAAATCCTCTTCATTCGTGAGCGTCTCAACACGCTGATGGCCAAGCATAGCGGGCGCACTCTTGAAGAAATCGAGCGCGATACCAACCGCGATAATTTCATGAGTGCAGAAGCAGCGCGTGAATACGGGTTGATCGATGAAGTGATCAATCAGCGCCCCGCTTAAAATAAGCAGCTCAAAATAAGGTTGGTCGGCGGGTCCGATCACTAGCGGGCTTGAAAAAGCCCGCAATAGCCTTCATCTTGTGTTGCAAGCCTATCGGATTTGGATCGAACGAATGACTGACACCCGCAACGGCGAGGACAACGGCAAGCTGCTCTATTGCTCCTTCTGTGGCAAAAGCCAGCATGAAGTACGCAAATTGATTGCCGGCCCCTCGGTCTTTATCTGCGACGAGTGCGTCGACCTGTGCAATGACATCATCCGTGAGGAGGTGCAGGAAGCCCAGGCCGAAAGCAGCGCGCATAAATTGCCTTCGCCTAAAGAAATCAGCGGCATCCTTGATCAGTACGTGATTGGTCAGGAGCGTGCGAAAAAGGTTCTGGCCGTAGCGGTGTACAACCACTACAAGCGTTTGAACCAGCGTGACAAAAAGAATGACGACGTCGAACTCGGCAAAAGCAACATCTTGCTGATCGGCCCGACAGGCTCGGGTAAAACCCTGCTTGCCGAAACACTGGCCCGCTTGCTGAACGTTCCGTTCACCATCGCCGACGCAACCACCCTCACCGAGGCGGGTTATGTAGGTGAAGATGTCGAGAACATCATTCAGAAGCTGCTGCAGAAGTGCGATTACGACGTAGAAAAAGCCCAGATGGGCATTGTTTACATCGATGAGATCGACAAGATCTCGCGCAAGTCTGACAACCCGTCGATCACCCGGGACGTTTCCGGTGAAGGCGTGCAGCAGGCCCTGCTCAAGTTGATCGAAGGCACAGTTGCTTCCGTACCACCTCAAGGTGGTCGCAAGCATCCGCAGCAGGAATTCCTTCAGGTCGACACCCGTAACATCCTGTTTATCTGCGGTGGTGCGTTCTCCGGTCTGGAAAAGGTTATTCAAAACCGTTCCACCAAGGGCGGCATCGGTTTCAACGCGGAAGTTCGCAGCAAGGAAGAAGGCAAGAAAGTCGGTGAGTCCCTGCGTGAAGTCGAACCTGACGATTTGGTCAAGTTCGGTCTGATCCCGGAATTCGTCGGTCGTCTACCGGTACTTGCCACGCTGGACGAGCTTGATGAGGCTGCATTGATGCAGATTCTCACCGAGCCGAAAAATGCTCTGACCAAGCAGTATGCCAAGCTGTTCGAGATGGAAGGCGTGGACCTGGAATTCCGGGCCGACGCGCTGAAATCGGTCGCCAAACGTGCCCTGGAACGCAAAACCGGTGCCCGAGGACTGCGTTCGATTCTCGAAGGTGTATTGCTCGACACTATGTATGAAATCCCCTCGCAGTCCGAGGTGAGTAAAGTAGTGATCGATGAAAGCGTTATAGAAGGTAAGTCCAAGCCACTGTATATCTACGAAAACAGTGAGCCGACTGCCAAGGCAGCGCCGGACGCCTAAGCGTCACACTGCTGGAATAAAGAAGGGGCCTTCGGGCCCCTTTGCTTTTAACGCGTTTTAACATTTTATTTGCGCTTGTTTTTTTTGAAAACAGCCCCCATCTTGGTTTCAAGCTTACTTCCATCTGTTTACGGCCTTATGGCCGCCGTAGAGGCGAAATCATGAAGACAACCATCGAATTGCCTCTCCTGCCATTGCGTGATGTCGTGGTTTATCCGCACATGGTTATCCCGCTGTTCGTGGGGCGCGAGAAATCCATCGAAGCCCTCGAGGCAGCGATGACGGGCGACAAGCAGATCCTTCTGCTGGCTCAGCGAAATCCTGCTGACGACGATCCCGGTGAAGAAGCACTTTATCGCGTAGGCACCATCGCTACCGTTCTGCAGCTGCTCAAGCTGCCTGACGGCACGGTCAAGGTTCTTGTCGAAGGCGAGCAGCGAGGCGCCGTGGAGCGCTTCAGCGAAGTCGATGGCCACTGCCGTGCCGAAGTATCGCTGATCGACGAAGTCGACGCGCCTGAGCGCGAGTCGGAAGTGTTTGTCCGCAGCTTGCTGGCTCAGTTCGAACAATATGTGCAGCTGGGCAAGAAAGTCCCTGCTGAAGTCCTGTCGTCGCTTAACAGCATCGACGAGCCAGGTCGCTTGGTCGACACCATGGCCGCGCATATGGCCCTGAAGATCGAGCAAAAGCAGGAAATCCTCGAAATCATCGATTTGTCGGCCCGTGTCGAGCACGTTCTGGCGTTGTTGGATGCCGAGATCGATCTGCTGCAAGTCGAAAAACGCATTCGTGGCCGCGTTAAAAAGCAAATGGAGCGCAGCCAGCGCGAGTACTACCTGAATGAGCAGATGAAGGCCATTCAGAAAGAGTTGGGCGACAGCGACGAAGGCCACAACGAAATCGAGGAGCTGAAAAAGCGTATCGATGCCGCCGGTCTGCCGAAAGACGCGCTGGCCAAGGCTCAGGCCGAACTGAACAAACTCAAGCAAATGTCGCCAATGTCCGCGGAAGCGACAGTGGTACGTTCGTATATCGACTGGCTGGTTCAAGTGCCGTGGAAGGCTCAGAGCAAGGTGCGTCTGGACCTTGCCCGTGCCGAAGACATTCTCGACGCCGACCACTATGGCCTGGAAGAAGTCAAAGAGCGGATCCTCGAATACCTCGCCGTGCAGAAGCGCGTGAAGAAGATTCGTGGTCCGGTGCTGTGCCTGGTCGGGCCTCCTGGGGTGGGTAAAACCTCTCTGGCGGAGTCGATCGCTCACGCCACCAACCGTAAATTCGTGCGCATGGCCCTCGGCGGTGTGCGCGATGAGGCGGAAATTCGTGGTCATCGCCGGACTTACATCGGTTCGATGCCAGGAAGATTGATTCAAAAGATGACAAAGGTGGGCGTCCGTAACCCGCTGTTCCTGCTCGATGAAATCGACAAAATGGGCAGCGACATGCGTGGCGATCCAGCGTCGGCGTTGCTGGAAGTGCTCGATCCCGAGCAGAACCACAACTTCAACGATCACTATCTGGAAGTCGACTACGACCTCTCTGATGTGATGTTCCTGTGCACCTCCAACTCCATGAACATTCCGCCGGCGCTGCTGGACCGGATGGAAGTGATTCGTCTGCCGGGTTACACCGAAGACGAGAAGATCAACATCGCTGTCAAATACCTTTCGCCGAAGCAGATTACGGCCAACGGTCTGAAGAAAGGCGAGCTGGAATTCGACGCCGAAGCGATCCGCGACATCATTCGCTACTACACCCGCGAAGCCGGTGTACGGGGGCTGGAGCGCCAGATTGCCAAGGTTTGCCGCAAGGCGGTCAAAGAGCATGCGATGGAAAAACGCTTCTCGGTGAAGGTTACTGCCGACATGCTCGAACACTTCCTGGGCGTGCGTAAATTCCGCTACGGTCTGGCGGAGTCGCAGGATCAGATCGGTCAGGTCACCGGCTTGGCTTGGACTCAGGTGGGCGGCGAATTGTTGACCATTGAGGCCGCGGTCGTGCCGGGTAAAGGCCAGTTGATCAAAACCGGTTCTCTGGGTGACGTGATGGTCGAATCGATCACTGCAGCCCTGACCGTTGTCCGCAGCCGTGCGAAGAGCCTGGGGATTCCTCTGGACTTCCACGAGAAACGCGACACGCATATCCATATGCCTGAAGGGGCAACGCCTAAAGATGGCCCTAGCGCTGGTGTAGGCATGTGCACGGCCCTGGTATCAGCATTGACTGGCATTCCTGTACGCGCAGATGTTGCGATGACCGGTGAAATCACCTTGCGTGGTCAGGTGCTGGCGATCGGTGGTTTGAAGGAAAAACTGCTGGCTGCTCACCGTGGCGGAATCAAGACGGTGATCATTCCTGAAGAGAACGTACGCGATCTGAAGGAAATTCCTGACAATATCAAGCAAGATCTACAGATTAAACCAGTTAAATGGATTGACGAGGTCCTGCAAATTGCGCTGCAATACGCGCCGGAGCCCTTGCCGGATGTGGTTCCGGAGATCGTTGCAAAGGATGAAAAACGCGAGTCTGACTCTAAGGAAAGAATTAGCACGCATTAGTACGCATTTGCCTGGGGGGCTTGTTGACAGTTTTTTAGAGCCCTTGTTATAAAGCGGCTCTTAAGTGTCTGTAGGCCATTCAGCACTCGTTTTTTTGCTTTCACCAAAAAACTTAGAATCAAACTCAAATAGATATAAGGGGACTTAGAGTGAACAAGTCGGAACTGATTGATGCTATCGCTGCATCCGCTGATATCCCGAAAGCTGCTGCTGGCCGTGCGCTGGACGCTGTAATCGAATCCGTCACTGGCGCTCTCAAGGCTGGCGACTCTGTTGTTCTGGTTGGTTTCGGTACCTTCTCCGTGACCGATCGTCCAGCTCGCATCGGTCGTAACCCACAGACCGGTAAGACGCTGGAAATCGCCGCCGCCAAAAAACCAGGTTTCAAAGCCGGTAAAGCACTGAAAGAAGCTGTCAACTAAGTTCGATTCAGGTTTTTGCCTATCCGGGTCGGGGTCATTCCTGACTTGGCAGCGGAGCGGTAGTTCAGTCGGTTAGAATACCGGCCTGTCACGCCGGGGGTCGCGGGTTCGAGTCCCGTCCGCTCCGCCAGTTACGAGAAGGCGCATCCTCGGATGCGCCTTTCTTCTATCCGGATTCTACCCACGCTCCACGGTTGCCTAATTTTGAAGTTCAACCGTTTCTGGGGGACGCATGCTGCAGAATATCAGGGACAATTCACAAGGCTGGATTGCCAAGACCATTATCGGGATCATCGTTGTACTGATGGCTTTCACCGGTATCGAGGCCATTTTCCAGGCGACGACCAACAGCCAGGATGCGGCCAAGGTCAATGGTGAAGAAATCAGTCAAAACGAGCTGAACCAGGCGGTTGATATGCAACGCCGTCAGCTCATGCAACAGCTTGGCAAGGATTTCGATGCTTCCTTGCTCGACGAAAAAATGCTGCGCGAATCGGCCCTCAAAGGCCTGATCGATCGCAAACTGCTGCTGCAAGGCGCAGAAAAATCGAAATTCGCTTTCTCCGAGGCGGCTTTGGATCAGGTGATCCTGCAAACGCCTGAATTCCAGGTGGAAGGCAAGTTCAACGCCGATCGCTTCGATCAGGTGATCCGTCAACTCGGCTATAGCCGTCTGCAATTCCGCCAGATGCTGGCTCAGGAAATGCTGATCGGTCAGCTACGCGCTGGCTTGGCCGGTAGCGGCTTTGTCACCGATGCACAGGTTCTTGCCTTCGCCCGTCTGGAAAAGCAGACCCGCGATTTCGCCACCTTGAACGTCAAGGCAGATCCTGCGGCGGTGAAACTGACTGACGACGAAGTCAAAGCCTACTACGACGAACACGCCAAGGAATTCATGACGCCGGATCAGGTGGTCATCGATTACCTCGAATTGAAGAAGGCGTCCTTCTTTGATCAGGTCAGCGTCAAGGACGAAGACCTGCAAGCGGCGTATCAGAAAGAAACCGCGAACCTGTCCGAGCAACGCCGGGCTGCGCATATTCTGGTCGAAGTGAACGATAAGGTGACCGAGGCGCAAGCCAAGGCCAGAATCGAAGAAGTGCAGGCGCGTCTGGCCAAAGGCGAGAAATTCGAGGCCCTGGCCAAGGAATTCTCCCAGGATCCGGGCTCGGCGAACAACGGCGGTGACCTTGGGTTTGCAGGTCCAGGCGTCTACGATCCAGCGTTTGAAAAAGCCCTGTATTCGTTGGCCAAAGATCAGGTTTCGGAGCCGGTTCGCACCGACTTCGGTTTCCACCTGATCAAGCTTTTGGGCGTTGAAGCCCCTGAAGTGCCAACGTTTGCCAGCCTGAAAGACAAGCTGACCCGCGAGCTGAAAACCCAGCAGGTCGAGCAGCGTTTCGTCGAGGCGACCAAACAATTGGAAGACTCGTCGTTCGAATCCTCCGATCTGGCTCAGCCGGCACAAGACTTGAAGCTGACTGTCCACACCTCCGCGCCATTCGGTCGGGAAGGTGGCGAAGGTATTGCGGCCAACCGTGCCGTGGTGACCGCTGCGTTCAGTCCTGAAGTGCTGGATGAGGGTGCCAACAGCACCGCCATCGAGCTGGACCCGGAAACCGTGATCGTGCTGCGCGCCAAGGAACACCGCAAGCCTGAGCAACTGCCGCTGGAAAGCGTGTCTGCCAGTATCCGTGCGCAACTGATCAAGGAGCATGCCAGTGCTGCCGCCAAGACCAAGGCTGATCAACTGATCGCCAGCCTGCGCGATGGCAAGACTGCGCTGGACAAGGCGATCGATGGCCAGAACTGGAAAGTGATTCAAGCGGCGACTCGTGCTCAGGAAGGGGTCGACCCAACCGTGCTGCAAGCGCTGTTCCGCATGCCCAAGCCAGTCTCCAAGGACAAGCCGACCTTCAGCAGCGTGACTCTGGCCGATGGTAGCCTGGTGATCGTGCGCCTGGACGGCGTGAACGAAGCGGCGGCGCCGACCGAAGAGGAGAAGGTTCAATACCGTCGATTCCTCGCCTCGCGCATTGGCCAGCAAGACTTCGCGGCTTACCGCAAACTGTTGGAAAGCGAGGCTGAGATCAAGCGTTTCTGATGCTTGACTGAGCTTTACGCGACATAAAAGACCCCGGCCGAAAGGCTGGGGTTTTTTATGGGTGAAACAAAAGCGGTATGAGCTACCCGTCGCCTGCTTATTTACCGCGCGACTTTTTCCTGTCAATGACAGTCAGTAGACTTGTAACTGTTTCTAGACACTAAACGGTGCGACGCTAAGCATCGATCTGTTGCACAATACGCCCCGAACCGTTTTCCTCAGGATGTTCAATGTTAAGATCAATTCCCATGCGGGTTGTGGGGCTGGCCGTGATGCTGGCCGCCGCTGCCGGTTGTTCATCGAAGAAAGCCGCCATCTATGAGCATGAGAACTTCGACGATTCCGGAACGTTTTCGCGCAATTATCCGGTGACCGATAAGCAGTCCTGCGAGGCCGCCCGTCGGGCTTTGCTCAGCCAGGGTTACATCATCACCAGCGCCGATCCGAAGCTGGTCAGTGGTCACAAGAGTTTCCAGCAGACTGGCGAGACCCACATGGAGATCAGCTTCAGCGTGGTTTGTGCCGATGATGGCAGCGAAGGGCACCACGCGACCATGTTCGCCAACGCCCTGCAGGACCGTTATGCGCTGAAGAAGACCAACAACTCCGCCAGTCTCGGTGTCGGTGTGTTGGGCTCGGTCTCGATGCCGATCGGCTCGTCCGACGACTCGATGGTCAAGGTCGCCAGTGAAACCGTATCCTCGGCCAAGTTCTACGAGCGTTTCTTTGCCCTGGTCGAGTTGTTCCTGCCACCGGAAGCGAAGAAGGCAGCGCACATTACCGAGAAGCCGAAGACTGAGCTGGGTGTGCCTGAAGTCAAGGCTGTGCCGGCTCAGATGGCCCCGACTCCGACCCCTGCGGCCGAACCTGCGCCTGCTCCAGCGCCGGCAGCTGAACCTGCACCAGCTGAAACCGCTCCAACCAGTTCGGAGCCTGTTGTACCACCTGCTGAAACGGCGCCGATTACCCCGGAGCAGAGCGGCGAGCCGACTTCGTCCACGGAAACAGTGGCTCCACCGGCGGATTCAAGCACCATGCCGGCACCGACCGAGCCAATTTCGGCCATGCCTGTCTCCGGCCAGTAATAGGCTGATGTTACGGATCGGGTCAGACGACTCCGATCCTGTAACACCTTCCAAGATTGATCCACATCAAACCGAGCCGTATTCCTACGGCTCGTATCGAAAAAATTCTGGGATAAATTCCTGACCACCTGCTACGTTTTATTCAGTAGCGATGTAGTGTCATGCGCGCGTCATTTTTCTTTCATGCGGGCACTTTATGCTCAGGGCGCTGGTCATTTATTCAGAAGATTTTTTCAACAAGCGATGGGGGTTTTAATAATGGACGATTATCAAGAAGAACTGCTCGAGTATCAGGCATTTGAACTGGACCCACTGGAACCGGCCGAAGACGCTACCGAGTTGTAAACGTTACGCGGATTGGCGATGACTGCGGCGAAACTCGCCGGGGGTCTGGCCGTTCCAGCGTTTGAAGGCCCGTTGAAAGGCTTCGGCTGAGGCAAAACCCAGCAGGTAGGCGATTTCCCCGAACGCCAGTTCGGTGTCGCGGATGTAGGTCATGGCGAGGTCGCGACGTGTGTCGTTGAGAATGGCACGAAATTGCGTGCCTTCGTCGGCGAGCTTGCGACGCAAGGTCCAGGTTGGCAGCTTCAGGCGTGCCGCCACTTCTTCCAGGTCGGGTTCCCGACCACCATTGAGCAACGGCCCCAGTAACTGAGTGATGCGTTCACGCAGGCTGCGGGTGCGTGTCAGTTGCTCCAGTTCCCGCTCACACAGTTGCAGCAGGTGCCGCCAGGTGCTCGGGCAGTGCTCCGGGTTGCGCTGGGCGAGGCTGTCCAGGCTCAGGCGCAGTTGATTCTGTTCGGCGCCAAACTGAATCGGACAATCCCCCAGCACGGCGTACGCCTCTCGGTAATCCGGCGCCTGGAATTCGATCTCGATCCGTTCGGCGCGTAGCGGGGCAGGGCTTACGCTGGACAATTGCTGCAACCAGCCGGCAATGATCGAGTCCACCACGAAGCGGTTGTAGGCGTTATAGGGGCTGATGGAATAGAACCGCAGCCAGGCGCCTTGGGCGTCTTCATGAAAACTCGACTGGCCGCGATAGTTGGAACCGTACAGCGCTTCGAAGCGAATCAGGCAGCGCGCCGCTTCCCGCACGGTTGGGGCCTGGGTGGCGGTGACTCCGGCCAGGCCGGCCTGGCTCAGGCGACTGAGCCGGCCCATGCGCAAACCCAGTGCCGGATCGTCGGTCAGTTGAATGGCGCCGTGACCCAGGCGCATGTAGCGCGGGATCGAGAGACGGGCGCCGGCTTCGGCCAGCCGTGCGGCATCGAGGCCGTATTGTTCGAGCAGCGGTTGTGGGTCCAGGCCATGGCTGCGCACGGCGTCGGCCAGGCTATGGACGAAACCCACCGACAAATCACCGAGGCGCATCGGCTGCGGTTTCATCGCTTACAACCAGAGGTTCAGCAAACGTGCGCCCCGGGCATCGCCGTCGGCGAATTGCTGCCCGTTGCTGCTGAGGAAGCTTTGACCGGCGCTGCCCTTGTCCCAAAACTGACCGCGCAGGAACACGCTCATGCCGGCGATGGTCTGGCTGCCAGACGGTTGGGCACTCAACGTCAACCGATGCCAGGCCTGACCTTCACTGAGTTCGCCAGCCTTGAGACTGACAGAACTCGGCGTGGACTGGCCTTTGTAGCCACGCCACGGTTGATCCCAGGACCCGCGCCCGACGACGAACGCCGGGACCGCCACCAGTTGCGCGCCTTGATCGTCGAGTTTGCGATAGTTGTCCGGATACCAACTGTCGCTGCCGATCAGCACGCCCAGGCGTCCGGCCGGTGTGTCGACGACGTTGATCGTGTGTTCGGAATGGGCTTGGACAGTGTCGTGCCCAGCGAAAGTCGGGTGCATTTGTCTCTGCGGCTGGCCAATCGGCAGACCGTCGCGACCGAACACCACGCTGCTGTTGTACAGCGCGCCGCGGCCAATCTTCAGGGTGCCATCGCTGACACTCGGCTCGGGCAACACGATGGAACCCGCTACCAGAGTAATGCGGAATTCTTTCGCCAAGCCGCCGAACAGCGCTTGGTAATTCTGGGCCATTTTTTTGGCTTTCATCCGCAAGTGCGCGTCGTCGAGACGGCTGCCGCCCTCGGCACTGATCAGGGCGCGGATGAACTGCAACGGGTTGCTCACCGCCAGCCAGTTCATGGCTTCCTTGAGCGTAGTGGCTTGGTACAACTCGTCTTTTTCGCCGCTGATCATCAGCCAGGTGCCGACATGTTCGGGCAGTACGACGATGGTCTTTTCGTTCAGCAGGCCCTGATCCTGAGCCTTCTGCAAGTAAGCCGCGAGCTTGCGGTGCAGGCGTTCGGGGCTTTGATAATCGGTTGGGAACAGCTCGGGCTGGATGCCCAGCAGATTGCCGCGATCGGCGGGTGTGCCCTGATCGACCGCGAGACTGATGCGCAGGTCCGACAGGTAATGACCCACCGGACGGTCCGCGGCCCACATCGCGTAGGTCGTGAGGGCGGCGATCAACGCCATGGAGAGGGTCAGGTACAAAAGTTTGCGCATGGGGAAACAGTCAACGGCCGTGTGCAGGGTTCGCGACTAGGGTAGGGCTCATGCCCGCGCTTGCCAAGGGGCGCTGTGCATTTGGATCAATAAGTTGTCAGTTACGGTCATTGAGTGACAGCAGTGCGACTCTTAGTCTGTCGAACATGACTGACGGGGGCCGAAGAGCTCCTGCATTTTTTTTCGTGATCGCTCGTTGTGGAGTTACCGATGGCCGCCGCTCATTACCCGCACCTGTTGGCCCCGCTGGACCTGGGTTTTACCACGTTGCGCAACCGTACCTTGATGGGCTCGATGCACACCGGCCTCGAGGAAAAGCCCGGCGGCTTCGAGCGCATGGCTGCGTATTTCGCCGAGCGTGCCCGTGGTGGCGTTGGCCTGATGGTCACCGGCGGTATCGGCCCGAACGATGAGGGCGGGGTTTACTCCGGCGCGGCTAAGCTGACCACCGAGGAAGAAGCGCTCAAGCACCTGATCGTTACCCGCGCGGTGCATGAGGCGGGCGGCAAGATCTGCATGCAGATTCTTCATGCCGGGCGTTATGCCTACAGCCCAAAGCAGGTGGCGCCGAGCGCGATTCAGGCGCCGATCAACCCGTTCAAGCCTAAAGAGCTGGACGAGGAAGGCATAGAGAAGCAGATCAGTGACTTCGTCACCTGCTCGACTCTGGCGCAAAAAGCCGAGTACGACGGCGTCGAGATCATGGGCTCCGAAGGTTATTTCATTAACCAGTTCCTCGCGGCCCACACCAACCATCGCACTGACCGCTGGGGCGGCGCTTACGAAAACCGCATGCGCCTGCCGGTAGAAATTGTCCGCCGGGTGCGCGAAGCGGTCGGCCCGAACTTCATCATTATCTTCCGCCTGTCGATGCTTGATCTGGTGGAAGGCGGCAGCAGCTGGGAAGAGATCGTGCAATTGGCCAAGGCCATCGAGCAGGCCGGTGCGACGATCATCAACACCGGCATCGGCTGGCACGAAGCGCGGATTCCGACCATCGCCACCAAAGTGCCGCGTGCGGCGTTCAGCAAGGTTACGGCCAAGTTGCGCGGCTCGGTCAGTATTCCGCTGATCACCACCAACCGCATCAACACCCCGGAAGTCGCCGAGCAGATTCTGGCCGAAGGCGATGCCGACATGGTGTCCATGGCGCGGCCGTTCCTCGCCGACCCGGAATTCGTCAACAAGGCTGCGGCCGGTCGTGGCGATGAAATCAACACCTGTATCGGTTGCAATCAGGCGTGCCTGGATCACACCTTTGGCGGCAAGTTGACCAGTTGCCTGGTGAACCCGCGGGCTTGCCATGAAACCGAACTCAATTACCTGCCGGTGCAGCAGATCAAGAAAATCGCCGTGGTCGGTGCCGGCCCTGCCGGTTTGTCTGCCGCCACTGTAGCTGCTGAGCGTGGTCATCAGGTGACGTTGTTCGATTCGGCCAGCGAAATCGGCGGTCAGTTCAACATCGCCAAGCGCGTGCCGGGCAAGGAAGAGTTCTTCGAAACCTTGCGCTACTTCAGCCGCAAGTTGCAGACCACCAACGTCGAGTTGTGCCTGAACACCCGTGTGGATGTGGCGCAATTGGTTGAGGGCGGTTACGACGAAATCATCCTGGCGACCGGCATTGCGCCGCGGGTACCGGGGATTCCGGGCGTCGAGCACGCCAAGGTGCTGAGCTACCTGGACGTGATCCTTGAGCGTAAACCAGTGGGCAAGCGCGTCGCGGTGATTGGCGCCGGCGGTATCGGTTTCGACGTGTCGGAATTCCTCGTTCACGAGGGTGTGGCCACCAGTCAGGACCGCGAAGCGTTCTGGAAGGAGTGGGGCATCGATACATACCTCCAAGCGCGCGGCGGTGTTGCGGGGATCAAGGCGCAGCCGCATGCGCCGGCCCGTGAAGTGTTCTTGCTGCAGCGCAAGAAGTCCAAGGTCGGCGACGGCCTGGGCAAAACCACTGGCTGGATTCACCGCACCGGTCTGAAGAACAAGCAGGTGCAGATGCTCAACAGCGTCGAGTATCTGAAGATCGACGACGAGGGGCTGCACATCCGTATCGGCGAAAGCGGCGAACCGCAGGTATTGCCGGTGGACAACATCGTGATCTGCGCCGGGCAGGATCCGTTGCGTGAGTTGCACGACGGTCTGGTCGCGGCGGGGCAGAACGTACATTTGATCGGCGGCGCGGACGTGGCGGCAGAGCTGGATGCCAAGCGCGCGATCAACCAGGGTTCGCGGTTGGCGGCTGAACTCTAACGTACACCGCAATCCCTTGTAGCAGCTGGCGCAGCCTTCGGCAGCTGCTACAGGGATCGTGCTGGCTGATAGACTCCTGCTTTTCGCCAGAACGTAGCGCATTGATGCTTTCTCTTCCCAGCGACTGGCTACCCCAAGCCCCCCTCGAACCCCTTCACCTCGACTGGCTCACCACTGCCGGCATCGACGTCGCGATCCTGCGTCTGGACCAGATCGACCCGCTGATCAGCGGCAACAAGTGGTTCAAGCTCATCGAACACCTGAAAGCCGCCGACCAGAACGGCGCCCAAGGCATCATCAGCCTGGGCGGTGCCCATTCCAATCATCTTCACGCGCTGGCCGCTGCGGGCAAACGCTTCGGTTTCACCACTGTGGGTTTGCTGCGTGGGCATCCGCAAGAAACGCCGACAGTAAAGGACTTGCAGGCGTTCGGCATGCAGTTGCATTGGTTGGGTTATGGCGGTTATCGAGCGCGGCACGAACCGGGTTTCTGGCAGCCATGGCGGGAGCAATACCCCGAGCTACATCCAGTGCCGGAAGGTGGCGGCGGCTTGCTTGGGGCGAAGGGCTGCGGGCAATTGGTGACTCTGGCCTGCGAGCAATTGAGCGGTCTGGGCTGGAGCAACTACGACGGCTGGTGGCTGGCCTGCGGAACGGGCACCACCCTGGCAGGGTTGGTTCTGGCCGAGACGGGTGAGCATCCGGTGTATGGCGCGCTGGCGGTGCCTGACGATCATGGCGTAGCGCAGCAGGTCGAATCGATTCTTCGCGAGACAGGTCTGCAGAATCCGGTTTATGAACTGTTCGACGCCAGCCGTGGCGGCTTTGCCAAAGTCGATCCGCTTTTACTCGAGTTCATTGAGCAGACCGAACAGGCCAGCGGCATTCCTCTCGAACCGCTGTACACCGGCAAAGCGCTGCTGGCGCTCAAGCTGCGAATCGAGGCGGGTAAATTTGCCCGGGGAACGCGCTTGATTTTCATCCACACCGGCGGCTTGCAGGGCCGCCGGGGTTTCGAGCAGACCAGTCGCGACTAACCGCGCTTGGGCACCATCCGCAGCAAGGTGTTATCGCGCACCACATAGTGATGGTAAAGCCCGGCCACGGCGTGCAGTCCGATCAGCCAATAGCCGATCGTCCCGCCGAGTACATGCCAGCCCTCAAGCTGCTTGGCCAGCGGTTTGTTTTCTTCGATCAGCAACGGCAGGTCGATGCCATAGAACATCACCTGATGCCCCTCGGCGCTGGTAATCAACCAGCCCAGAATCGGCATGGTGATCATGAAAATATACAGCGCCCAGTGCATCAGTTTGGCGAGCAGGGTTTGCCAACGAGGCGAGGCGGGGAAGATCTGCGGCGCCGGCCCCAGGCTGCGAGCGAACAGCCGCAGCCAGACCAGCACGAACACCGTCAAGCCGAGCATGAAGTGCGCTTCCTTGATCAGCGTCCTGCCGCCGCTGCCCTTGGGGAATATCCCGCGCAATTCGATGCAGGCGTAAACCACTATTAGCAGCACCAGCATCAACCAGTGCAGCGCGATCGATACGGTGCTGTAGCGTGAGTCGGAATTCTTCCAGGGCATACGGTGTTCCTCACAGGTCAGGTCTGAAGTCACCGTTCTTGTTCGACGGCGTGGGGTTAACTGTAATCCTGTTTGGTGGGTTTGCCTGAGGCGAAGGGGCTGTTCAATGCTCTGGATCAAGTGATCGGCCACAAAAAAGCGCCAGTTCCGTTAAAGGACTTGGCGCTTTTTTGTGAAACGAGAGGTGCAATCAGTCGGTTTGCGGCATCTCGCCGTTGACCAGGCGCTTGTTGATGTCGGCGATAACTTCCGGCAAGTCGGTGATGGTGTCGATCATGTAGTGCGGCCGCGAGCCTTCGAACATCGCGTGAATGCGCTTGCGTTCGCTGGCCAGTTTATCGCTGCCCAGAGCGCGATAGCCTTCGTAGTCGAGACCCAGCGCGTTGCCGGAGCAGATCAACGCCACGGTCCACATGCCGGCGCGGCGACCTTCGAGGATGCCCGGCACCGTGTCGTCGATCTTCACGCAGGCCGCGACATCGTCGATGCCCAGGGCAATCACGTTGGCCAGTGCCTGAGCCGGCCAAGGGCGGCCGTTGGGCACTTCGTCAGTGGCGACCACGTGGTCGGCGACGTAGCCATTGGTGGCGGCCAGTTCTACCACTTTGTCCATGACCTGTTTCGGGTAGCCGGAGCAGGAGCCGATCTTGATCCCTTGTTGGCGCAGGTTGGCGATGGTGTCCAGGGCGCCCGGAATCAGTGCCGAGTGTTCGGCGATTTTTTCGATCTGCAGCGGCATGAAGCGTTGGTAGATAGCCGTGACGTCATCGTCGGTCGGCGTGCGGCCGAACGCTTTGCGGTAACGCTCGGCGACTTGCGGCTGATCGCACAGGGTACGAATGTGGTCCCACTTGCCCATGCCCATCGGCCCGCGGGCTTCTTCGATGGAAACCTGGACGTCGAACTCGGCGAAGGCTTCGACAAAAATCTGCGTCGGGGCGAAGGAGCCGAAGTCGACCACGGTGCCGGCCCAGTCGAGGATGGCGGCTTGCAGTTTGGTTGGGTTGCTGTAGTTCATGGCAAATAAATTCCTATGAGAAGGAGATATACGGGAGTTCGATGTACCTGTGGGAGCGGGCTTGCCCGCGATGAGGCCCTGTCAGTCGACATTCAATGGTGAATGTCAGACCGCTATCGCGGGCAAGCCCGCTCCCACAGGGATCTGGGGAGAATTAGATTTCCAACACTTCCATCTCGCGCAGCACCTCGGCGACCGCCGCCACCGCTGCGTGCATTTCGCCCTGGTTGACGTGGCCGATGCAGCCGACGCGGAAGGTTTCGACCTGGGTCAGTTTGCCGGGGTAGAGGATGAAACCCTTGGCCTTGACCCGCTCGTAGAATTCCTTGAACTGATAGCGCGGGTCTTTCGGCGCGTGGAAGGTGACGATGATCGGCGCCTGGATCGCGGCAGGCAGGAAGCTGCGCAGGCCCAATTTGGCCATGTCATCGAGCAGCACCTGGCAGTTATTGGCGTAGCGCTGATACCGTGCGGGCAAGCCACCTTCTTCGTTGTATTGCAGCAGCGCTTCGTGCAGCGCCGCAACCACGTGGGTCGGCGGGGTGAAGCGCCATTGGCCGGTCTTGGCCATGTAGGTGTGCTGGTCAAAGAGGTCCATCGCCAGTGAGTGCGAGTTACCGGCGGCATTGGCCAGCGCTTCTTTGCGGGCAAAGACGAAACCCATTCCCGGCACACCTTCCAGGCATTTGCCCGAGGCGGCGATCAGCGCATCGAACGGCACATCCTGGGCGTCGATCGGCAGGGCGCCAAACGAACTCATGGCGTCGATGATCAGGCGTTTGCCCTGTTGCTCGATAACGTGGGCGATTTCAGCCAGCGGGTTGAGAATGCCGGTGCTGGTTTCGCAGTGAATCAGCGCGACGTGGGTGATGCTGGCATCGGCCCGCAGCAGGCGGTCGACGTCGGCGGCGGTGGTCGGTTCGTCTTCGGCGGTTTCGAAGGTGCTGAACGAGCGGCCGAGCACTTCACAGATCTTTGCCAGGCGCTTGCCGTAGGCGCCGTTGATCAGCACCAGCACTTTACCGTCCCGAGGCACCAGCGTGCCGATGGCCGCTTCGACCGCGAACGTGCCGCTGCCTTGCAACGGCACGCAGTGATGGCTATCGCCGCCGTTGATGATTGTCAGCAGCTGTTCGCAGAGGCTGGCGGTCAGTTGATTGAAGCGGTCATCCCATGAGCCCCAGTCGACCATCATCGCCTGACGGGTGCGGCTCGCTGTGGTCAATGGACCGGGGGTGAGCAGGATGGGCTCGGCAGTACTCATTCTTGTGTCCTCGCAAAAGCTCAGTGGGATGAAGCTACGGGACATAAATTGCAATTCGGTGAGCTATCAATCAAATTGTTTGTTGTTATGCCAGCCATCAGTGAGGGTTATTCATGAATCTGTTTCAGCTGCGCGCCTTCGACGCCGTGGCTCGGGAAGGCAGCTTCACCCGCGCCGCCGAGCGCCTGTTTATCAGCCAACCGGCCGTTACCGGGCACATCAAGGCGCTGGAGGAGCATTACCAGATCACCTTGTTGCGACGCACCGCGCGGCGCGTCGAGCTGACGGAAGAGGGCACCAAACTGGCGGCGATCACTCGGGCGATGTTTGGTCTGGCCGAAGAAGCGCAGGTAATGCTGGAGGCCAACCGTCAGTTACTGACCGGGCGCCTGGAAGTGGCGGCGGATGGGCCGCACATGGTCATGCCGATGCTCGCCAGCCTGCGCGCGCGTTATCCGGGAATCACCGTGAACCTGCGGTTGGGCAATGCCCAGGAAACGTTGGCGGCGTTGCTGTCGGAGCATGCCGACGTGGCGGTGCTGACCGAGGTCGAGCCGCGCAAGGGGTTGCACCTGCAAGCGTTGAGCGAATCGAGGATTTGCGCGTTGGTGCCCGCGGGTCATCCGTGGGCGCAGAAGTCCAAAGGGGTGCAGCTCAAAGAACTGGACCAGGTGATCATGGTCTTGCGTGAACCGAGTTCGATCACCCGACGCACGTTCGACGAAGCGTGCGCTCAAGCCAGGGTCAATCCTCGGGTGTTGCTGGAACTGGACAGTCGTGAGGCCGTGACCGAGGCGGTGGCCGCGGAGTTGGGCGTGGGCGTGGTGTCGTCGGTGGAGGTCAGCCACGACCCGCGAGTGGTGGCGGTGCCGATTATGGGCGAGGGGTTGGTCAATCGGCACATGATCGGGTGCATGGAACGGCGGCGGGATTTGCGCTTGATACAGGCGTTTTTTGAGTTGGCGCCCGCCGGATAGACCGCAGCGCGAAGGGGCCAGATCTGCCTACAACAGACTCTCGCGAACCATCTCCAGAAACGTCGCCACCACCCGCCGCGAACTCTGTTCGCGCAAGCACACCAGCGTTTCTGTCAGCCGACGTGTGCAATCGGTAATCGGCAACGCGCACACCCGCGAATCCGCGCCAAATTCAGCGGCCGACACCACCCCCACGCCAATCCCGACCACCACCGCCTCGCGCGCCGCTTCCCGGCCTTCGACTTCAATCGCCGGGCGGATGCGCAACCCGGCGCGGGTCATTTCTTCTTCCAGAGTTTGCCGAGTCACCGAGCCGATTTCCCGCAGCACCAACGGCGTGTCGTCCAGGTCCGCCAGGCAGATGGACTCGCGATCGGCCCACGGATGATGGCGTGAAACGAACGCCACCATCGGGTCATTGCGTAGTGGCAACGAGAGCAAGCGTTCGTCGCTGACATCACGCCCCAACAGGGCCAGATCGGCCTGGTAGTTGAACAGCCGAAATAGCGATTCGTCGGTGTTGCCGGTTTCAATCTTTACGCTGATGCCGGGGTAGCGCTCACAGAACCGCGCAATCTGCGGCAGCACATGCACCGGCGCGTCCACCGCCAGAATCAGGCTGCCGGTTTGCAACGCCTGAGATGCGTGAAGCAACTCCTGTGCCTCGGCCTCGATGACGAACAGCCGCTGGGTGACGCTCAACAGGCGTTCGCCCAGATCGGTCAGGCGCACGGAGCGTTTATTGCGGTGGAACAGCAACACACCGAAACGCTCTTCGAGCTTGCGCACTTGGTCGGAAATCGCCGGTTGCGTCAGAAACAGCCGCTCGGCGGCCCTGGTGAAGCTTCCGTGGACCGCGACGGCGTGGAAGGCTTTGAGCTGGGCGTGGGATACCGACATCGAACTCTCCAGTGACGAGCTTAGCCAGTAACAACCTGAGCTTATATTGGAAATACGATAAATCGATTTCACTTATTAATCAGTAATTGTTTTTATCCGCTTCAGCCCTGATGACTGGTCAGTCGAACAGCATCGGTGGCCATGAGCCCATGCGTGCAATCAGCAGGACTCATCTGACCGGTATCGCCTCAGGGAACAGGCGATACCGCAGTGCTCAACAATAAAAAACACAGGCGTTTTCTTCCAATTCTGCCGGCACACTCACACCCTGAGGTCAGAACCACAATGAACAGTCCCATCGGTACCATCAAGCGTTGGCGCGTGCAGATTTTCGCCATCACCTGGCTCGCGTATGCCGCGTTCTATTTCACCCGCAAAGCCTTTTCCGTGGCCAAACTGGGGATCGCCGAAGACCCCGACTTCACCCTCGACAAGATGGCCATGGCCAACCTCGACGCCATCTACCTGGCCGCTTACGCCATCGGGCAATTCACCTGGGGCATCCTGGCCGACCGCTTCGGCCCAAGGGTTGTGGTGCTCGGCGGGTTGCTGATTTCCGCGGTGGCCGCTCTGGTGATGGGCAGCTTTGCTACGTTGCCGATTTTCGCCACGTGCATGCTGATTCAAGGGCTGGCGCAGTCCACCGGATGGTCGGGGCTGTGCAAGAACATTGGCAGTTTCTTTCCCGCCGAGCAGCGGGGGCGGGTGTTGGGTTTATGGAGTTCCTGCTACGCCTTTGGCGGGCTGGTGGCCTCGCCGTTTGCGGGTTGGTGGGCGTATACGCTGATCGGCACCTGGCATGCGGCGTTCATTTCCAGTGCGGCGGTGGTTGGGCTGGTCGCCGTGCTGTTTTTTATTTTTCAGCGTAACAAACCCGAAGACGTTGGCTTGCCAGCGGTGGAGCCGGAACCTGCGTTAACCGCCGAAGAGGCGCACGCTCAAAGCAAGATCAGCGTTCTGGAGCCGCTGCGGGAAATCCTGCGCAACCGCACGGTGTTGGTGCTGGGGCTGGCGTACTTTCTGTTGAAACCGGCGCGCTACGCGATTCTGTTGTGGGGGCCGGTGATCGTCTTCGAGCAAATGCCCACGGTGGGCAAGGTCGGCGCGGCGATCATCCCCACCGCGTTCGAACTGGCCGGGTTGCTCGGGCCGATCCTGCTGGGGCTGGCCTCGGACAAACTGTTCGGTGCCCGCCGCATGCCGGCCTGTGTGCTGAGCTTGTTGGCACTCACCGTTTCCCTGGCGCTGTTCATGGGCGCCCTGCATACCGGCAGCGTGTTGCTGGTGGTGGCGCTGCTGTTCGTCATGGGCCTGACCCTGTACGGACCGGACTCGATGATCAGCGGCGCGGCGGCGATCGATTTCGGCACCGCCAAGGCCGGTGGCACTGCGGCGGGCTTCGTCAATGGTTGCGGTTCGGTCGGGGCGATTCTCGGCGGGCTGCTGCCGGGTTACTTCGATTCGGTCACGGTGTTCATCGTCTTTGCCGGGTGCGCGTTGTTTTCAGCGCTGGTGCTGATCCCCCACTGGAACAGTCGCCCGGCTGGTCTGCGTTCCGAACGTGCATGTGTGCCTAACCAACCGATGACTGTAAAACCCCTGCGTACATAAGGATTACCCCCATGAGACCTTACTGGCTGGAACAGGCGCTGGCGGCCGAGTCCTGCACGCCGTGCGAACCTTTAGCCGGTGATGACCGCGCCGACGTGTGCATTGTCGGTGGCGGCTACACCGGGTTGTGGACCGCAATCATGCTCAAGCAGCAGAACCCCGAACTGGAGGTGCTGCTGATCGAGGCGGACATCTGCGGTGCCGGTGCCAGTGGGCGCAATGGTGGTTGTGCGCTGTCGTGGTCGGCCAAGTATTTTACCCTGGAACGGCTGTTCGGCGTCGAAGAGGCCGTGCGCTTGGTCAAGGAGTCCGAGCGCAGCATCCACGCCATCGGTGCCTTTTGCGAAGAGTACGCGGTGGACGCCGATTACCGCCTCGATGGCACGCTCTACACCGCTACCAATCGCGCCCAATGCGGTTCAACCGACGCGGTTATTGCGGCGCTGGAGCGCAACGGCATCAACTCTTTCACCCAGCGGCCAGTGGCGGATGTACAGCGCATGGCCGGTTCCAGCAAACACCTGGAGGGCTGGTTTTCCCCGGCTGCTGCGAGTGTTCAGCCGGGCAAACTGGTGCGCGGCTTGCGTCGGGTGGCCCTGCAATTGGGGGTGAGGATTCATGAAAACACTGCGATGACTGGCCTGGTGGAGGGCAAGCCGGCGGGGATTAAAACCCCCAATGGCACGGTCCGCGCCGACCGGGTGGTGCTGGCGATAAATGCCTGGATGGCCCGGGCGTTCCCGCAGTTCGAGCGCAGTGTGGCGATTATTTCCAGCGACATGCTGATCACCGAACCGCGGCCGGATTTGCTCAACGAGATCGGTTTGACCAGCGGCGTAACGGTGCTCGATTCACGGATTTTTGTGCACTACTACCACAACACCCCGGACGGTCGAATCATGCTCGGCAAGGGCGGCAATACCTTCGCCTACGGTGGGCGAATGCTGCCGGTGTTCGATCAGCCGTCGCCTTATGCCGGCCTGTTACAACACAGCCTGAGCGAGTTTTTTCCGGCGTTCGCCAAGGTCAAGGTCGAGGCCACCTGGAATGGGCCGTCGGATCGCTCCGTCACCGGTTTACCGTTCTTCGGCCAGATGAGCGCCAGCGGCAATGTGTTCTACGGTTTCGGTTACTCCGGCAGCGGCGTCGGGCCTTGCCATATGGGCGGGCAGATTCTCGCCTCGATGGTGTTGGGGTTGGACAATGCCTGGACCCGTTCGCCCTTGGTGAATGGCCCGTTGGGCTTTTTTCCGCCGGAGCCGATCCGTTATCTGGGTTCGCTGATGGTGCGCAACGCCATTCGCCGCAAGGAGCGCGCCGAGGATCACGGGCATCGGCCACGGCACCTCGACGTGCGTCTGGCCAAGTTTGCCGCGGCGGCGGGCAAGGCCGACAAGGGATGAGGCTCAGGGTGCGAGATCCGAGCGGTTGACCAGCCAATCGAGCAGCAGACGGCCATCTCGATGTGACTCGGGAGCGGGCCGGGAAGGTTGGGGATGACCCCTGCCGGCACACAGCACCGGCCGGTCCGGATCGCTGTCGAGGAAACTGATCAGCACGTCGGTGCCGGCCATGGGCAGCCTGGCCGGGTCGATCCGGCCGTCCGGTGTTGCGAGGGCGACCGGTAGCCAGAAACCGGCGGATTCATCCGCCTCGAACCCCGGTGTCGGCCATAGCCTGACCTGTATCCGGCCCTGGTCATCGAGTGCCGCCGGTTGCCCGACGGGGCCCAGCACTCGGGCGGGCTGATAGCCCGGGATGCTCGGCCTGGCGTGTTTGAGCGCCGGTCTGAAGACCGTTGACCAGGGAATGGCAGTGAACTGATTGCTGTAGCGCCGGGCACTGCCGGACTGGTCTTCGGCAAGAATCGACGGCTGCTGTCCTTGGTGCCGGATGTCGGTGAGCAGCCACTGATCATTGAAACTCGAGAGCGGATGTTCCGCCACTTGCAGGATCTGTCCGCTGCACAGTTCGCTCTGATTGCTTTGGCCGTGGATCTGCCGTTGCTGGCAACGCAGGCGTTCCAGCCGTCGGCGGCTGAGCTGGTCGTGATGAAGCTGTTCGGGTGCGGGGCGTACCGTCATCGGGCCCGTTCTGGTGAGCGGGTGATTGGCTGCTCCATCGCCGATCACCCGCGCGCCGCGGTTTCTGGCCTCCCATCGTGCAGGGGCGAGGTCTGGGTCATGGCGCTGGAACAGTTCGCTGATCACCGGCAAGGCGGAATCGTTGAATGCATCGTCATGGAACGGCATCAGCAGCGGTTCCTGAGGGAAACTCAGGCTGTCATCGGCCAGTACCAGCACGTGCCCGTCGTGCTGATGTTCGAAGTGATAGTGGATGCCTTCTTCCTCACACAGCCGCTGCATGAAGGTCAGATCGCTTTCATCGTACTGAATGCAAAAAGGTCGGGGCGGGTAACACCCGTTTGCCAGTTCGAAGCGGTAGCTGTGCTCGGGCAGTTGATGCTCCTCCAGCAACTGGCGCACGATTGCGGGTACGCTGAGACGATGAAACACCCGACGCGAACTGTGCCGATCCAAGTGTTGAAGATGGGGCGTCAGCACCAGGGAGTAGCCGACCCGGTGCGGGCCGCGATGTTCGCGACTGACGCTGTGGATCACGCCGTGAATGCCCTGGTCACCCGCCAGCCGCAGAAATGCCGGTTGTTGCAGCCATTGGTCGAGGTGCATCGACGATGCGAGGCCGATCACGTCGATGTCGAATCGATAGGGCTGGCTGAGACCTTCACGGCCACTGAACTGCAATACCTGCAAGCTCAAACCGCCGTCGAGAAGTGTCAGGGTGAAAGGGCTTTCCTTGTCGTTGTGCATCGAACGCGCTTCTGCCGGGGAGGATGGGCGCAGAGGGTACGAAACCACAGCCCTGAAGCGTCACCGCAAATCGACTTTTCAGAATCGCCCTACAAACATTGGTGAAGATGTCGATTCGTCATGGGGTGAATATCTTGGAATTTTTGGTCGATTGGCATCTTTAGGCCGTATAAACTTGCGCCATGCGTCGGCCAATAGATGTCTCGGCGCCACAGATCGAGAGAGTGAGTAATGGGCGCACAGTGGAAGGTTAAACACAAAGAAGCGGCAGCCAACGCCAAGGGCAAGATTTTCGGCAAACTGGTGAAAGAAATCACTATCGCTGCCCGCAACGGTGCCGATACCGCCACCAACGCACACCTGCGTCTGGTGGTCGAACAGGCGAAAAAAGCCTCGATGCCCCGCGAAACCCTGGAACGCGCGATCAAGAAAGGCTCCGGCCAGCTCGGCGAAACCGTGCAATACCATCGCGTGACATATGAAGGGTTCGCACCGCATCAGGTGCCGCTGATCGTTGAATGCGTGACTGACAACATCAACCGCACCGTCGCTGAAATCCGCGTCGCGTTCCGTAAGGGCCAGTTGGGCGCTTCCGGTTCGGTGGCCTGGGACTTCAACCACGTCGGCATGATCGAGGCGTCCCCGGACAGCCCTGACGCCGATCCGGAAATGGCCGCGATCGAAGCCGGTGCCCAGGATTTCGAGCCAGGTGAAGACGGCGCGACGCTGTTCCTGACCGAACCTGCGGACCTGGATGCGGTACAGAAAGCGCTGCCGGAGCAGGGTTTCACCGTGTTGTCGGCCAAGTTGGGTTACCAGCCGAAGAACCCGGTCAGTGGCCTGAGCGACGAGCAGATGGCAGAAGTCGAAGCGTTTCTCGAAGGCCTCGATAACCACGATGACGTGCAGGACATGTTTGTCGGGTTGGCGGGTTAAGCGGTTCCGACAGTTTGTGATCTGACTTGTGGTGAGGGGGCTTGCCTGTGGCGAGGGAGCAAGCTCCCTCGCCACAGGTTTTATATTGGCCGCTAGTTGAGCGCAGCCAACTCCCGCACAACCTCGCTGAACCCCGGCCGCGCCAGCACATCCGGCTGACAGCAGCGCTGCTGCAACGCCTCTAGCGACTCACGACCTTCATCGCTCAACCCCGAGTCGACCCGCGCCAGCAATTCCCCCAGCAGTACCCCGAACGCCCGCACTTCGATCCGTTGCAGCGCACGGCTTTCAAGGCTGTCCGAAGTGGCGTGGAAAGACGCCGCGCCAAAGTCGCCCAACAGGCAATCACCGTGCTCGTTCCACAGAATGTTGTGGCCATAGAGATCGCCGTGGGTGATGCCTTGGCGGTGCAAATGTTGAGCCACCGAAGCGATGCCACTGGCGATGCGCAGTGCCACGTCAGCGCTGAACCGGATGTCGTCGGCGTAGACGTCGCGGGTGCATGACGTCAGGCTCGGCAGCCCGGCCAGGTTGCGGTAACTCGGATCGATCAGTTGCATCACCAGCCCGGCCTGCGCTTGCGGATGCCCGGCGATCCGCCCTTCGACCCGGATCAGGTTGGGGTGGATGCCGGCGGTGATGCAGGCGTTCATTTCGTGCAACGGCGAGCCATCGCTGGTCATTTCGCCTTTGTAGAGTTTCACCGCGACCTGTTTCGTCTGCTCCCACAACGCCTGATGAATAACTCCCGACGCGCCTTCGCCGAGTTTTTTCTCCAGGCTCAGTTGGGACCAGGGAATGCTCGCCGTGGCTTCGAGGGCGGCGGCATCGGCTTCGGTTTCCAGCGGGTTACCGGCGTACGCCAGCCAGGTCAGGCTCGGCAGGGTCAGCAGCCACTCGGGAAGCTCGGTGAGCTGATTGGCGGCGATGCGGATCAGTTCGAGTCGATGGCAGTGCCTCAGGCTTTCGGGCAAACGCTGTAACCGATTGCCGGCGAGCATGAGCTTTTGCAGATGCGGGCGTTTACCCAGTTCGGTCGGCAGCTCCGTGAGGCGGTTGTCGGTCAGGATTAGCCAGCGCAACAGCGGCGGCAGCGCGGCGCCCGGCACGTTTGCGATGGCGTTGGCCTTGAAGCCGATCATCGTCAGCGCCGTGCACTGGCCCAGGCAAGCGGGCAGTTCGGTGAACCGGTTGTCCGAGCAGAACAGCACGCGTAAACGGGTCAGGCGGTGCAGGTCGTCCGGCAGGCTACGCAAGGCGTTGCCACTGAGGTTGAGCACTTCCAGCGAGCCCGCCAAGTCGAAGATTTCCCGGGGGAACTCGGTCAGGCCGCAGGACAGATCCAGGCGAGTGATGCCCGACAATTGGCCGGCGCGCAGTTGGGCGAGGGTATCCATGGGCAGATTCGCTATTGATCCGGAGGAGGGCGTGGGGGCCTGGAAATGGGCCACATGATAGCGGGAAAGTCGGGTTTGCCCTATGGCCCGTAAGTCAAGACGCAGAACCTGTGGGAGCGAGGCTTGCCCGCGAAGAATACACCGCGGTTTTTCAGGCATTACGCGCCATCGTTTTTCGCGGGCAAGCCTCGCTCCCACAGGACTTTCGTCGCTCACTCCTCACGCAGGAGCTGCCGCAGGCTGCGATCTTTTGATCTTCGAGGTTAGCGCTCGATACTGCGATTCCACCGGGCATTCCACGCCGGGCGCTGTTCGTTGACCTGATCCCAGTCGATGGCGATCGCGGTGGTCAGATACTGCTTCATCGCCTCGACCTGACCGCGGGTCTTGTCGGTGGTTGGTGTATTCGGGTTGGACGGAATCTGATCGCCATCTTCAAGCGCGGCGGCTTGTGCTTCGGGGGTCAGCAGGAAGGCGGCGAGTTTCTGCGCCAGCTCCGGTTGGGTGTTGTTGGCGATGGCGCATTCGGCGACGTTGAGCACCACGGAGCCTTCCTTCGGCTGCGCATACTCCACCGGCATGCCCTTGAGTTTGAGCGCGGTGACCTGGGTCGGTGTCAGCGGGAACAGCGCCGCTTCGTCGGTCTGGAGCATTTCGGAGATCTTCGCCGAACTTGGAATGTACTCCAGCACGTTGCGCCCGACGGTGTTCGGCCAGGCCTTGAACCCCGGTTCGACGTCGGTTTCGCTGCCACCCTGAATCCGGTTGAACATCAGGAAACCGTGCAGGCCGAAGGTCGAAGACGCCATCGACTGGAACACCAGTTTGTCCTTGAAGCGCGGGTCGGCCATGTCCATCCAGGAGGTCGGCGCGCTCCAGCCTTTTTCCTTGAACAGCCGCGTGTTGTACGCCAGCCCCGTGACGCCGAGGCTGACCGCCACGGCTTGATCCTTGATGCGGCCCTTGGCCGGAATCTGTGCCAGGGGCGGGCTGTCTTCGAGTTTGTCGCACAGGCCCATGGCGATGGCGCGGTACATGATGCCGTCGTCGAGGAACATCACGTGCATCTGCGGGTTGCCTTTGCTGGCCTGGACCTTGGCCAGAATATCGGCGGAGGTTCCCGGCACGATCACCACTTTGACGTTGTTGGCTTTCTCGAAAGCCGGCAGCACCTTGTCGGCGTAGAGCCGCTCCATGGTCCCGCCGTTCATGCCCAGGTAAAGCGTCGGGTCGGCCTGGGCCTGGCTGACCGTGAGCATGACGCCCAAGCAAGAGAAACCGAGCAGTGCACTGCGTTTGAAATTATTCATGGCGCGACCTTCCTCTATCAAGCAACGGAGATGGAGTGAAACCGGGTAATGGAAAACGCATCCAGCGACGTCTTTGACGCGCCGCTACAGATGATCTCGGTGAGCGCCTGGCCCACCGCAGGCCCGATCTGAAAGCCCGCGCCGGCAAAGCCGAACGCGTGCAACAGACCGGGTTGAGTGCTGCTGTGGCCGATCACCGGTTGGCGATCGGGCAGATAACCTTCGGTGCCGCTCCAGGTGCGAATCGCCTGGGCGCCTTCAAGAAACGGGTAGAGTTCGACGGCTTGGCGCAAGATCTCGATGACGGCGTTCTGACCAGGCCGGGCGCGGGCGTTATCGAGGGCAAAGCCCTGGCCGCCGCCCAACACACAATTGCCGCGAGCGACCTGACGGGCATAGATGCCGCCGCCTTCGACGCCGGTGCTGGCATTCATCACCAACGGCAATGGCTCGGTGACCAGCATGGCCGGGTGCCCGGCGTGCATCGGCACCGCTTCACCGAATTGCGCGGCGAGCTTTCCGGCCCAGGCGCCGGCGCAGTTCAGCAGCCAAGGGGCTTGCAGCTCGAGGCCCGATTGAGTGCTGACGCGAAAGCGCTGACCGTCATGCTCCACCGCCGTCACTGTGCATTGTTCATGGATCTGCGCACCGTGCCGACGCGCCGCTTGCGCGAAGGCGGGGGATACTAGTCGCGGGTTGGCGTGGCCATCGTCCGGGCACAACGAGGCACCGACCGCGACCTCTCCAACCCACGGAAAACGTGCGCGCAACTCATTGCGGTCGAGTACCTGCAAGTCGAGGCCGAACCCCTGGCTGCTGGCGGCGTAGTCCTGCAAGGCGTGCAGATCATTGAGACTGCGGGCGAGTTTCAGGTGACCGCTGCGCTGGTATTCCCCGTCGATGCCGATCAACTGCGGTAGTTGCCCCCAGATCTCGTGAGCCCGTTGTGACAGCGGCAATTGCGACAGCGGCCGGCCCTGACGCCGCACGCCGCCGTAGTTCACGCCGCTGGAATGCGAACCGCAAAAGTCCCGCTCCAGCAGCGCAACGCGACGGCCGGCCTTGCTCAGAAACAGGGCGGCAGAGGAGCCGACAATGCCACCGCCAATGATGATTGCATCGACCTCGATCATGGCTCGACCTCCAGACCGAACGGCAGGGGTTTGATCGGCGCCTGCGCCCGCAACCGGCCGATGTCGGACACCCCGCGCTGGCTTTCGCAGGCAATGATTTCCGCTGCGGCGGCGCCACACATCCGTCCCTGGCAGCGACCCATGCCGACCCGACAGTGGGCCTTGACCCGGTTGATCTCCCAATGGCCTTCGCGCACCACTTGGCGGATGTCGCTGACGCGCACTTCTTCGCAGCGGCAGATCATCAGGTCATCCGCGGCGTCGGTGGCCCAGCTTTCGGGAAAGATAAAGGCGCGCTCAAGGCCTTGGCGGAATCTGCCGATAGTGTTCAGCGACTGTTCCAGCTGAGTGGCTCGCTGTGGCGGGATCAGGTAACCGATGTCTTCGAGCAGCGCCAGGGCCGCCCGTTCACCGGCCATTTCCGCCGCGTCGGCGCCCATGATGCCGGCGCCGTCACCGGCCAGGTACACCTCGGCGACACTGCTGCGACCGGCGCTGTCGCGCTGCGGCAGCCAGGCGCGGTTGAGCGGATTCCAGGTGAATTCGCAGCCCAGCAGGTCGGCGAGTTGGGTTTCGCTGCGCAGGCCATGGGCGAAGGCTATGGCGTCGCAGTCGATTCGATGTTCGCCTTTTGCGTTGTGCCAATTCAGCGATTGCACGCGGTGTTCGCCATCGATGCGTTTCAAGGTGGCGCCCTGATGTACCGGGATGCCGTGAGCGGTCAGCCAGGAGCGGTAATAAATGCCTTTGGCCAGCGTGGAGGGTTGCGACAGCAGGCCGGGCAGGGCGCGGGCCTGAGCGCTGAAGGGCGAGCTGTCGAGCACGGCGATCACATTGGCGCCGGCCTTGGCGTATTGGTACGCCACCAGATACAGCAACGGCCCGCTGCCGGCGAACACCACGCGTTCACCAATGGCACAGCCTTGAAACTTCAAGGCAATCTGCGCCGCACCGAGGCTGTAGACCCCCGGCAGCGTCCAGCCTGGCACCGGCAGAATCCGGTCGGTGGCGCCCGTGGCGACAATCACGCGCGAGAATTCCAGCCGTGCGGCGCGGCCCTCATGCAAGGTGTCGAGCGCCCCAGCTTCGGCGTTCCATACCAGGGTGTCGGGGCGGTAATGGAGTTGCTCGCGCAGTGTGTCGATTGTCTGATGCAGTGCCTTGGCCTTGTGTGCTTCGAAGCCATACAGCTTGACCGCCGAGCGCTTGAAACTCGCCGGCTGACGCCGATAAATCTGCCCGCCACCGCGTGCTGCTTCATCCAGCAGAACCGGGCGGACACCATGCGCCACCAGGGTCTGTGCCGCACGTATCCCGGCGGGACCGGCGCCGATGATCACCACAGCGTTCATACCAATCGCCCCGGTTCGCGGTTGATGTGCTGTCCGCCCTCAAGCAGCGTTGAGCAGGCACGCACCCGGCGACCATCGCCCAGGCGGACCCAGCAGTCCTGGCAGGCGCCCATCAGGCAGAAACCGGCGCGGGGTTCGGCGCTGAAATCGCTGCCGCGCAGATGCTCGCTGCAGGTCAGCACCGCGGTCAGCAGGGTATCGCCGAGCAAGCCACTGGCAGGTTTGCCGTCGAGGGTAAAGTCCAGGGCCGGGCGGTCGCCTTCGGCCAGTCGTTTCAGCAGAGCCATGGCGCCCTCATTGTTTGCCCACCAGAACCCGATCCAGGCCGTAGACCCGATCAAGCAGAATCATCGTCAGCGCGGTCAGCGCAATCACCAGGGCCGATACCGCCGCCATCATTGGATCGATGGATTCGGTGGCGTACACGTACATGCGCACCGGCAAGGTTTGCGTGGCCGGCGAGGTGACGAAGATCGACAACGTGACCTCATCAAAACTGTTGATGAACGCCAGCAGCCAGCCACCGGCGACCCCCGGCAAAATCATCGGTAAGGTGATTTGCCGGAACAGCGTGAAGCGTCCGGCGCCCAGGGATTGCGCGGCGTGCTCGGCGCTACGGTCCAGACCGATGGCCGAGGCCAACACGAGGCGCAGCACGTACGGCGTGATCACCAGCACATGGGCGAAGATCAGCCAGGCAAAGCTGCCGTTGACGCCCATCAGCGCAAACAACCGCAGCAAGGCGACCCCCAACACCAGGTGCGGGATGATGATCGGCGACAGGAACAGACCGTTGAAAAAGTCCCGTCCGGGGAACTCGAAACGCGTGATTGCCAAGGCTGCCGGTACCGCGATCAGCGTCGCCAGCGTGGCGGCGCAGAACGCCAGGATCAGGCTGTTATAGAACGCATCGACAAAGTCCGCGCGCTCGAACACGGCGCGGAACCAGCGCAGGGAAAACTCCGTGGTCGGCAGGCTCAGGGTGTTTTCCGGGGTGAAGGCGACGAGGCACACCACCACCAGCGGCGCGAGCATGAACAGCACCACCAGGGTATGGAACAGCAGGGCGAAAGGACCGTTTCTGGACATGACGAATTATCCCAATGACTTCTTGTAGCGGCCTTCGATCATCCGGTTCCACGACAGCATGATCAGCAGGTTGAGCAACAGCAGGGCCACGGCAATCGCAGCGCCCATCGGCCAGTTGAGTTCCGACAGGTACTGGTCGTAGATCAGCGTGGCGACCATCTTTATCCGGCGTCCGCCGAGCAGTCCGGGAATGGCGAATGAGCTGGCCGCGAGGCCGAACACGATCAAGGTGCCGGAGAGCACGCCGGGCATGATTTGCGGCAGCACCACTTTGCGCATCACCGTGAGGTGGCTGGCGCCCAGTGACAGCGCGGCCTGTTCGGCGGCCGGGTCGAGTTTTTGCAGCGAGGTCCAGACCGGAATGATCATGAACGGCAGCATCACGTGGACCAGTGCGATCACCACCGCGAACGGCGTGTAGAGCAGCTTCATCGGCGAGCCGCCGAAGGCTTGCAGGGTCTGGTTGACCAGGCCGTCGGCGCCGAGCAACAGGCTCCAGCCGAAGGCACGTACCACCACCGAAATCAGCAACGGCGTGAGGATCAGAATCAGGAAGATCGAGCGCCACGGCGCGCCCATGCGGCTGAGGATGTAGGCCTCGGGCACGCCGATCACCACGCAGAGCAGGGTGGTCAGGGCGCTGATCCAGAACGTCCTCAGAAAGATCTCGTAGAAGTACGGATCGCCCAGCAGGCTGCTGTAATGATCGAGGGTGTAGGCGTCGCTGTTGATTCCCGAGCTGTAGTCGAAGACGTTGAACGACAGGATCAGCGTCAGCAGCAGCGGGATCACCAGCAGACCGAAGTACAATGCCAGGGCCGGTGCTGATAACCAATAACCCTGACGTCCCTGGTGGATGACGGCAAGCGTACTCATGCCTCCACCTCGTCGACACTCAGCACCCGCAGCAATGTTGCATCCCAATCGAGGCCGACCGCCGTGCCTTCGATCAAGGGGGCCGAACCGTCGTTGCGGCGCACCACGCTGAGTTCGCCCAACGATGTCGATACGCCGTACAGCCATTGGCTGCCAAGGAAAAAGCGGCTGACGATCTTGCCTTGCAGACGGCCCTGACCGTTATCCAGCAAGTCGATCTTTTCCGGGCGCAGGCTCAGGGTCAGTTCGCCGTTGCCACGGCTGCACACCTGCACGACGCCGGCGCTGTCCCGCTCGCCGGGCAGCAGGTTGGCCTTGCCGACGAACCCGGAGATGAACTCGGTGCGCGGGTGTTCGTAGAGGGTGTAGGGCGCGTCGATCTGGGTGATGCGCCCGGCCTGCATCACCACCACCCGGTCGCTGATCGACAGGGCTTCGGACTGGTCGTGGGTGACCATCAGCGTGGTGATGCCGACCTCACGCTGAATGCGGCGGATTTCGAACTGCATCTCTTCGCGCAAATTGGCGTCGAGGTTGGACAGCGGCTCGTCGAGCAGCAGCACCGGTGGTTCAATCACCAGCGCCCGGGCCAGCGCGACTCGTTGGCGCTGACCGCCGGAGAGCTCCCGTGGGTAACGCTCGGCGTGCAGGTGTAGACGTACCAGTTTCAGCACCCGATCCACCCGTTGCTGCAACTCGCCGTTGGGCACTTTGCGCATGCGCAGGCCGAAGGCGACGTTGTCTTGCACGGTCATGTGCGGGAACAGCGCGTAACTCTGGAACACCACGCCCAGCCCGCGACTGGCGGGTTTGGCGTGGGTGATGTCGCGACCGTCCAGCACAATGCGCCCGCTGCTGACTTCGACGAAGCCGGCGATCATTTGCAGGGTGGTGGTTTTGCCGCAGCCGGAGGGGCCGAGCAAGGAGACGAACTCGCCTTTTTCCACTGACAGATTGGTGGCGACGACCGCGTCGATCTCACCATAACGTTTGCCGAGGTTTTCAAGTTGCACGAAGGCCATGACTGCGCTCCACCTGAGATTGTTATGCGTCGCCAAAGGCGCGCTTTTTTGTATGGGCAGATACGAAAAGGATGTTGCCGGGGTGCGTTGGCGCTCGACTTCTGTCGGCTGCCGCTGTTGTTCGAATCGCCCCTGATGGACGCAGAGTAGGACGAAGAATAGGATGGGCTCAATGGCCTATTTCACTGAAGCGATGACTATTTTCAGTTTCATTCAGTGAGTAAATTTATCGTCGAGAAATCACATGTCTGATTCCATTGAGCGGAATGAAAACAAAAATGAAGTCGGCGTCGGTGCCGTCTCAAGACTATTTGCGGTGCTGCGCAGTCTGGGCGATACCGTCGAGGGCGGAGAGCGCGTGACCCAACTGGCGCAGCGCATTGGTTTGTCGCAACCGACGACGCACCGCTTGCTGCGCAGCCTGATGGACGAGGGCATGGTCGAGCAGGACGCGCGTAGTAAACGTTATCGCTTGAGCCTGGAGTTTTTTGCCTTGGCGGCTCGCGCCGGCAATACCGGCAATTTGCGCGAACTGGCGCGGCCGGCGTTGCTGCGGTTGTCGGCATCGTTGGGGGATTCGTTGTTTTTACTGGCGCGCAGCGGCTTCGATGCGATCTGTCTGGATCGCAGTGAAGGGCCGTTTCCGATCCGCACGTTTACCGGTGATATCGGCGGGCGGGTGGCGCTCGGCGTGGGGCAGGGCAGTCTGGCGATTCTGGCGTTTCTGCCGCAAGAGGAGCGCGACACGGTGATTCATTACAACTTGCCGCGGCTCAAGGATTTTCACCTGTATGACGAGGTGTTCCTGCGCTCGGAAGTCGAGAATGTGCGCACCCTCGGTTACGCCGGGCGCAACACTGGCGTATTGCAAGGCATGGCCGGGGTGGCCGTGCCGATCCTCGACCGCGAAGGCCGGGCGGTGGCGGCGCTGAGTGTGGCCACGGTCAGTGATCGCCTGGGGCCGGATCGCTTGCCAACGGTGGTGGACATGCTCAAGCGTGAAGCCGCACTGATCGGGCCGCGGATCAATCCGTTTGATCCGCTGTTGCGAAGGCCTTCGCAAGTGTTTGGGCAGGGTTGACCGTAATCTCCAAATGATCACGGACTCCCACAGGGATTGGCGGTGATGATCAGAATTGCGCAGTTTGCTTGAGCATCTGCGCCGCCGGCGTGTCACTCGGGCTGACCATCGCGTAGTTGTACCCGGCCCCCGACCAGTACTCGGCCTGCAGTTCGCCATCGCTGCGGCTACCCCGAGGCAGGAGGAAGTTTTTCGGCCCCGGCGGGCGGACGTAGAAGCTGATCTTGTGCCCGCCCTGATCCTCGTACACCACCATCGCCGCCGGACCTTGTTCGGTGCTGAGCAGCCGCCCGCTGATGGGTTTGTATCCGGCAGCGGTCAGGTTCGGCAGACGATGGGCCTGGCTGAAATACCGATCGAGCCAGCCCTGCATATCGCCGTTATCGCTGACTGTGTAATCCGCCGGCAGCATGCCTTGCTGGGCAATCAGCCGGTAGGCCTGCATCGCATCGGTCATCGGCAGCGGGGCGCTGACCAGGGTCATTTCCCGCGCCTGCCAACCGCTCAAACCGCCGACGCTGACCGCAATCAGCAACACCGCGGCGCTGGCCAGATGGCGGCGCGACTGGTGTTTGACTCGCTGGCGAATCATTGCCGGGTCGAGTTGCGGGTTGGCCGGTTGCTGCAAGGCACCGCTCAGGGCTGCGCGCAATTGTTGGGCATCGTGCTGCCAGGCGCGTACTTGCGCGGCCATTTCGGCGTTGTTGGCCAGGTAAGTCTCCACCCGATGTCGGTCAGCATCGCTGAGTTGGTGATCGACGTAGGCGTGCAGGTCACGCTCGCTGGGAGGCATGCTGATCATTTGAGTCTCCGCAGGGAAGGGCGGTTGATTTCGCCGTCGCTGAGCTGGCGCAAGGCCTGGCGTGCGCGGGACAGGCGCGACATCACGGTGCCGATGGGGACGTTGAGAATCTCGGCGACCTCCTTATAACTCAAGCCTTCCACCGACACCCAGAGCAGCAGCGCGCGCTGTTCGGTGCCGAGCTGATCGAAGGCTTGCAGGGTCGATTGGGCGATCACCGTGCGTTCTGCCGAAGGCTGCGCATCGTCACGGCCGGTAAAGAATTCGAGCATCCGCGCATAACGCCGGGAGCGGCGATGAGCGTCGAGAAACTGCCGATAAAGAATCGAAAACAGCCAGGCACGCAAGTCGCCCTCGAGATGTTTGTCGCCCCAACTCGACAGCGCGCGCTCAAGGCAGGCCTGCACCAGATCGTCGGCGCTGCTGGAGTTGCGCGTCAGCGATACGGCGAAACGCCGCAGTCTGGGAATGATTTCTCTGAGTTGTTCGTCGATATCGTTCATGAAGTTCTGACCAGTCACTACGCTGTGGTGAGTGTTCAGGAAGACGCCCGACATTGGAGGTTATTCCACGCCTGAAAAAATAAATACCGGGCGATGGAATAAACCTTGGCGCGGTTCGTCTGCCTGATTCTTCTCACTTGTGGCCGATGGCCCTGGAGTCATTCATGGTAGATCGCTCATCACCACCCACGGGGCCTGGCCGGCCACCGCTGAGTGCCGCGAGCCTGACGTTGCGCCTGACCGGCATTGCCGTGGTGGTCGCCGCGCTGGCCGGGGCTTTTGCCTACGTCAACGGCACACTCGACCCACAGCGCCTGACGCCGAAAGACTTGGTCAATGTATTGGAGAAAAACAACGGCGTGCACCCGGGATTCCGTCGTAACCACGCCAAAGGCGTGTGCGTGATCGGGCATTTCGAGAGCAGCAGCCAGGCGCGCGAGTATTCCAGCGCCCAAGTGTTCAGCGAAGCGCGGACCCCGGTGGTCGGGCGTTTCGCGCTGCCTGCGGGCAATCCTTACGCGCCGGACAATAGCGTGCCGATCCGCAGCCTGGCGTTGCGTTTCACCCAGGCCAATGGTCAGCAGTGGCGCACCGGGATGAACAGTATGCCAGTGTTCCCGGTGGGCACGCCCGAGGCGTTCTATCAGTTGCAACAAGCACAGTCACCGGATCCGGCTACCGGCAAACCGAACCCGGCGGCTGTGCCAGCGTTCTTCGGTTCTCATCCGGAAGCCGCGCCATTTCTGGCCTGGATCAAAACCGCCAAACCGTCAGCCAGTTACGCGACGGAAACCTATAACAGCGTCAACGCGTTTTACCTGGTGAACGCGGCCGGGCAACGGCAGGCGGTGCGTTGGAGCATGACGCCAGTGGCTCAGGACGCGGCAGGTGCAACGGCCCCCGAGGGTGGCGATTTTCTCGAGAAAGATCTGGTACAGCGCTTGTCCGCCGGCCCGCTGCGTTGGCAGTTGAACATCACCCTGGCGAACCCCGGGGACCCGGTCAACGACGCGAGCAAGGCCTGGCCCGACGGCCGAAAAGTGCTGAACGCCGGCACGCTGGTGCTTGAAAGCACCCAGCCGCAACTCAATGGCGAGTGTCGTGACATCAACTACGACCCACTGGTATTGCCCAGCGGTATCGAAGGCTCCGACGACCCATTGCTCGCCGCTCGCTCAGCCGGTTACGCCCGTTCCTACCTGCGCCGAGCCAGCGAAGTGAAGCAGTTGCCCAACGCCAAACAGGAGTCTCAACAATGAGTGCTCAACCGAACCATTTCACGCCATTGGCGCGGCTGCTGCACTGGCTGATGGCGCTGATGATCATCTCGATGCTGTTTATCGGCGCGGGCATGGCGGCCTCGGTGTCCGAGCGCCATCAGTGGCTGATCCATCTGCACAAACCTTTGGGCGTTGCGATTCTGTTGCTGGTGATCGTGCGCCTGGCCGTGCGTTTTTCGACCCGGCAACCACCACTGCCGGCGGATCTGCCGGGTTGGCAAGCATTCGCGGCCAAGGCTTCGCATTTTTTGCTGTACGCCTTGATGCTGATTTTGCCGCTGTTGGGCTGGGCGATGATTTCGGCGGCCGGCGATCCGGTGATGCTCAGTAGCTCGTTGCAGTTGCCGTCGATTCTGCCGGCGAATGCGCAGGTGTTTGCGTTCCTGCGCAAGGCGCATGGGTATTTGGCGTATCTGTTGTTTCTGACCGTACTGCTGCATTTGGCGGCGGCGTTGTTTCACGGTTGGGTACGTCGTGATGATGTGCTGAACAGCATGTTGCGGGGCAAAGATCGAGGGTGATCCCAGCTGCCACAGGTAAATTCTGCGGATGTACGCGGTCAATGTAGGAACTGCCGCAGGCTGCGATCTTTTGATCTTGAAAATCGAAGGTGTCCCCCCAGATCAAAAGATCGCAGCCCGCGGCAGCTCCTACGCGTCAGCGTGAAGTTGCTTCCACAGGTTGGTCCTTCGTGGCCAACGTCAGCCACCAATAGATAAACGCCACGGTATTGATCCCCGCTCCCAACAAGCACACGCCGATCCATCCCGCCCAGGCATACATCGCCGTCGAACCGATAGAACCCAAGGCGCTGCCGATCGAATAGAACAGCATGTAGCCGGCGGTGAGTCGGCTTTGCGCTTCGGGGCGCACGCTGTAGATCATGCTCTGGCTGGTAACGTGAACGGCTTGCAAACCCAGATCCAGCGTAATCACCCCGAGCAGCAGCGCCCATAAAGAGGATTGAGTGAGTGCGATGGGCAGCCATGAGGCAAGCATCAGCAGCAACGACAGTCCACTGGTCCATTGCCCAAGACCGCGGTCAGCCAGATGCCCGGCGCGAGCGGCGGCCAGCGCACCGGCGGCTCCGGCCAGGCCGAACAGTCCGATTTCGGTGTGGGAAAGTGAAAGCGGCGGGGCACTCAGCGGCAACACCAAGGGTGTCCACAGCACCATGGCGCTGGCGAAGGTCAGCAGGGCGAGCATGGCCCGTTGACGCAATACCGGTTCTTCCTTGAACAATGTGAATACCGAGCCGATCAACGCACCGTAAGCGCTATCCGGTCGCGCCTCTTCGTGCTTTGGCAGCACACGAAACAACAGCAGTGCCATCAGCAGAGTCAACCCGGCGGACAACAGATAAATCGAACGCCAACCGGCCAGATCAGCCATGCCGCCCGCCACCGTTCGTGCCAACAGAATGCCGACGACAATGCCGCTGGTAATCACGCCCACCACACGTCCACGTTGCGCCGGGATGGCCAGGGTTGCAGCGTAGGCCACCAGGACTTGCGTCACGACCGCCAGTAACCCGGTCAGTGCCATGCCGAGCAATAGCCAGGTGCTGTTCGACGCTAATGCGATCATCAATAAGGCCAGTGCTGACAGCAGGGTTTGCGTGACGATCAGCCGGCGGCGGTTGAGCAGATCCCCTAGCGGAACCAGCAACAACAGACCCACGCCATAACCGATCTGGGTAAGGGTGACGACGATACCGATGGTTGCCGGATCCATGGCGAAGGCTTCAGCCATGGCATCGAGCAGCGGTTGTGCGTAATACACATTGCCGACGGCCAGGCCGCAGGCAACGGCAAACAGCAGCACCACTGCGCCGCTTAACGGATGGTCAGGTTTCATCACAGGCTTCCTTTTGTGGTTTCAAAATAAAACCAGTTGTACGGTAGGGAGTCTGGTTTTATATTGCAACCACATTTGTTGCCGGCGGACGCGGTCATGGTTAAACGTACAAGCATGGAAGGCGCCGAATGCCCGGTCGCCCGTTCACTGGACGCGATTGGTGATTGGTGGTCGTTATTGATCGTGCGCGATGCGTTCGATGGCCTGCGGCGATTCGGCGAGTTCCAGCGCAATCTGGGCATGGCCAAAAACATTCTCTCGGCACGCCTGCGCACGTTGGTGGCTCACGGGATTTTCGATCTGGTGCCAGCGTCGGACGGCAGCGCGTATCAGGAATACGTACTGACGGAGAAGGGCAAGGGCCTGTTCCCGTTGATCATCGGGTTACGGCAGTGGGGCGAGGCGTTTTTCTATGAGGCGGGGGAGGCGCATTCGCGGGTTGTCGATCGTGAGAATGGTCGACCGGTGCGGGCTCTGGAATTGCGTGCCGAGGATGGGCGCTTGTTGGGGCCGGAAGATTGTGTGCGGCTCCCGGCTGAGTAAAAAGATCGCAGCCTTCGGCAGCTCCTACGAGTTTTTGTGAACATCTGTAGGAGCTGCCGAAGGCTGCGATCTTTTGATTTTGAATTCAACGTAGAGCATCGACCATGTCGGCGATGGTTGTCAGCACGTCCTTGCCCAACTGCTTCGAGCGTTTGCCGGACCAGCCGGTCAGCGGGTTTGGTGCGTCGTTGTGGTCTTTGAAGGGCATTTCCAGGGTCAGCGACAGGCAGTCGAACTTCTGACCGACGCTGTTGCAGGCCAGGGTCATGTTGGCTTTGCCAGGCTCGTCGCGGGTGTAGCCGTGTTTGGTCTGGAAATCTTTGGTCTGATGTTTCAAATGACTGCGGAAATGTTCTTCGAGTTTTTCGATCCGCGACGTATAGCCAGGGTTACCTTCGCAACCGGCGGTGAACACGTAGGGGATTTCTTCGTCGCCATGGATGTCGAGGAACAGGTCGACACCATACTTTTCCATCTGTTGCTGAACGAACAGCACTTCCGGGCTGATTTCCTGGCTGGCGCTCTGCCACGCGCGGTTCAGGTCCTGACCCATGGCGTTGGTGCGCAAATGACCGTGAAAGGCGCCATCCGGGTTCATGTTTGGCACCAGGTACAGGTCGGCACTGGCCAGGAGTTTTTTCAGCACTGGGTCGTCGTGTTTTTCGAGGCGCTCGATCACCCCTTCCATGAACCATTCGGCCATGTGTTCGCCGGGGTGTTGCTGGGCGATGATCCAGACCTTGCGCTGGCCTTCGGCGCCGGTACCTTTGCGCAACAACTGGATGTCGCGACCTTCAACGCTCTTGCCGGTGGCCAGCAGTTCGGTGCCGGCCTTGGTCAGGGCCTGTTCGATCAGCCAGTCATGGCGGCCACGGCTGTAAGGTTCGAAATAGGCGAACCAGGCGTGGGTGGCAGTGGCTTCGAGGCTGAAACGCAGGCAGTCACCTTCGAAAATAGTCGGCACCCGGAACCAGTTGACGTGGTCATAGGAGGCCACCGCCTGATAGCCATCCCAGGCTTTGTTGTACGAAGACTTGCTGGCGTTGTTCAGGCGAAACCAATGCTCCTCTCCAACGTGCAGACCGCTGGCCTTGAAGTGGAACCACTGGAAATGCTGGCTGCGAGTGTCTGGCTTGATCGCCAGCAGCGCTTGCAAAGGATTGCTGATGTCCAGCACTTCGATGTTGCCACTGTCGAAGTTCGCGTTGATGTCGAAAGAAGATCTAGCCACGGCCATAATCAATTCCTGAATATGATTTTTATGGCTGCTACTTTACACGCAAGGAAGGGAGAAACCGGGGGAAATTGCGAGGGTGAAAAGGGGGGGCGTCCTCCTTGACGCCGACGCAGCTTAGAGACTGCGCGAGTGATTCTCAAGTGCTATTTTGCGTTAGTTTGGCCCAATGCTACCGGGCCTCTCTTGCCAACAGGTATTCATTTGATATCATCCGCGCCAATCGAATTTGCAGTACCCACAGACTTCATTAGCCTGAAGCCAAAGCCAGAATAACTGGCAAAAAAAAGACCCGGCAAAAGCCGGGTCAAAAACCGTGATTAGCCTGATGAGGAGATAGTCCAGGAGACCGACCTAAGGTCCCTTGGGCCATCGACTGATCTCGCGACCAGTTGATGCAATAATAATCATTATCATTTGCAAGTCAAATGTTTTTATCTGCGCGATTGGAAAACTTTTCCTGTCCTCCTCCAAAGCGCTTCCTCCTCAAACGTTCTGATTGCCCTCCAGGGAGCGGTCGACCATCGCCTTGGCCATGTCGATCATGTGCACCGTCGAAAACGCCAGATCCCGGCTTGCACCCTGCAGCTGGTTGGCGGATTCATGCGCGGTGGCGGCGGCACAGCGCAACAGATCCGACGCATGGACCAGTGCCTCTTCGCTGCTGATGTTACGGTTCACATCGAAGAAACGTTCTTCGCTGGCCTCTTCTGACACAGCTGGTTTCAAGTAGTAGTCCAGCGCCCGCTGCGCGGCGGCAGAGCCTTTTGGCGAGTTGAGCGTAGTGTCGAATTGGGTGTCGGGCAGGGTAATGCTGGGGATGGTCATGACGATGGCAAGCTCCGTGATAGATTCAAATCCGTGAGCCCAGCTTAGTACGTACTGTATTTGTGTCTTGAATTTAAATACTACAATTTGTGTTTTGTTGGTCGGAGTACCCCACGTATCGTGCCGCACATGGATAAATGGATTGAATTGGTCAAGGCCAAAATGAGTGAACTCAAAGTCACTCAAGAGATACTCGCCGAGCGCATCGGAATGTCCCAGGGCGGCGTCGGCCATTGGCTGAATAAACGTCGTCAGCCCGGCATCCAAGAGATGAACCGTGTCTTGCAGGCGCTGGGGATGGATTATCTGGAAGTCGCGATGGTGATCAGGGAACCGCAGATCTCACAGGATGAAGAGATCCCTCTGACGCAAAAGTACAACCCGTACTTTCGCTACCCGGTCAGTGACTGGCGGGAAACCGGGGAGGTACGCGACGGAGAACTATCAACTTACGGCGCTTCATCGACTGCCAGCAAGCCGCGCTTCGAGCTGTCCGATTACCACGCCCAAGGCGCAGCATTCTGGCTGGTAGTGGTCGGTGATGCGATGACCGCACCCACGGGTGTGAGCATTGCCGCGGACATGTTGATTCTGGTGGACCCGGCCATCGTGCCGGAGCCTGGCAAACTGGTGATCGCCCAATGGCCCGGCAGCGCCGAGGCGGTTTTTCGCAAACTGATCGAAGAGGGCGGGCAGCGTTATCTGGTCCCGCTCAATCCGACCTATCCGAAAGCCCTTTACACCGAAGAATGCCGAATCATCGGCGTAGTGGTTCAGGCGACTGCCAAATTCTAATCAGATCGGTCCTCGCAACGCGTAGGACCGATCTTCATTTCACGCGAGTTCCAATTCCACTAACGCACTGCCTTCGCTGACCATTTCGCCTTCCTGGCAATACAGCGCCTTGATCACTCCGGCGTGGGGTGCGCGAATGCTGTGCTCCATTTTCATCGCTTCCAGCACCACCAATTGCGCCCCGGCTTCGACCGTTTGCCCGGCCTCCACCAGCACTCGCACGATGCTGCCGTTCATGGGCGCGGTGAGTCCGCCGTGATGGCTGTGACTGGCTTCGACGGCACTGATCGGGTCATACGCCTCAATGCGGCGCAGCTCACCGTCCCATTGAAGATACAGCGTGTCGCCACGGCGGATTGCCCGATGCTGGCGGCGCAAACCGTTGTGTTCGGTCAGCAGGTATTCACCCTTGAGCTGGGCGGTATGAGCATTGGTATCGCCCAGGGTCAGCGCCCGGTCTTGCCCTTCGCAACTCAAATGCAGGGTGATTTCTGTCGGCAATCCGGCACGGAATCCGTTGCCGATACCCCAAGGCGAACTCAGGTCATCAGCGCGGGTCGTGCTCGGTTGGCTCTTGGCAAATGCCTGCGCGGCCGCTTGCCAGAATTCATCGCTGAGGTCTGAAGGTGCTGGCAGCAGTTGTTCCTGATAACGCGGAATGAACCCGGTATCCAATTCGGCCGCGGTAAACGCCGGGTGGCCGATGATTCGGCGCAGGAAGTTGATGTTGGTCTTCAGTCCGCCAATGGCAAACTCATCAAGCATGCTCAGCAACCGCAGCCGCGCCTGTTCACGGTCTTCGCCCCAAGCAATCAGCTTGCCGAGCATCGGGTCGTAGAAGGGCGAAATCTCGTCGCCTTCTTCAACGCCACTGTCCACGCGACGCCCCGGCCCTTCGGCGGATTCGCGGTACAACGCCAGACGCCCGGTGGCCGGCAGAAAATCATTGCCCGGGTCTTCGGCATACAGTCGCACTTCAATCGCATGGCCGATCAGCGGCACCTGGTCTTGCGTCATTGGCAGCGCTTCACCGCAGGCCACGCGAATCTGCCAGGCCACCAGATCAAGGCCGGTGATCGCTTCGGTTACCGGGTGTTCAACTTGCAAACGCGTGTTCATCTCCATGAAGAAGAACTCACCGCGCGCATCCAGCAAAAACTCCACGGTGCCGGCACCGACGTAACCGATGGCCTGTGCCGAGCGCACAGCAGCTTCGCCCATCGCGCGACGCAGTTCCGGGCTCAGACCCGGAGCCGGTGCTTCTTCGACGACTTTCTGATGCCGACGCTGAATCGAGCAATCACGTTCGTTGAGGTACAGGCAGTTGCCATGCTGGTCGGCGAATACCTGGATTTCCACGTGGCGTGGCTTGAGCAGGTACTTCTCCACCAACATCCGCGAGTCGCCGAATGACGACTGCGCTTCACGTTGCGCCGAGGCCAGGGCTTCGGCCAGCTGGCTGACGTCCTCGACCACTTTCATGCCTTTGCCACCGCCGCCCGCCGTAGCCTTGAGCAGCACCGGGTAACCGATGCGTTCGCAGGCGTCGCGGAAGGTGTCGAAGTCCTGGGCTTCGCCGTGATAGCCGGGCACCAGCGGCACGCCGGCGGTTTCCATCAAGGCTTTGGCCGCGGACTTGCTGCCCATGGCGTCAATGGCCGAGGCGGGTGGACCGAGGAAGATCAGACCGGCCGCTTCGATTGCGCGGGCGAACCCGGCGTTTTCCGAGAGAAAGCCATAACCGGGATGAATCGCCTGTGCGCCGCTGGCTTTCGCGGCAGCGATCAGTTTGTCGATTTGCAGGTAACTGTCGGCGGCTTTGCTGCCGCCCAGGTCAACGCGTATATCCGCTTCGCGGCTGTGCCGGGCGTCACGATCAATGGCGCTGTGCACGGCCACGGTGGTCAGGCCCAAGGCCTTGGCGGTGCGCATCACTCGGCACGCGATTTCACCACGGTTGGCCACCAACAGGGTGGTGAGAACAGGTGCGCTCATCAACGCGGCTCCTTGAGGGTGGTTTCGGCTTGCCAGTTCGGCGGACGTTTTTGCAGGAAGGCACGCAGGCCTTCCTGGCCTTCGGGGCTGACGCGGATTCGGGCGATGGCGTTCTCGGTGTAGCGCCGCAGCGCCGGGGTCAGCGCGCCATGGCCGACTTCACGCAGCAAGTCCTTGCTGGCGCGCATGGCCGCCGGACTGTTGAGCAGCAGGTTGTCGATCCACTGATCGACTTTCTGCTCCAGCTCAGCCATCGGGTAGCTCTCCGACAGCAAGCCGATTTCCCGAGCCCGTTGCCCGCCGAAACGTTCGGCGGTCAAGGCATAGCGGCGTGCCGCGCGCTCGCCGATGGCTTGCACCACGAACGGGCTGATGACCGCCGGCGCGAGGCCGATGCGCACTTCCGACAGACAGAACTGCGCGTCGTCGGCGCCGATGGCCATGTCGCAGCAACTGATCAGGCCCAGCGCGCCGCCATAGGCCGCGCCTTGCACCACTGCCACGGTCGGGATTTTCAGCTTGGCGAGGTTGTACATCAATTCCGCCAGTTCCCGGGCGTCATCAAGGTTGGTGTGGTAATCGAGTTCGGCCGATTGCTGCATCCAGGCCAGATCGGCGCCAGCGCTGAAATGCTTGCCGCGCCCACGGATCAGCAGAAAACGCAGGCTGGCATCGCTCGACACTTTGTCCAGCGCGAGGATCAGTTCTCGGATCATTTCGGCGTTGAAGGCGTTGTTTTTCTGCTCGCGGCTGAGCCACAGGGTGGCGAAACCACGCGGGTCAGTCAGCAGTTCGAGGGTGTTGAAGTCGCTCATGGTTTTCTCCAGATCACATCCGGAACACGCCGAAGCGGCTCGGTTCGATTGGCGCATTCAGCGACGCCGACAAGGCCAGGGCCAATACGTCGCGGGTTTGCGCCGGGTCGATGACGCCGTCGTCCCACAGTCGAGCACTGGAATAATAGGGATGCCCCTGTTCTTCGTACTGATCGAGAATCGGTTGCTTGATCTCGGCTTCCTGCTCGGCGCTGAAACCATGGCCACCGCGCTCGGCTTGCTCACGCTTGACCTGCACCAGCACGCCTGCCGCCTGTTCGGCCCCCATCACGCCGATCCGTGCGTTCGGCCACATCCACAGGAAGCGTGGGTCGTAAGCCCGACCGCACATGCCGTAGTTACCGGCGCCGAAGCTGCCGCCGATGATCACGGTGAATTTCGGCACCTTGGCGCAGGCCACGGCCGTCACCAGTTTCGCGCCGTGCTTGGCGATACCGCCGGCTTCGTATTTCTGGCCGACCATGAAACCGGTGATGTTTTGCAGGAACAGCAATGGAATGCCGCGCTGGCAGGCCAGTTCGATGAAGTGCGCGCCTTTCTGCGCGGCTTCGGCGAAGAGGATGCCGTTGTTGGCGAGGATCGCGATCGGGTAACCGTGCAGGTGAGCGAAGCCGCACACCAGTGTCGTGCCGAACAATGCCTTGAACTCATCGAACACCGAACCGTCCACCAGCCGCGCGATCACTTCACGCACCTCGAAGGGTTGTTTGGCGTCCGCCGACACCACGCCGTACAACTCGTCGCTGCTGTACAGCGGCGCGATCGGCGTACGTTGTTGCAGTTCACCGAGCTTGCGCCAGTTGAGGTTGGCGACGCTGCGCCGGGCCAATGCGAGGGCGTGTTCATCGCTTTCGGCGTAATGGTCGGCGACGCCGGAAATCTTGCAGTGCACATCGGCCCCGCCGAGGTCTTCGGCGCTGACCACTTCACCCGTTGCGGCTTTCACCAGCGGTGGGCCGGCGAGGAAAATCGTTGCCTGTTGACGGACCATGATCGCCTCGTCGGCCATCGCTGGCACGTAAGCGCCCCCGGCGGTGCACGAGCCCATGACCACCGCAATCTGCGGAATGCCCATGGCGCTCATGTTGGCCTGGTTGAAGAAGATCCGCCCGAAGTGTTCGCGGTCCGGAAACACTTCATCCTGACGCGGCAAGTTGGCACCGCCGGAGTCCACCAGATAGATGCAGGGCAGGCGATTCTGCTGGGCGATGGTTTGTGCGCGCAGGTGTTTTTTCACGGTCAGCGGGTAGTACGAGCCGCCTTTAACGGTGGCATCGTTGGCGACGATCATGCATTCGACGCCTTCCACCCGACCGATACCGGCAATCACCCCAGCGGCGGGAACGTCTTCGCCGTAGACCGCGTAGGCGGCCAGTTGGCTGATCTCGAGAAATGGCGAGCCGGGATCGAGCAGGCGATTGATCCGTTCACGGGGCAGCAATTTGCCCCGCGAGGTGTGGCGTTCTTGAGCCTTCGGGCCGCCACCTTGCTGCACTTGCGCGAGCAGGGTGTGCAGGGCGTCGACCTGTTTGAGCATCGCCGCGCTGTTGGCCGCGAACTCCGCCGAACGGGGGTTGAGCTGGGTATGCAGGATAGCCATGTGCAGCTCCGTTTAGCGGGTTTCGTTGAACAGTTCGCGACCGATCAGCATGCGACGGATCTCACTGGTGCCGGCGCCGATTTCATACAGCTTGGCGTCACGCAGCAGACGACCGGCCGGGAATTCGTTGATGTAGCCGTTACCGCCGAGAATCTGGATCGCGTCGAGGGCCATTCGGGTCGCGCATTCGGCGCTGTAGAGGATGACTCCGGCGGCGTCCTTGCGCGCGGTTTCGCCGCGCTCGCAGGCCTGGGCTACCGCATAAAGGTAGGCGCGGCTGGCATTGAGTTGGGTGTACATGTCGGCGACCTTGCCCTGGATCAGCTGGAATTCGCCGATGCTCTGGCCGAACTGCTTGCGGTCGTGAATGTACGGAACAATCAAGTCCATGCAGGCCTGCATGATCCCGGTCGGGCCACCCGAGAGCACAACGCGTTCGTAGTCGAGGCCGCTCATCAGCACTTTCACGCCGCCGTTGAGCACGCCGAGGATGTTTTCTTCCGGTACTTCGACGTCATCGAAAAACAGCTCACAGGTGTTCGAACCGCGCATGCCGAGCTTGTCGAACTTATTGCTGCGGCTGAAGCCTTTGGAGTCACGCTCGACGATGAAAGCAGTGATGCCGTGCGGGCCTTTTTCCAGGTCGGTCTTGGCGTAGATCACGTAGGTGTTGGCGTCGGGGCCGTTGGTGATCCAGGTTTTGCTGCCGTTGAGTACGTAGTGGTCGCCGCGTTTGTCGGCGCGCAGTTTCATCGAGACCACATCGGAACCGGCATTCGGCTCGCTCATGGCCAGCGCACCGATGTGCTCGCCGCTGATCAGCTTCGGCAGGTATTTGCTTTTCTGTTCGTGAGTGCCGTTGCGGTTGATCTGGTTGACGCAGAGGTTGGAGTGAGCGCCGTAAGACAGGGCGACCGAGGCCGAACCGCGGCTGATTTCTTCCATCGCCACCACGTGCGCGAGATAACCCAGACCCGCGCCGCCGTACTCTTCCGGCACGGTAATGCCGAGCAGGCCCATGTCGCCGAATTTGCGCCACAGGTCGGCCGGGAACAGGTTGTCGATGTCGATCTGAGCGGCGCGCGGGGCGATCTCTTTGGCGACGAAGGACTGAACCTGATCGCGCAGCATGTCGATGGTTTCACCGAGGGCAAAGTTCAGGGATGGGTAGCTCATGGGACACCTTTTGGCTTTTTTGTAGGGTGGGGAGGGCAGCGATTCGGCTCTCACCTTTACGTTAACGTAAGCTTGTGATGAATGGCTGTCAATCACCCTTTACGTTAACGTCAACTTGGGCGAGAGTAGAGCCAGTTCTGAATGGTCGGAGCTGCCGTAGCTCCGTTCCAACACCCACTAATAAAGACAATAGGGGTCGTCATGGATCAACCCAGTGCAAACCCGCAGCGCAGCTACACACGTGGTTCCCAGGACAAAGCCTTGCTGGCGATGACCATCGGGCAGAAGTTCGACGACACCGTCGCGCGATACCCGGACGGCGAGGCACTGGTGGTGCGACATCAACAGCTGCGTTACACCTGGCAGCAGTTGGCAGAAGCCGTCGACCTGTACGCCAAAGCGTTGTTGGCGCTGGGCTTGCAGACCGGTGACCGGCTCGGCATCTGGGCGCCGAATTGTGCCCAGTGGTGCATTAGCCAGTTCGCCAGCGCGAAAATCGGCGTGATTCTGGTCAACATCAATCCGGCTTACCGCAGCTCCGAACTCGAATACGTGTTGAAGCAGTCCGGGTGCCAGTGGCTGGTCTGTGCCGGGGCTTTCAAGACCTCCGACTATCACGGCATGCTGCAAGGGCTGGTACCGGAATTGGCGGAACAATCCATCGGCCGGTTGCAGAGCGAACGTCTGCCGGAACTGCGTGGCGTGATCAGCCTGGATGCGCAGCCGCCATCGGGTTTCCTGCCATGGTCGCAGCTGACCGATCTGGCGGCCAGCGTGTCGATCGAGCAATTGCGCGAACGTCAGGACAGTCTGCATTTCGATCAAGCGGTAAACATCCAGTACACCTCCGGCACCACGGGTTTTCCCAAGGGCGCGACCCTCAGCCATTACAACATTCTCAACAACGGTTACATGGTCGGCGAAAGCCTCGGGCTGACAGCCAATGATCGGCTGGTGATTCCGGTGCCGCTGTATCACTGCTTCGGCATGGTCATGGGCAACCTCGGCTGCGTCACCCACGCCAGCACCATGATTTACCCCAACGACGCCTTCGATCCGTTGCTGACGCTGAGCACCGTCGCCGAAGAAAAAGCCACCGCGCTTTACGGCGTGCCGACCATGTTCATCGCCATGCTCGATCAGCCCAAGCGCGCCGAGTTTGATTTGTCGAGCCTGCGCACCGGGATCATGGCCGGGGCGACCTGCCCGATCGAGGTGATGCGCCGGGTTATCAATGAAATGCACATGAGCGAAGTGCAAATTGCCTACGGCATGACGGAAACCAGCCCTGTGTCGTTACAGACAGGTCCGTCAGACGAGCTGGAATTGCGCGTCACCACCGTTGGCCGCACCCAGCCGCAACTGGAAAGCAAAATCATCGACGAGGCGGGCAACCTGGTGCCACGCGGCACCATCGGCGAGCTGTGTACTCGGGGTTACAGCGTGATGCTCGGCTACTGGAATAACCCGCAAGGCACCGACGAGGCTATCGATGAGGCGGGCTGGATGCACACCGGCGATCTGGCGAGCATGAACGACGAAGGCTACGTGTGCATCGCCGGGCGTAACAAGGACATGATCATTCGCGGCGGTGAGAATGTTTACCCTAGGGAGCTGGAAGAGTTCTTCTTCACCCATCCGGCGGTAGCTGACGTGCAGGTGATCGGCATTCCTTGCTCCCGTTATGGCGAAGAGATCGTTGCCTGGATCAAATTCCACCCCGGCCACAGCGCCACCGAACAGGAGCTGCAAGCCTGGTGCAAGGAGCGCATCGCGCACTTCAAGACGCCGCGTTATTTCAAGTTCGTCGAGGAGTTTCCGATGACCGTGACCGGCAAGATCCAGAAGTTTCGGATGCGCGAGATCAGCATCGAGGAGCTGCGAGGTCATCACGCCTGACCACAATTCCTTGTGGGAGCGGGCCTGCTCGCGATGACGGCAGCACATCCGATATAGATGTCGACTGAACCACCGCTATCGCGAGCAGGCTCGCTCCCACAGGGGGGGGGGGGCGCAGTGGAAATGGCAAACACGAGAAAGCACAAAGGGGAGCCGAAGCTCCCCTTTAATTTTGTCGCACGTGCTCTTTTTTTATTATTGAGGGGCGGTCTGTTGTTGTTTTTGGCAACCGTGGCCCTTTACCGCTGTTTTTGTCGATCCCCATCCGGGATCAAGAGCAAACGTATTTTTTTGAGCGCTGATCTACTTTTTCGCTAAGCGATCCAACCAGTTCGGGAGCTACCTGAAGGTAGTTTTATTGTTCTCTGCCCGGTTGCGGGTTACTTCGAAAAGCACCCTGAAAAGCACATCCTCTCCAAAAAAATCTGTTAGCTGCGTCTCTGCCGTGTTGTTCTTGTTATGTCAGAGTCGTTACGTCTTATTTTTATTGGTTTGCAGTTTTTATTCTTGTTATGCCATAGAGATAGCAGAAGCCGTGCCAACTTTTAAAAACCCTTTAAATTCAATGCCTTGAGTTTTTCACAGGATTTTTCATCCGACCCAAACCCGACAATTTGTTTCCGTGTTACTCGCTTCCGCCCACGTTTCTGCACACGCGGTAACACCCGGACACATCCACACTGTCACTGTGCACTGCGGGCCTTGGCCACGCGCGAACCGGTAGGGCGCCCCAGCACCGTGCAAATCTGTTGGCCGGCCCGAATCAAGGCATCCAGGTCGATTCCGGTCTCGATACCCAGGCCGTTGAGCAGGTAAACCACGTCTTCGGTCGCGACATTACCGCTGGCGCCCTTGGCGTAGGGGCAGCCGCCGAGGCCGGCGATGGAGCTGTCGAACACCGCGATGCCTTCCAGCAGGCTGGCGTAGATGTTGGCCATGGCCTGGCCATAGGTATCGTGAAAGTGCCCGGCCAGTTTTTCGCGTGGCACATCAGCCGACACCACGTCGAACATCCTGCGTGTCGCGCCGGCGGTGCCGGTGCCGATGGTGTCTCCCAACGAAACCTCGTAGCAGCCCATGGCATAGAGCTCACGAGCAACCCGGGCGACTTGTTCCGGTGCGATGTCACCTTCATAAGGGCAACCCAGCACGCAGGACACGTAACCGCGCACGCTGACCCCGTGTTGTTTGGCGGCGTCTATGATCGGCACGAAGCGCCCCAGGCTCTCGCTGATCGAGCAATTGATGTTGCGCTGGGAAAACGCTTCGGACGCTGCGGCGAACACGGCGACTTCCTTGACCCCGGCGGCGATGGCATCTTCGAAGCCCCGCAGGTTGGGGGCGAGGGCGCCATAGGTCACGCCCGGCTTGCGCTTGATCTGCGCGAAGACCTCGGCGGAACCGGCCATTTGCGGCACCCATTTGGGCGAGACGAAACTGCCGACTTCTATATAGCCCAGGCCTGCGGCGGTCAGCGCGTCAACCAGTTGTACCTTGTCCGCAACGCTGATGGGCTGGGCTTCGTTTTGCAAACCGTCGCGAGGGCCGACTTCGACCAGGCGTACGTGGGTGGGTAGGGACATGGGAATTGACCTGTTGTCTGAATACTGGGAAAACCCTGTGGGGGCGGCTTGCCCGCGATGGCGGTGTGTCAGTCAGCATCAATGTTGAATGTCATGCCCTCATCGCGGGCAAGTCGGATCGCCGCACCGCCGCTCCCACAGGGAACTGTGTAGATCTACCGGACCGCTTGCTGGCTCTTGATCGTCTGCTCCAGCGCCTGAGTACAGCGCTCTTCGGCCGTGTCGAGTTCCAGTTTCATCTGTTCGATGTCCAGCAGTTGCTGTTCGAGTTGTTCCCGACGCTCGGCGATTTTCGCCAGCATGCTATGCAGTTGCTTGGTGTTACCGCTGGAGGGGTCGTAGAGCTCGATCAGCTCGCGGCATTCGGCCAGGGAAAAACCAATGCGCTTGCCCCGCAGGATCAGCTTCAGGCTGACCTTGTCGCGGGGCGAATAAATGCGTTCCTGACCACGACGCTCGGGGCTGAGCAGGCCTTGCTCTTCATAAAAGCGAATAGCTCGGGTAGTGATGTCGAGCTCGCGGGCGAGGTCGGAAATGCTATAGGTCTGGCTGCTCATGGAAGCGCTCGAAAAAGGTCATGGCGCTAAGCTAATGGCAGGTTGACGTTTACGTCAAGGGGGCGTGGATCTTCGTTGGTATCACCGGCCTCTTCGCGGGCAAACCTCGCTCCTACAAGGTTCGCGTCGAGCCACGATTAAATGATCGACACCAAACCTGTGGAGCGAGCGGTGTGGCGATCCGACTTGCCCGCGAAGAACGATGACGCGGATTAATGTCCTACACCTTATCCAGCTTCTTCTCATGCGCCGTAACCTGTTGGCACAACTCGATCATCTGCTCGCGCATCCAGCGGTTGGCCGGGTCCTGATCGGTGCTTTCGTGCCAGTAAAGATGAGTTTCCACCGGCGGAACTTCTTTAACCGGGAGGTTCACCGAGTACAAGTCATGTCGGCGAGCAAAGCGTTCCGGCACGGTCATGACCATGTCGGTCTGCTGCAACACCTGGGACGCCATCAGGTAATGCTGGGAGCGCAGGGCGATTTTGCGCTGGATGCCCATTTTGCCCAGGGCCAGATCGACATAACCCAGACCGCTGCGCCGGCTGGAGATATGGATGTGCGTCAGGGACAGATAATCGTCGAGGGTGAATTTCTCTTTGCCCGCCAACGGATGGCCCTTGCGCATGGCGCACACGTAACGGTCCTCCATCAACTTGACGTGACGCACTTGCGGATCGGTATTGAGTGGCGCATCCACCGCGAAATCGAGACGACCGGCGGCCAATTCCTTGGTGGTCTCGCGACGTTTGGACAGGAAACTTTCGATGATCACCGTCGGCGCCAGGCGTCGCAGGCGCTGGAACAGCGGCGGCAGGATCACCGCTTCAGTAAGGTCGGTCATGCTGATGCGGTAGGTCTTGACCGCCTGCAACGGGTTGAAAATGCGGCTTTCCTGCACCGACACCCGCAGCAAGGAGAGGGCGTTGCGCACGGGGCCGATGATGTTCTGCGCCATCGGCGTGGGCACCATGCCTTGGGCGGTGCGCACGAAAAGCGGATCGTTGAAGGTCTCGCGCAGGCGAGCCAGAGCGTTCGAGACCGCTGGTTGAGTAATGCCGACAATCTGCCCGGCGCGAGTCAGGTTGGCTTCGGTGTAGATCGCGTCGAAGACGATGAAAAGGTTGAGGTCGACCTTGCTCAGATTCATTGCGCTGCGCTCTCTGCTCTTGTTATAGGAAGGTGGCTCGATCAGTCGATCATATATCGGTGATGAATGTTAATACACGCCGAGAATAGGCTAGGTAAATTATCAACGCTGTTCTAGCATCGATTGCATGACCTGAACAACCTCCCTTTAGAAGGTAGCTGCCCATGGATTTCGCTTATTCGCCCAAAGTGCAAGAACTGCGTGAGCGCGTGACCGCGTTCATGGACACCTACGTTTATCCCGCTGAAGCGGTGTTCGAACGCCAGGTCGCCGAGGGCGATCGCTGGCAGCCGACAGCGATCATGGAAGAACTCAAACTCAAGGCCAAAGCTGAAGGCCTGTGGAATTTGTTTCTGCCTGAATCCGAACTCGGCGCCGGCCTGACCAACCTCGAATATGCGCCATTGGCGGAAATCATGGGCCGCTCGCTGCTGGGCCCTGAACCGTTCAACTGCTCCGCACCGGACACCGGCAACATGGAAGTGCTGGTGCGTTACGCCAATGAGGAACAGAAGCAACGCTGGCTCGAACCGCTGTTGCGCGGTGAGATCCGCTCGGCGTTCGCCATGACCGAGCCGGACGTGGCCTCGTCCGACGCCACCAACATGGCCGCCCGCGCTGTGCGTGATGGCGACGAATGGGTGATCAACGGCAAGAAATGGTGGACCTCTGGCGCCTGCGATCCACGCTGCAAGATTTTGATCTTCATGGGCCTGAGCAATCCGGATGCACCGCGCCATGCGCAGCACTCAATGATTCTGGTGCCGGTGGACACCCCAGGCGTGAAGATTGTGCGTCCGCTGCCGGTGTTCGGTTATGACGACGCGCCTCACGGTCACGCCGAAGTGCTGTTCGAAAATGTCCGGGTGCCGTACGAAAACGTCCTGTTGGGCGAAGGACGCGGCTTCGAAATTGCCCAAGGTCGCCTCGGCCCGGGCCGGATTCACCACTGCATGCGTTCGATCGGCATGGCCGAGCGTGCGTTGGAGCTGATGTGCAAACGTGCGGTCAACCGCACCGCGTTCGGCAAACCCTTGGCGCGCCTGGGCGGTAACATCGACAAAATCGCCGACTCGCGGATGGAGATCGACATGGCGCGCCTGCTGACATTGAAAGCGGCGTACATGATGGACACCGTCGGCAACAAGGTGGCGAAGAGCGAAATCGCGCAGATCAAAGTCGTCGCGCCGAACGTGGCGTTGCGGGTGATCGATCGGGCGATCCAGATTCATGGCGGGGCAGGGGTTTCCAACGATTTCCCGCTGGCCTACATGTACGCCATGCAACGCACCCTGCGCCTGGCCGACGGCCCGGACGAAGTGCACCGCGCGGCGATCGGCAAATTTGAGATCGGCAAATATGTGCCTAAGGAAATGATGCGTAGCGGGCAGTAACACATTGTGGCGAGGGAGCAAGCTCCCTCGCCACAATGTTCGGCGCTTACTTCAGTACACCCAAACCTCAACCCGCCGATTCTTGATCCGCCCCTCATCCCCGCTGTTGGTCGCCACCGGCATCTCGGCGCCGAAGCCGCGAATCTCGCGAAACACCACGCCGCTTTTCACCAGTTCTCGTCGCACCGCCATGGCCCGCAGTTTCGACAGCAGGTCGGCTCGCGCCGGGTCGCTCTTGGCATCGCCAAACCCCACCAGCGTTACCTGCCGATTGGTTTTGTCGTGCTGCTTTATATAGTCGAGCACCCGCGACAGGTCCTGTCGGGCCTTGTTGTCCAGCGTCGCGCTGCCTTCTTCGAAACGAAAGTTCACCGTCAGCCGCTGGGCATGCCGGCTGAGTGCCTGATAACCCTCGGGCATCAACGCATTCGGCGTGACCGCCATGGCCTGAACCGTCTGCGCGATAAAACCATTGGCTGCGACGATCGCCTGGCCTTTGCTGCTTTGGGCAAATTTCACCAAGGCCTTGGCCCAGGGATTTTTCCCGGTCGGCGGCAGGTAAAACAACAGCCGACGGGACAGCGGGTAATCTTCCGTCGCGATCAGGCTATTGAGCGGCAGCATGGCCTGGGAGTCTCCATCGACAATGGCTACTGCTTTGGCCTGGCGCACATAAGGCAACCCGATGAAACCGATGGCTTGCGGGTCCAGACTGACGGCGTCGGACAATTGCTCGCTGGATTCGAAGCGTTTCGCATTGCCGCTCAGGGTTTTCCCTCGCGGGCTGAGGACCAGTTCCTTGAACGTGTCGTAGGTGCCCGATTGATCATCCCGCGCATAGAGATGAATTGTCCCACCGGTGCCGCCGAGTTCTTCCCAGGTTTTTGCTTCGCCGCTGAAGATTCGCGCCAATTGTAGGGTGTTGAGTTGCTTCAGCGGATTGAGCGGATGAAGGATGATTGCCAGCCCGTCGATGGCGATGACTTGCTCGGCAATCGGGCTTTTCAGGTCGCCCAGCGGTTCGAGATCCAGCCGCTCGCTGTCCTTGATCGGGCGCGAGGAGGCCGCGAGATCGGCAGAGGCGATTTTCAGGGCTTTGAACCCGGTGCTGGAACCGTGGGCCGCGACCTCCACCTCGACTCGGCGTCCCTGAACGGTTTCGCCGACGATGCGTTGTTCGTTGGCTTTGTCCGGGGCTTCGCGATGAACCTTGAGCAGGCCCTGTTCACGCATCAACCCCTCGACCAGCGCCGGGCCCAATGCCGCGCCAATGGTGTTGGAGCCCTGGATGCGCAACACCGGGCCACGTTCGGGCGTCGGCAAATCGCCGGCCGACACCGGCAACGGCAGCAGGGCGGCGAGCATCGACAGAAACAATACGCGCAGCGTCATGCCGGCACCTTATAAGCCTGGGAAAGTGCCGGGAGAATAAGTCAGTAAGGTTTCTGAACGATGACAGTGATCGTTCCCACGCTCTGCGTGGGAACGCCGCCGGGGACGCTCCGCGTTCCGCTGTTGAATGTCACGCAGAGCGTCACGGGATGCATTCCTTTGCTGCGCGTGGGAACGATCAGCAAAACCGGATCAGCTCAACTCAAGCCAGATCGGTGCGTGATCGGAAGGTTTTTCCATCCCGCGCAAATCGTAATCCACGCCGGCATCCTTCACTCGCGGCAACAACCCATGGGACGCCATGATCAAGTCAATCCGCAGCCCCCGCTTGGGCTCATCCTCAAAACCGCGACTACGGTAGTCGAACCAGCTGAAACGGTCGGCAACATCCGGGTTCAGATGACGGAAACTGTCCACCAGGCCCCAGTTTTTCAGGCGGGCCATCCATTCGCGTTCTTCGGGCAGGAAGCTGCATTTACCGGTTTTCAGCCAGCGCTTCATGTTGTCCGGGCCGATGCCGATGTCGCAGTCTTCCGGGGAAATGTTCACATCGCCCATCACCACAATCGGCTGATCGTTGCTGAACTGGCTTTCCAGCAACTGCTGCAAATCACTGTAGAAACGTTCCTTGGCCGGGAACTTGGTGGGGTGGTCGCGGCTTTCGCCCTGTGGGAAATAGCCGTTCATGATGGTCACCGGCACGCCATTGGCGTCGGCGAACGTGCCCCAGATGAAGCGCCGCTGGGCGTCCTCTTCGTCAGTGGTGAAACCTTTGTACAACGCAATCGGTTCCTGGCGCGAAAGCAGGGCCACGCCATAGTGACTCTTTTGCCCGTGGTAATAAACGTGATAACCCAGCGCCTGAACCTCGGCCAGGGGGAACTGGTCGTCGTGGACCTTGGTTTCCTGCAGGCCGATCACGTCCGGTTGATGCTTTTCAATCAGCGCCGCCAGCTGATGCGGGCGAGCGCGCAGCCCGTTGATGTTGAAGGAGACGATCTTCATGGTCGGCAGTCCTGGCAAAAATGCGATGCTAGCTGACATGTAGGAATGGGGCCAGCGTGGGGTGAGGGGATTCGTTGTGTCCTGTCAGAGATGTGTCGGCAGATCGGGCCTCTTCGCGGTCGATGAAGATCCTGGCTTGGTCTATACCTGTGTGGGGAACTGTGAAGCCACCCAAAGGCTCGTACCAATAAGAGCGCGGCCTTCTGAGCCGCGCCCAGGGGAGATCTACCGTTATGCCCGAAACCTCGACCGCCATTGCTGATATTCACATGCTCGACAGCGGCTATTCCCGCGAAGCACGCTCCTTGTTGTATCAGGCGTACCGGCACGAGCCGACGTTTGGCTACCTGTTCGAAGCCGAACGCCCCGGTTATGAACAACGAGTAAGGGCGACGGTGCGTGAACTGGTCAAGCAACACTTTCTTCAGGATTTGCCAGCCATCGGCCTGCTGGTGAATGACCGCTTGATCGGCATCGCCCTGATCGCACCGCCGCAACGCCGCCTGGGCATCACCGAAAGCTGGGCCTGGCGCCTGCGGATGGTGCTCAGCACCGGGTTTCGCTGCACCCGACGCTACCTCGATTACCACGCCGCCGTGATGGCGTGCGTGCCGTCCGACGCGGTGCATGTTTTGCCATTACTGGGGGTACATCCGCAATTCCAGGGCAAGCACTTCGGCGAACAATTGCTGCAAGCGGTGCATAACTGGTGTGCGGTCGATGAGCACTCACAGGGTGTGATCCTCGACACCGGGAATCCTCGTTATCTGGAGTTCTATAAGCGTCAAGGCTACGAGGAAATCGGCGAAGTGGCGGTAGGACCGATTCTTGAACACGTGTTTTTCCATGCCAACCCGCAGGTGTTACAAACGGCAACGGCATAACAGTAGAACTTTCGCGGCAGCTCAGGCTCTATCAGGCCCCCAGGCTCGTGATAGCATCGGCGCTATGAAGTTTTCCGGAAGATTTACCAGTGGCGTGCTGATGCTGATCTCCAGCTGCGCGGCGCTGGCGCAAAGTGAATTGGATGTGCGGATCAAGCCGTCCAACGATGAACTGAAAGCCAATATAGAAGGCTATATCGGTAGCCTCGGCGATCGCGATGAAGAAGCCTTGCTGCGCTTCAGTCGCGGCGCCGAAGAACAGGCGCGCAAGGCCGCCCAGGCCTTGGGTTATTACCAGCCGCAAATCGACAGCGATGTGAAGGGTGGAAAGACGCCACGCCTGGTGCTGACTATCGAACCCGGCGAGCCCATCCATTTGCGCAATGTTACGGTGCGCATCGAGGGCCCGGCTGCGTCATTCAAATCCTTTCGTGTACCAAAAAGCGATCTGCTGAAACCCGGCGCAGTGTTGAATCATGGCCATTACGAGGACGCCAAGCGACTGATCCAGAACCAGGCCTCGCGCTACGGTTATTTCAGTGGGCGCTTCACCCGCCATAAACTCTTGGTAGACCCGCGTGCCGGCGTCGCCGACATCGAATTGATCTACGACAGCGGCCCGCGCTATGCGCTGGGCAAGGTCAGTTTTGAAGGCGATACGCCGTTCGACGAAGACCTGCTGCAACGCATGGTGCCGTTTAAGGCGGGTACGCCCTATGACTCCGAACTGATCGCGGAACTCAATCAGGCGCTGCAATCGAGCGGTTATTTCGAGGGCGTGCGCGTGGACGCGGCGCCGACTGCGTCCAAGAACGACGTGATCCCGGTGGCGGTCAAACTGGAAACCCGCAAGCCACGGACCATGGGGTTGGGTCTGGGTTTTTCCACCGACGTCGGTCCACGGGTCAAAGCCAACTGGACCCGCCATTGGGTTAATCCTCAGGGGCACAGCTATGGCTGGGAGGCCGAGATTTCGGCGCCACGGCAGAACGTCGGGCTGTTTTATGACGTTCCGCTGGACCCACCATTGACCGACAAACTGCGCTTTGCCGGTGGTTATCAATATGAAGAAATCGCTGGCACCGACACCCTCAGCAAACTGCTGACCCTCGGCCCCGAGTGGCACAGCAAGTTGCCCAGCGGCTGGCAGCGGGTGGTGTCGCTCAAGTGGCAACGCGAGGAATACAAACTCGGTGACGATTCGGGGCTCAGCACCTTACTGATGCCCGGCGTGAGTTATTCGTACCTGAAAAGCGATAACCGCATCGACCCGCACAACGGTTATCGCCTGCAATTCGAAACCAAAGTCGCCAAGGAAGGATTGGGTTCGGACACCAACTTGCTCTACGGCACGGCGCTGGTCAAAGGCCTGACCACGGTCTTCGAGAAACACCGCTTGCTCGGTCGGGTGCAGGTCGGCGGCAGCGCCACCAACGGCTATAAATCGGTGCCGCCGTCCTTGCGCTTCTTCGCCGGTGGCGATCAGAGCGTGCGCGGTTACGATTACCAGAGCCTGTCCCCGGAAAACTCCGATGGTGACCGTATCGGTGGCCGCTACATGGTGGCCGGCAGCGTCGAGTATCAATACTCCATCGCCGAAAAATGGCGGGTCGCAACCTTCATCGACCAAGGCAACTCCTTCAACACACTCGAATTGCCGAACCTGAAGACCGGTGTCGGTATCGGCGTCCGCTGGGTTTCGCCGGTGGGGCCGATTCGCCTCGACCTGGCCCACGCGATGGACGACGACGGCGGCATTCGACTGCACTTTTCCATGGGGCCCGAGCTGTGAAGCGTGGTTTGAAAATAACGCTGCTGGCGATTCCGGCGCTGCTGATGCTGATCGTGCTGACGCTGGTCACCGTGCTGGGCACTGCGCCGGGCAGTCGCTGGGCGCTCGGGTTTGTGCCGGGTCTGACCGTGGAGAATTTCCAGGGCCGTTTGGGTGGACAGTGGAGCGCCGATCAGCTGGTGTGGCAGCAGGACAGCAGCCGGGTCGAGCTGAACAAAGCGATTTTCGCCTGGTCGCCGTTGTGCCTGATGCGCATGACGTTGTGCATCGAGCAACTGCAGGCCGAGCAGGTCAGCCTGCAATTCCCGCCGGGCGTGGAAGAGCAAAGCAGTGGGCCGATCAGTCTGCCGGACTTGAAATTGCCGCTGGCCATCGAATTGGGCGACGTCAAAATCGGCCGTCTGCTGTTCAACGGCAGTGAAGAACTCAAGGGGCTGCAACTGGCAGCGCACTGGACCGAGAAGGGTTTGCAGGTCGACTCGGTGCATTTGCAGCGTGATGAACTGAGCTTGAACCTGTCCGGCCTGTTACAGCCGAGCGGCAATTGGCCGCTGACCGCTGAAGGCAAACTGACCTTGCCGGCGCCAGGCACCGAGCCTTGGACGCTGGCCCTGAAGGTCGACGGCGATTTGCTGAAAACCCTGAACCTGAAAGCCGACAGCAGCGGCTACTTGAACGGCCAACTCACTGGCGAGCTGCAACCGCTGGTGGAAAACCTGCCAGCCAAAGTGCGCATCACCGCTGACGGCTTCAAGGCCAGCGCTGATCTACCGGACACCCTGCAACTCAATCAACTGGAACTCACCGGCGACGGCGACCTGAAAAACGGCTACCAGTTGCTCGGTAAAGCCACATTGCCCGCCGAACAAGGCCCGGTGGCGTTGTTGCTGCAAGGCAAGGTCGACGCCAAAGGCGCGCAGATCGCCGGCCTTGATCTGACGGCCAACGACAAACAAAGCCTCAAGCTCACCGGGCAAATGGACTGGAGTAAAGGCCTGAGCGCTGATGCAAAAATCGACTGGCTGGATTTCCCGTGGCACCGTCTCTATCCGCTGATCGACGAGCCCCAAGTGGCGCTGCGCAGCTTCAACGGTGAAGTCTCCTACACCGACGGCAACTACATCGGCAACTTCAAAGCCGCACTGGATGGCCCGGCCGGGGCGTTCAGCCTGAACAGCCCGTTCAGCGGCGACTTGAGCAAAATCCACCTGCCGCAATTCAAACTCGAAGCCGGGCAGGGCAAGGCTGAAGGGCACCTGAACCTGCAGTTTGCTGACGGCATCGCCTGGGATACGGCGCTGGACCTCTCGGCAATCAACCCGGCGTACTGGCTCGCGGAGTTGCCTGGCACATTGGCCGGTCCCTTGCGCAGCAAAGGCGAGATGAAGAATGAAAAACTCAGCCTGACCGCCGACCTGGACCTGAAAGGCAAGCTGCGCGGGCAACCGGCTGTATTGCAAGTCAAGGCCGATGGCGGTGGCGAGCAGTGGAACCTCAGCACGTTGCAGATTCGCCTCGGTGACAACAGCATCAACGGCCAAGGCAGCTTGCAACAGCAACTCGCTGGCCGGATCGACATCAAGATGCAGCGTCTGGCCCAGCTCTGGCCGCAACTGCGCGGTCAGCTCAATGGTCGGGTCGACGTCTCCGGCACGCTCAAGGCGCTACAAGGCAAACTCGGCCTGCAAGGCAAGCAACTGGCCTTCGAAGACAATCGCCTGCAAAGCCTCAATCTGGATGTCACGCTCGACAGCGCCCAGCGGGCGAAGATCGACCTCAAGGGTAGCGGCATTCAGACCGGCGACACGTCACTGGGCACATTGACCGCCAGCGGTCAGGGCGACATCAAAAACCAGAAACTCGCACTCGACCTGCAAGGACCGAAGCTGAAACTGGCGCTCGGTCTCGACGGCACGCTGGACAAAGGCAATTGGCGCGGGCGTCTGGCCAGTGGCGATATCCAGGCTGGGGGTCAGGACTGGAAACTGCAAAATCCGGCGAAGCTTGAGCGACTGGCGGACGGCAAAATCAACTTCGGCGCCCATTGCTGGATGTCCGGCCCGGCCAGCCTGTGCGGCGAAGACCAGCGCTTGATGCCCGAGCCGAAGCTGCGTTATCACCTCAAGCAGTTCCCCATCGACAGCCTCGCGCAATGGTTGCCAAAGGATTTTGCCTGGAAGGGCAAGCTCAACGCCGACCTGCAACTGGACTTGCCGGCCAGCGGGCCGAACGGTTTGATCAGCATCGACGCCAGCGGCGGCACATTGCGTGTGCGCCAGAAGGAGCAATGGCTGGACTTCCCGTACCAGACCCTGAAACTCACCAGCAAACTCACACCCAAACGCATCGACACCGACCTTCACTTTGTGGGCGGCAAGCTCGGTGAGCTGATGGTTCAGGCGCAGATCAACCCGATACCGAAGAACAAGCCGTTGACTGGTTCATTCCGCCTCAGTGGTCTGGACTTGTCGGTGGCGCGGCCGTTTGTGCCGATGGTCGAGACACTCACCGGGCATTTGAACGGCAGCGGCACACTGTCCGGCGGACTGTTGGCGCCGCTGGTCAACGGCAACCTTGTGCTGCGCGACGGTGAAATCTCCGGGCCTGAACTGCCGATGGCGCTCGAAGCCTTGCAACTTCAAGCTGTGATTGCCGGCGAAACCATGCAATTGGACGGCCGTTGGAAAAGCGGCAAGACTGGACAGGGCAGCCTCAATGGCAACATCGCCTGGGGCCAGGCATTGGTCGTGGATCTGGCGCTCAAGGGCTCGCAATTGCCGGTGACCGTCGAGCCCTACGTCGCGCTGGAAGTCGCGCCGGACCTGAAGATTTCCATGAAGGACGACAAACTGGCAATCGTCGGCAAGGTGTTAGTACCCAAGGGCGAGATCATCGTGCGCGAGCTGCCGCCATCCACAGTCAAGCTCTCCGATGACACGGTGATCGTCGGTCAGCAGACCGAAGAAGGCAAACCGCCAATGGCCATGGCGATGGACATCGATGTGGTGGTTGGGCAGGACAAACTCAGCTTTGCCGGCTTCGGCCTGACCGCCAACCTGCAAGGTCAGGTGCACATCGGCGACAACATGGACACCCGTGGCGAGCTGTGGCTCAACGACGGGCGTTATCGCGCCTACGGCCAGCGACTGACGGTGCGCCGGGCGCGCCTGCTGTTTGCAGGTCCGATCGATCAGCCGTACCTCGACATCGAAGCGGTTCGCCAGACCGACGACGTAATCGCCGGCATTCGCCTGAGTGGCAGCGCCGAGCAACCGACCACGCAGATCTTTTCCGAACCGGCGATGAGTCAGGAGCAAGCGTTGTCCTATCTGGTGTTGGGGCGTCCGCTGAGCACTACCGGTGAGGACAACAACATGCTCGCCCAGGCCGCTCTTGGGTTGGGTTTGATGGGCAGTTCGGGTGTGACCAGCGGGGTGGCCAAGAACCTGGGGATTCAGGACTTCCAGCTTGATACCCAAGGCAGCGGCGCCAACACCGCCGTGGTGGCCAGCGGCAACATCTCGGAAAAACTCAGCCTGCGGTATGGCGTCGGGGTGTTCGAGCCGGCCAACACTATCGCCCTACGCTACAAACTGAGCAAAAGGGTCTACCTCGAAGTTGCCAGCGGGGTGGCCAGTTCGCTGGACATCTTCTACAAGCGGGATTTCTAACCCCCAACCTGATCGTTCCCACGCGCAGCCAAGGAATGCAGCCCGGGACGCTCCGCGTCCCTTCCCAAGCCGAACGCAGAGCGTCCGTTGAAACATTCCCACGCAGAGCATGGGAATGATCAGCGGTGCACCATTTATCAACCAAATACAAAGCAACCTAATTATTGCGTTGACATTCGCTGCCTAGGCAGTAACATCTCGACATACATTCACTGCCTAGGCAGCTAATCGGTGGTCAGATGAAACATTTCACCTCATACGATTTCCATAATTGCCATCTCGGCCTTTTGCTCGGGCGCGCCGCGCTGCTCAAGGACCGGATCATCGACACGCACATGGAACCCCACGGCATCACCGCCGCGCAGTTCAAAGTGCTGATCATCATGGCCCAGTTCGGCGTCGATACCCCGGCCGAGCTATGCCGTCACCTGTCGCTGGACAGCGGTTCGATGACTCGCATGCTCGATCGTCTGGAACAGAAAGGTTTCCTCGCCCGCCAACGCTCCGAGGCAGACCGCCGTCAGGTACAACTGGTGCTGACCGAACAAGGCCAACAGTTGACCGACCAGTTGCCGCAGATCGGCGCCGACGCCATGAATGAACTGGCCGGCGCCATCACCCCGGAAGAATTGAAAACCCTCGAACAGATCCTGAAGAAAATTCTGGTAGCGGCGGGTGACTCGATCACCCTGCTGCGGGTAGGTGGCAATGAACAGTAAACGCCTGCGTACCGGCCTGAGTCTGGTGCTGTTGGCCATGAGCCTCGCCGGTTGCGCCAGTTACAGCGGCCTGACCACCGAAGGCGTCAGCCTCGATGCGAAAAATCTCAAGGCCGGGCAGTCCCTCAGCGGCGTGACCCTGTCGCCCGCGGCGTGGCCGAAAAGCGACTGGTGGAGAAGCCTCGGCGACCCGCAGCTCGACGGTCTGATCCGCGAAGCCCTGCACGACAGCCCTGACATGCAAATCGCCGACGCCCGCGCCCATCAAGCCAGCGCCGCCGCGTATGCCGCCGACGCCGCGCGGATGCCGACCCTCGATGCCAGCGCCGGCGTCAGCCGTTCGCGTTTGGCTCGTGATCAGGACCCGAGCGGGCAGGGCGGGACGTACTCCACCGTGCGTAATCTCGGTGCCAGTTTCAATTACAACTTCGACCTTTGGGGCGGTCAGCGCGATGCCTGGGAAGCCGCATTGGGCCAGGCCCGTGCCGCCGAAGTCGATCAGCAGGCCGCGCAGTTGACCTTGTCCGCCGACGTCGCCCGCGCCTACAGCGATCTGGGGCAGGCGCACATCATCCATGACCTGGCCAGCGAAGACCTCAAGCGCACCCAACAAATGCTCGACCTCAGCCAGCGTCGCCTGAGCTCGGGGATCGACAGTCAGTACCAGTTCCAACAGACCGAAAGCCTGGAAGCCAGCGCCCAGGCCAGCCTGATCGACGCCGAAAAACGCCTGCAAAGCGCGAAAATCGCCTTGGCCGTGCTGCTGGGCAAAGGTCCGGATCGTGGTAACGAAATCGCCCGACCGAAAGTCCTCCGGGCCAGCGCCGTGGCTTTACCGTCGGTGCTGCCGGCGGAATTGCTCGGTCGTCGTCCGGACCTGGTGGCCGCACGCTGGCGGGTTGAAGCCGCGAGCAAAAACATCGCCGCGGGCAAGACCCGGTTCTACCCCAACCTCAACCTGAGCGCGGCGGCGGGTGTCGAGTCGTTGCTGGGCGATGCAATGTTCGGTTCGGCGAGTCGCTTCTTCAACGTCGCGCCGACGATCTCGGTGCCGATTTTCGACGGCGGCCGCCTGCGGGCTGACCTCGATTCTCGCGATGCCGATTACGACCTCGCGGTGGCGCAGTACAACAAAAGCCTGGTGAAAGCCTTGGGCGATGTCAGCGACACCATCAACCAGCTGCGTGATATCGGCCGGCAAATCGGCGCCCAGCAGCACGCCACCGACATTGCTCAGGATTCTTACAACACCGTGGTCCAGCGCTATGGTTCCGGCATCGGTAATTACCTGGACGTGCTCAGCATCGAGCAGCAATTGTTCCAGGCCCAGCGTCAGCTAGCCAACCTGAATGCCGAGCAGATCGACCTGTCGATTCAACTGATGCAAGCGCTGGGCGGCGGCTTCCAGGGCGAAACCCTGGCCGCGGCCAACGCAACCCCAGACACGCAGCACAACTAATTCAAGGTACTCGTCATGGCCACTGTCGATACATCCCAAGCTCCTGACAACGCTCAAGACGCGAGCAATCCACGCAAACGCAAAGTGATGCTGTTTGTACTGACGATAGTGGTGATCCTCGCCGGACTCGGCGTCTGGAGTTATCACCAATTTTACGGTCGCTGGAATGAAAGCACCGACGACGCCTATGTGAACGGCAACGTGGTGGAAATCACTCCGCTGGTCACCGGCACCGTGGTCAGTATTGGCGCCGACGATGGCGATCTGGTCCACGAAGGCCAGGTGCTGGTCAACTTCGACCCGAACGACGCCGAAGTCGGTCTGCAAAGTGCCCAGGCCAATCTGGCCCGCACCGTGCGCCAAGTGCGCGGTTTATACAGCAACGTCGACGGCATGAAAGCCCAGGTCAATGCGCAGCAGGCCGAAGTGCAAAAGGCTCAGGACAACTTCAATCGCCGGAAAAACCTCGCTGCTGGCGGGGCGATTTCCCAGGAAGAGCTGTCTCACGCGCGCGATGACCTGATCTCGGCGCAAAACGCCCTGGCCAACGCCAAACAACAGCTCATGACCACCAGCGCGCTGGTGGATGACACCGTGGTGTCGTCGCACCCGGACGTGATGTCCGCCGCCGCGCAACTGCGCCAGGCGTACCTCACTCATGCCCGCAGCACCTTGATTGCACCGGTCACCGGTTATGTCGCCAAACGTACCGTGCAACTCGGTCAGCGGGTTCAGCCGGGCACGGCGCTGATGGCGGTGATCCCGCTGGATCAGCTGTGGATCGACGCCAACTTCAAGGAAACCCAACTGCGTGACATGCGTATCGGCCAGCCGGTGGACATCGAGGCCGACCTCTACGGCAGCGACGTCAAATACAGCGGCACTATCGACAGCCTCGGCGCCGGGACCGGCAGCGCGTTCGCCTTGCTGCCGGCGCAGAACGCCACCGGTAACTGGATCAAGATCGTCCAGCGGGTGCCGGTGCGGATTCACATCAATGCTGAAGAGTTGGCCAAACACCCGTTGCGGGTCGGCCTGTCGACTCAGGTCGATGTGAGCCTGCGTGACCAGAGTGGTCCGGTGCTGGCGCAACAGCCGCCGCAAAAGGCGTCGTTCAGCACCAGCGTCTACGACCGTCAATTGGCCGAGGCCGACGCGATGATCACCCAGTTGATCCACGACAACAGCGCCGCGGTCAGTAAAACCGCGCACCGCTGATTCGCCAGTCCGTCAGCTGCGCCGGTTAAACGGCGCAGTGCCCGCCAAGCTTCAAAGGATTCGCGATGAGCAATAACGCCTCTTTCACGCCGCCCAGCCTGCTGCTCAGCACCATCGGCCTGTCGCTGGCGACCTTCATGCAGGTGCTCGACACCACCATCGCCAACGTGGCTTTGCCGACGATTTCCGGCAACCTTGGGGTGAGTTCGGAGCAGGGCACCTGGGTCATCACCTCGTTTGCCGTGAGCAACGCCATCGCGCTGCCGCTGACCGGTTGGCTAAGTCGGCGTTTCGGTGAGGTGAAGCTGTTTCTTTGGGCGACCATGCTGTTCGTGCTGGCTTCGTTTCTGTGCGGTATCTCGACTTCGATGCCGGAGCTGATTGGCTTTCGGGTGCTTCAAGGCCTGGTGGCCGGGCCGTTGTACCCGATGACCCAGACGCTGCTGATCGCGGTCTATCCGCCTGCCAGGCGAGGCATGGCCCTGGCGTTGCTGGCGATGGTCACGGTGGTGGCACCGATTGCAGGGCCGATCCTCGGCGGCTGGATTACTGACAGCTACAGCTGGCCGTGGATTTTCTTCATCAACGTACCGATCGGGGTTTTCGCGGTGATGGTGGTGCGCCAGCAGCTGAAGGCGCGTCCGGTGGTGACCAGTTACCAGCCGATGGATTACGTGGGTTTGATCACCTTGATCATTGGCGTCGGCGCGTTGCAGGTGATCCTCGACAAGGGCAATGACCTGGACTGGTTCGAGTCGAATTTCATCATCATCGGCGCGGCTATTTCAGTGATTGCGCTGGCGGTGTTCGTGATCTGGGAAATGACCGACAAACACCCGGTCGTCAACCTGCGGCTGTTCGCTTACCGCAACTTCCGCATCGGCACCATCGTGCTGGTGGGCGGTTATGCCGGGTTCTTCGGCATCAACTTGATCCTGCCGCAATGGCTGCAAACCCAGATGGGCTACACCGCCACCTGGGCCGGATTGGCGGTGGCGCCGATCGGTATTTTGCCGGTGCTGCTGTCGCCGTTTGTCGGCAAGTACGCGCACAGGTTCGACCTGCGATTGTTGGCCGGTGGCGCGTTCCTGTGCATCGGTTTGAGTTGCTTCATGCGCGCCGGGTTTACCAACGAAGTGGACTTCCAGCACATCGCTTTGGTGCAGCTGTTCATGGGCATCGGGGTGGCGCTGTTCTTCATGCCGACCTTGAGCATTTTGATGTCGGATTTGCCGCCGAGCCAGATTGCCGACGGCGCAGGGCTTGCGACCTTCCTGCGGACCCTGGGCGGTAGTTTTGCTGCATCGTTGACCACCTGGATCTGGATCCGCCGCGCCGATCAGCACCATGCGTATTTGAGTGAAAGCATCACCACCTATGAGCCGGCGACCCGGGAGGCGTTGAACTCACTGGGCGGGGCGGGTAACCCGGCCTACGCGCAGCTGGATCATGTGCTGACCAGCCAGGCGTACATGCTCTCCACCGTGGATTACTTCACGTTGCTGGGGTGGGCGTTCATGGGGTTGATTCTGTTGGTGTGGCTGGCGAAACCGCCGTTTGCGGCGAAGGCGGGGCCTGCAGCAGCCGGTCATTGAGTCAACACAGTCCCTGTGGGAGCGGGCTTGCCCGCGATGACGGTGTATCAGTCAACAAAGTTGTTGAATGTGATTCCGCTATCGCGGGCAAGCCCGCTCCCACAGGTTCTTTTGTTCGGCAGTTAGTTCGCGGGTGCTGCCAACTGCGGGGGAGGGGTGAAATCAAATGGCGCCAACGCAAACCCTTGCTCATCCACCTGCAACGCCCAGCCCTGACGGTCCCAATCCCCCAACACAATGCGTTTGGCCGCCTGCTCGCCAATCTGCAACTTGTGGATGGCGGGGCGATGGGTATGACCATGGATCAAGGTTTTCACGCCATAGTGCTGCATGATCCGCGGCACTTCTTCCGACGTGACATCGACAATGTCATTGGCCTTCATCCGCGTCTGTGCACGGCTTTCACTTCGCAGCTTGCGCCCCAGTTTGTGGCGAGTGCGCAAGGGCAGGTGCCGCAGGATGAACAGGGTGATCGGGTTGCGCAGATAACGACGCAGCTTCATGTACGCTTCGTCGCGAGTGCAGAGGCTGTCGCCGTGCATCAATAGCACCGGCTCGCCGTAGAACTGCACGACACTCGGGTCCTTCAGCAACGTGCAGCCGGCCTGTTTGCAGAAAGCCTGGCCCAGCATGAAGTCGCGATTGCCGTGCATCAGAAAAATGGCCGTGCCGCTGTCGCTTAAGTTCCGCAGGGCCTGGCAGATGGAACGCTGGAAGGCTGTCATGGCATCGTCGCCAATCCACGCCTCGAAAAAGTCGCCCAGAATGTACAACGCACTCGCTGAACGGGCGCGTCCAGCGAGCAAATCCAGAAACGCCCGGGTAATGTCCGGGCGCTCCTCTTCCAGATGCAAGTCTGAAATCAGCAGTATCACTCAATGATCTCGGCTTTCTCGATGATCACGTCTTCTGCGGGTACGTCCTGGTGACCGGCCTTGGAGGTGGTGGCCACGCCTTTGATCTTGTCGACCACGTCGGTGCCTTCAACCACTTCACCGAATACGGCATAGCCCCAGCCCTGAACGGTCTTGGCGCTGTGGTTCAGGAAGCTGTTGTCAGCCACGTTGATGAAGAATTGCGCGGATGCCGAATGCGGCTCCATGGTGCGGGCCATGGCAACGCTGTACTTCTTGTTCGGCAGGCCGTTGTCGGCTTCGTTCTGGATGCTTGGGCGCTTGTCTTTCTTTTCTTTCATGCCTGGCTCGAAACCGCCGCCCTGGATCATGAAGTTACCAATGACGCGGTGGAAAACGGTGTTTTCGTAGTGACCGGCCTTGACGTATTCGATGAAGTTGGCAACGGTCAGCGGTGCCTTTTCAGCGTTCAGTTTCAGGACGATGTCGCCGAAGTTGGTAGACAGTTTGACTTGAGTCATGATCAGTACTCTTTATAGAAATTCGTGGGTTCGGGGCGCTTTGGCCCTCAACCGGTCTGGCCAGTGTCGGCCAAGGCAGGCAGTTTAGCGTGCCGGGCGCGAATTTCGAGGCTGTTTTTTATCGCCGGCCGATTAAATGCAACCGATTGCCGGCCTGCTCTGTCAGCCACTTGACAGCATCGGCTATGATAAGCCCCTTTGATTTATAACAGCCGCTTCGATTTGGCCAACTGGCCGCGCACTTGTACGTTCAAGGATCCTATGAGCAAGCCCACTGTCGACCCTACCTCGAATTCCAAGACCGGCCCTGCCGTGCCGGTCAATTTCCTGCGCCCGATCATCCAGGCGGACCTGGACTCGGGTAAGCACACGCAGATCGTTACTCGTTTCCCGCCCGAGCCCAACGGCTACCTGCACATCGGTCACGCCAAGTCGATCTGTGTGAACTTCGGCCTGGCCCAGGAGTTCGGCGGCGTCACGCACCTGCGTTTCGACGACACCAACCCGGCCAAGGAAGACCAGGAATACATCGACGCGATCGAAAGCGACGTCAAATGGCTGGGCTTCGAATGGTCCGGTGAAGTGCGCTATGCCTCGCAGTATTTCGACCAGTTGCACGACTGGGCGGTAGAGCTGATCAAGGCCGGCAAGGCCTACGTCGACGACCTGACCCCTGAACAAGCCAAGGAATACCGTGGCAGCCTGACCGAACCGGGCAAGAACAGCCCGTTCCGCGACCGCTCCGTGGAAGAAAACCTCGACTGGTTCGCCCGCATGCGCGCCGGCGAATTCCCGGACGGCGCACGCGTGCTGCGGGCCAAGATCGACATGGCCTCGCCGAACATGAACCTGCGCGACCCGATCATGTATCGCATCCGTCACGCGCATCACCACCAGACCGGCGACAAGTGGTGCATCTACCCGAACTACGACTTCACCCACGGTCAGTCGGACGCCATCGAAGGCATTACCCACTCGATCTGCACCCTGGAATTCGAAAGCCACCGTCCGCTGTACGACTGGTTCCTCGACAACCTGCCAGTACCGGCGCACCCGCGTCAGTACGAGTTCAGCCGCCTGAACCTGAACTACACCATCACCAGCAAGCGCAAGCTCAAGCAACTGGTCGATGAAAAGCACGTGAATGGCTGGGACGATCCGCGCATGTCCACGCTGTCGGGCTTCCGCCGCCGTGGCTACACGCCGAAATCGATCCGCAACTTCTGCGAAATGATCGGCACCAACCGTTCCGACGGCGTAGTCGACTTCGGCATGCTCGAATTCAGCATCCGTGACGACCTCGACCACAGCGCCCCACGCGCCATGTGCGTGTTGCGTCCGCTGAAAGTCGTGATCACCAACTACCCGGAAGGCCAGGTCGAAAACCTCGAATTGGCGTGCCACCCGAAAGAAGACATGGGCGTGCGCGTATTGCCGTTTGCCCGTGAGCTCTACATCGACCGTGAAGATTTCATGGAAGAGCCGCCGAAAGGCTACAAGCGCCTGGAGCCGAACGGCGAAGTGCGTCTGCGCGGCAGCTATGTGATCCGTGCCGACGAAGCGATCAAGGACGCCGATGGCAACATCGTCGAACTGCGTTGCTCCTACGATCCGGACACCCTGGGCAAGAACCCGGAAGGCCGCAAGGTCAAAGGCGTGGTGCACTGGGTGCCGGCCGCGGCGAGCGTTGAATGCGAAGTGCGTTTGTACGATCGCCTGTTCCGTTCGGCCAACCCGGAAAAGGCCGAAGACAGCGCCAGTTTCCTGGACAACATCAACCCTGACTCGCTGCAAGTCCTCACCGGTTGTCGTGCCGAGCCTTCGCTTGGCAATGCACAGCCGGAAGACCGTTTCCAGTTCGAGCGCGAAGGTTACTTCGTCGCGGATATCAAGGACTCGAAGCCCGGTCAACCGGTGTTCAACCGTACCGTGACCCTGCGCGATTCGTGGGGCCAGTGATTCAGCGTTAAGGAAGGAGCATTCGTGCTTACGATCTACAACACGCTCACCAAGAGCAAAGAAGTCTTCAAGCCTCTGGATGGCAACAATGTGCGCATGTACGTCTGCGGGATGACCGTGTACGACTACTGCCACATTGGCCATGGCCGCAGCATGGTCGCGTTCGACCTGGTGACCCGCTGGTTGCGGTTCAGCGGTTATAACCTGACCTATGTGCGCAACATCACCGACATCGAAGACAAGATCATCAATCGGGCGAAGGAGAACGGCGAGCCGTTTGACGTGCTGACCGAGCGCATGATCACCGCGATGCACGAGGACGAGGCGCGCCTCAACATCCTCAAGCCGGACATGGAGCCGCGGGCCACCGATCATATCCCTGGCATGCTGAGCATGATCCAGACCCTGATCGACAAAGGCTATGCCTACGCACCGGGCAATGGCGACGTGTACTACCGCGTCGCCAAGTTCATGGGCTACGGCAAGCTGTCGCGCAAGAAGATCGAAGACCTGCGCATCGGCGCACGCATCGAAGTCGACGAGTCAAAACAGGACCCGCTGGACTTCGTGCTGTGGAAAGCCACCAAACCGGGTGAGCCGAGCTGGCCTTCGCCGTGGGGTGCCGGGCGTCCGGGCTGGCACATCGAGTGCTCGGTGATGTCGACCTGCTGCCTCGGCGAGACATTCGACATTCATGGCGGCGGCAGCGACCTCGAGTTCCCGCACCATGAAAACGAAATCGCCCAGAGCGAAGCGGCCACCGGCAAGACCTACGCCAACACGTGGATGCATTGCGGCATGATTCGCATCAATGGCGAGAAGATGTCCAAGTCCTTGAACAACTTCTTCACCATTCGCGACGTGCTGGAAAAGTACCACCCGGAAGTCGTGCGTTACCTGCTGGTGTCCAGCCACTACCGCAGCGCGATCAACTATTCGGAAGACAACCTCAAGGACGCCAAAGGCGCACTCGAGCGTTTCTACCATGCGTTGAAAGGCCTGCCGAACGTGGCGCCGGCGGGTGGCGAAGCCTTTGTCGAGCGTTTCACTCAGGTGATGAACGACGACTTCGGCACCCCGGAAGCCTGTGCGGTGCTGTTCGAGATGGTTCGCGAGATCAACCGTCTGCGCGAGAGCGATCTCGATGCGGCGGCCGGTCTGGCGGCTCGTTTGAAAGAATTGGCGAGTGTGCTGGGTGTGTTGCAGCTTGAGGCCGATGACTTCCTGCAGGCCGGTGCCGAAGGGCGGGTTGATGCGGCGCAAGTCGATGCACTGATCCAGGCTCGTTTGACGGCTCGTGCCAATAAGGACTGGGCCGAATCCGACCGCATCCGCGACCAGCTCACCGCCATGGGCGTGGTGCTGGAAGACGGCAAGGGCGGGACGACCTGGCGTCTAGCTGACTGATGATCGTTCCCACGCTCCGCGTGGGAATGCCTCAACGGACGCTCCGCGTTCGGCTCTTGGGACGCAGAGCGTGCCGGGCTGCATTCCCACGCGGAGCGTGGGAATGATCAGTCGCCTGACTGACGCAATCGCTTGTAAAGGGTATTGCGACTAACCCCCAACCGCCGCGCCAGGTGCGAAATATTCCCCCCAGCCGCCTGCAACTGCCGATTTAATTCCTCGGCATCATTCAAATCAACCGCTATCGGCTCCGGCGAATCCACCGGCTCCATCTCCAGATCGACAAAAAAATCATCCGGCAAATGCTCCGGCCGCACGGGTTGTTCCTCGGCCATGGCCAGCGCTACCTGCATCACACTGCTCACCTGGCGCAAATTCCCCGGCCACGGATGACGACTGAACAACTCCATCACTTCACGGCTCAAGCCAGCCCATTGGCTCGGTTCGCGATGCTGTTCCCACAGCCGTTTGAACAACGCTTCCTTATCGCTGCGTTCCCGTAGCGGCGGCAGTTCCAGGGTCAAACCACCAATGCGGTAATACAAATCCTCACGAAACCGCCCCAGTTGAACCTGTTCGCGCAACGAGCGGTTGGTCGCCGAAATAATCCGAATGTCCACCGGGAACAGCTCGCTGCTGCCCACCGGTTGCACGCAACGCTCCTGCAATACCCGCAACAGTCGGGCCTGGGTCGGCAGCGGCATGTCGCCGATTTCATCGAGGAACAGGGTGCCTTTGTCGGCCTTGCGGATCAGCCCGATGCTGCCTTTCTGATTGGCGCCGGTGAATGCGCCTTTCTCATAGCCAAACAATTCGGATTCCACCAGTTCGGCGGGGATCGCTGCACAGTTGACGGCAATGAACGGCTGTTTGCTGCGCGAGCTGGCCTGGTGCAGGGCTTTGACGAAGACTTCCTTGCCGACCCCGGTTTCCCCGTGGATCAACAGCGGAATGTCTTTTTCCAGCAAGCGCTCGGCCTGGCGCACGGCTTTTTCCACGCGGCTGTCGCCAAAATGCAGGGTATTGAGGCTGATGGCGGCAGGCGTCGCCACGGTGGGTTCGGCGCTCTTGGGTTCAGAAAACAGTCGAGCATGAATCGGCGCCTGTTTCGGCCGTTTCAACAGGCATTGAAAACGGTTGCGCCCCGAGGCTTGCAGGGCAAACGGCAGGCCGTCCGGCTGGTTCAGCAACTCCAGCAATGAGACTTTGAACAAGCTTTCGACGCTGACCCGCGACAGGCTGATGCCCAGCAAGTTGTCGGCCCGGCGATTGGCCGACAGCACCTGACCGGTTTCGTCGAAGATCAGCAACCCGGCCCATTGGCTGTCGAGGTTATTCAGCCCGGTGTTGAAAGTCAGTTGGAAATGCTGGCCATGGAACAGGTTGAGGATCAGCCGGTTTTCCACAGTCTGGCTCATCATCTTGACCATGCCCAAGGTGTGCGATGGCGGCAGGTAGCTGTCGCTGGACACATCCAGTACCGCGATCACCTTGCGCTCGGCATCGAAAATCGGTGCGGCGGAGCCAGTCATGAAGCGGTTGGCCTTGAGAAAATGTTCGTCATGCTCGATGTGCACGGCCTGCTCGCAGGCCAACGCAGTACCGATGGCGTTGGTCCCGCTGCAACGCTCCATCCAGCTGGCGCCGGCGCTGAAACCGCGAGTCAGGCTCGGCTCGATGAAACGCTGGGTACCCCAGGACGTCAGCACCTGGCCCTGATTATCGGCAAGCATGATCAGGCAATTGGAGTTGCTGAGGATGTTCTCGTAATACGGCAGGACTTCCTGATGGGTGGTCTGCACCAGTGAATGCTGGCTCTCCAGCAACTGGGCGATGCCATCGGCGGGTAGCTGATCGAACGCTGGCGCGCTCTGATGATCGAGCCCGAACGCGCGGCAGCGGGACCAGGAGTCCTGGATGATGGCGTCGTGGGATAACACGGGGGCAGGTGCGGCCATTACAGTCAGCCTCTGTATAACGCTTTTATTGTTGTTATAGGTTTTGCATCACGTTCAAACGCCACATACCCCGTAGGAGCAATGTGTGGCTAAAAACGTCTGTAGAGTGTTGTTCACATTTGTTCATTGTCAATCTTTGAACTGTTCAATTGTTCAGTCGCGATTGTTCATTTCTGTTCAGCAACGAACGCTGTTTTTATCTCATTCGAAAGAATTTCAAGCCAGATCAACCGCTTGGAATTTCTGGCACGAATGTCGCTGTAGTGCTCCGGTCGCTTGACTCCAATAATAAAAAGGCCGAGCCATGTCACTAATCCTGGAGCACGTCAGCCGCACCGTCGAGGGCCAGACCTGGATCGACGATGCGTGCCTTAACTTCGAACCCGGATCGTTCAATGTTTTGCTCGGTCGCACGCTGTCCGGCAAAACCAGCCTCATGCGCCTGATGGCAGGTCTGGACAAGCCCGACAGCGGCCGCATCTTGATGAACGGCGTCGACGTCACCCAGCGCCCGGTGCGTTTGCGCAACGTATCGATGGTTTATCAGCAGTTCATCAATTACCCGACCATGACGGTGTTCGAGAACATCGCTTCGCCGCTGCGTCAGTCCGGTGTTTCCAATGAGCTGATCCAGAGCAAAGTGCTGGAAACCGCGAAGATGCTGCGCATCGAGAAATTCCTCCAGCGTTATCCTTTGGAGCTCTCGGGCGGTCAGCAACAACGCACAGCCATGGCCCGGGCGCTGGTCAAGGATGCCGAGCTGATTCTGTTCGATGAACCACTGGTCAACCTCGACTACAAGCTGCGCGAAGAACTGCGCCAGGAAATGCGCGAGCTGTTCAAGGCCCGGCACACCATCGCGATTTATGCCACCACGGAACCCAACGAAGCCCTGGCACTGGGCGGCACCACCACGATTCTTCACGAAGGCCGGGTGATTCAGAGCGGCAAGTCCTCTGAGGTCTATCACCAGCCGCAAACCGTGCTGGCGGCGGAGCTGTTCTCCGAGCCGCCGATCAACCTGATGCCGGGGCGCATCGCCGGCAACGAAGTCAGTTTCGCCAATTTCGTGCACTTTCCGTTGAACGTCGATCTGCGACCGGTGGGCGAGGGGGAGTTCCGTTTTGGCGTGCGCCCCAGCCATATCTCGCTGGTGCCGAGCAACGACGACGATCTGGAACTGGCGGTAACCGTCGAGGTGGCCGAGATCAGCGGTTCGGAAACCTTCCTGCACGTGCGCAACGAGTATTTCCTGTTGGTGCTGCACTTGCCGGGTGTTCACGAATACGACGTCGACGCGCCGATTCGCATCTATATCCCGACCCATAAACTGTTTGTGTTCGATATGCAGGGGCGGCTGGTTCAGGCGCCTGGTCGCCGCATTGCGAGGGTTGCCTGATGGCCGAAATCCGTTTGCAGAACCTTGCCCACAGCTACACCCCGACGCCGACCGGACCTGAGGATTACGCGATCCGCGAGATGGACCACGTCTGGGAGCAGGGCGGTGCGTATGCGTTGCTCGGGCCTTCGGGGTGCGGCAAGTCGACCTTGCTCAACATCATTTCCGGGTTGCTCAGCCCGTCTCAGGGCCAGGTGCTGTTCGACAGTAAAGTGGTCAACGAACTGACCCCGGAAAAGCGCAATATCGCCCAGGTTTTCCAGTTTCCGGTGGTCTACGACACCATGACGGTGTTCGATAACCTGGCCTTTCCATTGCGCAATCAGGGTATGGACGAGGCGAAAATTCACACCAAGGTGCACGAAATCGCGGAAGTCCTTGACCTCCAGGCATTGCTGTCCAAGAAGGCGCGCAACCTCACCGCCGATGAAAAACAGAAAGTCTCCATGGGCCGTGGGCTGGTGCGCGATGACGTGTCGGCGATCCTCTTCGATGAACCGCTGACAGTGATCGACCCGCACCTGAAGTGGAAGCTGCGGCGCAAGCTCAAGCAGATCCACGAGCAGTTCAACATCACTATGGTCTACGTCACCCACGATCAGCTTGAAGCTTCGACCTTCGCTGACAAGATCGCAGTGATGTATGGCGGGCAAATCGTGCAGTTCGGTACGCCACGGGAATTGTTCGAGCGGCCGAGCCACACTTTTGTCGGTTATTTCATCGGCAGTCCGGGGATGAACCTGATCGAGGTCCAGCCGCAAGCCGGTGGTGTCGGTTTTGCCGGGACTCACTTGCCGTTGTCTGACGCGATGCAGAAACGAATCGCCGAGTCCGAATGGAAAACCCTGAAAGTCGGCATCCGTCCGGAGTTCATTCATGTGTGGGACGAGCCCTTTGATGACGCGATGCAGGCACAGGTCGTACACGTCGAAGACCTTGGCACTTACAAGATCATGACCCTGAACCTCGACGGTGCGCCGCTCAAAGTACGCCTGGCCGAAGACAAACCGGTACCCGAAGGCACGGCGTACATCAGTTTTCCGGCGCAATGGCTGATGGTCTACGCCGATGATTACCTGCTGGAGGTGCTGCCATGAGCAAGGTGCAGAACAACAAGGCCTGGTGGCTGGTGTTACCGGTGTTCCTGCTGGTGGCATTCAGTGCGGTGATCCCGATGATGACCGTGGTCAACTACTCGGTGCAGGACATTTTCGACCAGTCCAGCCGCTACTTTGTCGGCGCCGACTGGTACAAGCAGGTGCTGCTCGACCCACGGTTGCATGACTCCCTGTTGCGCCAGTTCATCTACTCCGCCTGCGTATTGCTGATCGAAATCCCGTTGGGCATCGCCATCGCCCTGACCATGCCGATCAAAGGCCGTTGGTCGTCGCTGGTGCTGATTATCCTGGCGATTCCGCTGCTGATTCCGTGGAACGTGGTCGGCACCATCTGGCAGATTTTCGGCCGGGCCGACATCGGGTTGCTCGGTTCGAGCCTCAATGCCATGGGCATCAACTACAACTATGCGTCCAACACCATGGACGCCTGGGTCACGGTGTTGGTGATGGACGTGTGGCACTGGACGTCGTTGGTGGCGCTGCTGTGTTTCTCCGGGCTACGGGCAATTCCGGACGTGTATTACCAGGCGGCGCGGATTGATCGGGCGTCGGCCTGGGCGGTTTTCCGACACATCCAGTTGCCCAAGCTCAAGAGCGTGCTGCTGATCGCGGTGATGCTGCGGTTCATGGACAGCTTCATGATCTACACCGAGCCGTTCGTTCTGACGGGGGGCGGTCCGGGCAATGCCACGACCTTCTTGAGTCAGACCTTGACCCAAATGGCCATCGGGCAATTCGACCTCGGTCCGGCGGCGGCTTTCTCGCTGGTGTACTTCCTGATCATCCTGTTGGTGTCGTGGCTGTTCTACACCGCCATGACTCACTCTGACGCCAATCGGTGAGGCCCGCCATGAGCAAGAGAAAGCTGATTCCACTGCTGATCTACATCCTGTTCCTGCTGGTGCCGATCTACTGGCTGCTGAACATGTCCTTCAAGAGCAACACCGAAATCCTCAGCGGTCTGACGTTGTTTCCTCAGGATTTCACCTTCGCCAACTACAAGGTGATCTTCACCGATCCGAGCTGGTACACCGGTTACCTCAACTCGCTGTACTACGTGAGCCTGAATACGGTGATTTCTCTGAGTGTGGCGCTGCCGGCGGCGTATGCGTTCTCGCGCTATCGTTTCCTCGGTGACAAACACCTGTTTTTCTGGCTGCTGACCAACCGCATGGCACCACCGGCAGTTTTCCTGCTGCCGTTTTTCCAGTTGTACTCGTCGATCGGGCTGTTCGACACCCACATCGCGGTGGCATTGGCCCATTGCCTGTTCAACGTGCCGTTGGCGGTGTGGATTCTTGAAGGCTTCATGTCCGGCGTTCCCAAGGAAATTGACGAAACCGCCTACATCGACGGCTACAGTTTCCCCAAGTTCTTCGTGAAGATCTTCATCCCGCTAATCGGCTCCGGGATCGGCGTCACGGCGTTTTTCTGCTTCATGTTTTCCTGGGTCGAGCTGCTGCTGGCGCGAACCCTGACTTCGGTGAACGCCAAACCCATCGCGGCGGTGATGACCCGCACGGTCTCGGCGTCCGGCATCGACTGGGGTGTGCTGGCGGCGGCGGGGGTGTTGACCATCCTGCCGGGCATGCTGGTGATCTGGTTTGTTCGCAACCACGTGGCCAAGGGCTTTGCTCTGGGCCGGGTATGAGGAACTGATGATGGAATGGATGAGTTGGACTGGCCCCACGGCGGCGTTCTTCAGCGTCATTGCCTTGATCCTGACCGGCATGACGACCTGGGAGTTGCGTTCGCCGAGTGTCCCTCGGCGTGGCTTTTTGCCGATTGCCACCACCCGTGGTGATCGGTTGTTTATCGGTCTTCTCGGCAGCGCCTACCTGCATTTGCTGGTAATCGGCGTCACCGACTGGAGCATCTGGGTAGCGTTCGCGTTGTCCCTGGTGTGGCTGTTGGCTGTGATGCGTTGGGGCTAGTCGAAATCGATCGGCAATGTTGCTCCGAAACCTAAACAGGAGGTCTCTATGTTCGACAAAAACAATAAGCTGCGACATAGCGTTTCATTGGCAGCCATGCTGGCACTCAGCGGGTTGAGCGCTGCGGCCTGGGCCGATGCCTATGAAGACGCCGCCAAGAAATGGATTGGCAGCGAGTTCAAACCGTCCACCCTGACCGAAGCCCAGCAGCTCGAAGAGCTGAAGTGGTTTATCAAAGCGTCCGAGCCGTTTCGCGGGATGAACATCAAGGTGGTTTCGGAAACCATTGCCACCCACGAATATGAATCCAAGGTGCTGGCCAAGGCTTTCACCGAGATCACCGGGATCAAGCTGACCCACGACCTGCTGCAGGAAGGCGACGTGGTGGAAAAGCTGCAGACCCAGATGCAATCGGACAAAAACATCTATGACGGCTGGGTCAACGACTCGGACCTGATCGGTACGCACTTTCGCTATGGCAAAACCGAATCGATCACCGACCTGATGGCCAACGAAGGCAAGGCCTACACCTCGCCAACGCTGGACATCAAAGACTTCATCGGCATCTCGTTCACCACCGCGCCGGACGGCAAGGTCTATCAACTGCCCGACCAGCAATTCGCCAACCTCTACTGGTTCCGCGCCGACTGGTTCGAGCGTGCGGATCTGAAAGCGAAATTCAAAGAAAAATACGGCTATGAACTGGGCGTACCGGTGAACTGGTCGGCCTATGAAGACATCGCCAAGTTCTTCAGCGAAGACGTCAAGGAAATCGATGGCAAACGCGTCTACGGCCACATGGACTACGGCAAGAAAGACCCGTCCCTCGGCTGGCGCTTCACCGACGCCTGGTTCTCCATGGCCGGCGCTGGCGACAAGGGCATTCCCAACGGCTTGCCGGTGGACGAGTGGGGCATCCGTGTCGAAGACTGCCATCCGGTTGGTTCCAGCGTAACCCGCGGTGGCGATACCAACGGCCCGGCGGCGGTGTATGCGACCACCAAATACGTTGACTGGATGAAAAAATACGCGCCACCGGAAGCGGCAGGCATGACCTTCTCCGAGTCCGGCCCGGTGCCATCCCAGGGCAACATCGCCCAGCAGATTTTCTGGTACACCGCGTTTACCGCCGACATGACCAAACCGGGCCTGCCGGTGATGAACGCCGACGGCACGCCGAAATGGCGCATGGCACCCTCGCCGAAAGGTCCGTACTGGGAGGAGGGCATGAAGCTCGGTTATCAGGACGCCGGTTCCTGGACCTTCCTCAAGTCCACGCCTGAAAAGCAAAAACTCGCAGCCTGGCTGTACGCGCAGTTCGTGACCTCGAAAACCGTATCCCTGAAGAAAACCATTGTCGGCCTGACCCCGATCCGCGAGTCGGACATCAACTCGCAAGCCATGACCGACCTGGCGCCGAAACTCGGTGGTCTGGTGGAGTTCTATCGCAGCCCGGCCCGCGTGCAATGGACCCCGACCGGGACCAACGTGCCGGACTATCCTCGTTTGGCGCAACTGTGGTGGAGCCACATCGCCGAAGCGGCCAGTGGCGAGAAAACGCCACAACAGGCACTGGACGGTCTGGCCAAGGATCAGGATGCGATCATGACCCGACTGGAACGCTCCAAGGTACAACCGACCTGCGGGCCGAAAATGAATCCTGAGCGGGATGCGCAGTACTGGTTCGATCAGCCGGGTGCGCCGAAAGCGAAACTGGCGGACGAGAAGCCTAAAGGCGAAACCGTGAGCTATGCCGAACTGCTGAAATCGTGGGAGGCAGCGCGTAAGTAATCGAATGTAATGTGAAACGCGAACGGCACCGAAAGGTGCCGTTTTGCTTTGTGCCTGATGGGCTGCCTTCACGAACAAGCCCACACGCAGTTAATCGTAGTAGTTCCCCAATGGTGTGTTCACTGGAGATCCCCTGTGGGAGCGGGTTTGCTCGCGAAGGTGTCATTGAAAACACCGCGGGCACTTCAGGTCAGCGCCGCCAGTTGTTGAACCGTCTCCGGAAAACGCTCAACCAGCCGGATCAGTGTTGTCGCCTGAGCATTAGGTTTCGCCCGTCCTTGCTCCCAGTTCTCCAGCGTCCGGGTGTTGGTGCGCAAGTACATCGCAAACACCGGCCGGGAGAGATTCAGTTGCTGGCGGATGCCAACCACTTCCTCTGCGGTGATCGGGGCGAGCTTGGCCAGTTTTACTTTGTGTGTACGGAGTGTGACTTTACCTTGGCGCTCATCGGCCAAGGCTTCAAACCCCTCTACCAGCTCGGAAAAAATGTCACGTTTCATCGCTCGTTCTCGCTTTGATTTCTCGATAAAGCATTTCTTTAAGCAGTTTTTTCTGTTGTGGCGTCAGATCGTCCTGCTCGTTTTTGCCATACAAGGTAAAGAGCCAGAATTGGTCGAAACCGGACCACCAGTAATAAATCACCCTCAGCCCACCGCGCTTGCCCTTGTTTCGCCGCTCATCCACCACTCGAATTTTGCGCAGACCTCCGGTGTCTTCGACGACATCTCCCGCTTCCGGGTTTTGCAGCAGCTCCTGCTGGAACCGGTGAAACAGATCGTCATCCAGGTATTCACTTCGATGCTTTTGAAATACGGGTAATTCGATAAAAAGAGCGTCCATGTTCTGTACGTTACCTGCGTATATTTCTATCACAAGAATCGAATAGGTCAAGGCTTCTGTTCCTGCCCAATTCGGTCAAGTCATTACGTTAAAGGCGAAGGCAGGATCGGGATGTAGGACGCGGCTGATTCACCCGCGAGGCGATTCTGGATATTGGGGAGGAGAGGGGGGAGCAATAAGGATCAAAAGCGTACGCAATACCCTGTAGGAGCTGCCGAAGGCTGCGATCTTTTGATCTTGTCCCCCAAACGCAAAAACGGCACCCAAAGGTGCCGTTTCTGTTTTCTACGATCTACCGCTACACGATCAACCCGCCAACCCCGACTGTTGAACCAGGTTCAGCAGCGGCTGTGGGTACAGGCCGAGGAAGAACGCCAGTACGGCAATCGCCAGCAGCATCCACAATGAACTGCTGGTCCAAGGAGGGTTGTATGCACGTCTGTGGCGGCGCCAGACCGAAGGGTTTGTCGCAATCGATTGACGTGTGGTCCCCGCTGCATCGCCATTCGTTCGGTAGCTGCTACGGGTACTCAAAAGCTTGCAGGAACATGCGCACGGCGGCCTTTGCCAAAAGCGCAGGTTCCGCAAAGCCGCTTCGAGATTGACTTGTCTGGCCATCCCCAGCACTATCCGCCCATGATTTACATACGCCGAATGAACATGATGTGTTCCTCGATGACCGCCTCTGGCGGGCCATGAGGTCATGCGTGCTTAGAATTTGACGTGTTACCCCAAGCCCCGCCAGAGATGGACGGGGCTTTTTAGTTCTCCGTCCGAACATGGCTGACGGAGAGTGAAATGTTCGAAATTAGACGAGCCAGCCACAGCGATTCCCAGACAGCATTCGACATTCGCCTTTTAGCGATCCGGCATCAATGCATCGGCGCCTATACCGAGACGCAGCTAATGGCCTGGACGGCTGGTGCGGCCGAGGATGGCTATTACACACTGATGGAGAAGCACTTCTATCTGGGCTGTATTGACGGAGAGCCGGTGGCGACAGGAATGCTTGACTTGGAGAACAGCGAAATCGGCGCGATCTTTGTGCATCCTGGCTTTATGCAGCGGGGTATCGGCAGGAGAGTCCTGGACCACCTCGAATGCCTGGCGCGAGAGTTGGGCCTGGAAGAAGTCAAGCTTGATGCCACTTTGAATGCGGCTGACTTTTACCGACGCTACGGTTTCGTGGGTGAGGAGCCTGCGATTTACCATTCCCCTTCGGGGCTTCAACTGGCGTGTGTTCCTATGGTGAAGGGGCTTTTATAGTGCAGGTTTGATTTGATCGCTCAGGAGCTGGAGCAAGAAAAAGGCTGCGATCACGGGTTTCTGAAAATCCATCATCCCACAAACGCAAAAACGGCACCCGAAGGTGCCGTTTCTGTTTTCTACCGAGTATCGCTTAAGCGATCAACCCGCCAACCCCGATTGTTGAACCAGGTTCAGCAGCGGCTGTGGGTACAGGCCGAGGAAGAATGCCAGTACGGCAATCGCCAGCAGCATCACGCCGCCTGCACGTTGTTCCCAGTGCAGCTGGGCATCGTGGCGACGCAGGTTCGGTTCCATCAGGTACAGGGTGACCATCACACGCAGGTAGTAGAAGACGCCGATGGCGCTGCCCAGTACCAGGGAGCCGACCAGCCACCATTGATGCGATTCGACACCGGTGGCGATGATGTAGAACTTGCCGATGAAGCCCGCGGTCAGCGGAATACCGGCCAGGGACAGCATCATTACGGTCAGGACGGCGGTCAGGTACGGACGGCGCCAGAACAGGCCGCGGTATTCGTACAGGGCATCCGCGTCACGGCCGTTGTACGGCGAGGACATCAGGGTAATCACACCGAACGCGCCGAGGCTGGTGATCACGTAAGTGACCAGGTACACGCCGATGGCTTCTACGGCCAGGCCTTTGCTCGCCACCAGGGCGATCAGCAGGTAACCGAAGTGAGCGATGGACGAGTAACCCAGCAGACGCTTGAGGTTGCTTTGGGTCAGTGCCAGCAGGTTACCGAACAGGATCGACGCGATGGCGATGATGGTTAGCACATCGCTCAGCACGCCACTGCTCGCCGCTGGCGAGATCTGGAACAGACGCACCATCACCGCGAACACAGCGACTTTCGATGCGGTGGCCAGGAACGCTGCCACCGGTGCCGGAGCCCCTTCGTAAACGTCCGGGGTCCAGAGGTGGAATGGTACCAGCGACAACTTGAACGCCAGGCCGATCAGCATCATGCCCAGGCCCAGTTGAGCCAGAGAACTTGGCAGACCGGTGGCCGCGAGGGCCTGACCGATGCCGTTGAAGCTCAGGCTGCCAGCGTCGGCGTAGAGCAGGGCCATGCCGAACAACAGGAACGCGGAACCGGCGGCCGACAGCACCATGTACTTGATGCCGGCTTCCAGCGAGCGCTTGTTGAAGAAGGCATACGCCACCAGACCGTAGACCGGTACCGAGAGCAGTTCCAGACCGACGAACAACCCGGCCAGGTGCTGCGCGCTGACCAGCACCAGGCCACCGGCGGCGGACATCAGGATCAGCAGGTAAAGTTCTTCACGGTTGCCCGGGTAGCCCGTACCGCCGTCGCCCAGGTAGGCGTGGGCGAGGGTCACACAGGCGAGGGTGGCGACCAGGATCAGCGCCATGTACAGGCAGGCGAACGTGTCGATCTGCAGCAGTGGAGTCACGGCCAGCGGCGCGACTTTCAGGGCTGGCAGGATCGACAGCAGCGCCAGGTTCAGACCTGCCACCGACAGCAGGAAGGTCTGTGAGTGATTGCGGCGCCATGCGATAGCCAGCATCACCACGATGATCGTGGCGCTGGTGATCAACAACGGCGCAAGCGCGATAAAGTGTTGAGTCGTGAATTCCATAGCGCTCTTACCGGGCCGAAGCGAGTTGAGTGAAGGCGGTGCCGAGCCACTGCTGCACGCCATGCATCGTCGCGGCAGAGGTATCGAGGAACGGTTGCGGGTACACGCCGATGTAGATCAGCAGCGCCGCAAGTCCAACCACCATGATCAGTTCGCGACCGTCCATGCCATGCAACACCGCGTCCGATTTCGACGGGCCGAAGAAGGCACGGTGGACCATGATCAGCGAGTACACCGAACCGAACACCAGGCCGGACGTCGCAATCACAGTGATCCATGGGGCGCTGGCGAAGGTGCCGATCAGGATCAGGAACTCACCGACAAAGTTACCGGTCGCCGGCAAGCCAAGCGATGCGGCGGCGAAGAACAGGCTCAGAGCCGGCAGGTAGGCAATCTTCGACCACAGGCCGCCCATCTCGCGCATATCGCGGGTGTGGGTACGCTCGTACAGCTGACCGGAGAGGATAAAGAGTGCCGCGGCCGACAGACCGTGCGCCAGCATCTGCATCACTGCGCCCTGCAGCGCCAGTTGGCTGCCGGAGTAGATGCCGATCAGCACGAAGCCCATGTGGGAAACGGACGAGAAGGCAATCAGACGCTTGATGTCGGTTTGCGCGAAGGCCAGGAACGCACCGTAGAAGATCCCGATCAGACCCAGGGCCATGGCGAACGGCGCGAACTCGGCCGAGGCATTCGGGAACAACGGCAGGGCGAAACGCAGCAAGCCATACGCCGCAGTCTTCAACAAAATACCGGCCAGGTCCACGGAACCCGCGGTCGGTGCCTGGGCGTGAGCGTCAGGCAACCAGGAGTGGAACGGCACCACGGGCAGCTTGACCGCGAAGGCGATGAAGAAGCCGAGCATCAGAATGTACTCGGTGGTCATCGACATCTTGGTTTTCAACAGATCGGCGTAGTTGAAGGTAATCACGCCGGTGTCGTTGAAGTTGACCAGTACCAGCCCCAGGATCGCCACCAACATGATCAGGCCGGAAGCCTGAGTGAAGATGAAGAACTTGGTCGCTGCGTAGATCCGGGTTTTCTTGCCGTCCGAAGAACTGTGACCCCAGAGCGCGATGAGGAAGTACATCGGCACCAGCATCATTTCCCAGAAGAAGAAGAACATGAACAGGTCGAGGGCGAGGAACACGCCGACGACACCGCCCAGGATCCACATCAGGTTCAAGTGGAAGAAGCCCACGTGACGCTGAATCTCTTTCCAGGAGCAGAGTACCGAAAGGACACCCAGCAGGCCGGTCAGCAGGATCATCAACAGCGACAGGCCGTCGAGGGCCAAGTGCACGTTGATGCCGAAGCGCTGGATCCAGACGTGTTTGAACTCAATCACCCAGGTCGGATCGGCACCCGGTGCTGGAGCAAATGAATAGTCACCGTTGGCCCACAGCCAGAGGCCGAGGGAGAGCAGCAGGGACATGGTGATCAGCGCAATCCAGCGGGGGAGGGTGGCGCCGAAGCGCTCACCCATCCAGCACAGCAGGCCGCCGATGAAGGGGATCAGGATTAGCCAGGGCAGAATCATGACGGGCTCGTTTCCTTTCGCAAGTTCGCAAGGTTCATATCAGACCGCTACCAGCACGACGGCGCCGATTACCAGCACGGCACCAGCAGCCATCGAGGCGGCATACCAACGCAGTTGACCGGTCTCGGTGCGGCTCAGGGCGGTGTGACCGCCTTTGGCCATACGCGGGATCAGACCTATGGTCTGGTCGAGCGGGTCTTTGCGCAGAATGTGGCTGATCGCAAGGTAAGGCTTGACGAACAGTTTGTCGTAGATCCAGTCGAAGCCCCAGGCAGCGAACCACCAGGCCGAAAGGAAGCGGCCGATGCCGCTGTTGGCGATGGCGGTGACGAAGCGGCGCTTGCCGAGGAACAGCAGCGCGGCCAGCAGGATACCGGCCAGGGCGATGGCGCCCGAGGCGATTTCCAGACTGTGCTTGGCTTCGCCGCCGGCATGGCCGACGCTTTCTGGCAGGACACCGTGCAGCGGCGGAACGATCATCGCGCCGACGAACGTCGACAGTACGATCAGCACCGACAGTGGCAGCCAGTGAGCAATGCCGTGACCGGCGTGCGCTTCGGTCTTCGCTTCACCGTGGAACGCGATGAAGATCAGGCGGAAGGTGTACAGCGAGGTCATGAAGGCACCGACCAGACCTGCATAAAGCAGACCCTGGTTACCGCTGGCGAACGCTTCCCAGAGGATTTCATCCTTGGAGTAGAAGCCCGCGGTCACCAGCGGCAAGGCCGCCAGGGCCGCGCCGCCGACGATGAAGCTGGCGTAGGCCAGTGGCAGTTTCTTCCACAGGCCGCCCATCCTGAAGATGTTCTGCTCGTGGTGGCAGGCAACGATCACCGAACCGGACGCAAGGAACAGCAGCGCCTTGAAGAAGGCGTGGGTCATCAGGTGGAAGATCGCGCCTTCCCATGCGCCGACGCCCAAGGCCAGGAACATGTAGCCGATCTGGCTCATGGTCGAGTAGGCGAGGATACGTTTGATGTCGGTCTGAACCAGTGCGGCAAAACCTGCCAGCACCAGCGTCACGCCACCGACCACACCCACCAGGTGCAGGATATCCGGCGCCAGGGCGAACAGACCGTGGGTACGGGCGATCAGGTAGACACCGGCGGTCACCATGGTCGCGGCGTGGATCAGTGCCGAAACCGGGGTAGGGCCGGCCATCGCATCCGCCAGCCAGGTTTGCAGCGGCAGTTGCGCGGATTTACCGACAGCGCCGCCCAGCAGCATCAGGGTCGCCAGAACGATCCAGAAGTCACCGGCCTTGAAGTGTTCAGGCGCCTTGACCAGCAGTTCCTGAATGTTCAGCGTACCCAACTGTTGGAACAGGATGAACAGGCCGATGGCCATGAACACGTCGCCGACGCGGGTCACGATGAAGGCTTTGAGTGCCGCGTTACCGTTGTTGCGGTTGCTGTAGTAGAAACCGATCAACAGGTACGAGCACAGGCCCACGCCTTCCCAGCCGAAGTACACGAACAGCAGGTTATCGGCCAGGACCAGGAACAGCATGCTGGCGATAAACAGGTTGGTGTAGGCGAAGAAGCGCGAGTAACCGGCTTCACCGCGCATGTACCAGGACGCGAACAGGTGGATCAGAAAGCCCACGCCAACCACCACACCGAGCATGGTCAGGGACAGACCATCCAGGTACAGCGCGAAGTTAGGCGTGAAGCCTTCCACCGCCATCCACTGCCACAACACTTGGGTATAGTGACCGCCTTCAGGGGGCGCAACGTTGAACTGCCAGATTATGTAAGCAGTAACGATTGCCGACAGGCCAATGGAGCCGACGCCGATCAGCGCCGAAAGGTTTTCCGACCAGCGACCGCGTGAGAACGCCAGCAGCAGGAAACCTATGAGAGGGAATACGAAAGTCAGATAGAGAAGGTTCATCCGCGCATCTCGCTGGCAGCGTCGATATCGAGAGTGTGGAAGCGGCGATACAGCTGCAACAGAATCGCCAGGCCAATACTGGCCTCGGCGGCTGCCAGGCTGATCACCAGAATGAACATGATCTGTCCATCCGGCTGCGCCCAACGGCTACCGGCAACGATGAACGCCAACGCGGAGGCATTCATCATGACCTCCAGGCTCATCAGCACGAAAAGAATGTTGCGCCGGACCATCAGGCCGACCAGACCGAGGCAGAACAGGATGCCGGCAACCGCCAGACCATGCTCCATAGGGATAGCAGGCATCGTCATTGCTCCTTGGCTTCGTTGCGGCCCAAGTGGAACGCCGTGACGGCTGCGGCGAGCAGCAGCATCGAGGCGAGTTCGACCACCAGCAGATACGGACCGAACAGGCTGATGCCCACGGCCTTGGCGTCTACGGTGGTGTGGCCGATGGCCTGACCGCTGGCGTCGCTGAACAGCACGTACAGCAGTTCAACCAGCAGCAGGGTGCCGAGTGCGACCGGGCCCAGCCAGATACCGGGCTTGAGCCAGACACGCTCTTGCTGAACCGAGGCCGGGCCCAGGTTCAGCATCATCACCACAAACACGAACAGCACCATGATGGCGCCGGCGTAGGCGATCACTTCCAGTACACCGGCAAACGGTGCGCCGAGGGCGAAGAACGTCATGGCCACGGCGATCAGCGAAATGATCAGGTAGAGCAGGGCGTGCACGGGGTTGGTGTTGGTGATCACGCGAAGCGTGGACACAACAGCGATACCCGATGCGAAATAGAAAGCGAATTCCATCTTTCTTCCTTAAGGCAGCAAGCTCTTCACGTTGATCGGTTCGGCTTCATTCTGCGCGGCGCCTTTCGGCTTACCGGCAATCGCCATACCTGCAACACGATAGAAGTTGTAATCAGGGTTTTTGCCGGGGCCGGAGATCAGCAGATCTTCTTTCTCGTACACCAGGTCCTGACGTTTGAACTCGGCCATCTCGAAATCCGGTGTCAGCTGGATCGCGGTGGTCGGGCAGGCTTCCTCGCAGAGGCCGCAGAAAATGCAGCGCGAGAAGTTGATACGGAAAAACTCCGGGTACCAGCGACCGTCATCGGTTTCAGCTTTCTGCAGCGAGATGCAACCGACCGGGCACGCCACGGCGCACAGGTTGCAAGCTACGCAACGCTCTTCGCCGTCGGGGTCGCGGGTCAGCACGATGCGCCCACGGAAGCGCGGCGGCAGGTACACGGCTTCTTCCGGGTACTGCAGCGTGTCGCGCTTGCGGAAGGCGTGGCCGAAGATCATCACCAGGCTGCGAAGCTGGGTGAAGAAGCCATGCACGATGTCAAAAATGTACTTCATGATTCTCTATCCTCACTGAGCCGCGACGGCGGGCGTGTTGAGCAACACGACCGCAGCGGTCACCAGCATGTTGACGAGGGTCAGCGGCAGGCAGAACTTCCAGCTGAAATCCATCACTTGGTCATACCGTGGGCGCGGAATCGAGGCGCGCAGCAGGATGAAGAACATGATGAAGAACGCGGTTTTCAGTGCAAACCAGATGAACGGGATCTGCGGCAGAATGCCGAACGGACCGTGCCAGCCACCGAAGAACAAGGTCACCAGCAGCGCTGAAATCAACACGATGCCGATGTACTCACCGACGAAGAACATGCCCCATTTCATGCCGGCGTATTCAATGTGGTAACCGTCGGCCAGTTCCTGTTCCGCTTCCGGCTGGTCGAACGGGTGACGGTGAGTCACGGCGACGCCAGCGATGAAGAAGGTCAGGAAACCGAAGATCTGCGGAATGACGAACCACAGGTTCTGCGCCTGGTATTCAACGATGTCGCGCATGTTGAACGAGCCAACCTGGATCACGATGCCCATAAGCGACAGGCCCATAAACACTTCGTACGACACGGTTTGTGCCGAAGCCCGCAAGCTGCCCAGCAGGGCGAACTTGTTGTTACTCGACCAGCCGGCGAACAGCACCGCGTAGACCGACAGACCGGCCATGGCGAAGAAGAACAGGATGCCGATGTTGATGTCCGCCACGCCCCAGGTCGGGGTGATCGGGATGATCGCGAAGGCAATCAGCAAGGCGCTCATGGCCACGACCGGCGCCAACGTGAAGATCACTTTGTCGGCGAACGGCGGGGTCCAGTCTTCCTTGAAGAACATCTTGATCATGTCGGCGGCGATCTGGAACGCGCCGAACGGGCCGACGCGGTTCGGACCGTAACGGTCCTGCCAGAGGGCGAGCAGACGACGCTCGACCCAGCTCAGCAGCGCGCCGCACACCACAACGGCGAGCAGAATCACGATGGCCTTGAGGACCGCGATGATTACGTCGATCACTTCAGGAGTGAACAAGGTCATAGCGCTGCCTCCTGCAGACCATCAACGGATTTGCCAAAGATCGCGGGCGGAATGCCAGCGATACCGGCTGGCAATGCGATCAGACCGGCACCCAGCTCTTCGTTGATGCGCAGCGGCAGACGCAGGGTCTGGCCGGCCACGTTCAGACTCAGCAGGGCACCGTCATTAACGCCCAGGCGATCGGCTTCGGACTTGGCCAGCGACAGGTAAGCGGCTGGAATGCGTTCTTGAACCGGCGCGGCTTTGGAAGAGTTCTCTTCGCTGCCGAACAGGTGGAAGAACGGCACGACCTGCCAGGTGCCCGGAGCCGGGTTGAACGCGCGCGGAACACTGGCGAACCAGTTCAGCGAATCACCGGTGCTTTCGATCAGGCGAGTGCCCGGGTCGCCCGCGCGGATGTGACCACCGACTTCGTCCTGGAACTTGTTCCAGGCTTGCGGCGAGTTCCAGCCCGGAGACCAGGCGAATGGTACTTGCTGACGCGGTTCGACCGAGCCCGAGTAACCTTCCATGGAGAACGAGAACGCGGTGTCGTTGTCCTGGGAAGTACGCGGTTCGTGCACGCTGATGTCGGCGCGCATGGCGGTCCGGCCGCTGTAACGCAGCGGTTCGCGAGCCAGTTTCAGGCCTTTGATGCGGAACGCGGCGGACGGTGCGGCATCGACGATGCGCGCCAGTTGCGGTTTGCTTGCAGCAACGGCAGCGGTGACGTGGTCCAGTTGGGTCCAGTCAATCGGCTGGTTCAGCAGGGTCGAACGCAGGGCATGCAGCCAGCGCCAGCCTTCGTGAACCAGAATGCTTGCGTCGAGGTAAGTCGGGTCGAAGACCTGGAAGAAACGCTGCGCGCGGCCTTCCTGGCTGACCAGCGTACCGTCGCCTTCAGCGAAACTGGCGGCTGGCAGAACCAAGTGCGCGCGATCGGTGGTGGCGGTCTTCTGGTGGTCCGCCACGATCACCACTTTCGCGGCGTTCAGAGCAGCATCGACCTTGGCTTTGTCGGTGCGGGTGTACAGATCGTTTTCCAGCACGACGATGGCGTCAGCCTTACCGTCGATCACCGCTTGCAGGGCTGCGTCGACCGAGTCACCACCGAGCATGGCCAGGCCGAGGCTGTTGGCCTCTGGCACGATCAGGCTGATGGAACCGTTCTTCTCGCGCAGCTTCAGGGCCTTGGCGATGTTCGCCGCGGCTTCGATCAGCGCCTTGGAACCCAGCGAGGTACCGGCAATGATCAATGGGCGCTTGGCAGCGAGCAGGGCATCGGCGATGCGCTGAGCCAGTTCGAGGGCTTCAGCGTCCAGGCCTTCAACGGCCGGCGCGCTGGCATCGAGGGCGTGAGCCACGGCGAAACCGATGCGGGCCAGGTCGTCTGGCGCTGCGTGAACGCATTCTTCCGCCACGTCGTCGAGCTTGGTTTCAGCCAGGCTGGCGATGAACAGCGGGTTCAGCGCATCTTGACCGATGTTCTTCACCGCGGCATCGAGCCACGGCTGAACGCGCATGGCGTCGGCCATGTCTTCGGCTTTGCCCTTGACCGATTGACGCAGGGCCAGGGCCATACGCGCAGCAGTCTGGGTCAGGTCTTCGCCAAGGACGAAAATCGCATCGTGGTCTTCGATGTCGCGCATGTTCGGGATTGGCAGCGGGCTGTCTTTGAGCACCTGCACAACCAGACGAATGCGCTCAAGTTCAGCGGCTTCGATACCGGAGTAGAAGTGCTCGGCGCCGACCAGTTCCAGCAACGCGTAGTTGCTTTCGAGGCTGGCGCGCGGCGAACCGATACCGACGATATTGCGACCGCGCAGCAGGTCAGCAGCTTTATCCAGCGCTTCGTCGAGGCTCAGCTTGGCGCCATTGGCCAGCAGTGGCTGACGCGGGCGATCTTCGCGGTTGACATAGCCATAACCGAAACGGCCACGGTCGCACAGGAAGTACTGGTTCACCGAACCGTTGAAGCGGTTTTCGATACGACGCAGTTCGCCGTAACGCTCGCCCGGGGAAATGTTGCAACCGCTGGAGCAGCCATGGCAGATGCTCGGCGAGAACTGCATGTCCCACTTGCGGTTGTAGCGCTCGGAGTGAGTCTTGTCGGTGAACACACCGGTCGGGCAGACCTCGGTGAGGTTGCCGGAGAACTCGCTTTCGAGGGTGCCGTCTTCAACGCGACCGAAGTACACGTTGTCGTGGGCGCCGAACACACCGAGGTCGGTGCCGCCGGCGTAGTCCTTATAGAAGCGCACGCAGCGATAGCAAGCGATGCAGCGGTTCATTTCGTGGGAAATGAACGGCCCCAATTGCTGATTCTGGTGGGTGCGTTTGGTGAAGCGATAACGGCGCTCGTTGTGGCCGGTCATCACCGTCATGTCTTGCAGGTGGCAGTGACCGCCTTCCTCACAGACCGGGCAGTCGTGAGGGTGGTTGGTCATCAGCCATTCGACGACGCTGGCGCGAAACACTTTCGCTTCTTCGTCGTCGATGGAGATCCAGCTGCCGTCGGTGGCGGGGGTCATGCAGGACATGACGATCCGACCACGCTTGTCGTTCTCGTCGGTGTACTGCTTGACCGCGCACTGGCGGCAAGCGCCAACGCTGCCAAGGGCGGGGTGCCAGCAGAAATAAGGGATGTCGAGGCCTAGCGACAGACATGCCTGTAACAGGTTGTCTGCCCCATCGACTTCGAGCTCTTTGCCGTCTACGTGGATAGTGGCCATGGTTCAAAGTTCTTCGTTGGCCCGGTGTCAGCGGGCGTGGCTAATGGAATCTTGTTATTCGCGTGAATCAACACAGCCGTTTACGGCGTCATCACACGAGAAGACGAAGGGCACGGACCCTTCGCCTTTTTAAGCGTTTACGCGCCGACTACGATCGGCTTTGCCAGAGGCGGGACGACGGCGCTGGTGGGCGCGATGCCGGCTTCGAACTCTGGACGGAAGTATTTGATGGCGCTGCCCAAAGGCTCCACGGCACCCGGTGCGTGTGCACAGAAGGTCTTGCCCGGGCCGAGGAAACCGACCAGACCCAGCAGGGTCTCGATATCGCCGGCTTGCCCTTCACCATTCTCGATCGCGCGCAACAGCTTGACGCTCCACGGCAGACCGTCACGGCATGGGGTGCAGAAGCCGCAGGATTCACGGGAGAAGAACTCTTCCATGTTGCGCAGCAAGGACACCATGTTGACGCTGTCGTCCACCGCCATGGCCAGGCCGGTACCCATGCGGGTACCCACTTTGGCGATGCCGCCGGCGTACATTTGCGCGTCCAGGTGTTCCGGCAACAGGAAACCGGTACCGGCGCCGCCTGGCTGCCAGCACTTGAGCTTGTAACCGTCGCGCATGCCGCCGGCGTAGTCTTCGAACAGCTCGCGACCGGTGACGCCGAACGGCAATTCCCACAGGCCAGGGTTCTTGACCTTGCCGGAGAAGCCCATGAGCTTGGTGCCCATATCCTCACTGCCGACCCGGGCCAACGATTTGTACCAGTCCACGCCGTCGGCAATGATCGCCGGCACGTTGCACAGGGTTTCGACGTTGTTTACGCAAGTCGGCTTGCCCCACACGCCTACGGCGGCAGGGAAGGGCGGCTTGGAGCGCGGGTTGGCGCGGCGGCCTTCGAGGGAGTTGATCAGTGCGGTTTCTTCACCGCAGATGTAACGCCCGGCGCCGGTGTGCACGAACAGCTCGAAATCGAAGCCGCTGCCCAGGATGTTCTTGCCCAGCAGGCCTGCTGCCTTGGCTTCTTCCACGGCACGGTTCAGATGCTTGGCGGCGGTGGTGTATTCGCCACGCAGGAAGATGTAGCCACGGTAGGTTTTCAGTGCGCGGGCACTGATCAGCATACCTTCGATCAGCAGATGGGGCAGTTGCTCCATCAGCATGCGGTCTTTCCAGGTGTTCGGCTCCATTTCATCCGCGTTGCACAGCAGGTAGCGGATGTTGATGGATTCGTCCTTGGGCATCAGACCCCACTTCACGCCCGTGGGGAAGCCTGCACCGCCGCGGCCCTTGAGGCCGGAATCTTTCACGGTCTGGACGATGTCGTCCTGGGCCATGTCGGCGAAGGCCTTGCGCGCAGCGGCGTAACCGTTCTTGGCCTGGTATTCGTCGAGCCATACGGCTTCGCCGTCATCACGCAGACGCCAGGTGAGCGGGTGAGTCTCGGCCGAACGCTTGATGCGGTTAGCTGGACCAAAAGAAGTCAGGGTCATACGTAGCCCTCGAGCAATTTGGCAACGCCGGCAGGCTGCACATCACCGAACGTGTCGTCGTCGATCATCAGCGCCGGCGCCTTGTCACAGTTGCCGAGGCAGCAGACTGGCAGCAGGGTGAAACGACCGTCGGCGGTGGTTTGACCCAGGCCGATGCCCAGCTTGCTCTGGATTTCGCTGACCACCGACTCGTGGCCGCCGATGTAGCAGACCATGCTGTCGCAGACGCGAATGATGTGACGGCCCACGGGTTGACGGAAGATCTGGCTGTAGAACGTCGCCACCCCTTCAACGTCGCTGGCCGGGATGCCGAGGATCTCGCCGATGGCGTAGAGCGCGCCGTCAGGCACCCAGCCACGTTCCTTCTGGACGATCTTCAGGGCTTCGATCGACGCCGCGCGCGGGTCTTCGTAGTGATGCAGCTCGTGCTCGATGGCCGAGCGCTCGGTTTCGCTCAGGGCGAAACGGTCTGTCTGGATAAGCGGGCTGTTCATGCTTAGCGGTCCACGTCGGCCATAACGAAATCGATACTACCCAGGTACGCGATCAAGTCCGCGACCATGCTGCCTTTGATCACCGATGGGATCTGCTGCAGGTGCGGGAAGCTTGGAGTACGAATCCGGGTGCGGTAGCTCATGGTGCCGCCATCGCTCGTCAGGTAATAACTGTTGATGCCCTTGGTCGCTTCGATCATCTGGAAGGATTCGTTGGCCGGCATGACCGGGCCCCACGAAACTTGCAGGAAGTGCGTGATCAGGGTCTCGATGTGCTGCAGCGTGCGCTCTTTGGGCGGCGGCGTGGTCAGCGGGTGATCCGCCTTGTACGGGCCTTCCGGCATGTTGCGCATGCACTGCTCGATGATCTTGAGGCTCTGGCGCATTTCTTCGACGCGAACGATGCAACGGTCGTAGGCATCGCCATTGGCCGCCAACGGGATTTCGAATTCGAAGTTCTCGTAGCCGGAGTAAGGGCGAGCCTTACGCAGGTCGAAATCGCAACCGGTCGAACGCAGGCCGGCACCGGTGACGCCCCATTCCAGGGCTTCTTTGGTGTTGTAGGCGGCGACGCCGATGGTCCGGCCACGCAGGATGCTGTTGTCCAGTGCGGCTTTCTGGTATTCGTCCAGACGCTTTGGCATCCACTCGACGAAATCCTTGACCAGTTTTTCCCAGCCGCGCGGCAGGTCGTGGGCGACGCCACCGATGCGGTACCAGGCCGGGTGCAGACGGAAACCGGTGATGGCTTCGATCACCGTGTACGCCTTCTGACGGTCGGTGAAGGTGAAGAACACCGGGGTCATGGCGCCGACGTCCTGGATGTAAGTCCCCAGGAACAGCAAGTGGCTGGTGATCCGGAAGAACTCGGCCATCATGATGCGGATGACGTCGACCTTCTCGGGCACCTTGATGCCGGCCAGCTTCTCGACCGAGAGCACGTACGGCAGGTTGTTCATCACGCCGCCGAGGTAGTCGATACGGTCGGTGTACGGAATGAAGCTGTGCCAGGACTGACGCTCGGCCATCTTCTCGGCACCACGGTGGTGGTAACCGACGTCCGGCACGCAGTCGACGATCTCTTCACCGTCCAGCTGCAGGATGATACGGAACGCACCGTGCGCCGAAGGGTGGTTGGGACCCAGGTTGAGGAACATGTAGTCCTCGTTCGGCCCGGAACGCTTCATGCCCCAGTCTTCAGGCTTGAAGCGCGCGGCTTCTTCCTCGAGCTGTTGCTTGGCCAGGGTCAGGCTGAACGGGTCGAACTCGGTGGCACGGGCCGGGAAGTCCTTGCGCAGCGGGTGACCTTCCCAGGTGGGCGGCATCATGATACGGGTCAGGTGCGGGTGACCGGCAAAGTGGATGCCGTACATGTCCCACACTTCACGCTCGTACCAGTTGGCGTTCGGCCAGATGCTGGTGACGCTCGGCAGGTTGAGGTCGCTCTCGGACAAGGCGACCTTGATCATTACGTCACTATTACGTTCGATCGACATCAAGTGATAGAACACAGTGAAGTCGGCGCCGCTTGGCAGCCCTTGACGCTTGGTGCGCAGACGCTCGTCCACGCCGTGCAGGTCATAGAGCATGACGTACGGCTTGGGCAGGTTGCGCAGGAAAGTCAGGACTTCGACGAGTTTGGCGCGGGCAACCCAAAGCACCGGCATGCCGGTGCGGGTCGGCTGGGCGCTGAACGCCTCCGGGCCAAAACGATTGTTCAGTTCGACGACCACATCCTGGTCGTCTGCCTTATAAGGCGGGATGTACAGAGCACTGCCTGTAGTCATGGTTATTTATCGCTTTCGGTCAACGTAAAGAATGAAGCCAGTTTCTCGTTTCTTTGTAAGAACAGATCTGGATCAGACTTCGTCGGGGCTGCGCAGGTTGGTTACCTGAATACGCTGTTCGCGGCGCTGTTCCTTTTGCGAAGGCATCTCGGCGCGGTAAACGCCTTGATCGCCAACGACCCAGGAAAGTGGGCGACGCTCCTGGCCAATCGACTCCTGCAACAGCATCAAGCCTTGCAGAAAAGCTTCAGGGCGGGGTGGGCAGCCAGGCACGTAGACGTCCACGGGCAGGAACTTGTCCACCCCTTGAACGACGGAGTAGATGTCGTACATGCCACCGGAGTTGGCGCACGAACCCATGGAGATGACCCATTTAGGCTCGAGCATTTGCTCGTAGAGACGCTGAATGATCGGCGCCATCTTGATGAAGCAGGTACCGGCGATAACCATGAAATCCGCCTGACGCGGCGATGCCCGGATAACCTCGGCGCCAAAGCGCGCGATGTCGTGGGGCGCCGTGAAGGCGGTGGTCATTTCCACGTAGCAGCACGAAAGACCGAAGTTATACGGCCACAGGGAGTTCTTGCGCCCCCAGTTGATCGTGCCGTTGAGCACGTCTTCGAGCTTGCCCATGAAAATGTTTTTGTGAACTTGATCTTCTAACGGATCGGAAACGGTTTCCCGTTTGCCAATCGGATACTGCTCGTTAGGAGCATCGGGGTCGATCCTGGTGAGATTGTATTGCATTGCCAAAGCCTCATTGTTTCAGCTTCGCTTGCCGCTTACGACGAGCTTCCGGAGCCCAGTCAAGGGCGCCCACTCGGAATAGGTAGACAAGACCTGCCAACAGAATTGCTATGAAAACGAGAGCTTCGACGAATCCGGTCCAGCCGCTTTCGCGGACGGACACAGACCAGGCAAAGAGAAATAGGGCTTCGATATCGAAGATCACGAAGAGCATCGCGACCAGATAGAATTTGGCTGAGAGCCGCAAGCGGGCGCCACCTGTAGGTAGCATGCCGGACTCGAACGGTTCGTTTTTGCTGCGGCCCCAGGCTTTTGACCCGAGGAGGCTGGAGACGCCGAGCATGAAGGCGCAAAGGCCGCCAACACCCAGAAGGAAAATGGCAAAGCCCCAGTTGTGGGCCATGAGTCCGGTCGCTTCGGGCATGCTGGTAATCCTTAACAGAGAGCAAAGGTCTCTGAGCTTGAAAAGAAACAAAGCAGTGACGATATGTCGCAGCAATCAATCGCGGTGATTTTATGGCTAAACACCGAGCAAGTAAAATTCAGATGGCGAAATTATTTACAAGAATAAGGACATAGCGTACCTCCAAAGCCCTGTAGCCCATGCAGCTCGGGCATTAGCGGGGGTTTTGTCAAATATGTTTTGTAGGGAATGTAACGAACATAGTTGTCGCTAAATGATAATCAGTATTGTTTGGCGTGGCTTTCAAACTGTTTAACAGGTGAGTGGCTGGGAAGTTGTCTTATATGCGCGTTACTGCAAGTAGCAGGCACCTCCGTTTTACCCTCTTTTTCTGATCGCGACACCGCTCTGGATCAATGTTTTTGTCTGGATTTTGTGGGTTGACTCATTCCCTGTGGGAGTCGGGCTTGCCCGCGATGTCGGTGTGTCAGACGCTGCAGATGTTGGCTGAAAGGTCGCCATCGCGGGCAAGCCCGCTCCCACAGGGTTTTGCGGGGTTGTTAAATCGCAGGCAAAAAAAACGCCCCGAACCAGTCGGGGCGTCAAATGAGCGGCTTTGCGGTTAGCTTTCTATTCGGTCCGCAAGGGCCATTTGCTTAAGCGAAGCAGATCAGTGGAACTGTTCTTCTTCGGTCGAACCAGTCAGCGCGGTCACCGAGGACGTGCCACCTTGAATCACGGTGGTCATGTCGTCGAAGTAGCCGGTGCCCACTTCCTGCTGGTGAGCCACGAAGGTGTAACCCTTGGCGGCGTCGGCGAACTCTTGCTCTTGCAGCTTCACGTAAGCAGTCATGTCGTTGCGGGCGTAGTCGTGCGCCAGGTTGAACATGCTGTGCCACATGTTGTGAATGCCGGCCAGGGTGATGAACTGGTGCTTGTAACCCATGGCGGACAGTTCGCGCTGGAACTTGGCGATGGTCGCGTCGTCCAGGTTTTTCTTCCAGTTGAAGGAAGGGGAGCAGTTGTACGACAGCAGTTGGTCCGGGTATTCCTTTTTGATCGCTTCAGCGAAGCGGCGAGCCTCGTCCAGATCCGGCTTGGCGGTTTCGCACCAGATCAGGTCGGCGAACGGTGCGTAGGCCAGGCCGCGAGCGATGGCCTGGTCGAGACCGGCGCGCACTTTGTAGAAGCCTTCCTGAGTACGTTCGCCAGTCACGAATGGCTGGTCGTACGGGTCGCAGTCGGACGTCAGCAAATCGGCTGCGTTAGCGTCGGTACGGGCCAGGATGATGGTCGGTGTACCAGCAACGTCAGCTGCCAGACGAGCAGCGGTCAGCTTCTGCACGGCTTCCTGGGTCGGAACCAGTACCTTGCCGCCCATGTGGCCGCATTTTTTCACGGAAGCCAGTTGGTCTTCGAAGTGAACGCCGGCGGCGCCTGCTTCGATCATGCTCTTCATCAGCTCGTAAGCGTTCAGTACGCCACCGAAGCCGGCTTCAGCGTCAGCCACGATCGGTGCGAAGTAGTCGATGTAACCTTCGTCGCCCGGGTTCTTGCCGGCTTTCCACTGGATCTGGTCAGCGCGACGGAACGAGTTGTTGATGCGCTTGACCACGGTCGGAACCGAATCCACCGGGTACAGCGACTGGTCCGGGTACATCGATTCGGCGGAGTTGTTGTCCGCAGCCACTTGCCAGCCCGACAGGTAGATCGCCTGGATACCGGCTTTGACTTGTTGTACAGCCTGGCCGCCGGTCAGGGCGCCCATGCAGTTGACGAAATCTTTCTCGGGGCGGAAGGACGGCTTGGCACCCTGGGTGACCAGGTTCCAAAGCTTGTCGGCGCCCATTTTTGCAAAGGTGTGCTCAGGTTGAACCGAGCCACGCAGACGGACGACGTCAGCAGCGGAGTAATTGCGTGTCACGCCTTTCCAGCGCGGGTTTTCAGCCCAATCTTTTTCGAGGGCTGCAATTTGCTGTTCGCGTGTCAGTGCCATGGAGATAAACCTCGTCGCGTCTTTAATCGAAAGTGGTTCTGGGTGGACAGTTCCTGCGTGCCAAGTACGCATTTCAAAGGGGCGTAAAAGGCTGCTCGCTGACCAGAAGCTTAGGCGGTCAAGTCGGGTTCGGCGGGGAAGGCGACGGGATGAACGATGGGCTCGGGGGGGGGAAGTGAGCAGGTAAGGGCGAACTGGCGAGCGCATTCGGGCGTCGTGGGCCTTGGTGCGAACTTCAGTGTGCAGCCGGGTTACCTAATACGCTTCCGTCCCTCGGGACAACTTCGTTCCAGTCGGCAACCTCGTCAAACACACCTTGTGGGCGGTACAGACACGAATCGGCTCGCGGGGTAGGTGCGAACAACAACTCGAAAGCCCTTGCCAGGGCCTCTGATTAGCGGGAGCGAGGCCATCATGCCTTTGCTTTTTTGGCTCGTCAAACGTTTTGTAGTGCTTTTTTTATAGCACTACATCTTTGGTCTAATACGACTAATCAGTCAGTTTTTGGTGCTTTAGTCCAACGTATCGACTTTCACCCGCAGAGTCATGTCGTCCCGGCCCTGAGTCGAGTAGCTGCGGGTCAGGCCCTGTTTGTCGGCCTGAGTCTGGCGATTTACGCCGGCCAGGGTGATCCACTCGCCCAGTCGGCCGCTGACCGTTGTGTCGGTACTTTGCACGTTCACTACATCGGGACGTTCCTGGTTCATCCGGTCACGGTTAGTACTGATTGCCAGATGAACGATGTCGCCGGTGACGCTGGCGGTGACGTAGAAGCCTTGGGTGACATTGCGGTATTCAGTCTGGCTGCGCAGGTCGCCATAGCTGTCAGTCTGGGTGCTGGTGAGCGGCACGCTCTGGCCGACCTGGATCAGCGCCGGTGTACCTTCGCTGGCCTGAACCTGCTGGATACCGCCGTCACGGCTGTCGGTGCTGCGGTTGATGATGCGAGTCTGGTTCGGCTTGGCACCGTTCACCGAATACCCCTGATCGCCCTGGAAGTTGTTTTCGTTGGTGTCGACGGTGATCAACAAGCGCTTGGCGGCCACGTCGAGTTGGCCGATCAAGGCCTTAAGTTCGTCGATCTTGCGCTGTTCTGCGTTGACGATCAGCTGATTACCGTAGGCGCTGACCTGGCCGTCCTTGCCGATGAAATTCTGCGCCACCGGCAGCAGGTCGGCGCTGGTGCGATAGTTCAGGGGCACGATCTCGGTGGCGGCCATGACCGAAAAACTGCAGGTCAGCAGCAGCGTGGTGAGCAGGGTGCGTAGGGACATGTCCGTTTCTCCGCAAATCAAAGGTTTGATATTGCCAGTTTGTCGGCCCGGCGTGGTGCGAGTTGAATCACAGACAGCAAAACGCCCCGGCATCCGGGGATGGCGGGGCGTTTTGTGATCGTTCCCACGCGTGGGAACGATCAGTTACAGGGTATTAAGCCGAATGACGCACCATGTCCACATGCGGAATCCCGGCTTCCAGGAATTCCTCACTGACCATGCTGAAACCCAAGCGCTCATAGAACGCCGTGGCCTGCACTTGCGCGCTCAGCATCTGCTGCTTCAGTCCGCGCTCCTCGGCCTCACCGATCACCGCTTGCATCAGCGCATCGCCGACTTTCAAGCCGCGCCAGTCCTTGAGCACCGACACCCGGCCGATGTGACCATCGGGCAACAGCCGAGCGGTGCCGATCGGGAAGTCGCCTTCAAAGGCCAGAAAGTGGACTGCCGTTGCGTCATCAGCATCCCATTCCAGCTCAGGCGGAACGGATTGCTCGGCGATGAACACCGTCTCACGAATGCGCCGGATCTCGGCGTTATCCTTTTGCCAGTCTGCGACACGAACGTGAATTTTATTCATCGGCAAACCCCAGGCTTCCCTGCTTGATCAGTTCACACAGCAGGCCGCGGCCGTCTTCATCGCTCAGCCAATCGCCGAGATTATCGACGTGCAGTGCATCGGCGGCGCAGATCATCTTCAGCAGCTCGCGCAGTTTGCCCGGCAGATAACGGCTCTGACCGCTGGCAAACAGCAGCAGATCGTCATCAACTTCCGACCAGGCCAGGCGCGCGCTCGGGTTGCGGATCAGCACCGCGCCTTGCTCGAGGCTGGCGAGCAGATCGTCTTCTTCGATTTCTTCCGGGCCAACCACGAGTTCCGGGTAGCGCGGCTCGGTCATGAACTGGCCGAACCAGGTCAGCAGCAGGCGCTCGTCGCTCATGTGCTCGGCCAGCAGGCTTTTCAGGCGATCGAGGGCGTCGTGCTGGATCTGATGAGGATCGGCCGCTGGCAGGGCGTCGGCGTCGGTGTAACGCTCTTCGTCCGACAGGAACTGGCTGAGGAAATCGGTGAAGTGAGTCAGCACTTCAGCGGCGCTCGGCGCGCGGAAACCGACCGAGTAAGTCATGCAGTCGTCGACGGCCACGCCGCAGTGAGCCAGGCGCGGCGGCAGGTAGAGCATGTCGCCCGGTTCCAGAACCCACTCATCGGTGGCTTCGAAATCGGCGAGGATGCGCAGGTCGGCGTGTTGCAGCAACGGGCTCTCGGAATCGCACATCTGGCCGATTTTCCAGTTGCGCTTGCCGTGACCCTGCAGCAGGAACACATCGTAGTTGTCGAAGTGCGGGCCAACACTGCCACCGGGGGCGGCAAAGCTGATCATCACATCGTCGACACGCCAGCTCGGCAGAAAGCGGAAGTTCTCCAGCAGCTCAGCGACTTCCGGCACGAATTGGTCGACGGCTTGCACCAGCAGAGTCCATTCGCGTTCCGGCAGTTTGCTGAATTCGTCTTCAGCGAACGGGCCGCGGCGCAATTCCCAAGGGCGCTCGCCGTGCTCGATCACCAGGCGCGATTCGACTTCTTCTTCCAGCGCCAGGCCGGCCAGTTCGTCGGCGTCAATCGGGCTTTCGAAATCAGGAATCGCCTGGCGGATCAGCAGGGGTTTTTTCTGCCAGTAGTCACGCAAGAATTCGCGCGCCGTGATGCCGCCCAGAAGTTGAAGAGGAATGTCAGGATTCATGTGTAACCTATTGAAAAAAAGCACTTTTCAGACGGGAATAAAAACGCCCGGCGCTGCCGGGCGTCTCAAACGGGTAGAGCGGTCGATCAGATGCGTTTGGCTTGCGCCACGGCGTTGCCGATGTAGTTTGCCGGGGTGAGCAGTTTCAGCTCGGCCTTGGCGGCGGCTGGCATGTCCAGGCCGTCGATGAAAGTCTGCAGCGCTTCAGGGCTGATGCCTTTGCCGCGAGTCAGTTCTTTCAGCTTTTCGTACGGGTTTTCGATGTTGTAGCGGCGCATCACGGTCTGGATCGGCTCGGCCAACACTTCCCAGCACGCGTCCAGGTCAGCGGCAATCTTCTGCTCGTTGAGCTCCAGCTTGCTGATGCCTTTGAGGCTGGCTTCGTACGCGATCACGCTGTGGGCGAAGCCGACACCGAGGTTGCGCAGTACGGTGGAGTCGGTCAGGTCACGCTGCCAGCGGGAGATCGGCAGCTTGCTCGCCAGGTGCTGGAACAGTGCGTTGGCGATGCCCAGGTTGCCTTCGGAGTTTTCGAAGTCGATCGGGTTGACCTTGTGCGGCATAGTCGACGAACCGATTTCGCCAGCGATGGTGCGCTGTTTGAAATAACCCAGAGAGATGTAGCCCCAGATGTCGCGGTCGAAGTCGATCAGGATGGTGTTGAAGCGTGCGATCGCGTCGAACAGCTCGGCGATGTAGTCGTGCGGTTCGATCTGCGTGGTGTACGGGTTGAAGCCCAGGCCCAGCTCGTCTTCGATGAAGGCGCGGGCGTTGGCTTCCCAGTCGATCTCAGGGTAGGCCGACAAGTGAGCGTTGTAGTTGCCGACAGCACCGTTGATCTTGCCCAGTAGCGGAACGGCGGCGACTTGAGCGATTTGGCGCTCCAGACGATAAACCACATTCGCCAGCTCTTTGCCCAGGGTGGTCGGCGATGCCGGTTGACCGTGGGTGCGCGACAGCATCGGCACGTCAGCGAAGCGGATGGCCAGCTCGCGAATGGCTTCGGCAGTCTGGCGCATCAGCGGCAGCATCACGTCATCACGGCCTTCGCGCAGCATCAGGGCGTGGGACAGGTTGTTGATGTCCTCGCTGGTGCAGGCAAAGTGGATGAATTCGCTGACGGCAGCCAGTTCCGGCAACTTGGCCGCTTGCTCTTTGAGCAGGTACTCAATGGCTTTGACGTCGTGGTTGGTGGTGCGCTCGATCTCTTTGACACGCTCGGCGTGCTCCAGAGAGAAGTTTTCCGCCAGGGTGTTCAACACCGCGTTGGCTTCGGCGGAGAACGCCGGCACTTCGCTGATGGCAGGGTGAGCGGCCAGGCGCTGGAGCCAGCGCACTTCAACCAGAACGCGAGCACGGATCAGACCGTATTCGCTGAAAATTGGGCGCAGGGCCTGGGTTTTGCCGGCGTAGCGGCCGTCAACAGGGGAAACCGCAGTGAGCGAAGAGAGCTGCATGGGGTGTTCTCGGACAGTCGGGCAACGAAATGGGGCGCGTATCATACATGAAAAAATCCGCCGGTCCGTTGCCAACTGACCGGCGTATTACGCGTTACTGACTACAAAGCGGTATTGCGGGCGCGGTTCAGCTGCTGCGCATCAGCGGGTAAAGCTCTTTAAGCAATTTGCGCCGGCTGATCACCAACTGCCAGCGATGACCACCCAACTGCCGCCACAGGCGTGCCGAGCGGATTCCGGCCAGCAGCAGCGCGCGAATCTTCGAGGCATTGCTCGGTTGCTGCAGGTTGCGCATGTCGCCATGCACCTGAATCCGTTGGCGCAGGGTGCTCAGGGTGTCCTGATACAGCGCGCCACAGGCGGCGATCACATTTTCATGAGCCGGGCCGAAGTGCTCGACCTGAGCCTGAATCTGCGGCAGACGCTTACCGATCTCGTCCAGCATGTCGCCACGTTTGGCCAACTGACGCTCCAGGCCCAGCATTGACAGGGCATAGCGCAGCGGTTCGCGCTGAAGGGTGCTGGGGTCGCGCTCCAGGGCGCCGATCAGCGCGCGGTAACCGTCACGCAGGTTGATGTCGTCACCGCCATAGACTTCCAGCGTGTCCTTGGGGTCGCGAATCAACAGGCTGCCGAGCATGCAGGTCAGGCCGGCTTCGTTGGTCTGGCCGGTCTTGGCGATCTTGTCGACCAGTACGGCGGCGAGAAACACACCGCCCAGGGCTGTCAGTTGCTCCTGAGTCGGGCTCATGAACGCTGACCCTTGCTGGTCCAGGGTTCGGCCACTTCAATTACGCCGCCGCCGAGGCAGATTTCACCGTCGTAGAACACCACGGATTGGCCTGGGGTGACCGCGCGTTGCGGGTCATCGAAGGTCGCGCGGTAGCCGGTGGCGGTCTTTTCCAGCGTACAAGGCTGGTCGCTCTGGCGATAACGCACCTTGGCGGTCAATTTGCGCGGCTCGGTCAAGTCGATCGGGTTGACCCAGTAGATGTCCGAGGCGAGCAGGGCGCGGGAGAACAAATAAGGGTGGTCATTGCCCTGGCCAACGATCAGTTCGTTGTGTTCCAGATCCTTGATCAGCACATACCACGGCTCGTCGCTGGCGTCTTTCAGGCCACCGATGCCCAGGCCCTGACGCTGGCCGATGGTGTGGTACATCAAGCCGTGGTGACGGCCGATGACTTCGCCTTCGGTGGTCTTGATCTCGCCTGGCTGGGCCGGCAGGTATTGCTTGAGGAAGTCGCTGAAGCGGCGTTCGCCGATAAAGCAGATCCCGGTGGAATCCTTTTTCTTCGCGGTGGCCAGGTCGTGTTTCTCGGCAATCGCACGGACTTCGGGTTTTTCCAGCTCGCCGACCGGGAACAGCGTCTTGGCGATCTGTTCGCCGCCGACGGCGTGCAGGAAGTAGCTCTGGTCCTTGTTCGGGTCCAGGCCCTTGAGCAATTCGGTGCGACCATCGATGTCGCGGCGGCGCACATAGTGGCCGGTGGCAATCAGGTCGGCGCCGAGCATCATGGCGTAGTCGAGAAACGCCTTGAACTTGATTTCGCGGTTGCAGAGGATGTCCGGGTTCGGCGTGCGACCAGCCTTGTACTCGGCCAGGAAATGCTCGAACACGTTGTCCCAGTACTCGGCGGCGAAGTTGGCGGTGTGCAGCTTGATGCCAATCTTGTCGCACACGGCCTGAGCGTCCGCCAGGTCATCCATGGCGGTGCAGTATTCCGTTCCATCGTCTTCTTCCCAGTTCTTCATGAACAGGCCTTCCACCTCATAGCCCTGCTCGATCAGCAGGAGAGCGGAAACGGAAGAGTCCACGCCGCCGGACATACCGACAATGACGCGCTTCTTTTGTGTGGTAGAAGGGGCTGGATCACGCATAGGGATTTAATGAGTGTCTTGAAAAAGGACGCGATTCTAGCAGGCTCAAGCCTGCAAGGCTAAAGAGAAGGGCGGATCAGCTCGAGGCTGAAGTGTTTACCGTCCAGATAATCATCGATGCAGCGGATGATCAGCTCACTGCGCCAGTTTGCGCGCTGTTGCAGCAGTTCGTCACGCGTCAGCCATTTCGCGCCGACAATACCGTCGTCCAATTGATAATCCGGGTGGTGTTTCAGCGCTTTGGCGGTGAAGCAAACGCGTTGATAGGTCACGCCGTTGCTTGGGGCGGTGTAGAGATAAATGCCTACCACGCCGGTCGGCTCGACGTCCCAGCCGGTTTCTTCAAGGGTTTCGCGTATGGCGGCTTCGATCAGGGTTTCTTCCGGGTCCAGATGGCCGGCGGGCTGGTTGAGCACCGTTTGTCCGTGCTTGAGTTCTTCGACCATCAGGAAGCGACCATTGTCTTCGACGATGGTGGCGACGGTGATGTGGGGTAGCCAATCCATAAAGCTTCCTCGATTCTGAATGTTGAAACACGAGACCTGTGGGTCGGGTTCTGACAGATAAATATGTCTGAACGCCAGAAATACAAACCCCGGCACATGGCCGGGGCTTGTGATGTTCCCTTACAACCTTAAACCAGCGCAGCGATCGCGGCGTTGAACGTGTTGCTCGGGCGCATGGCCTTGCTGATCAGCTCGGCATTGGCGTGGTAGTAACCGCCGATGTCCACTGGCTTGCCCTGAACGGCGTTGAGCTCGGCAACGATGGTCGCTTCGTTCTCGGTCAGGGTTTTGGCCAGTTCGCCAAACTGCGCTTGCAGTGCAGTGTCTTCGGTCTGGGCGGCCAGGGCTTGAGCCCAGTACAGCGCCAGGTAGAAGTGGCTGCCGCGGTTGTCGATGTTGCCGACTTTACGCGATGGCGACTTGTTGTTGTCCAGGAACTGGCCAGTGGCCTGATCCAGGGTCTTGGCCAGCACCAGCGCTTTAGGGTTGTTGTAGGTAACACCCAAGTGCTCGAGGGAAGCGGCCAGGGCCAGAAACTCACCCAGGGAATCCCAACGCAGGAAGTTCTCTTCCAGCAGCTGCTGAACGTGCTTCGGTGCCGAACCGCCGGCGCCAGTTTCGAACAGACCACCGCCGTTCATCAGCGGAACGATCGACAGCATCTTGGCGCTGGTGCCCAGTTCCATGATCGGGAACAGGTCGGTCAGGTAGTCGCGCAGTACGTTGCCGGTCACCGAAATGGTGTCCTTGCCTTCGCGGGTGCGGTCCAGGGTGAACTTCATCGCGTCGACAGGCGACATGATGCGGATGTCCAAGCCAGAAGTGTCGTGATCCTTCAGGTACGCCTGAACTTTCTCGATCACTACGCCGTCGTGGGCGCGCATTGGGTCCAGCCAGAAAATGGCCGGAGTTGCGCTTGCACGGGCACGGTTGACGGCCAGTTTGACCCAATCCTGGATCGGCGCGTCTTTGGTCTGGCACATGCGGAAGATGTCGCCGGCTTCAACCGACTGTTCCAGCAGGGTGCGGCCAGCGCTGTCGGAAACCCGAACCACGCCGTTTGCCTTGATCTGGAAAGTCTTGTCGTGCGAGCCGTACTCTTCGGCTTTCTTCGCCATCAGGCCAACGTTTGGCACGCTGCCCATGGTGGTTGGATCGAAAGCGCCGTGCAGCTTGCAGTCTTCGATCACCGCCTGGTAGATGGTGGCGTAGCAGCGATCCGGGATCACGGCCTTGGTGTCGTGCAGCTGGCCGTCGGTGCCCCACATCTTGCCGGAGTCACGGATCATCGCTGGCATCGAGGCGTCGACGATGACGTCGCTCGGCACGTGCAGGTTGGTGATGCCTTTGTCGGAGTTGACCATGGCCAACGACGGACGAGCGGCGTAGACCGCCTGGATGTCCGCTTCGATCTGCGCTTGTTGCTCAGCCGGGAGGGCTTTGATGCGAGCGTACAGGTCGCCGATGCCGTTGTTCAGGTTGAAGCCGATCTGTGCCAGCACGTCAGCGTGCTTGGCCAGGGCGTCTTTATAGAACTCGGCAACGATCTGGCCGAACATGATCGGGTCGGAGACCTTCATCATGGTGGCTTTCAGGTGAACCGACAGCAGCACGCCTTTTTGCTTGGCGTCTTCGATCTCGGCCGCGATGAAGCTGCGCAGCGCTTTTTTGCTCAGAACGGCGCAATCGAGGATCTCACCGGCTTGCACGGTGGTTTTTTCTTTCAGGACGGTGGTGGTGCCGTCTTGAGCGATCAGTTCGATTTTGACGGCGTCAGCGGCGTCGATCAGGGCGGCTTTCTCGCTGCCGTAGAAATCGCCGGTGCTCATGTGAGCGACGTGGGACTTGGAGTCTTTGGCCCAGGCGCCCATTTTGTGCGGGTGCTTGCGCGCGTAGTTCTTGACCGACAGTGGTGCGCGACGATCAGAGTTGCCTTCGCGCAGAACCGGGTTCACGGCGCTGCCCTTGATCTTGTCGTAACGCGACTTGGCGAGCTTGTCGGCATCGCAGGTTACGGTTTCCGGGTAGTCCGGCAGTGCGAAGCCCTGGGCTTGCAGCTCTTTGATCGCGGCCTGCAGTTGCGGAACCGAAGCGCTGATGTTCGGCAGCTTGATGATGTTGGCTTCAGGCGTAACGGCCAGGTCGCCCAGTTCGGCGAGGTGGTCGGCTACGGCTTTGTCACCCAATTGCTCGGGGAAGCTGGCCAGAATGCGCCCTGCAAGAGAGATATCGCGGGTTTCAACGGCGATATCAGCCGAGGCGGTGAAAGCCTCTACGATAGGCAACAGTGAATAGGTGGCGAGGGCTGGGGCTTCGTCGGTGAAGGTATAGATGATCTTCGAGCGGGTGGGCATATTCGGATTAACTCTCTCTTCTTTGCTAAAGCGTGCGCAGAAACTCGAGGGGCGCCGGGTAAGCGCGTTCGTTCAAAGTCATCCATGAGCCGAATGTCGAGGTTTCTTCGCGGTGATGTTGGGTGCATCAGTCGAGCGTCAAGCGGGTGGACTGCGATAACAATCCGGCTTATTCGGGCCCAACGTCTTGTGATAGAGCGGTCGGCCGTCGTGACTCTGTGGTCAGCGGCGGCATTATACATAGGTAGCTGGCAATCTGCCGATGGTTCATAGGCAACGATTTTCGTCCATTGGTCTAAAGGTCGCAGGCCGGTGTGGGGCGTAGAGTCGTTCGCCGTGCTTGAGTTTGGCGCTTTTCCCTTTGCTTTCAGGCTTGTACGTCGCGAACTGTGCAGCTTTGCGGCAGATGGGCGGAACATAGGGTTTGCGCGCCGATTTAACTGGGGTACGCTCGAACGCAGCCAGATGTTCAATCCAAACAATGGAGTTCAGCATGGGATACAAGAAGATTCAGGTTCCAGCCGTCGGCGACAAAATCACCGTCAACGCGGACCATTCTCTCAATGTTCCTAACAACCCGATCATCCCCTTCATCGAAGGCGATGGTATTGGCGTTGATATCAGCCCGGTCATGATCAAGGTTGTCGATGCTGCTGTTAAGAAGGCTTACGGCGGCGAACGCAAAATTTCCTGGATGGAAGTCTACGCCGGGGAGAAAGCAACTCAGGTTTACGATCAGGACACCTGGCTACCTCAGGAAACCCTGGACGCAGTCAAGGATTACGTGGTTTCCATCAAAGGCCCTCTGACCACGCCGGTCGGCGGCGGCATCCGTTCGCTGAACGTGGCCCTGCGTCAGCAACTCGATTTGTATGTGTGCCTGCGTCCGGTGCGCTGGTTCGAAGGCGTACCTAGCCCGGTCAAGAAGCCAGGTGATGTCGATATGACGATCTTCCGCGAAAACTCGGAAGACATTTATGCCGGTATCGAATGGAAGGCCGGTTCGCCGGAAGCGACCAAGGTCATCAAGTTCCTTAAAGAAGAAATGGGCGTCACCAAGATCCGTTTCGACGAAAACTGCGGTATCGGCATCAAGCCGGTCTCCCTGGAAGGCACCAAGCGTCTGGCGCGCAAGGCCCTGCAGTATGTGGTCGACAATGACCGCGACTCGCTGACTATCGTGCACAAAGGCAACATCATGAAGTTCACCGAAGGTGCCTTCAAGGAATGGGCCTACGAAGTGGCTGCTGAAGAATTCGGCGCGACCCTGCTCGACGGCGGCCCGTGGATGCAGTTCAAGAACCCGAAAACCGGCAAGAACGTTATCGTCAAGGACGCCATCGCCGACGCCATGCTCCAGCAGATCCTGCTGCGCCCGGCCGAGTACGATGTGATCGCAACCCTGAACCTCAACGGCGACTACCTCTCCGACGCCCTGGCGGCGGAAGTGGGCGGTATCGGTATCGCGCCGGGCGCCAACCTGTCCGACACCGTGGCCATGTTCGAAGCGACCCACGGTACTGCGCCGAAATACGCCGGCAAGGACCAGGTCAACCCGGGTTCGTTGATCCTGTCCGCCGAAATGATGCTGCGTCACATGGGCTGGACCGAAGCGGCCGACCTGATCATCAAAGGTACCAACGGCGCAATTTCCGCGAAAACCGTGACCTATGACTTCGAACGTCTGATGGAGGGCGCGAAACTGCTGTCGTCGTCTGCGTTTGGTGATGCGCTGATCTCGCACATGTAAGCCAACTGACAAAAAAAACCGCCTTCGGGCGGTTTTTTTATGACTGGATGACGAGCTGCGTCAGCTCGACACTGTTTCTTGTCGGGTGGCAGGGGCGCTCTGTTCGTTCGGGGAGTTGGTAGATGCGATCTTTACTGCATGCAGCCCTTTGGGGCCCTGAATGATCTCAAACCTAACGATTTGTCCGGCCTTGAGGGTTTTGTATCCGTCCATTTCAATAGCCGAATAGTGGGCAAAGAAATCGATATCCTTGCCATCCTCGTCACGACCTTCTCTGGCGTCGGTGTTAATGAAACCGAACCCCTTGGCATTGTTGAACCATTTCACCTTACCGACAGCCATACCCATATCCCTCTGCAACAGACTCCATCACTGGAGTATCATCCAGTTAATCCGCAGTCTAATCTTGCAAATAGATTGACTCCGCGGACCTTTTTTACCCACTGTGGGCTCTATTGGTTGTAACACCGATTTTCCGATAGTCAAGGTGACCGGGCAGTCGGAGTTGAAAACGTTCATAGCCGCCCCCACCACTGTATTTGCACAACTGACGAACCTTTCTTTCCATGCATGCAATCAGCCAGATTCGACTAACATTCAATCAGGATCGCCCTGATTTACACGACGACGATTCCGCAGGCATTGCTGTTCAGGAGGCTAAGCCTGCTTTACAGGCGCCACCGATGTACAAGGTGGTTTTGTTCAACGATGACTACACACCGATGGATTTCGTCGTCGAAGTGCTCGAGGTGTTTTTTAACCTGAATCGCGAGCTGGCGACCAAGGTCATGCTGGCCGTCCACACAGAAGGACGGGCAGTATGTGGAGTGTTTACCCGCGACATCGCCGAGACCAAGGCCATGCAGGTCAACCAGTACGCCAGGGAAAGCCAGCATCCGCTACTCTGTGAAATCGAGAAGGACGGTTAATCGCCGACCACTTGGGTATGAGGTGAAGCTATGTTAAACCGCGAGCTCGAAGTCACCCTCAATCTTGCCTTCAAGGAGGCTCGTTCGAAGCGTCATGAATTCATGACCGTCGAACACCTGCTGTTGGCCCTATTGGATAATGAGGCTGCCGCCACCGTTTTGCGTGCCTGCGGCGCAAACCTCGACAAACTCAAGCATGATCTGCAGGAGTTCATCGACTCCACCACGCCATTGATCCCTCTTCATGACGAGGATCGTGAAACCCAGCCAACCCTGGGCTTCCAGCGTGTATTGCAACGTGCTGTCTTTCACGTACAGAGCTCGGGCAAACGCGAAGTGACTGGCGCTAACGTGCTGGTCGCAATCTTCAGTGAGCAAGAGAGTCAGGCAGTGTTTCTGCTGAAACAGCAGAGCGTTGCGCGCATCGATGTCGTCAACTACATCGCCCATGGCATTTCCAAAGTGCCGGGGCATGGCGATCACTCTGAAGGTGAACAAGATATGCAGGACGACGAGGGCGGTGAGTCTTCTTCCTCAGGCAATCCTCTGGATGCTTATGCCAGCAACCTCAACGAACTTGCGCGCCAGGGTCGTATCGATCCGTTGGTAGGCCGTGAGCTGGAGGTCGAGCGTGTCGCGCAGATCCTCGCGCGTCGTCGCAAAAACAATCCGCTGCTGGTGGGCGAGGCGGGCGTGGGTAAAACGGCGATTGCCGAAGGCCTGGCCAAACGCATTGTCGACAACCAGGTGCCGGACCTGCTGGCCAACAGCGTGGTGTATTCCCTCGATCTGGGGGCTTTGCTGGCCGGGACCAAATACCGCGGCGATTTCGAGAAGCGCTTCAAGGCGCTGCTCAATGAGCTGAAAAAACGTCCGCAGGCAATCCTGTTCATCGACGAGATCCACACCATCATTGGTGCGGGCGCTGCGTCCGGTGGCGTCATGGATGCTTCGAACCTGCTCAAGCCATTGCTGTCTTCGGGCGACATTCGCTGCATCGGTTCGACCACGTTCCAGGAATTCCGCGGGATCTTCGAGAAGGACCGTGCTCTGGCTCGGCGCTTCCAGAAGGTCGATGTGTCGGAACCTTCGGTGGAAGACACCATTGGCATCCTGCGCGGCCTGAAAGGGCGTTTTGAAGCGCACCACAACATCGAATACAGCGATGAAGCCCTGCGCGCCGCTGCTGAACTGGCCTCGCGTTACATCAATGACCGGCACATGCCGGACAAGGCCATCGACGTCATCGACGAGGCGGGCGCCTATCAGCGTCTGCAACCGATCGAGAAGCGTGTGAAGCGCATCGAAGTGGCTCAGGTCGAGGATATCGTCGCGAAAATCGCGCGAATTCCGCCAAAACACGTCACCAGTTCCGACAAAGAGCTGCTGCGTAACCTTGAGCGTGACCTGAAACTCACGGTATTTGGTCAGGATGCGGCGATCGACTCGCTGTCGACTGCGATCAAACTGTCCCGTGCCGGCCTCAAGTCGCCTGACAAGCCCGTCGGTTCGTTCCTGTTCGCAGGGCCGACCGGTGTTGGTAAAACCGAGGCCGCGCGGCAACTGGCCAAGGCGTTGGGGGTCGAGCTGGTTCGCTTCGATATGTCCGAGTACATGGAGCGCCACACCGTATCGCGTCTGATCGGTGCGCCTCCAGGCTATGTCGGGTTCGATCAGGGCGGTCTGCTGACCGAAGCCATCACCAAGCAGCCTCACTGCGTGCTGTTGCTCGATGAAATCGAGAAGGCGCATCCGGAAGTCTTCAACCTGCTGTTGCAGGTCATGGACCACGGTACGCTGACCGATAACAACGGGCGCAAGGCGGACTTCCGTAACGTAATCGTCATCATGACGACCAACGCCGGTGCCGAAACTGCAGCCCGTGCTTCGATCGGTTTCACCTATCAGGACCACTCGTCCGATGCGATGGAAGTGATCAAGAAGAGCTTCACGCCGGAGTTCCGCAACCGTCTGGACACCATTATCCAGTTTGGTCGCCTCAGCCATGAGGTCATCAAAAGCGTGGTGGACAAGTTCCTTACCGAACTTCAGGCGCAGTTGGAAGACAAGCGCGTGCTGCTGGAAGTCACCGATGCTGCTCGCAGTTGGCTGGCGGCCGGTGGTTACGACTCGGCAATGGGCGCTCGTCCAATGGCGCGTTTGATCCAGGACAAGATCAAGCGTCCGCTGGCGGAGGAGATTCTCTTTGGCGAACTGGCCGAACATGGCGGTGTGGTACACATCGACATCAAGGACGGCGAACTGACCTTCGAGTTCGAGACCACGGCTGAAATGGCCTGACGTTAAACCGCAACAAAGCAAAAAGGCGCCGATTGGCGCCTTTTTGCTTTCTGCCATGATCGTTCCCAGGCTCCGCGTTGGGATGTAGCCCGGGACGCTCCGCGTCCCTTCAAAAGCCGAACGCAGAGCGTCCGTTGAGGCGTTCCCACACAGAGCGTGGGAACGATCCGCAAACAAAAACGCCCGGCATAGCCGGGCGTTTTGTATTGACTTGATTAGCGAGCGCGGTAGGTGATGCGCCCTTTGCTCAAGTCATAGGGCGTCAGCTCGACGCGCACTTTGTCGCCGGTAAGAATACGGATGTAGTTCTTGCGCATCTTGCCGGAAATATGCGCGGTTACGACGTGCCCATTTTCCAACTCCACACGAAACATGGTGTTGGGCAGGGTGTCGACGACAGTGCCTTCCATTTCGAAGCTGTCTTCTTTCGACATGCAGTAAAGCCCTCGGTGTCCAATGAATGGCCCGGTGCAACTGCGCCAGGCAAAAGCGGCGTGCATTGTGCCCGAAAAATGGGGTTTAAGCCAAGGGGTTCTAGCTCAGGATGACCCAACGTTGATTAATCAGCAGTTCGATAGGGCGATATTGGGTCTTGTAGCTCATTTTTTTGCAGTTTTTGATCCAGTAGCCGAGATAGACGGCTTCCAGCCCCAGGCGTCGGGCTTCGCCGATTTGCCACAGGATCGCATAACGCCCCAGGCTACGACGCTCTTCGGCGGGCTCGTAGAAGGTATAGACCGCTGACAAACCGTTGGGCAGCAAGTCAGTGACGGCCACTGCCAGCAGTCGGCCTTCGAGACGAAATTCGTAGAAGCGGGAGAACGGCAGGTCACGCACCAGGAAGGTCGAAAACTGGTCGCGGCTCGGCGGGTACATATCGCCGTCGGCGTGACGTTGTTCGATGTAGCGCTGATAGAGGTCGAAATACTCTTCGCTGAACTTTGGCCTGGCCGGACGCACCTGTAAGTCGGCATTGCGTTTGACAATGCGTTTCTGCTGACGGTTGGGGGTAAATTGCGCCACAGGAATGCGCGCCGGTACGCATGCATTGCAATGCTGGCAATGGGGCCGGTAGAGATGATCGCCACTGCGACGAAAACCCATTTCCGACAGGTCTGCGTAGACATGCACATCCATGGGCTGACTAGGGTCGAGGAACAGCGTCGTGGCCTGCTCCTCGGGCAGATAACTGCAAGAGTGGGGCTGAGTGGCATAAAACTTCAAACGCGCCAACTCGGTCATGATCAACCCTCGGGATAAGCTTTTGATTAAGTGTAAGCCACGTGGGGGAAAGTCGCTCAGCAAACCCAGGTGGCACGGCCCGGTTGATCCAGGTGCCGCGCAAGGTAGCCGGCAAATTCGCGGCGGGGAATGGCTCGGGCACCCAGACTGTGCAGATGATCGGTAGGCATCTGGCAGTCGATCAGCACAAAACCTGAGTCTTTCAGGTGTCGCACCAGGGTGGCGAAGCCATATTTGGAGGCGTTGTCGGCGCGACTGAACATCGACTCGCCGAAAAACAATTGCCCCATAGCCAGGCCGTAGAGCCCGCCGACCAGTATGCCATCGTCCCAGACCTCCACCGAATGGGCGTAACCGCGCCTGTGCAGCTCGACATAGGCATCCTGCATCGCTTGGGTGATCCAGGTGCCGTCAGCGTACTCGCGCGGTGCGGCGCAGGCGCGGATGACCGCGGCAAAATCCCGATCGAAGGTCACTTGATAGCGCTGTTGGCGCAGCAGTTTGTTCAAGCTGCGGGAGACATGCAATTCGTCGGGAAACAAAACCGTGCGCGGATCCGGCGACCACCAGAGAATCGGCTGGCCCTCCGAGAACCACGGAAAGCAACCGTGACGATAAGCTTGAATCAGACGATCGGCGGACAAATCGCCGCCCGCGGCCAGCAGCCCGTTGGGGTCGCGCATGGCTTTTTCCAGTGGCGGGAAGGTCAGGGTATTGCGTTGTAACCAAGTCAGCATGGCATCCGGGCTTGCAGAAGGGGAGGGCGGTGGCGGGCCGTTGAGCCCGCCTTGAAGGAGGTTAACCGTCAAACGGTGGGGATGTCATCGAGATACTTCTCGGCATCCAGCGCGGCCATGCAGCCGGCCCCGGCAGAGGTCACCGCCTGGCGGTAAATATGATCGGCCACATCACCGGCGGCGAATACGCCTTCGATGTCGGTGGCGGTGGCGTCACCTTCGCTGCCGCCCTTGACCAGCAGGTAGCCGTCACGCATTTTCAGCTGGCCCTGGAACAGGTCGGTGTTGGGCTTGTGGCCGATGGCTATGAATACGCCAGCCAGCGACAAATCATTGGTTTCGCCCGTATGGCTGTGCCGCAGGCGGGCACCGGTCACGCCGCTGGCATCGCCCAGTACTTCGTCCAGATTCTGGTTCCAGTGCAGGCGGATATTGCCGTTGGCGGCTTTTTCGAAGAGCTTGTCCTGGAGGATCTTCTCCGAGCGCAGTTTGTCGCGACGGTGAATCAGATGAACTTCCTTGGCGATGTTCGACAGGTACAGCGCTTCTTCGACGGCGGTGTTACCTCCGCCGACCACTGCGACCACCTGGTTGCGGTAGAAGAAGCCATCGCAGGTGGCACAAGCCGAAACCCCTTTGCCGGCAAAGGCTTCTTCCGATGGCAGCCCCAGGTATTGCGCCGAAGCGCCGGTGGCGATAATCAGCGCATCGCAGGTGTAGGTGCCGCTGTCGCCAATGAGCTCGAACGGGCGCTGTTGCAACTTGGCCGTATGGATGTGGTCGTAAACGATCTCTGTGTCGAAGCGTTCGGCGTGTTTTTGCATGCGTTCCATCAGTACCGGGCCGGTCAGGCCTTCGACGTCGCCGGGCCAGTTGTCGACTTCGACGGTGGTGGTCAGCTGGCCACCTGCCTGTATGCCGGTGATGACAACGGGTTTGAGGTTGGCGCGAGCGGCATAAACGGCTGCGCTGTAACCGGCAGGGCCGGAACCCAGAATAATCAGGCGGGAATGCTTCGCTTCACTCATAAAAACACCTCATAAGCCTTTGTCACAAAAGAGAATGCATGCTCAAATTGGACTGCGCGTACTGTGCTGTTGGCTATGCTTGCACCCAAGGGTCTCAAGCATGGCATCGGGCGAACAAACCCGTACAATGCCTGCTTGTAACAGTGTTTGTATCAAAAAAGCGGTGCGTGCCGTATTTCGAAAAACCGGGGCGCAGTGTTAAAAGTAGTCCCAGTTGCGCCTGTTAACTTTTTTACCTGCCTGGATTGGGCAGTTTTTATAGTCATTCAACAGATGGACGCGCCATGGGCGCAGGAAAAGAAGCGTTTTGAAGAAATCCACCGCAGCACCTAAAACAGTCGTCCCGCTCTGGCGCCAGCAATTGCACTACCGGCTCAAGGAAGGTGCATTGATCGCCATCGGCGCCTTGTGCCTGTTCCTGATGATGGCTTTGTTGACCTACGGCAAAGACGATCCGGGCTGGAGCCATAACAGCAAGATCGACGATGTGCAGAACTTCGGCGGACCTGCCGGTTCTTACAGCGCCGACATCCTGTTCATGGTCCTGGGTTACTTCGCCTACATTTTCCCGCTGTTGCTGGCGATCAAGGCGTATCAGATCTTCCGCCAGCGCCACGAGCCGTGGCAGTGGAGCGGCTGGCTGTTCTCCTGGCGCCTGATCGGCCTGGTATTTCTGGTGCTGTCGGGTGCAGCGCTGGCCCACATCCATTTCCACGCGGCGACCGGTCTGCCAGCGGGGGCGGGTGGCGCTTTGGGTGAAAGCCTCGGCGATCTGGCCAGGAACGCGCTGAACATCCAGGGCAGCACGCTGTTGTTCATCGCGCTGTTCCTGTTCGGCCTCACGGTGTTCACCGACCTGTCGTGGTTCAAGGTGATGGACGTCACCGGCAAGATCACCCTTGATCTGTTCGAACTGTTTCAGGGTGCGGCCAATCGTTGGTGGGCGGCCCGTATGGAACGCAAGCAACTGGTCGCCCAACTGCGTGAGGTCGACGATCGCGTGCATGACGTGGTCGCCCCGACTGTCACCGACAAACGCGAGCAGGCCAAAGTCAAGGAGCGCCTGATCGAGCGCGAGCAGGCCCTGAGCAAGCACATGTCCGAGCGCGAGAAGCAGGTGCCGCCGGTGATTGCCCCGGCTCCGCCCAAACCCGCAGCGCCCAGCAAGCGCGTGGAAAAAGAGAAGCAGGCGCCGTTGTTCGTCGACAGCGCCGTGGAAGGCACCTTGCCGCCGATCTCGATTCTCGACCCCGCGGAAAAGAAACAACTCAATTATTCGCCTGAATCCCTGGCGGCCGTCGGCCACTTGCTGGAAATCAAACTCAAGGAATTCGGCGTCGAAGTCTCGGTGGATTCGATTCACCCGGGCCCGGTCATTACCCGTTACGAAATCCAGCCGGCAGCCGGCGTCAAAGTCAGTCGCATCTCCAACCTGGCGAAAGACCTGGCCCGTTCCCTGGCCGTGACCAGTGTGCGTGTCGTGGAAGTGATTCCGGGCAAGACCACGGTTGGTATCGAGATCCCTAACGAAGACCGGCAGATCGTGCGGTTCTCCGAGGTCTTGTCGACCCCCGAGTACGATAACTTCAAGTCCCCGGTCACCCTGGCCCTGGGTCATGATATCGGCGGCAAGCCGGTCATCACCGACCTGGCGAAAATGCCGCACTTGCTGGTGGCCGGTACGACCGGTTCCGGTAAGTCGGTGGGTGTGAACGCGATGATCCTGTCGATTCTGTTCAAGTCTGGCCCGGAAGACGCCAAACTGATCATGATCGACCCGAAAATGCTTGAGCTGTCGATCTACGAGGGCATTCCGCACCTGCTGTGCCCGGTGGTCACCGACATGAAGGACGCCGCCAACGCCTTGCGCTGGAGCGTCGCCGAGATGGAGCGGCGTTACAAACTGATGGCGAAGATGGGCGTGCGTAACCTGTCGGGCTTCAACGCCAAGGTCAAGGAAGCCCAGGACGCCGGCGAGCCGTTGAGCGATCCGCTGTACAAGCGTGAAAGCATCCACGACGAGGCACCACTGCTGCAAAAACTGCCGACCATCGTCGTGGTCGTCGACGAATTCGCCGACATGATGATGATCGTCGGCAAGAAGGTTGAAGAGCTGATCGCCCGTATCGCCCAAAAGGCCCGTGCGGCCGGTATCCACTTGATCCTCGCGACCCAGCGGCCGTCGGTGGACGTGATCACCGGTCTGATCAAGGCGAACATTCCGACCCGTATGGCGTTCCAGGTATCGAGCAAGATCGATTCGCGGACCATCATCGACCAGGGCGGCGCCGAACAACTGCTGGGCCACGGTGATATGTTGTACATGCCGCCGGGCACCAGTCTGCCGATTCGTGTTCACGGCGCGTTCGTGTCCGATGACGAGGTTCACCGGGTGGTTGAAGCCTGGAAACTGCGCGGCGCACCGGAATACAACGATGACATCCTCGCTGGTGTCGAAGAGGCCGGTAGCGGCTTTGAAAACGGCGGCGGTGGCGGTGGCGACGATGATGCCGAAACCGATGCGCTCTACGACGAAGCGGTGCAGTTCGTACTGGAAAGCCGCCGCGCATCCATCTCCGCAGTTCAGCGCAAGCTGAAAATCGGCTACAACCGCGCGGCGCGCATGATCGAAGCCATGGAAATGGCCGGGGTCGTGACGTCCATGAACACCAACGGTTCGCGTGAAGTCCTGGCCCCTGGCCCGGTGCGCGACTGATCCGGTTTTGAAAGGGGCGGTGTCTTGAGACGTCGCCCGCACTCCCACGAATGTTTATGAGGACTCCCATGCGTCTTATCCGCATGCTGTTGCTGCCGGTACTGGCTTTGACCACGCTCTCGGCCCACGCCGATGACAAGGACGTGGCGCGTCTGACTCAACTGCTGGAAAAATCCCAGACCCTGACCGCGCGTTTCTCCCAGCTGACCCTCGATGGCAGTGGCACCCAGTTGCAGGAAACCGCCGGGCAAATGTCCTTGCAGCGTCCGGGCCTGTTCTACTGGCACACCGATGCGCCGCAAGAGCAACTGATGGTGTCCGACGGCAAGAAGGTTTCCCTGTGGGATCCGGACCTGGAGCAGGTCACCATCAAGACCCTCGACCAGCGTCTGACCCAGACTCCTGCGCTGCTGTTGTCCGGTGACGTGTCCAAGATCAGCCAGAGCTTCGACATCAGCGCCAAGGAAGCCGGTGGCGTGATCGACTTCACCCTGAAGCCGAAAACCAAAGACACCCTGTTCGACAGTCTGCGTCTGTCGTTCCGCAACGGTCTGGTCAATGACATGCAACTGATTGACAGCGTCGGCCAGCGCACCAATATCCTGTTTACCGGCGTGAAGGCCAACGAGCCGATTCCTGCGTCCAAATTCAAGTTCGACATCCCCAAGGGTGCCGACGTGATTCAGGAATAAAGAGCAGATAGAACCTGTGGGAGCGGGCAAGCCCGCTCCCACAGGAACTGCACTGTTCAATCCTTGACTGATCGGCATCAGGACCCAGTGAGGTTTCATAAGTAGTGATGGACCTGTTTCGCAGCGCCCCGATCGCTCAACCCTTGGCCGCACGCCTGCGCGCGGCCAATCTGGATGAGTACGTCGGTCAGGAACACCTGCTCGCTCGCGGCAAGCCTTTGCGCGAAGCGCTGGAGCAGGGTGCTCTGCATTCGATGATTTTCTGGGGACCGCCGGGGGTGGGTAAAACCACCTTGGCGCGCCTGCTCGCGGAAGTCTCCGATGCGCACTTCGAAACGGTTTCGGCGGTGCTGGCCGGCGTGAAGGAAATCCGCCAGGCGGTGGAAGTCGCCAAGCAGCAGGCCGGGCAATACGGTAAACGCACCATCCTGTTCGTCGACGAAGTACACCGCTTCAACAAGTCCCAGCAGGATGCGTTCCTGCCGTACGTTGAAGACGGCACGCTGATTTTCATCGGTGCGACCACCGAAAACCCCTCGTTCGAACTCAATAACGCGCTCCTGTCCCGGGCGCGCGTCTATGTGCTCAAAAGCCTCGACGAAGCGGCCCTGCGCAAGCTGGTGCATCGCGCGCTGACCGAAGAGCGTGGGTTGGGCAAGCGGCAACTGACCCTTAGCGATGAAGGCTTCCAGATGCTGTTGTCCGCCGCCGATGGCGATGGCCGGCGTCTGCTCAATTTGCTGGAAAACGCCTCGGATCTGGCCGAAGACAACAGTGAGATCGGCGTTGACCTGCTGCAAAGTCTGCTCGGCGATACCCGTCGACGTTTCGACAAGGGCGGCGAAGCCTTCTACGACCAGATCTCCGCGCTGCATAAGTCGGTGCGCGGCTCCAATCCCGATGGCGCGCTGTATTGGTTCGCGCGGATGATCGATGGCGGTTGCGATCCGTTGTACCTGGCCCGGCGCGTGGTGCGCATGGCCAGCGAAGACATCGGTAATGCCGACCCCCGCGCCCTGAGCCTGTGCCTGGCGGCGTGGGAAGTGCAGGAACGCCTTGGCAGTCCCGAAGGTGAGTTGGCGGTGGCCCAGGCCATTACCTATCTGGCCTGCGCGCCGAAAAGCAATGCGGTGTACATGGGCTTCAAAGCCGCGATGCGCAGCGCCACCGAACACGGTTCGCTCGAAGTGCCGCTGCACCTGCGCAACGCGCCGACCAAATTGATGAAGCAATTGGGCTATGGCGACGAATACCGTTACGCCCACGATGAGCCGGATGCCTACGCCGCCGGCGAAGACTACTTCCCGGACGAGCTCGAACCGCAACGGTTTTATCAACCAGTGCCCCGCGGCCTGGAGCTGAAGATTGGCGAAAAGCTTAATCACCTCGCGCAACTTGATCGTCTAAGCCCACGGCAGCGGAGAAAATAGTGATTCCATTGATCGTTGCCGTTTCTGTCGGCGGTGTCGCCGGTACGCTATTGCGCTTCGCCACCGGGAACTGGATCAACGCGAATTGGCCGCGGCACTTCTATACCGCGACGCTGGCCGTTAATATCGTGGGCTGTTTGCTGATCGGCGTTTTGTACGGTCTGTTTTTGATGCGCCCGGAAGTACCGATAGAGGTGCGCGCCGGGTTGATGATCGGCTTCCTCGGGGGGCTGACGACTTTTTCATCCTTTTCACTGGATACGGTGCGCCTGCTGGAAACCGGGCAAGTGCCGCTGGCCCTGGGCTATGCGGCCATCAGCGTATTCGGCGGGCTGCTCGCCACCTGGGCTGGCCTGTCCTTGACCAAACTTTGATAACGAGAAACCGACATGCTCGATTCCAAACTGTTACGTAGCAACCTTCAGGACGTAGCGGACCGCCTGGCATCCCGTGGCTTTGCCCTGGATGTTGCGCACATCGAAGCGCTGGAAGAACAGCGCAAGACCGTCCAGACCCGCACCGAAGCATTGCAGGCTGAACGTAACGCGCGCTCCAAGTCCATCGGTCAGGCCAAGCAACGCGGCGAAGACATCGCGCCGTTAATGGCCGACGTCGAGCGCATGGCGGGTGAGTTGAGCGCCGGTAAAGTCGAGCTGGACGCGATTCAGACCGAGCTGGATTCGATCCTGCTGGGCATCCCGAACCTGCCGCACGAATCGGTGCCGGTCGGCGATGACGAAGAAGGCAACGTTGAAGTGCGCCGCTGGGGCACGCCTAAAGCCTTCGATTTCCCGGTTCAGGACCACGTGGCCCTGGGCGAGAAGTTCGGCTGGCTGGACTTCGAAACCGCCGCCAAGCTGTCCGGCGCCCGTTTCGCCCTGCTGCGCGGCCCGATCGCTCGTCTGCACCGTGCACTGGCACAATTCATGATCAACCTGCACATCAACGAACACGGTTACGAGGAGGCTTACACCCCGTACCTGGTGCAGGCGCCTGCGTTGCAGGGCACCGGTCAGCTGCCGAAGTTCGAAGAAGACCTGTTCAAGATCAGCCGCGAAGGCGAAGCCGATCTGTACCTGATCCCGACCGCTGAAGTGTCGCTGACCAACATCGTCGCTGGCGAGATCGTCGATTCGAAACTGCTGCCGATCAAATTCGTGGCACACACGCCATGCTTCCGCAGCGAGGCCGGTGCTTCGGGTCGCGACACTCGCGGGATGATCCGTCAGCACCAGTTCGACAAAGTCGAGATGGTCCAGATCGTTGAGCCGTCGACTTCGATGGAAGCGCTGGAAGGCCTGACCGCTAACGCTGAAAAAGTCCTGCAACTGCTGGAACTGCCATACCGCACCCTGGCGCTATGCACCGGCGACATGGGTTTCAGCGCGGTCAAGACCTACGACCTGGAAGTGTGGATTCCGAGCCAGGACAAATACCGCGAAATTTCGTCGTGCTCCAACTGCGGCGACTTCCAGGCCCGGCGCATGCAAGCGCGTTTCCGCAACCCGGAAACCGGCAAGCCTGAGCTGGTTCACACCCTGAACGGTTCCGGCCTGGCGGTCGGTCGTACCCTGGTGGCGGTGCTCGAGAACTACCAGCAGGCCGACGGTTCGATCCGTGTGCCTGAGGTGCTCAAGCCGTACATGGGTGGCCTTGAGGTCATCGGCTAAATGGACTATCTGCCGCTGTTTCATAACCTTCGCGGCAGTCGTGTATTGGTCGTCGGCGGAGGGGAAATTGCCTTGCGCAAATCCCGCCTGCTGGCCGAAGCCGGTGCGCTGCTGCGGGTGGTCGCACCGGAAATCGAACCGCAACTGAGCGAGCTAGTGGTCGGCAGCGGTGGTGAGTGCCTGTTGCGTGGCTACGCCGAAACGGACCTGGACGGTTGCGGGCTGATCATCGCCGCCACCGACGACGAACCGCTGAACGCGCAAGTCTCCGCCGATGCTCATCGGCGTTGCGTGCCAGTCAACGTGGTGGATGCGCCGGCCCTGTGCAGCGTGATCTTCCCGGCGATCGTCGACCGTTCTCCGCTGATCATCGCGGTGTCCAGCGGCGGCGATGCGCCGGTGCTGGCGCGGTTGATTCGCGCCAAGCTGGAAACCTGGATTCCTTCCACCTACGGTCAATTGGCCGGTCTGGCGGCGCGTTTCCGCACTCAGGTCAAAGGCCTGTTTCCGGACGTGCAGCAGCGCCGGGCGTTCTGGGAGGATGTATTCCAGGGCCCGATTGCCGACCGGCAACTGGCCGGGCAGGGCGCCGAGGCCGAGCGCTTGATGTTGGCGAAAATCAATGGCGAAGCGCCTGTCGCTACCGGCGAGGTTTATCTGGTGGGCGCCGGGCCGGGTGATCCGGATCTGTTGACCTTCCGCGCCTTGCGCCTGATGCAGCAAGCCGATGTGGTGCTGTATGACCGTCTGGTGGCGCCGGCGATTCTGGATTTGTGCCGTCGCGATGCCGAGCGGGTCTACGTTGGCAAGCGCCGCGCCGATCACGCCGTGCCTCAGGAACAGATCAACCAGCATCTGGTGGATCTGGCCAAAGCCGGCAAGCGCGTGGTGCGGTTGAAGGGCGGCGATCCGTTTATCTTCGGGCGTGGCGGTGAAGAGATCGAAGAACTGGCAGCCCATGGCATCCCGTTCCAGGTTGTTCCGGGCATTACTGCAGCCAGCGGTTGCGCAGCGTATGCCGGGATTCCGCTGACTCACCGCGATTACGCGCAGTCGGTGCGGTTTGTCACCGGGCACCTCAAGGACGGTTCCACCGATTTGCCATGGGCCGACCTGGTCGCACCGGCGCAAACCCTGGTGTTTTACATGGGGTTGGTGGGTTTGCCGATCATCTGTGAGCAGTTGATCAAACACGGTCGCGCGGCCGATACCCCGGCGGCGTTGATCCAGCAGGGCACCACGGTCAATCAGCGGGTGTTTACCGGCACCCTGGCTGACCTTCCCCGGCTGGTGGCGGAGCATGAAGTGCATGCGCCGACGCTGGTGATCGTCGGGGAAGTGGTGCAATTGCGCGAGAAATTGGCGTGGTTTGAAGGGGCTCAGGCGCAGGTCTAGAGACTGAGTTTGATCGTTCCCACGCGGAGCGTGGGAACGATCCTTTGTTAACCCTTGCACCAAACCCCTTTCCCCTTCAACCGCGCCCGATCATGAGCCGCAGTGAAATCCTGCGCTGGCCCTTTAGGCACGATCCCGGTCGGATTGATGGTCTTGTGGCTGCCGTAGTAGTGATTCTTGATGTGCTCAAAACTCACCGTCTCGGCAATCCCCGGCCACTGATAAATCTCCCGTAGCCAGTTCGACAGATTCGGATAATCGGCAATCCGTCGCAGGTTGCACTTGAAGTGTCCGAAGTACACCGCATCGAAACGAATCATTGTCGTGAACAGCCGAATATCCGCCTCCGTCAGGTATTCACCCGTCAGGTACCGATTCGCGCCCAGCAATTGCTCCAGCCGATCCAGCTCACCAAACAACTCATCGAACGCTTCTTCATAAGCCTGCTGCGACGTAGCAAACCCGGCGCGATAGACGCCGTTATTCACTGCTGGATAAATCCGCTCGTTCAGCGCATCGATCTCGGTCCGCAATGGCGCCGGGTAGAAATCCAGGTCATTGCCGGTCAACTCATCAAAAGCGCTGTTGAACATGCGGATGATCTCCGCCGACTCATTGTTGACGATGCGATTCGTCTGCTTGTCCCAGAGCACCGGCACAGTGACGCGGCCGGTGTAGTTGGCGGTGTCGGCGGTGTAGCGCTGGTGCATGAAATTGAAGTGATCAAGCTTGTCGCCGGTCGAGCCGAGGTGCTTGTCAAAGGTCCAGCCGTTTTCCAGCATCAACCAACTGACCACCGACACATCGATCAGGCTTTCCAGGCCTTTGAGCTTACGCAGGATCAGGGTGCGATGAGCCCACGGGCAGGCGAGGGACACATAGAGATGATAGCGACCAGCCTCGGCCGCAAAGCCGCCATCCCCGGTCGGACCCGGCTTGCCATCGGCCGTCAGCCAGTTACGACGCTGCGCCTGTTCGCGCTGAAACGCGCCATCCTTGCTGCTTTCGTACCACTGATCTTGCCAGCGGCCTTCGACTAACAAACCCATTTTCCTGACTCCTCAACCGATAAGCGTTGGAGAGGAGTCTATGCGCATAGGTTCGAACAAAAAGCGCAAAGGTTAGGCAGTTATGATCGGTTAAATCGATCGGTTCCTTGCATCCCAATACTGCTGGGCGGTTTCGAACGCTTGCTCGCGGGTCTGACCGAGGCCGCGCAACGCCAGGGCCATCGTCGAGATCAACGCCATTTGCGGGTAGCTGTCGACCACGTCGCCACGCCACACCGCTTTCAAATGCTCAGGATCGAGCGAAGCGGGTTTGACGTGGCGCTGGGTCGACAGCTGCGGCCATTCTTCATCCCAGCTTTCGCCGCCGGTGGTGCCATACAGGTGACTGTCGGCGTCCGGGTTGATCTCGATTTCACCGCCGTCGCCCTTGATGACGATGGCGGTATCGCCCAGCAAACCGCTGGCATCGCGATGCACGGCCTGATAGCCAGGGTGGAAAATGCTTTGCAGACCGCAGCGAGCGCCCAACGGGTTGAGAATTCGTGCCAGGGAATGGATCGGCGAGCGCAGGCCCAAGGTATTGCGCAGGTCGATCATCCGCTGAAGTTGCGGGGCCCAGTCCACCAATGGCATGAACGCCAGGCCGCCCTGATCGAGCGCAGCGCCGGTTTGCTGCCAGGTGCGGCACAGTGGAATGTTCAGTGTCTCGAGCAGTTGTTCGCTGTACAGCCGACCGGCCGTGTGCGCGCCGCCGCCATGCATGAAGATGCGCACGCCGTTCTGCGCCAGGCACTTGGCCGCCAGCAGATACCACGGCAGGTGACGCTTCTTGCCGGCATACGTCGGCCAGTCCAGATCGACCGCCAGCGCCGGTGGATTCAGGCGTTCACGCAAGGCTTCGGTGAAGCCGGCCATTTCCTCGGCGCTTTCTTCCTTGTGCCGCAACAGCATCAGGAACGCGCCCAGCTGGGTGTCCTCGACCTTGTCGTCGAGCAACAGGCCCATGGCCTCGCGGGCTTCTTCGCGGGTCAGGTTGCGGGCACCGCGTTTACCTTTGCCAAGAATCCGCACGAACTGGGCGAACGGGTGCTCGGCGGGCGTTTCGAGGGTCAATGCTGGATAGTCGGTCATAAGCAATTCGTCGGTTTGGGCAGGCCCGCCAGTTTCGCGGCGAGTTTGGCAGGGGTGCCTTTGAACAGTCGGTTCAGGTGCAGGCTGTTGCCCTTGGCGGGGCCCAGTTTCAATGCGGTGTACTTGATCAGCGGGCGGGTCGCCGGGGACAGCTGGAATTCGTCGTAGAAACGGCGCAGCAGTTCGAGGATCTCCCAATGTTCCGGGCTCAACTCGATGTCTTCGGCCGCGGCGAGGGCGACAGCCACCTCGGCAGACCAGTCACTCAGTTCGACCAGGAAACCGTCCTTGTCCAGTTCAATGGCACGGGCGCCGACCGTCAGGGATTTCATAGCCAACTGTTGACCTTGTCGTAGTGAATCGACAGTTCGACGAAGGCCGGGTAATCGATGGCCTTGGCCCAGTCCGGGACTTGCAGAGCCCGGGCCTGTGCATCTTCGGCCAGTACGAACAGTTTCAGGTTGCGAGCATGCAGCGTGCTGAATGGAGCGGTGCCTGGCTGCAAGGCATAAGCCGCATCGCCACTCAGCAGCAGCGCATCGTTGGCGCCGATCACGCGCAGGCAACTGCCCAGGCGATCGTCGCCGAAAGGGGAATGAGACAACACATGCAAAGTCGACATCAGAGGGTGATCACCTGGTCGTAACGGTCAATAAGGGCGGTGATTTCCTGGGCGGCCAACACCCGGGCTTCTTCAAGCGACAGGCCTTTTGGGTCCAGGCCACGGGCCGCGGCGCTTTCACCGCACACGAACAGGTCTTCAACACCAAACATCGGCAGCGCTTGCAGGTTGGCGCTCAGGTCTTTCTGTTGCAGGGCTTTGGCGTCCTGTTTTGCGGCGAGCTGGAACACGCCGTCATCGAGAAACAGCAGGCCGATCGGCAGATCGAAGGCACCGCCGGCCAGCACGATGTCCAGCGCTTCCCGCGCATTCGGCCCGGACCACGGCGCCTGACGGCTGATAATCAGCAAGGATTTAGCCATCTCACGCGCCTCCGAAACAGATCAAGCGGTCAGCGTCCTGCACCGCGTCATGCAACTGGCCGAGGCCGGACAATTCCCACGGCGCGCCGACCGCTACCGCCTCACGCTGATAGCGCTGGGCTTCTTCCTCGTTCAACACCCCACGTCGCAGGGCGGCGGCGATGCAGACCACGCCATCGAGTTGATGCTCAGTGACAAAGTTGCGCCATTGCTTGGGCAAGTCTTGCTCATCCTGAGGCGTGACCACGCTGCCGGACGCGTTGTAGACGCCATCCTGATAGAAAAACAGCCGGACAATCTCATGCCCGCCGGCCAGCGCGGCCTGGGCGAACAGTAAGGCGCGGCGCGAGGAGGGCGCATGGGCGGCGGAAAACAGCGCGATGGCGAATTTCATGACGGGCTCGATCAGCAAAACTGCGGCCATGATAAAGCTTTATGGGCGGGGCGGCGAAGGGCGTTTACTCGTAGACCGCCATCGCGGGCAAGCCCGCTCCCACAGGTTATGTAGTGAAGCTGCAATCTTCGGCATCACACAAATCTTTGTGGGAGCGGGCTTGCCCGCGATGAGGCCCAAACAGTCGATACAAAATTCAGCGCGGCATATAACCCAACTGCCAACGCCGCGGTATCTTCAACGACAGCAACCCCAGCGCCCCGGCCAGCAGCCCGCTGACAAACAGCGCCTTGAGCCCCAGATGATGCTCCAGTAAAGCCCCAATCACCGCGCCGGCAAACATCCCGGTCCACGGAACCAACTGCACCCGCCAGCCATTGCGCCGCTCGCCAAGCATCCAGCGTCCCAGCCCACGGCCGAACCGCGACAGCGCGCCGGTGACGTAGGTCAGGCCGACCGGCAGTCCATTCACCTCTTCCACGGCGGCATTGAGCATGCCCATGGCGATGATCGTCGCCAGCAGCGCCGGCAATTGCGTTTCGTAGGGCCAGGCCGCTGCGCCACAGAGCAGGGTGGCGATGCACAGCAGCAACGGCAACGCCCGACGACCTCCGAAACGGCTGACGACAATGCCCAGGGCGTTGCCGGCGACGAATGTGGCCACGAGGATTACCAGGCGCAGGGTCAGCCCGAGGTCGCCATCGCTGATCGCCACGGCCAGGCGGGTGGTGTTGCCGCTCATGAAGGACACGAAGTCGCCGCTGGCCATGAAGCCGATGGCATCGGTCATACCGGCGAGGACCGACAAACTGGCGACCATCGACAGGCCGATGCGTCCGCGCCATTTGTGAGTATGCAGATGGCCCGGCGTGGCCCGGGCGCCTGAAGGAGAAGGGAGCATTGAAGAGGACTTCCTTGAGCAGCGATGATTATTTGGTTAACCCATATAACTCGCAATACTCCAGCCAGTCCATGCCGGCCATCTCCGCGACTTCCTTATGCACCTCCAGGCGTTGGGCCTGGTAATCCTCAGGCGTGGCGGCGGTCAGTTGCAACGTCAGCTCCCAGGCAAACAAACCCAGGCGCTCAGCCTCGGCTTCGAACGCTTCATGCAAGCGCTCGTCGCGGTACTGCGCGGCCGTCACGCCCTTGGCCTGGGCCAACAGTGGATTCAGGTTATCCAGTTCGACGCGCAGCGCAGGACGCTCATCGAGAAACTTTTTCAGCGCCTGCTCGTGTTGCTGTCCGGTTGCCGCCATGGTCACTCCTTAGAAGACTGCTTTTTGCTTGCCTTGGCGGCCGCGGCCAGACACTCGAGGGCAAACTGCTCGGGGTAGGTCATCTGGATGGGCGTGGTTTCGCCTTTGACGGTTCTTTCGCCATCAAGAATGTAGCGAATCCGCTTGTCGGTGACGCCAATTCGCTTGGCGATCCAGGAAGGCGTCTGACCGATCTGGCTGATCAGTTTGTCGGCGTATTCAGCGGTCGGTTTGTAGTATTCGGCGTTGGGTGTCATGACCTTTCCAGAAAAATGCGCCCGGAAAAATGGGCGATGCGGCGTTAATGGCGCGACAGGGTGCGCGAATCGTTGCGCGGTGTCGCGGTATAAATGAAGTAAAGCAGAACGATAAGCCGCGCCGCGGTGATACAGTCCGCTTTTTCCTGATGAGCGAACGCAATGCGAATTCTGATGGTGGCGCTGGCCGCAACCTTGCTGGCGGGCTGCGCCGGATCGGCGATGAATGACGCCCGCACCAAAACCCCGTACAAAACCCTGACCTCGGACAAACCGGAAAAAGTCGTCGCCCAGTGCGTGCAATTTGCCTGGCAGGACGAGGCGGTATTCGGCGTCGATGCGGGCGCGTATTTGCAGCCGGGCAAGAAAAGTGGCTCGACGGTCTACACCCGTTCGGCCGAGTCCTTCGTGGACGTGACCACCGATGCCTCGGGCACAGCGTTGAGCTACTACGCGCAGCATGACGATTTTGTCGCCAAGCGCCGTTTGGCGGCGTTGGCGACCTGTTTGTAAGCAGGCACCTAGTGCACCGGTTGTTGGGCAGATGCAGTTCCTGTGGGAGCGAGCTTGCTCGCGATGGCGGTTTGTCATTCGACATTGATTTCGACTGACCCGCCGCTATCGCGAGCAAGCTCGCTCCCACAGGGTTTTGCGTTTTAATCAGCCCAAACGCTTCTGGAAAAAGAAGCGCTTGTGGCCCGGCGGGTAGTCGGCAATATGCCCCAACTCGCTGTAGCCGTGCTTCTTGTAAAACTCTGGCGCCTGGAAGTCGAAGGTGTCCAGCCAGATCCCGATGCATTCCTTTTCCCGCGCCAGGTCTTCGGCCATCTGCATCAGCTTCGAGCCCATCCCTTGTCCCCGGGCCAGCTCAGGCACCGACAACAACTCAATGAAAAACCACTGGTAAAACACTCGGCCATAAAGCCCGCCGAGAATCTCGTCGCTGTCATTGCGTACCAGCAAAGCAATTTGCTCCGACACCGTGGCCCCGGCCTTTGCGGCGTTGTAGGCGCGCAGCGGTGTGAGGATCGCCTCGCGCTCCTCCTGAGTGGCATTTTTCGACAATTCGATTCGCAGGGTCATAGGCTACACATCCTTATGGCAGTGAACACGGAGCCTATCCCGGTTGCGGCGATTGTTCTAGCCCTCGCCGCCCCAAGGAACCCCCGGGGCTCCGGGAATGTCTAGCCTGAACAGCATCATTGCTGAACACACCCAGTGAGGACAGCCCGTGAACATTTTTGAAGCCTTGCGCGAAAGCCACGACCGTCAGCGAAGCTATGCCGATGCACTGATTCAAACCCGTGGCGACACCCCGGAACGGGTCGAGGCTTACAAGCGGCTCAAATCCGAGCTTCAGGCCCACGCAACTGCTGAAGAACGCCATTTTTACATGCCGTTGATGGAGTTCGACAACGGCGTGGACCTTAGCCGCCATGCCATCTCCGAACACCACGAAATGGACGAGATGATGGAAGCGCTGGATGCGACCGAAATGTCCAGTCCGTCCTGGTTGGCAACGGCGAAAAAGCTCTCGGAGAAGGTCCATCACCACTTGAAAGAGGAGGAGCAGAAGTTCTTCCAGATGGCCGGCAAGTTGCTCGACGACCAACAGAAAGAAACCCTCGCCGGGCAGTATCAGAAAGAATACAAGGCGCAACTTTCCTGAGGGGAAAGCGCCGCAATGCTGTTCACCTAAATGAACAGCATTGCGGCAGTCGCCGGGCTTTTCTGTTTTCGCCTACCATGGACGCTTTCTGACGAACATAAGGATGGATTGTCATGTCGAACACAGCCGAGCGGGTCAACATCATCGAGTCCCAGGTGCTGTCCCACGACTGGTATCTGCTGAAGAAAATCACCTTCGATTACTTGCGCAACAACGGCGACTGGCAGCGTCAGACTCGTGAGGTCTATGACCGCGGCAATGGTGCTGCGATCCTGCTGTTCAACCGCGAGAAGAGAACCGTCGTGCTGACCCGCCAGTTCCGGTTACCGGTGTTCGTCAACGGCCATGACGGGTTGCTGATTGAAGTAGCGGCGGGGCTGCTGGAGGGCGCTGCGCCTGAAGAGCGCATTCGCGCTGAAGCCGAAGAGGAAACCGGCTATCGCGTCCACCATGTGCAGAAGGTTTTCGAAGCCTACATGAGCCCCGGTTCGGTGACTGAAAAGCTGCATTTCTTCATCGCCGAGTACGACGCGTCTTCGAAAGTCAGTGATGGCGGCGGGCTGGAGGAAGAAACCGAAGAACTGGAAGTGCTGGAGTGGAAGTTCGACGAGGCGCTGGCGGCGTTTTATCGCGGGGAGATCTGCGATGCCAAGACCATCATGCTGCTGCAGTATGCGGCGATGAAGGATGTCTTCGGAGCGGTTTGAGCTGCGGGCGGCGATTTAGGTTCCCTGTCTTTTTGTAGGGGCCGTCAGATAAACAAATCATTTATCCTGCCAGCCCCGTGGCACTCGTACCCTTCCAGTGTCAGTAGCCGTTCCTTAGCCTCAAGCCCACCGGCAAACCCCGTCAGTTTCCCCGACGCACCGATCACCCGATGACACGGCGCGACTATCGAAATCGGATTCTTGCCATTAGCCGCCCCCACCGCACGAACCGCACTGGGATTGCCGATCTGCCGGGCAATCTCGCTGTAGCTGCGCGTCTCGCCAAACGGAATGGTCAGTAGCGCCTGCCACACCTTCTGCTGAAATTCCGTCCCGGCAAAATCCAGTTCCAGTTCGAAACGGTTACGCGTGCCGGCGAAGTATTCCTGCAGCTGCTGTACGGTGCGCAGCAGGATCGGGTTGTCCGCTGCTTCCGTCATCGGCCCCAGCCTTACCCGGCCCGGTTTGTCGTTTTCCCAGAGGATGGCCGCCAGTCGTGCGCCTTTCGCCACCAATTTCAATTCGCCGACCGGAGACGCCAGGGTGGTGAAGGTGTAGGACATGCCCGCGGACTCCGTAAAAGTGTTGAACAGGGGCCCAGCATACTGCCTCGTCGGGGAGGCGCAATACGCAATCCCAGCCATACTTGCCTACTGCTCTTGAACCGTTCCCCCTGTTCTTGAACAGAACCTAAAAACAAAAAGAGGCCGACTCATGAAGTTCGAACCTTTTACCCGATCGCTCGTGGCAACCGCATTGGCGCTGAGTTGCCTGACGGCCCACGCGGCCTCCGTCGCCCCGGTCGCAGCCGAAAACGGCATGGTTGTCACCGCCCAGCATCTGGCCAGCCACGTCGGCGTCGATGTGCTCAAGAATGGCGGTAACGCCGTCGATGCCGCCGTTGCGGTGGGTTATGCGCTGGCGGTGGTGTACCCCGCGGCGGGGAACCTGGGCGGTGGCGGTTTCATGACGATTCAATTGGCGGACGGGCGCAAGACCTTCCTCGACTTCCGTGAAAAAGCCCCGCTGGCCGCGACCCCCGACATGTACCTCGACAAAGCGGGCAACGTCATCCCGGACCTGAGCACCCGCGGCCACCTTGCCGTTGGCGTGCCGGGCACCGTTTCGGGCATGGAACTGGCCCTGAAGAAATACGGTACCAAACCCCGCAAGGAAGTGATCGCCCCGGCGATCAAGCTTGCCGAAGACGGTTTTGTGCTGGAGCAGGGCGATGTCGACTTGCTGGAGTACGCCACCGACGTCTTCAAGAAAGACATGCGCGACTCGGGCTCGATCTTCCTGAGCAATGGCGAGCCGATGCAGGTGGGCCAGAAACTCGTACAAAAAGACTTGAGCAAAACTCTGCGGGAAATTTCCGAGAAGGGTGCTGACGGTTTCTATAAAGGCTGGGTGGCCGACGCCATCGTCACCTCCAGTCAGGCCAACAAGGGCATCATCACCCAGGCCGACCTCGACAAATACCAGACCCGTGAACTGGCGCCGATCGAATGCGATTACCGCGGCTATCACGTGGTCTCGGCACCACCACCAAGCTCCGGTGGCGTGGTGATCTGCGAGATCATGAACATCCTCGACGGCTACCCGATGAAAGAGCTGGGCTTCCGCTCGGCTCAGGCGATGCACTACCAGATCGAAGCGATGCGCCACGCGTATGTGGACCGCAACAGCTACCTCGGCGACCCGGACTTCGTGAAAAATCCGATCGCCCATTTGCTGGATAAAAACTACGCGACCAAAATCCGCGAAGTCATCGACCCGCAGAAGGCTGGCGTATCCCGCGAGATCAAACCCGGCGTAGCGCCCCATGAAGGCAGCAACACCACCCATTACTCGATCGTCGACAAATGGGGCAACGCGGTGTCGGTGACCTACACCCTCAACGACTGGTTCGGCGCTGGCGTCATGGCGAGCAAAACCGGGGTCATCCTCAACGATGAAATGGACGACTTCACCTCGAAAATCGGCGTGCCGAACATGTACGGCCTGGTGCAGGGCGAAGCCAACGCCATCGCCCCCGGCAAAGCGCCGCTGTCGTCCATGAGCCCGACCATCGTCACCAAGGACGGCAAAGTCGTCATGGTCGTTGGCACTCCCGGTGGCAGCCGCATCATCACCGCGACCCTGCTGACCATCCTCAACGTGATCGACTACGGCATGAACATCCAGGAAGCAGTAGATGCGCCGCGTTTCCACCAACAGTGGTTGCCGGAAGAAACCAACCTGGAAAACTTCGCCACCAGCCCGGACACGAAGAAGATGCTCGAAAGCTGGGGGCACAAATTTGCCGGGCCGCAGGACCCTAACCATATCGCAGCTATTCTGGTAGGTGCGCCTTCGCTGGAAGGCAAGCCAGTGGGCAAGAACCGCTTCTATGGAGCGAACGATCCACGGCGTAATACCGGGTTGTCACTCGGTTACTGAAACAGGCGATCGGGGCCACCCGAACTCCCCGGGTGGCCCTGATCTCCGATCCTCGAATGCTGCCTCGACAGCTGCTACATGCTCGAAAAGGGAGTTGAATTCCATCGTTGTACCGACCTATCTAAGGAAGGAAGCCATGAGCACCGCACTCCTGATCATTGATGTCCAACGCGCGCTGTGCACCGGCGAGTATGAATGCTTCGACATCAAAGGCGTCATCGAAACCATCAACGATCTCAGCACCAAAGCCCGGGACACCGACATCCCGGTCATCCTGATCCAGCACGAAGAAGAGGGCGACCTGTTGCAATACGGCGGCGAAGGCTGGCAACTGGCCGATGGTCTGAAAACTTCACCTCAAGACCTGCGGCTGCGCAAAACCACCCCGGATTCGTTTTACCAGACCCACTTGCATGAACAGCTGCAAGAGCTGGACGCCGACCGCCTGATCATCTGCGGCCTGCAAACCGACTACTGCGTCAACGCCACCGTCCGTCAGGCGCATCAATTGGGCTACGACGTTGTGCTGGTGGCCGACGCCCATTCCACCATCGACAACGGCATGATGAGCGCCGAAGACATCATCGCCGAACACAACAAGGATCTGGCGCACCTGACCGGCTCCGTGGCGCGGATCGATGTGATGCCGGCCAGTGAAATCAAAGTTTGAAAACACCGCCAGCCCCGTGGCGAGCGAGCGTGCGCGCCTGGGGCTGGACGCAATCGCTGCGCCTATGGCATGGTCAAAAAAATAATACGCCATGTAGCAAACAGGATCAGAACGATGGAGGAGGGTGATGAAGTCGGCGCCAAGGCGTCGATGGCAACATTGCAGGCATTCAATCTTTGCGTATTGCACTTGGGGCGTCTTGCCCGGGATCGCGGTGCATCCCGGTTTATCACCGACGGCTTGCAGGCATTTAGCCAACTGGTGCCCTTCGCTTCGGCCTGGTGGGGCGAGATGTCTGGGTCAGGCGTCGATGTTTCGCCCAGAAACTGGATGCACGGGCGAATCAATCTGCCCGAGTCGTTTGCCGCCGAGTGGCACACGTGTGCGCGCAACGACAAATTCTCCCATGACACCATGAGTCGACCCGGTGAGGTCGTGCGCGACAGCGGTTTCACCGACCCCAATGAAGAAGTGAACGCGTTCGCCCGGCGCCACGGCCTCTACCACCTGATGTGCATCACCTTCGAGTTACCCGAAAGCGGCATGATGTTCTTCGTCTGTCTCTACCGAGGCATTGATGCCTCGGTTTTCAACGACAGCGAGGCCGATCTGTTTTCGGCCTTCTGCGACCACCTGTTGCAGCTATGGCGATTCCAGGTGCAGGACATGATTCGCTTCGACACAGGCAACGGGGCGTCTGACTTTGGCGTCGCGCGCATGGACGGCAGCTTGCTGTACGTGGGGGCAACGCTGTGTGCAGCCATCGAACGTGAGTTACCCGGCTGGAACGGTTCAATGCTTCCCGCGCAGGTGATCGCGCAACTGCAAAAGGCACCCTGCGCCATCCGCCTGGGCCGCTGCGCCCTGACACTGAGCCCTAACGCCGAACACGTCATCCTGTCGCTCGAAGCCCAGTCGCGCGGGGCGATGCTTGCGCCACGCGAGCGAACGGCAGCGATGCTGTTCGCCGCCGGTCATTCCTACAAGGAAATTGCCAAAATCCTTGAATTGAGTCCTGCGACAGTGCGCACTTATCTGCGCAACTGCTACCTGCAACTGGGCGTGAAGAGCAAGGTGGAACTGGGTTCGGTGCTGCGTTCAGCGACCTCGCTCGCCGATGCGCCGCGCCGCGATTAAATCCGCCTACAACGCGCTCTCTGTAGGAGCGAGCGGGGCGGCGATCCGACTTGCCCGCGAAGGCACCTTTAAGACGAAGGCTTATTAAGCCGCCCATCAAGGGCAAAAGGCTCTTGCAACACCAACTCGTACAACCCATTAGCCAATTGCGGGTTCATCAACAAATTCCAGCTATGCGGCGAGACACTGGAAGGGACCAACACAAAGGGGTACACACTTAACAGGTCCGCACCGAACTGTTGCTGGCTGCGACTTGGGGTACCTGGTACCAGCCAATTAGAGTTTGCGATGCTTTCGGGCTGCACCACATAAATCCTGGACGGGTTCAGGACTCGGGCCTGGGTAAGACGATGGGGCTTGCAATCCAGCGCGTCGAAATCCTTATGCACCGCAACTTCAAGGATGGCCGTAGAGGCATCCAGGGCTGCATAAACCGTGGCCATACCTTTAGGGGTCCAGCGCCCACCCACTTTTTCAGCGCCAATACCCGAATTCCAGGAGGGGGCATACTCAGCAGGATCAAGGCGCCAGAAGTGAATCTCACTGCTCAAAGGGTCTTTAGCCATCAATAGACCCCATACTCAATGCGCGTCAGAAAGTCAGTCACCAACTCATACCCGACCGAATTTGAAATCAGGTCGATGGGGATTTCACCATCCAGGCCCCGTGCAGGTTTGACCATCCACTGCTCGGCAAGCTCACGCGAACCCAGCACCTCCGTTGCCTTTTCCAAGACCTCCGCATAGTTGAGCGCTCGCGTGCTTTGCTCCGCGGTCAACGCTTCATTGGGCGTTTTCAACCGCCGCGCTAGCGTGCGATCAGATGCACCAACGATTTTCGACAGCACGCCGCGTTGCTTATACACCTCGCTGTTTTCGATCATATCGAGCACCGACTGCAGCGGGAAACCGTTTTTAACGGCCCTGTAAATCTCCATACGATCATCGCTATTTCTTCCAGAAAGCAAGACCGCAACCATTGGGGGCACGCGACTCGACCCCGGCATTTTCACCTTCACCGCACGCTCGCCATTACTCAAGACGGTTACGGCAACATCGGATTCGCGTGGTTTAACCTTTCTTTTTGGGCTGGCATCTTTGCCTGCCTCGTCGACTACGACATCTTTTTTCTTGGCGCTCATGGCAGCCTCCGCCGCTTTGTCATCTGGCATAAACTATAGTGCCAAATGGCAGAAAAGACCTAATCCAACAACGCGTCCCTTATAGGAGCGAGCGGTGCGGCGATCCTACAAGGGGAGTGGAGCTCACGTTTCTAAGGCGTATCGATTTTATCCAGCACCCGGTTCGCGGTGATCTCCGCCACCATGATGCTGTTTGAAATGCCCAGCAGGGCGTAGCGCGATTCACCCTCCAGATGATCCACCAACTGATGGACCATCACATCGACCGAAGCCAGCGTCTCAACCAAAAAAACCGCCAGGGTTTCGGCTGTGGCTTCTGGGTCCACGGCAAACATCTTGCTGGGTTTACGCTCGGTGGCTTTGATGTCGGCATTCGACGGGAAGTGGAAGTTCAGAGCCCGCTCGGCGGCCTCGTTGAGTTTTTTTGAATCGGGTTCGTATGGGGATATCGGATCGGCGTCTGGCGGGTTTGGCGTTACCTTGAACATATTTACGTCTCCAACAATTTGGAGCCATCACCGAATCGCTGCTAAACGAAGGTGGCAGCTGTGTGCAGGTTAGCAGACCGGCGGAGACGAATCCGGCGCGCCCGAGGGCGCCCTGCGCACAGCTACCATAAAGTGCAGGCATGAAATGACCTGACTGTCTGGATGCAAATGCGCTTCGTCACGACGGGCTGCTAAACCCGATCACTGATGAGCAGTGACACGAATCAAGTTACCGAGTGACCCCAAAGCGCACAAGCCGGCGGATTCTGGTGCAGCCGTAGGCAACGGCGCAAGGTTTTGTAGCTTTCAGGACGTAACTTTGAGGTCTTTTAAACAAGCCTCTTCGATCAATGTTGACTGCGCCGCCGTCTTCGCGAGCAAGCCCGCTCCCACAGGTTCCGCCTCTACACCAGAACGGATCCCTGTCATTTAATTGCCTCACCCCTCCTCATTTGTAGAGGTCCATCCGACGCCCGCGCCCTATAGGGTATGCCCTGCATATCAGAGGCTTGCGGCCGTCTGTTCGGGCCACTTCCAAAACTATAAAAATAGAGGTGAGGCAGTTGAAATTTTCCAGGCTGTTTATCGCCGTTGCGTCGACAACGGCATTTTCCTGCATGGCGCTGGTGGGGTGTCAGACACAGGGTTCGACACCCGCTGACATGGTGATGCGCAACGGCTATGTCTACACCGTCGATGGCAAGAACTCCGTGCAGCAGGCGATCGCCGTTACGGGCGGGAAGATCGTCTATGTCGGCAGCGATGAAGGCGTTGCCTCGTACATCGGCACGCAGACACAGTTGATCGATCTGGCGGGGCGCATGTTAATGCCGGGCTTCGTCGATGCGCACATGCATCCGGGGGACGGCGGTCGCGCCATGACGTTGTGCGACCTGAAATACCAGACGATGACCCGCAAGGTTTTCCAGGAAACCATTCAGGCGTGTCTGGATGCCGACAAGGGCAAGGGCCCGGATGTCTGGCTTGAAGTGGGCAGTTGGGACCGCATGGGCATGACCGGGCTCGACGGCGATCCCGACAAGTCGACGCTCGATGCACTCAAGACCCATCGCCCGATTCAGGTCCGTTCCACCGACTTCCATACCGTGCTGACAAACTCTCGCGGTCTGGCGGTCGCGGGCATCAACAAGCACACGGCCAATCCGGGGGATGGCAAATACGTGCGCGACAGCGCCGGCAACCCGACCGGTATTTGCGAAGACGGTGCCGCCGATGCCATGGCTGCCGTGGTGCCGCCGGCCAGCGACGCAGAAAAACTCAACCAGACCCGGGCGGCGCTCGACGCCATGCGCCAGCAAGGCATCACCAGTTTCTTCGATGCCTTGTCGGGACCTGAAAATGGCAAAGCGTTTACCACCCTGCAACAGTCGGGCGAGCTGACCGCACGGGCCTTGCTGGCGATCAAACTCGACCCTGCCGCGGCCGCGGCAGACCCGGCGAAAACCATCGCCGAGGCCAAGGCATTGGCCAGCACCTATGACCAGGGCGAAGCCAAAGTCGCGCCGGGTGTGAGCATGCGTCACGTCAAATTGTTCATGGACGGCATCATCAACGCTCCAGCGGATACCGGGGCAATGTTGACGCCGTACTTGCGCAATGCCGGCACCGATGCCGCGCCCAAGTGGACGCCTGGCAAGAATACCGGTGAGCTTTACTACCCGCCGCAAGTGCTCAATCCGTTGCTGTTGCAAGCGGTGCGGGCCGGCCTCGATCCGCACCTTCACGCCACCGGGGACCGAGCGGTGCGTGACTCGTTGAACGGTATCGAATACGTGCGCCAGCAACTGCCTGACAATGGCTTTCGTCCAGCCATTACTCACGCCGAATCGGTGGACCCCGCCGACTACTCACGTTTCAAGGCGCTTGATGTGACCGCCAACATGTCGTTCCAGTGGGCCCAGCAGGCGCCGTCCACGGTCGACGGCACCAGCGATCATCTCGGGCCTGCGCGTTTTGCCCGCATGGAGCCATCGGGCAGCATCAGCCGCGCTGGCGGCCGGGTTGCTTATGGCAGCGATTGGCCCGTCGACCCGCTCGATGAGTTCCTGGCGCTGAAGATCGGTGTCACCCGTTCAGGCGATCCACTGAACCCGCACAGCTACGGCCCCAAGTATGCGGGCAGGTTGAATGCCGACCCGGCGCTGTCGCGCACTGACGTGCTGCGCACCATCACCATGAACGCCGCCGAGCAACTGAAACTGGACGCTGTCGTCGGTTCGGTCGAAGTGGGCAAGTTCGCCGACTTGATCGTGCTGGACAAGAACTTCATGCAGGTGCCGGAGGATGAACTGGGCCGAAACGAGGTACTGCTGACGATGGTCGGCGGCAAGGTCGTGTGGGCCAAGGCGCCGTTCGTTGGACTTGATCCGAAGGCATTGTCACAAGCTTCCACATCCCGAGCTGCCCAATAAAAACAAGAGAGTGTTCCGATGCAACTATTCATTCCCAACCTGTTGGCCGCAGCCCTGGCCATTTCTTCGGTGCAGGCCATGGCTGCCGCTGATCTTGTGCTGTTCAATGGCAAGGTCTTTACCGCCGAACCCGGTCAAGCACTGGTTCAGGCCGTGGCGGTGCAAGACGGCAAGATTCTTAAAGTGGGCAGCGATGCCGAGATCAACGCCCTGGCCGATGCCCAGACGCAACGAATCGATCTGGCGGGCAAAGTACTGATGCCTGGAATGATTGATACCCATAGCCACCCGGTCGTTGCGGCCTTCAACAGCCAAGGGGCTAACCTGCTGGATGAGGTAAAGCCGTTGCCGGAACTCGAGCAATGGGTAATCGAGCAGGATGAAGCGGGGCGTGCACGGGCGGGTGACGTGATCAGCATTGCCGGGGTGAGTTCGGCCTATTGGGAGAAAAGCCGCGAGCTCGGTCAGCGCTTCAATCAGGGCCGCTGGGCGGACCAACCGGTGGTCCTCAGCGGGATTGACGGGCATACCGGTTGGGCCAACAACGCGATGCTCAAGCGTCTGAAGATCGACGCGGCACTGGTAAAAGGCCTGTCGGAGCAGGACCGCAGTTTCGTGGGGCACGCAGCGGACTTCACCCCCAATGGTTTGTTCGCCGAGTCGCGCTGGGACAAGGTACGCAGTCAGATCCCCGCGCCCGGCAACGAGGTCATGTTGAAGGCTGCCCGCGAGGCGGTGAAGGTCAATAATCAATATGGCGTTACCGCCTGGATGGACGCGGCAGCGAATGCCGGAAGTGGTGATTCGCTGTTCGATTTCCAGGCCACCGAGCAGAGCTACGGAGTTCTACCGCTTTACCGTGAACTGGCAGAGAAGGGCGAGCTCAATGCCCACGTCGCAGCTCTGTTGCTGGCCAACCCAAAAAGCCGGCCGGCGGACTTGGAGGTGCTGGCCAAGGTGATGAAGAAATTCGAGGGCGTGCCCAACCTGAGCTTCCCTGGCATCAAGGTCTTTGCGGACGGCGTTCTGGAGTTTCCGGGGCAGACGGCAGCGGTGATTGTTCCGTTCACCAACAGTCAAAAAAACGGTCAGTTGCTGATCGACCCGGCACACTTTGGTGAGTTGGTAGTCGCGGCGGAGAAGCGTGACTGGATTGTGCACACGCATGCGGTCGGCGACCGCGCCGTACGTGAGTCACTCAATGGCATTGAATACGCGCGCAAGCTCAACCCGACACCGATGGCCCACAGCATTACCCACTTGCAACTGGTCAATCCAAAGGAATTCCCGCGCTTCAAGCAGCTTGGCGTGATCGCTTCCATGCAGCTGCTGTGGGCTACCGGCGAGTCTTACACGGTGGAGTTGGTCAAACCGTATATCAGCGCGTTTGCTTACGGTTACCAGTATCCCGCCAGGTCCCTGCATAACGCCGGTGCGGTCATCGCCGGTGGCAGTGACTGGCCGGTGTCCAGCCCCAACCCGTGGAATGCCATCGCCCAGGCCAGCACTCGCAAAGGGCCGCTGGGGGTGTTGAATGCCAATGAAAGCATTGATCGCCAGACCATGTTGTACGCCTATACCCTCAATGCCGCCAAAGTCCTGCGACTGGAGCAACAGATTGGCTCGCTGGCGCCCGGCAAACAGGCCGATTTGATCATCCTCGACCGCGATGTGTTCAAGGTCAGCGACGACGAGCTGTTCGACACCAGGGTCCTGAAGACTTTCTTCGCTGGCAAGCAGGTTTACGCGCCCGCGTCCTGACGACTACCCGCCGGCAGCACCCAGAAAAATGCACCAGCCCCTCGCATTGCGAGGGGCTGGGCAACGCCATGCCCGAAATCACCCGCTGATCCATAAAAACAAGAGACTTGTATGAACGTACGCTCAGCATTGACCCTTGCCAGCCTTGTATTGGCTCCCCTGACCAGCCAGGCACTGACACTTAACGACAACTTCAGCCTCGACATGACCCTGGGCGTTGTCAGTGACTACCGCACGCGTGGCATTTCGCAAACCCTGGGGGATCCGGCAGTTCAGGCCGGCGCCACGCTGGTGCACAGCAGCGGCTTGTACGTTGGCGCCTGGACCTCGAATGTCGATTTCGGCGGCCCCTACAAGACCCGGCAGGAACTCGAGTACTACGCGGGCTACTACTGGCAGGCGACCGAGGCAATCAGTCTCGATCTGGGGTACCTCAAGTACGACTATCCAAAGGAAGGCCAATTCAACCTGAGTGAGGTCTACGCCATCCTTGATGTTTATGGCGTGAAGCTCGGCGCCAACTACTCAAACGATACGCCGAACTTCTTTGGCGAGGACCAGGACACCCTTTACACCTACCTCAGCTACAAAATCGAATTGCCGGCCGAGATCGGCCTGGACCTGCGCGTGGGTCGCAACGATGTCAAAGACCCGGCTTTCTGGTCCTCCAACGGTGAAAGCCGTGATGCCTACACCGAGTGGGAAGCCAAACTGACCCGTGATTTCGTCGGCGTGACCTGGGGCCTCAGCTACATCGATACCGACCTGTCGAAAAGCGAATGCGCGAGCTGGTACGGCTATGGCGATCTATGCACTGCCACCGTGGTAGCCAGTGCCAGCAAGGCCTTCTAGTGTTCAAGCCGACACGATAAAAACAACAAACTGTTCTTCACAGGAAAGCACCTTAATGACCAAGGTCAGCGATAGTCAGCAGCGAAGTCCCCTGATCGAGACACGTTCGATCGATTACATTCCCGAGGCCGAGCGTCATGGCAGCCTCTACAGTCAGTTCACCCTGTGGCTCGGCGCCAACCTGCAGATCACCGCGATCGTCACCGGCGCGCTGGCCGTGGTGCTGGGCGGCGATGTGTTCTGGTCACTGATTGGTTTGCTGATCGGCCAGTTGCTCGGCGGTGCGGTGGTTGCCCTGCATGCGGCACAAGGGCCGAAGCTTGGGCTGCCGCAGATGATCTCCAGTCGTGTGCAGTTCGGCGTCTATGGGGCGGCGATCCCGATTGTGCTGGTGTGCCTGATGTACCTCGGTTTCAGCGCCACCGGCGCGGTACTGTCGGGGCAGGCCATTGCTCAGCTGATCAACGTTAGCGACAGCGCCGGAATTCTGATTTTCGCCTCCTGCATCGCGTTTCTGACGATCTTCGGTTATCGGGTCATCCACTTGGTCGGACGGGTGGCCAGCGTGCTGGGCATCATTGCTTTCGTCTATCTGTTTACCCGATTGATGACGCTCAACGACATCGGTCTGTTGCTGGAAAATCGCCATTTCGGCTGGAGCACTTTCCTGCTGGCGGTATCCCTTTCCGCGTCCTGGCAGATCGCGTTTGGCCCTTATGTGGCTGACTACTCACGTTACCTGCCGAGCAATACTTCGTCCTGGAAGACCTTCACCGCCGTAGGCCTGGGGACGGTGCTGGGCGCGCAGGCTTCCATGGTGCTGGGGGTGTTCGCCGCTGCGTTGGCGGGCCCGGGTTTTCGCGGGCATGAAGTCGCCACCATCGTTGGGTTGGGCAGTAGCGGTGTGATCGCTTCCTTGCTGTATTTGAGCGTGGTGTTCGGCAAGGTCACGGTGTCGACCCTCAACGCTTATGGCAGCTTCATGTGCATGGCCACCATTATCAGTGGCTTGCGTCGTGGCTTCGAGATATCCGCCGGCAAACGCATGCTGTTTGTGCTGGCGATTGTCGGGGCGTCGACCGCGCTTGCATTGCTGGGGCAGCACTCGTTTCTCACGACGTTCAAATACTTCATCCTGTTCTTATTGACCTTCTTCACGCCGTGGAGCGCGATCAACCTGGTGGATTATTACTTCGTCAACAAAGAGCGTTATGACATTCCCGCGTTGTCCGACCCGGCGGGGCGTTATGGCCGCTGGAATGTGTTGGGGATCAGCGTGTACGTCTTCGGTGTGTTGGTTCAGCTACCTTTTGTCGACACGCACTTCTATTCCGGACCGATGGTCGCGCAGCTTGGCGGCGTCGATATTTCCTGGATCGTCGGGCTGGTGGTACCGGGCATTCTCTATTACTGGGTGGCCAGGACATCGGGGCTTGCTGTGTCGGTCGAAAGTAACTCGAAGGCTTGAAGGCCCCGTCGATCAAGGGCTGTAGAGTGGGCGCGACGATAACTACCTTGTGTTCAAGCGTCTCCTATACTGATCCGCGTTGGCAGGTTCAACGCAGATCCTGAGCGCCGTTGGAACAGCAGCCAGCGGCTTCCCTACGACTCAACAGTAAGGAGAACAATCATGGCAATCCGTATTGGCGACGAAGCCCCGGACTTTACCGTCGAAAGCACCGAAGGCCCGCTGCATTTCCACGAGTGGATCGGCGACAAGTGGGCGATTCTTTTTTCGCACCCCAAGGACTTCACCCCGGTGTGCACCACGGAGCTCGGCTACATGGCGGGGCTCAAGCCGGAGTTCGATAAGCGCAACACCAAGATCGTGGGGCTCAGCGTCGACCCTGTCAGTAACCATCAGGCCTGGGCCAAAGACATCGAAGAGACCCAGGGGCATGCGGTCAACTATCCGATGATCGGGGACGAGAACCTGGTGGTGGCGAAGCTCTACGACATGATTCATCCGAATGCCAGTGGGGGCGCACGGACTGCCGTGGACAACGCCACGGTGCGTTCAGTGTTCATCATCGGCCCGGACAAAAAGGTCAAGGCGATGCTGATCTACCCGATGAGTGCCGGGCGCAACTTCGATGAAGTGCTGCGTCTGCTCGATTCTCTGCAGTTGAATGCCAAGCACACGGTTGCGACCCCGGTGAACTGGCGTCCGGGTGAGGACGTGATCATTCCCACTTCGGTCTCCGATGAGGACGCCAGGAAGAAGTATCCGGATGGCTTCAAAACGCTGAAACCTTATCTGCGCACGGTGGCGCAACCGAAGTAACCGATTCGTTGGGAGACCCCAATGCCCGCCTGCGCGGGCATTGATGGGCAAGACTCGGTGGCGACTGCAGGCTACTCGTCCTCGAGCGCAAGTTCGCTCGGGTCGGCCCCACACATCTGTGCCAACACTTGAACCACCAGGGCATGATCCTCACGCTGGGGCAGCCCTGAAACGGTGACGGCGCCAATGCACCCTACGTCCTTGACCGACACCGGGAAGCTGCCCCCATGATCGGCGTAATCACGCAGGGGCAACCCCATCAAACTTTCGAGTGAATCGCCCTGAAGCTTAAAAGACAGGCCTACGCGGTATGAGCTGAGTTCCATCAGTTCTACGACATTTCGCTTGCGTCGTGCCCAGTCGGCATTGCTGGCGGAGGTTCCCGGCATCGAGTAGAAAAACACGGTGTCCCGCGCCAGCCTGACCTCAATCGTGGTGGACACGCCTTGCTCCTCGCAGGCGGTTTTCAAACGGGTGCCCAAGTCCCAGGCCGTCGCTTTGTCGAAGCGCTCAAATTTCAGGGTTTCTTCCTGGAGCGCGATGCGTTGCAGGTCGGTTTTGATGTCCATGATTTCTCCCTCATCCCTTTCGGGCGGTCGTACTGTTACGCACGGTTAATGTGAACGGCAGCACCACATGGCGGTCCGGGATGGGCTTTTTTTCAATGAGGGCGATCAGCATTTCAACGGCTTTTTGGCCAAAGATTTCGGCGGGTTGCGCAATGGTCGTCAACGCCGGATCACAGTAGGCCGCGAATGGAATGTCATCGAAGCCGACCAACGAAATATCGTCGGGTACCCGCAAACCTTGTTGTTTGATGCGCTTCAATGCACCGATTGCCATTTCATCGTTTTCGCAAAAGAACGCGGTCGGACGGTCGGGCAAATCCAGCAGCATTCCCGCACCATCAAAACCGGCCTTCAACGTGAAGTCCCCGTGGCAGATCAATTGTGGGGCCGGCTCGATACCGGCCTGATGCAATGCATCTTGATAGCCGGCCACACGGTCGCGTGTGAGCGGGCTGCTTTTCGGGCCTTTGATCAGGCCGATCCGGCGATGACCCAGATCGATCAGATGCTCCGTCATGGCCTTGGCCGCCGCCCGGTTGTCGAGGCTGATCGTCGGATGCCGCCCGCCTTGAATCACCTCGCAGGCATTGACCAAAGGCAGTGACTCGCCATGCGGGAAGGGCGATTCAAACGGGTCGTAGGCGCGCAACTGAATCACGCCGTCGGCCTGGTGGGCGTACACCAGCGCGGCAAATTCCCGTTCGATTTCCTCGCGACCCTGGGTGTCGCACAGCAGCAGGCGGTAACCGGCCGCCTGTGCCGCCTGTTGGGCACCGCTGATCACCCGTGCGAAAAATGTGTTGGCGATGGCCGGGACCAGAATCACCAGGTTGCCGGTTCTGCGCGAACGAAACTGCACGGCCATGAGGTTCGGCCGGTAGCCGGCCTGTTCCACGGCTGCATTGACCTTGTCTCGGGTTTCGGGGAGTACGCGCTCGGGCGACTTCAGCGTTCTGGACACGGTGGCCACCGAGACGCCGGCCAGCCGGGCTACTTCACGGATATTGGACAAGACGACCTCGTTATCGAACCGGCAGATGTAAACATGGCCGGCGAGCTTACCGCAGTCCGGCCGTGCGCTGAAATGACCTTCATTTTTAATCCCGGGTTTGACACCTGAAGTAACTGAGCCTAAATTCCCGGCATGATGTAACCGGTTACATCATAGCCAAACCTGAGCACTAATCCGCCCCGAACAAGAGAAAATTCGCGATGAATGTTGCAACGGCAAAAATAAGAATGGGGTTTGTCGGGGGCGGCGAGGGCGCCTTCATCGGCAAAGCCCACCGCCAGGCCGCCGGCCTCGATGGTCGTTTTGAACTGGTGTGCGGTGCCTTCAGCCGAGACGCCCGCAACAATCAGGACACCGGCGCCGCGCTGGGATTGTCCGCCTCACGCTGCTACAGCGACTGGCAACTGATGCTCGATAGCGAGCGCGCATTGCCTGCCGACCAGCGCATGGAGCTGTTGGTCATCGTCACGCCCAATCACTTGCACGCGCCGATCGCCAGCCAGGCACTGAGCGCGGGTTTTCATGTGTTCAGCGAAAAACCCGCGGCACTGAATCTGTCCGAACTACTGGCGCTCAAGGCAGTGGTGAAAAGCAGCGACCGCCTCTATGGACTGGCCCACACGTATCTGGGTTATCCGATGGTCTGGCAGGCGCGCAAGATGGTGCGTACCGGCGTGATCGGCGCGGTGCGCAAGGTCATCGTCGAGTACCCGCAGGGCTGGCTGAGCCGGGATGTGGCCGGGCAGGGCAACAAGCAGGCGAGTTGGCGCGATCAGCCCGAGCAGTCCGGGCTGGGCGGCTGCATTGGCGACATCGGCACCCATGCCTTTTCACTGGCCGAATTCGTCGCGGACCAACCCATCGAACAGGTGTGCGCAACCTTGGGCTCGCACGTTGCCGGGCGGCAACTGGATGACGACGCGGCGATGCTGTTCAAGATGGCCGCCGGGGCCAGCGGGGTGTTGATCGCCAGCCAGGTCTGCGCTGGCGAAGAGAACCCGTTGAAGATCCGCGTCTATGGCGACAAGGGCGGGCTGGAGTGGCGTCAGGAAGAGCCTGCAAGCCTGATCCATCGCTCCCTCGATCAACCGTTGAGCATCCTTCGTTCCGGTGTCGGTCAGCCCTGGTTATGCGAGGCCGCCAGCCAGCGCATGCGTTTGCCTGCCGGGCATCCCGAAGGTTATCTCGAGGCCATGGCCAATCTCTATGGTGATTTTGCCACCGCGATCCGCAGCAACATCGAAGGCAATGATGCTCCCGGCGTGCCGGGCATCGAAGTCGGGTTGCGTGGCATGGCGTTCATCGAGGCGGTGGTCGCCAATCATCGCGGCGACGCGAAGTGGACCGAACTGATCTGCAACCCATGAATCCGGAGAACCCTCCCGTGAACCACACCTCCCCAACACCGGCAGGCCTGCGCGGCCCGGGTATTTTCCTCGCGCAGTTCATGTCCGCCGAAGCGCCCTTCGACACGCTCGCCAACATTGCCCGCTGGGCCGCAGCGCAGGGTTACAAGGCCATTCAATTGCCGACCCTGGGCACGCAATACATCGACCTGGCGCGCGCCGCCGACAGTCAGGATTACTGTGACGAGTTGAAAGCCGTCTGCGCCCAGGCGGGTGTCGAAATCAGCGAGCTGTCGACGCATCTGCAGGGCCAACTGGTAGCGGTGCATCCGGCGTTCGATACGTTGTTCGATGACTTCGCCCCCGCGCAGTTGCGCGGCCAGCCTCAGGCTCGAACCGAGTGGGCCATCGATCAGTTGAAGCTCGCCGCGCGCGCCAGCCAACGCTTGGGGTTGAAGGCGCACGCGACGTTTTCCGGTGCGCTGCTCTGGCCCTATGTCTACCCGTGGCCGCAACGTCCGAGCGGTCTGGTCGAGCAAGGGTTCGCCGAGCTCGCCAGGCGCTGGTTGCCGATCCTCGATTGTTTCGAGCAAGCCGGCGTCGACCTCTGCTACGAGATCCATCCCGGCGAAGACCTGCACGACGGCGCCTCGTTCGAGCGTTTTCTTGAGGCCGTCGATCACCATCCGCGCGCCGCGATCCTCTACGACCCGAGTCACCTGCTGCTTCAGCAAATGGACTATCTGGGCTTCATCGATCGCTACCACGAGCGCATCCGCATGTTCCACGTCAAGGACGCCGAGTTCCGGCCCGATGCCCGTTCGGGTGTCTACGGCGGCTATCAAGGTTGGGTAGAGCGGCCTGGCCGCTTCCGTTCTCTGGGCGATGGGCAGATCGATTTCAAATCGATTTTCAGCAAATTGACGCAGTACGACTTTGCCGGTTGGGCGGTTCTGGAATGGGAGTGTTGCCTGAAGGATTCGGAGCAGGGCGCCGCAGAAGGCGCGGCCTTCATTCAGCAGCACATGATCAGCAAAACCCGAAAGGCCTTTGACGATTTCGCCAGCGTGGCGTCCGACGAACGTTTCAATCGGCGGCTATTGGGTTTGCCCGACGCCTGAAAAACCTGTTTGCCCCTTTCTCCCCCCAAAAAAAACAATAAAGCGGTGACTGATATGACCACGATGAGTGCGCGATTAAGCGTAATGATGTTCTTGCAGTTCTTTATCTGGGGCGGATGGTTCGTAACCCTCGGCACCTTCCTCTCCAGTAATCTTGGGGCCAGCGGCGGGCAGATCGGCATGGCGTTCTCGACGCAGTCCTGGGGCGCGATCATCGCGCCCTTTGTGATCGGTTTGATTGCCGACCGTTACTTCAATGCCGAGCGCATTCTTGCGGTGTTGCATCTGATCGGCGCGGTGCTGCTGTTGCAACTCTATCGAGCGCCTGACTTCAGTGCGTTTTACCCGTTCGTGCTGGCTTACATGATGATCTACATGCCGACGCTGGCATTGGTGAATTCAGTGGCGTTCCGGCAGATGCGCGACCCGGCCCTGGAGTTCTCGCGGATCAGAGTGTGGGGCACCCTCGGCTGGATCGTGGCGGGGGTGGTGATCAGCTTTGTGTTTGCCTGGGATTCGCAACAAGCGATCTCATCCGGTGGCTTGCGCAACACGTTTCTGATGTCGGCCGTCGCGTCCCTCGTGCTTGGGATCTACAGCTTCAGCCTGCCGCGCACCGCGCCGCTCAAACCTGAGCCGGGCCGTGTCGGCTTGAAGCAAATGCTGGGGCTGGATGCCTTGGGATTGTTGAAGGATCGCAGCTACCTGGTGTTCTTCATCGCCTCCATTTTGATCTGCATTCCGTTGGCGTTTTATTACCAGAATGCCAACCCGTTCCTGGCGGAAATCGGCGTGACCAATCCGACCGCCAAGATGGCGATCGGGCAAGTCTCGGAAGTGCTGTTCATGTTGCTCCTGCCGCTGTTCATTCAGCGTTTCGGCATCAAGATCGCGCTGTTAGTGGGGATGCTGGCGTGGGCGTTGCGCTACCTGTTGTTCGCCTACGGCAACAACGGGGACCTCGCTTTCATGCTGTTCACCGGCATCGCCTTGCATGGCATCTGCTACGACTTCTTTTTTGTTTCGGGGCAGATCTACACCGATGCCAAAGCGTCGGAGCGTTTCAGAAGCTCTGCGCAAGGGTTGATCACGCTCGCGACATACGGCTTGGGCATGCTGATTGGCTTTTGGGTGGCCGGGGCGGTCACCGATCACTATGCATCGGCTGACAGCCATGACTGGAAAAGCATCTGGCTGTTCCCGGCAGGGTTCGCGTTGGCGATATTTTTCTGTTTTTCGCTGGCCTTCAAAGGGCGGCAAAGCGTGGCAGCGCCGTCGAGTATTTGAAGCATGACCCGAGTCTGAAGAACACCATCGGAACCTGTGGTTCACCAATTTGGTGTTCGGCTCAGATCCTTGTGGGAGCGGGCTTGCCCGCGATGGCGGTGTGTCAGGCGACATTGATGTTGAGTCTGCTGACCTCATCGCGGGCAAGCCCGCTCCCACAGGGTTTGTTATTACCGACTGGCATTTCAGGGGGTATGGAATGCACTCAAGGCGCGCCAAACAGCATCGTCCAGTAAACACCCTCATCGCTGCGCGAATCGGCGGCATAGGCTGCGCCCACTTGGGTAAACATCGGGTTCATCAGGTTGGCGCAATGTCCGGGGCTGGCCAGCCAGCTGGCCATCGCTTTGTTCGGTGAGCTTTGCCCGGCGGCGATGTTCTCGCCGATCTGCCGGCCTCGATAGCCGGCGGCTTTGGCCCGATCCAATGGCATATCACCGTCAGGATCGCGGTGGGCGAAGTAATTGCCGTAGGCCATTGCCTTGCTATGGCCTTGCGCAGCGGCGCCCAAGGCGGCATTCCAGGTCAACGGCCGTGTGGCGGCAAAGCGTTGGCGCCCGCACAGGCGTGGCCTGGCCCGTGCCGCATTGACCGCGGCCAGCAACGCCTTGCCCGCTTCTCGCGAATCACCGACACGTCCGTCGAGCACCGGTTGCGCCAGTACTATCTGCCATTCGCTGCGGGCGCGAGTGACGCCGATGTCGGCGAACTGGGTATCGAGCAGCGCCCCGCAGTAGTCGCTCTCAAGCATGTCAAACGCCTCATCGGCATCCTGCGCGCCGACCAGGCGAATGGTGCGCACCGTCACCGCTTGATAGCCTTTAGCTTTCAAGGCGTTGCGCAAACCGCCGCCATAGCCGACCGGTAACGCCAGGTTCGATTTCAGCGACAATGGCCGCAACGGCTTGACCGCACGCCCTGCGCAGCGATCGGGATCGGCGCGGTAGTCGTTGATGACTTCCACCAGTTGCCGCTCCCCACTGGCATGGGCGGGGCTGGCGAGCAGCGGAAGCAAAGGCATCAGGCACAGCGAGATAAAGCGACAGCGGCGGACGGTTGGGCGCATGAACGAACAACTCTGATGGGATGACGACGGTAAAGTGGGGTAGGGGCGAGCAATGACCGTAGGAGCGCTGCGTTGGGTGAGCTTCTTTTACGGCACGGCTAAGACTGCGGGTCTGAAGACTGGTTCACGAGGGGAAGAGACAAATTTGGCGGCGCCGTCGTGGGGCTGATTCAGGCTTACACGGGTCAGTCCGCCGGGGACATCGGACTCTCTGGCTGGTACCGTACCGACATCCTTCAGGGGGTACAGGGACATGACAAAAACCAGGGGTGACAAAGATTGGGTAAAGCGCTCGGCCCAGCCGTTGAAGATGGAGCGTATCGAAGCCTTTTTTGGCGGCCATGGGTTTACCCCACATCGCCACGATACGTACGCCATCGGACGAACGCTGTCGGGTGTACAAAGCTTCCAGTACCGCAATACCAAGCGTCACAGCCTGCCCGGGAAAACCATTGTTTTGCATCCGGACGAGGTGCATGACGGTGAAGCCGGCACCGAGGCGGGTTTTCATTATCGGATGATCTACATCGAGCCCGCTTTGATTCAGCAAGTATTAGGCGGCAAACCCTTGCCCTTCATCGACGGCGGGTTATCCAGCGACCCACGACTTTGTGCCGCAACCCAGGTGCTGCTGCAGAACCTCGATTCTTGCATCGAACCCCTGGAAGAAGACGATGCCATTTACGATCTCGCGCAGGCGCTGGATGTGCTCTCGGGTCAACGCGGGCGGCGCAAGTCGTTTGACTTTGCAGCGGCCGAACGCGCGCGTGCGCTGATTCATGAGTCGCTGGATCGAGTCATTACCCTGGATGAATTAGCGCAGGCCAGTGGTCGAGACCGCTGGAGCCTGAGCCGTGATTTTCGTGCGCTGTACGGTACGAGCCCCTATCGATACATGACTCAACGACGTCTCGATCTGGCAAGAGCACTGATGTTCGGGGGCCATTCGATGGCGGAGGCGGCCGTCTCCGCAGGCTTTTTCGATCAAAGCCACATGACGCGTCAGTTCGTCCAGACCTACGGCGTCTCACCCGGCCGGTGGATGAAGCGGCTGGGCCTTGTTTGAGGATGTTCTTGGGTTACTTGCACAATCATGCAATACGCAGCGTTGAGGCGTTTCTAAAGTCAGTGCTCGATATCCTGGCTAATGAGGGCAACCCAAATGAATTCCCAACCCGGCGTGACAACCTGCACCGCGATTAACTTTGCCGAAAAACTGGCTTTGTTCAACGAGCAATGGGCGCCCAAGGTTATTGCCGAAATGAACGACTACCAGTTCAAGGTGGTGAAAATCGAAGGCGACTTTGTCTGGCATTCCCATGCCGACACCGATGAAACCTTTATCGTCCTCGAAGGCGAGCTTCGCATTGATCTTCGAGAGGGGGCCGTCGTGGTCAGGCAGGGAGAAATGTACGTCGTCCCCAAGGGCGTCGAACACAAGCCTTATGCTGAGCGAGAGGTGAAGATGCTACTGATCGAGCCGCGTGGCGTGCTGAATACCGGCGATCAACAGGGAGAAAGAACCGCAATCAATGACGTCTGGATTTAGACGTTTTGGTAGTTTCTTCATCGCTGGGTGAGCAGGGCGCCTGAGAGCCTGGCGCCAGTTCATCCGCATCTATCGCTACATTTGCCAGCAAGCATTCAGGAACGCTCTGAATCAACCAATTAGGGGCGTTTTCATTGAAAAGGCTCGATGACATGTGGCGAAGTGCCTCTCGTCGGAAGATAAAGCGGCTATTCCGCGCTTTTCAGCTATTCTTGCGGCATCTGGACGGTGGCCATGACGTACTGGCACACGATGCGCAAGGAAGGGAAGACAAAATGGATGATGGGCATTGCGTGCAAGTTATCGCTGTGACTGGCGGTAAAGGTGGCGTGGGCAAGACAACGGTGGCGGTTAACCTTTCATTGGCGCTGGCAAAAATGGGCCGGCGCGTCGTATTGCTGGACGCCGATCTGGGCCTGGCGAATATCGATATTCTGTTGGGGCTGACCCCCCGCTACACACTGGCCGATGTCATCGAAGGACGTTGCGAGCTGTCCGAGGCGCTGTTGCCTGGGCCTGGAGGCATTCGTGTTGCCCCGGCCTCTTCTGGCTTGCAGAGCATGATTCATCTGGAGCCGGCGCAATACCGTGCGCTGATCCAGTCTTTTAGCGATATTGGCGACAAGCTTGATGTACTGGTGATCGATACGGCCGCCGGTATCGGTGGCTCGGTGGTCAATTTCATCCGCGCGGCCCAGGAAGTGATGGTGGTTGTGTGCGATGAACCCACTTCAATCAGCGGCGCCTACGGGCTGATCAAATTGCTTAGCCTGAATTACGGTTTGCACCGGTTTCGGGTGCTGGTCAACATGACGGGCAGCCCGTCGGAAGGCCGTAATCTGTTTGCCAAGCTGGAAAAGATTACCGACATGTTCCTGGATGTCTCGCTGCAATACGTCGGCGCGATACCCAGCGATGAATGTGCGCACAAAGCCGTGCAGAAGGGACGTGCAGTGCTTGAAGCCTTTCCCCGTTCCAAATGCGCTCAAGCTTTCCAGGCCCTGGCTCACAACGTCGATACCTGGCCATTGCCGACTCATCCGAGAGGGCATGTGGAGTTTTTTGTTGAGCAACTTGTGCAGAATTCTGGCAGGTGAGGCGCAAAGCCTGCCTTAAGAAAATCTTGAGTCGGTGAGAAACCTGTGGCGGGAGTAAGCTCCCTCGCCACAAAAACGTTTACACAGACTCAAATCACAACTTGTAGCCGATCTGCCGCAACAAGTTCTTGCGCCACAGAATATCTTCATCACCTTCAATGTCTTTGGCACAGAAGCCATCCACCACGCCCAGAATTCCTCGCCCCTGTTCCGTCTCGGCAACAATCACTTCGGTGGGATTGGCCGTTGCACAAAAAATACGGCACACCTCTGGAACCATTTTGACGGCGTTCAACACGTTCAGCGGGTAGAAACCGTCGCCCAGGAAAATGATAAAGCTATGGCCCGCGGCAATGGCTTGCGCATTTTTCTGCGCAAGTTCGATCATGGCGGTATCGGTGCCGGACCATCGCACCAGGCATTTGCCGGAGGCTTCACAAAAGGCCACGCCAAACTGAATACCTGGCACGGCGTTGACCAACGCTTCGTGAATGTCCTCGACGGACTTGATGAAGTGCGTCTGACCCAAAATGAAGTTCGTCGTTTCCGGCTTATCGATTTTCAACGTGATGAGTTGCATTTCAAACGCCTCCTTTCACGATGCTGCGAACCAGAGTCTGGCCTTTTATCAAGCCGGGACGGTGTCTTGCCCTGCTGGCGGTGGCTCTGTGTAGACGCGAACGTCCCCCAGTCTCCTTATCGTCGACTTGGGCAAGGTCGGCGCATCAAGAAGAATCGAATCAATGCGCTTGCGGATGTCAAAAACGATCGGGCCCAGGATCGCTTCGTCCTTGCCGCTGGCGATTTCGTCCTGAATCTCACGCGAGATCGCCCCGAGTTTCTCGGCGGTGTCCTTGTGCCCGGCAGCCCGGGTGTCAAAGTTCAGGAAGGTCTGAACCGAACTCAACACCAAGGTCAGGAGTGACAGGACACCGGCCAGGTATTGGAGCCAAACGGGCGATGAGTCACTGATCGAGCCAAAGACACTGGCGCTGACGATGGCCGACAGAACAACGCAGGGGATACCCAGTTTCCAGCTGAATTTCTCGAAATCCCGGGCACTGATTTCGTGTTCAATCTGCAACCGAACAATCATGCGATTCCATTTGGTCAATAGCTCGAGCCGGCTCATGGTTGCAGTCCTTGGCAGGGGGATTGAGGTGAATATTAGCTACTATTTGACCGCCTGTTCGGGTTCAGAGACAGGACGGGGCTGAATCGCCATACCTTCTTCCTCTCGGAGCTGGCGGCTCATATCGTCGCAGCTTTGCGACCAGGTTGTCAGCCACGGCGACATCTCGGGTGACCGTTCAGCCAATCCCAGCTCCCGGACAAACTCGGCAGGTGGGACCGCGCCTTTGGCCGCGCGGAACAGCCCTCGCATGATAACGACGCCAATCACCCGTCCTTTGCTCACGAAGCGGTGTTCCATAAAGCTCCACTCATGCGCTGGGGCAGTCATCTCAGCGGTTGCCCGCCAATCAGATATTCCGCTCAGGAATGCCCCCATAAAAATCATGCATTTTCTTTATGGCATTGGATCTCGTAGCGTGTTTGCTCACCATATGGAGATGACCCCGTGAATGATTCCCGCCTGCGCCTGTACGTTGATGCTCAATTCACCAGCCCTTATGCCATGTCGGCTTTCGTGGTTCTTCGCGAAAAGGGCATCGAATTCGAACTGAGCCCGCTGGACCTCGACGCCTTCGAAAACCAGTCAGAAGACTATGCCAGCCTCTCGCTGACCCAGCGCGTACCGACGCTGGTGCATGGCGATTTTGCCTTGTCTGAATCGTCGGCGATCACTGAATACCTGGAAGACGTTCTCCCTCAGACGCCGGTTTACCCGCAAGAGCTGACGCAGCGCGCGAAGGCAAGACAAGTCCAGGCGTGGTTGCGCAGTGATTTGCTGCCCATTCGGCAGGAGCGATCCACACTGGTGGTGTTTTATGGCCTCAAATCAGCGCCCTTGTCGCCCGCTGCCGAGTCGGCCGCGCGCAAGCTGATCGGTGCCGCACAAGCGCTGCTGGCTGACGGCCGCGAGTACCTGTTCGGGCAATGGTCGATCGCCGATGTGGACCTGGCCTTGATGCTCAACCGGTTGATACTCAACGGTGACGCCGTGCCATCCGCGCTGGTGGAATACGCGCAACGTCAATGGCAGCGGCCGACGGTGCAGGAGTGGGTCAAACTGCAGCGTCCTGCGCTTTAGTGGCGTGGAATCAGGTCAACTGCGCTCAATAAATTGCTCGATGACCTGATTGACGATCTCGGGATGCGTAATCGGCCCCATATGACCGAGCCCCTCGAGTTCTACCACTTCAACGTTCGGCAGTGTGGCGGTCAGCAGCCGCGCCACTGCCCGTGACGATGCCGGCGAGTCCTTGCCCACCATGAAAAGCACTGGCAGGTTGAGCGAACGGAACGCCTGCAATGGCGTCGGTTCGTTCAACAGCGCGTGAGCCCAGCCCTGCACATTGGCCACCGCGGCGGCGATGGAGGGCTTGCGTTGTTCTGGGGTTTGCTCCCAGGCCCCGGCACCCATCCAGTAGTCAATGAAGTGCTGGGCTGCGGCGTCGAGGTTACCCGCCTCAAGTGCCAGCCCGGCGTGTGCGACGACTTCACGGATGGCATCCGCTTCATTGGGTGGAGGTGATTCGGCGTCGAGCAGGGCAAACAAGGTTGGCTCATACAAAACCATGGCGCGCACCCGGCCGGGGTTCTGCAACGCTGCGATCAACGCCACCGCCCCACCGTAAGAGTGACCGACCAGAATGAGCGGTTCGCCGGCGCGGGCGAGCACCGGCTCGGCGAAGCGGGCTTCTTCACTGAGGGTGACGATTCGATCGGTGGGCCATGCCGGGCTCTTGCCGGCGCCAAACGAATCGAGCGCCAGAACCCGAAACTTTGCGGCCAGATGATCTTGCAGTCCACGCCACTGCACCGAGTGACTCGCATTGGCATGAAAGCAGACAACGCCCGGGCCTACGCCTGAGTCCCGGAAAAAGGGTTCCACGGGTTTCATTCTGGCCCTCCTGCGCAACGACGTTTAAAGGAACAAAGAGAGTTATAGATTAACGTCAAGGCTTCGGTGTAGCAGCCAGTCATGATGAAATAGCCGCCCGTTTTTGCTGTCAGCAACACCTGATTTGGAGCACCACATGAAAAACGCCGCCGTACTGACCTTCGCCTTGATGCTCAATACCGGGTTATTCAGCATGCAAGCAGAAGCGGCGGGGGATGCCGAAGCCGGTCAGAAACTATTTACCCGTATCTGCGGCGGCTGTCATCAAGTCGGGACTTCGGCACGGGGCTCTTTTGGTCCGCAGCTCAATGCCATCTTCGGGCGTCCTGCGGGAAGCACGACGGACTACCAGTACTCATCTGCGATGAAATCATCAGGCGTCATCTGGACTCGCGAAACACTCACCGCCTATATCGAAGCGCCAAAAGAAGTAGTCCCCGGAACCCGCATGATTTTCTGGGGCCTGAGCGATCCGCAGAAGATCGAAAATCTGTTGGCCTACCTTCAGACATTTCAGCCGCAATAATCTGTGCCTCATCAAGATGTTTGCCGCGTAAAGGCTGTACAGGTGATATCAATGAGCTATCTCATCCGTTAAAGTATGCGCCGCCCGAGAGACGGATCCCGGGTATTTCTAATGGAGTGATGCAGTGAATTATCTCAGCAAAGTGGTTGCCGTAGTCCTGTTCGGTCTGGTTCTGGGGGGTTGCACCGGCGCCCCGATGAAGACTCAGCAGTACGACAGCAGCCAGTACACTGTGGTTGGCCACAGTGAAGCGACCGCCACTGGCCTCCTGCTGTTTGGCCTCATCCCGATCCAGCAGAACAACCGCTTCATCCGCGCTCAGAATGCCGCGATCAAGGCCAAGGGCGGCGACGCGATGATCAATACCCAGGTGCAGGAAAACTGGTTCTGGGCTTGGGTCTTGACCGGTTACACCACCACAATCTCCGGTGATGTGGTCAAGCTGAAAACCGTTCAGTAAGCGACAGGCTCCGCCTGTGTGGTGAGCGAGCAAGCTCGCTCACCACAGGTTTTTCACTCATTGATCGAACCTACCCCCATGCTTTACCGAGCTCCTCCAGACCCGCGTCTTGCAGGTTCTGCGCACTCATGACCACACGCAGTTTGCAGTTGGCCTGAAAGTTGAGAAAGAAGGGTTCCGCATATCCGGGAATTTCGGAAGGGTCTTCTATATCGATCAGAAAAATCCCACTTCGCATTCCATCCTGCTCAGTGAAATAAGTCGCCTCCGGCTTAATGGTTTCCAGAATGCGGTTCATGATTTCGCCGATTTTCCCGGACCTGACAAGCGCGTTGAAAGGCTCATGGGGAAACTCGACCATCAGTAGCATTTTCATTATTCGATACTCTGTTGAAGTGGCGTACTCCTTACCCGGATCCTTACTCCTGACGATGATGCCGCAAGCCGTGCATTCAGCCGTGCCAGCGGTGGTGTGTGGTTAAGAATAGCGAAGGGTTGGAGGGTGCCAGGGCAGGGTTACGGACGGTCGTTCTTGATGATTCAGCGACGAGGCCTGGCAGCGTCAGGGCGTGTATGCCGCAACGTTACGGTTACCTAGGCAGGTTTGCCTCCTCCGAAGAGGCTTCAAGGATGCCCGGCGCCGGAGAAGTGATCGTGTGGAATTTCGAGGACCCCATCACCAGTGAAAAACATGATCCGTTCCGTCATGCCATTCAGGAAATCCACGATCGCATCAAAATGTTCATCACTGTGAAGACCCGCGCTGACCATCTTTGATGATCCCGTCGGGCACTAAAAACGCATGAAAAAACCCGGCTGATGAGGCCGGGTTTTTTGGTTGAGTGTTGCGCTAAAGCCACTCATTCATGCCGCACGATTCTGAATCAGACGATCCGAACCACCTTCAGCGACGCGGTTCTCGATCAAACGATCCGAACCACCTTCAGCAACGCGGTTCTCGATCAAACGATCCGAACCACCTTCGGCGACGCGGTTCTCGATCAGACGATCCGAACCACCTTCAGCGACGCGGTTCTCGATCAAACGATCCGAACCACCTTCAGCAACGCGGTTCTCGATCAAACGATCCGAACCACCTTCAGCAACGCGGTTCTCGATCAAACGATCCGAACCACCTTCAGCAACGCGGTTCTCGATCAAACGATCCGAACCACCTTCAGCAACGCGGTTCTCGATCAAACGATCCGAACCACCTTCAGCAACGCGGTTCTCGATCAAACGATCCGAACCACCTTCAGCAACGCGGTTCTCGATCAAACGATCCGAACCACCTTCGGCGACGCGGTTCTCGATCAAACGATCCGAACCACCTTCAGCGACGCGGTTTTCGATCAGACGATCCGAACCACCTTCAGCCAAACGGCTTTCAATCAAACGATCCAAGCCGCCTTCGGCGACGACCGGGTGAGCAGAGGAAGCGGCGAAAGCGTTAACTGCAAAAACCGAAAAAGCGATGCTGAGGAGGATTTGGCGTTTCATGGTGGTGTGCTCCGGGGTGTTATTGGTTGGGTATGGAGCGGATGTTACGCCGAGGATTTTTTATGAGAACTTCATTGGCGTGATGGTGACTATCGATGCCAGCAATGGTTGAAACGTAGTGGGCAAATGCCGCCTCCACGTCCTCAGGTTTACACGAACAGGTCGTAGGACAGTTTGCCGATCAGGATCACCAGCAACACCAGGAACAGAGCCCGGACAAAGGGCACGCCTTTATGAACCGCCAGCCAGGTGCCGGTCAGCGCGCCCAGGATGTTGAATGCCGCCATGGGGATTGCGATCAGGTAGAGCACATTACCCGTCGGAATGAAGAACATCAGCGCCGCTATGTTGGTGGCGATGTTCACCAGCTTGGCCGACGCCGAGGCATGAAGAAAATCGAAGGCGAAGCAACGGATAAACAGGAAGATCAGGAAGCTGCCAGTGCCGGGACCGAACAGTCCGTCGTAGAAGCCGATCGCACCGCCGATGACGATCGCCAGCAGTTTTTCCTTGGTGCCGATGTGCATGGGTTTGTGCAGGGCGCCGAAGTCCTTTTTCCAGAAGGTGTAGATCGCCATCAGCACGATCAACACCAGCACCGCCGGCCGAATCATCGACTGGGGTACAAACGACACCGTGGCGGCTCCGAAGAAGGCCATGACAAAGGCCGAACAGGCGGCGGGGATCACCAGACCCCAGTTGATCACCACCTTGCGCACGAAGGACCGGGCCGCGAATGCGGTGCCGCAGGCTGCCGCGACCTTATTGGTACCCAGCAGCGCCGCCGGTTGTGCCGTGGGCAGCACGTTGAATAGCGCGGGTATCTGGATCAGTCCACCGCCGCCCACTGCCGCATCGATCAGGCCGGCGGCGAAGGCGAACACGCAAAGGATAATAATATCGACCATGAAATCAGGCTCTGACGATGAAGGGTGGGTGAGCGTCCGGCGGCTTCTACGTGTTTCGTCGCATCGGCTTGCCTGCGTACTTGAGCAGGAAGGTTAACGGAAGGGCTTTTTTTGTGTTGCAATGCCACGTTGTGAAAAGTGCAACGAGGTGGCACATGGCATTGGATATGTTGGGGGAACTCGAAGCCTTCGCAACGGTGGCTCGCAAGCGTAGCTTCGTCGCGGCGGCACGGGCCCTGGGGCGCTCTCCCAGTGCTCTGACCCGCGCCGTTCAGGCCCTGGAGGAAAGTGTCGGGGTCAAGTTGTTCAATCGCTCCTCCAATGCCGTGAGCTTGACCGAGGCGGGTGAGCGCTTGTTGCCCCATGCCTACAAAATGCTGGATCTGCAACGTGAGGCGGATGAAGACCTGGCCGGCATCAGCGGCCAGGCCTACGGCTGGGTCCGCTTTTCCGCCCCCGAGTTCCTTGGCCACGGGGTATTGCCCCGGCTGATCGCGCAGTACGCCGAGCGTTATCCAGACGTGAGCGTCGATGTGATTTTCACCGATGAGATCATCGACCCGGCCAAGAGCAAGCTGGACTTCTCGATTCGCGGCGCGTTTGCGCAATCCAGTGAGCTGATCGGCTTTCCGCTCTGGAACTACTCACGTTATTTGTATGCCAGCCCCGGGTATCTGGAGCGGCGCGGGATGCCCGACTCCATCGAGGCGCTGGAGGCGCACTCGCTGATCCTGCATACAGCGCCGCGGATTCTCAAGGAGTGGAATTTTCGCAGCGAGGAACAGGCCATCAGCTTTCGGGTTCATCCCAAATTTCGTTTCAGCTCCGGTTTGGCGGTATTCCAGGCGGCCCTGGCGGGCGTCGGGATCGCCCGTCTGGCAGACTGGATGGCGGAGCCTGAAGTGGAAGCGGGGCGGTTGCTGCGAGTCTGTCCCGAGTACAAACTCACCTCCAGCGGCGGTGAGAGCCCGCAGATGCACGCGGTGTACCCGGCCGGGAATCTGCCGCTGCGGGTGAAGTCATTGCTGGCGGTGATCCGTGGCTTTGGCGACAGCCTTGGTGAAAAGCATGCGGTGATGCGTTAGGGGCTGGACTGCAAGGGACCTCGAACTGAATGGCCGTTTGAACCTGGCGTATCGCTGGTTTTGCCGCTGGAGCCTTGAAGATGAAGTCCCTAATCACTCAACCTTCTCCAAGAATCGACACGGTCGTTTTCGGGACAGCGATTTGTTTCGCCGAGCAAACAACGACGTTTTAAGTTGGTCGTTGGGGGGGGCCAAACCCTAAGGCGCGCATTGCGGGGAAAAGGCTTGTCGACAGCAACAAGGGTTTAGGGTGGATTCTGCTGACCGCCATCGAATCCAAGGCCAGGTCCCAACCGCATCGTACTCGCAGTGCGGCGTCCGAATTCGCCCACATCAGAACAGCCAAACTGGGTAGCTATAACTTCCGCGTGCTAGAACCGGGCGAATCGCTGTCGATATTGTGCCGGGGTCAGCTCGGTCAGTTCCTTGAACATTCGTCGCATGTTGGAATCGCTGCTGAAGCCTAGTTCGTCGCTGATCATTTTGATGGGCGCAGAGGTCAGGGTCAGGCGTTCACTGACCTGGCTCAGTTTGATGCGGCGTGTATAAGTCGCTGCTGCCGTTCCCGTTTCATCCCTTACTTTGCGCGCCAGCGTGCGTTCTGACATACCCAACTCATCTGCCAGTCTCTGAACGGTGATCTGGTTGGCAGACAGCCCTTGTACCAAGGTGTGCACCCGTCGCAACAGTTGGCTGGGTTGCTCAATGAGGCTGAGGGACTGGAAGGCGTCGTGCGACTGTGTGGGGCGAGGGAGTACCATCAGCCTGTTGAGATCGTGAAAGACCGTCGCGCTGACATGCCGCTCGATCAGCGTCTGAGCGATCGGCAGGTAACCGTTCACACCGCTCGCGGTGGCATCAGATTCGTTGAAGATGCAGTTCCTGAGCGGATGGATTCGCACGGTTCGCTGCATGCACGGCGAGGGGCTGATCGGTCAACTGATGGAGCATGGCGTCGGCTATCTGATTGAGTTTCCCGGCGAGCCCAGCCTGTATCTGGCGGGCGATACACTGTTGACTCGTGCTACAGCATCAGCCTCAGGTGAGTGTCGTACCCGCCGGCGGGGCTCGCTTCGATATTGGCGGCGAAATCATAATGGGGCTGGAAGAGGTGCTCGAATTTACGCGTCTCAGCCAGGGCACCGTTGTCGCGAACCATTTGGAAGCCATCAACCATTGTCCCGTCACCCGAGAGGAACTGGCGCAGGCAGCGGCCGAGGCCGGTGTCGGGCACAGGCTGTTCATTCCAACCGATGGTCAAACAGTGACATTGGGGTGCAAACCTCTGCCATCATTCAAGAACTTACACGCCGAGTAGAAAACATGAATCGTCGTAAAAAAATAAAGCAGTTATTAAAGGCTCACGCAAAAAAGGCCAGTGCCAAATTGGCACCGCCCAGTAAGTCTAAATACGTTAGTAAAGCTGACCGATTGAAACTGGCTGCTGAACCCAGTCTGGACTCAATCATTTCTCCTGAGTGCTGATCCAGGTACACCGATGACAGGGCAAGCCATGGCCCTGGTCGCAGAAATTTGAAATGCATCATGTTACTCGACAGAATCGCGCCCCGATCCGGCCAAAGGTTTTGGACGTTCGTGGTGAAAAGGAACTGCAGTTGAACGAACACACATTGTCCATGCGCCTGGAGCGCGTCGCGGCGCATATACCAGCAGATGCGCGCCTGGCCGATATCGGCTCGGATCACGGCTACCTGCCGGTAGCGTTGGTGCGTCGTGGCGCCATCGCAGCGGCGGTGGCGGGCGAGGTGGCATTGACGCCATTCCGTTCGGCCGAACGCACGGTGCGCGAGAACGGAATGGATCAGCGGATCACCGTGCGCCTGGCCGATGGCCTGGCGGCGATCGAGCCGGCAGACGGGATCACGGCGATCAGCATCTGTGGCATGGGCGGTGAGACGATCCGCGATATCCTCGACAGCGACAAGGCGCGCCTGAGCGGCCAGGAGCGCCTGATCCTGCAGCCCAACGGCGGCGAGCAGCCATTGCGCCAATGGCTGATGGAGAATGGCTACCGTATCCTCTGCGAGGAAGTGCTCCGGGAAAACCGCTTCTACTACGAGATCATTGTCGCCGAGCGCGTCGGGCCGGTGCTATACACCGCCGAGGAGCTGTACTTCGGCCCGCTGCAGATGCAGGCACGCAGCCCGGCGTTCCTGGTTAAGTGGCAGCGCATTCTGCGCCACAAGCAACAGACCCTGACCAGCTTAGCTCGGGCGCGGCAGGCCGTGCCCGAGGAGAAGGTGCAAGATATCGCCCGGCAGGCTCGGTGGATTACCGAGCTGCTGGCTTTTGAGCCAAGCGGAACAGTGCAAAGCCGAGCAACTAAGCTAAACGCTGGCTGATAAGTCAGGAGACAGTTGCACGCCTACGAGGATCCCACCATGCGCAACTACACCCTGGAATACCTGTTCAACGGCGAGCCCCGCACATACATGTTCGAATTCGAGCAGCCTCAACTGCCTGTCCATGAGGCAGCGATGCACCTGCTACAGCTGCATTATGGGGATGGTGAGAACAGCCTGATCATGCCCACTGCGGACGCGACGCCGACGGAGATTTTAGAGCAGGCTGAGCGGGTAGGGCTGACGCAGATAAAAGTCGTCGATTAACCCGGTTGATGCGAGGTGCTGCGGCGATCTCGGCGCAAATCAACGGGCCGCTGCCATAACTGCGCCGCTGCTTGAGGGCAACTGGCGCTCAGGGAGTCGGTTCAGTACCGCTTCTTGCCATTACCCTGGGAGCGCTTGGTTCGGGACTACGCTAAAGCTATGCGGATCGTCGATCAATTGTGGCCCACTGTTTGCGCTGCGTCCGTTCTGGAGCGCCCAATGCTGCCCATCACCACGCGCCTGGTGGCGCTGTTGGTTCTTTGCCTGACGCTTGAAATACGAGCCCAGACCAACGCCTGCCCAGTTGGCGAGACACAGGTGTGCATGAACGGCTGCATCTGCCTGCCAGACGTGGGACCGCTGCTTGGTCCGGATGGTATCTACCAGATCGCGGCACCAGCCCTGGCGCTGTGGCTGACCCAAGCCCGCTCTGACGCAGCCAACGCCGGCATCCAACCCATTCCACCGCACATCCGCGAGCAACTGTTGCGCTGGTACGACCCCAGCGTCCTCGATGCCGCGCGCTACAAAGTTAGCGACGACGGCCAATTCAACGCTGCCACTGCCATGCTGCAAAACCCCGATGTCGGTGCCGTGACGCTGATCGACATCATCCTCTTCCGGGACGCTCAAACCGCCGAACAGAACATCGCGCTCTGGGCTCACGAGTTAAAGCATGTTCAGCAGTATCAGGAATGGGGGGTAGAAGGATTTGCCCAGCGGTATACCCAAGACTTCAATGCGGTGGAGGCGCCGGCTTATGCCATACAGGCTGAGGTCAGACGATGGGTGCGAGAGGGGGCGAATTGACGTGTGCATGGATATACACATATAGTCCTCCGCATGACGAACCGAACCTCTATACGTTCCAGGGCAATTGATGCCGCAATCGACTCTCTCGATGGAGCCTTCTTCAAAGCGCTTTGCGAGCCGTCGCGGGTCGCTGTGCTCAAGCGAGTCATGCAACTGGGGCGTGCGGATATCGCCGAAATTGCCGAAGGGTTGCCCCAAGAGCGTTCTGTGGTATCTCGCCATCTGCAAGTGCTGTCAGAGGCGGGCATCGTCCGTGCTGCCAAGGTCAGCCGGCAGATGTTCTACGAGGTGGATGGGGCGGCGGTGGTGACACGGCTTGAAGACATTCTCCAGCACATGAAGAGTCTGGCCCCGTTTTGCTGCCCAGGTGCGCCAGAGTAGTTTTTTTATCATCTGTATATATGCATGAGTGCGCATACATGAATGTAAAAAATGAGCCCATGGACGCCATCGTTATTGGTGCGGGCCAAGCTGGGCTCGCGTGTGGCTGGCATCTGCGGCAGCAGAACCTCAGGTTCCTCATCCTCGATGCCGAGAGCCAGCCAGGTGGAAACTGGCGCAATTACTATGACAGCCTGAGACTTTTTTCCCCGGCTGCTTATTCATCGTTACCTGGGATGCCCTTTCCAGCTGAAGCCAGGCACTATCCGCTACGCGATGAAGTCGTACGTTATTTGGAGCAGTACGCGGACGCTTTCCAGCTACCCATACGGCAGAACATACGTGTCCAGAAAGTGCGTAAAGAGAAAGGACTGTTTTTGCTTCAGGCATCGGATGGTCAGTGTTTCTGCTCCAAAGCACTGATCGTTTGCACCGGCGGATTCAATCAGCCGTTCATCCCCGACATTCAGGGGCTGGAGAGTTTTAGCGGGCAACGTTTACACAGCGCTGATTACCGAAATGTCGATGGCTTCAGTGATCAACGCGTAGTGGTCATAGGTGCCGCCAACTCAGCGGTACAAATTGCCCATGAGTTGGCTCAAGTCAGCAGCGTCGTATTGGCGACAAGGGACTCGATTCGATTTTTTCCGCAAAAGATCCTCGGTGTGGATTTTCATGCTTGGCTCAAGTGGACAGGGATGGAGAGGACTCGTTGGCTGAATGATCAAAGCACCCCCGTACTGGATGATGGCACCTATCGTCGAGCCATGAAGCAGGGGCTTTTTGAGCGCAAGCCAATGTTCACGCAGGTAACGTCAACGGGCGTGCTCTGGGCCGATGGTCAGCACACCGAAGTGGACAGTTTGGTTTTCGCGACCGGATTTCGTCCCAACCTCGGTTTTTTGGCAGGTCTACACAGGGGGGCCAATGGGAACCTGGATCAGCGCAATGGGCAGGCGGAGCACGTACCGGGTTTGTATTTTGTGGGATTACCGAAACAGCGCAACTTTGCTTCGGCCACCCTCAGAGGCGTTGGGCCAGATGCTTCTCACATCATCCCCAGCTTGATGCGTTTCATTCACGATACATCGTTGAGTAGCGACAGAAGGCGTCTATTGTCTGTCCGGAGTCCGTGGTGAGCCAGTCAAGCAGGGGGGGCGGCAGGCTGCCATGCCTTTTGCAAACGATAGGTCAACTACCTCATCAATTCACCCCACTGCTGTACGAAATCAATTGCGCCCTGACCGAAGTCACCACCGATTTTTGGGCAAAGGCCGCGGAGTAAGCCTGATTGAGTGCAAGCACATCCGCTGCCATATCGGCGTGATTGTTGTACATCCCTTGTCCGATATTGGGATCAAACATGGCGCAGGGGTAACTCCAGTTCAGGTAGCCGCCTGTTGAACTTTGATTGAGTTTCAAGACCACCGCGTGCGCCCATTGGGTCCCGCCCTTGAGCGTCAGCATCAAAAAGTTCGCGTGTCCTGTTGCGTACCTGTTCAGGCACGTCGAGATAGAGTCGACGCTGGTCAACAACTCGGGAACATCTTCGTAGGCAGAATGCAGTCCACCCAATGCCAAACGCAGCGCGTTGCTGGTGTCAGACGTTGCGTGACGGCTCATCATGTCCCGCTGTAATTCTGATGCAGAAACATTATCGAGGGTTTTTACCAGATAACGTTTATTGGCCTTGATGTTCAGAACCCACTGGCAGCAATACGCCCAGCACATGCCTTCAGTGACGGGCGTCACTGTTTCGGAGTGGGCAATACCTCCCTGACTTCCCATCGTAAGCACGACAACGTCGTTGCCTATGCCCAGATAGATGCCTTGGTCGAAGCTGGCAAACTCCTTTGCGTGAGAGAAGCACGTTCTATCCAATGGCATTCTTTATATCCTTATAGTTGCACTCACTGCTGTGGGGGTTACCTTGCTTGTCATTCAAGGGTGTAGGTTAGTACGGGATCAACCGCTCAACCAGTTGGCCCAGTCTGCACAGAACAAGACGATGGGTACGTTGGTGGGGATGTTGACCGAAAGCTTTCTGACCCCGCCGCCCCAAATGAAGAAGATTCACAGACCGAAGCCGATGTCGGTGACCAGATCTGGCTCCGGCATCGATTCCAGTTGGAAATGGCAGCCGAACACTATGAGGCAATGAAGGCCGACCTCAAGGAGCTGGTTGAGCTGCGCAATAAACTGGTTCACCACTTCATTGAGCGTTTCGATCTCTGGTCTGAATCAGACTGCCAGGCGGCGGATGGTTTTCTGGAGGAAAGCTACGAAACCATCAATCGGCATTGTCTGAATCTGCAATGTTGGGCCAAAACCATGATTGAGGAACGAGCTAAAATGGCTTCGTTTATACAGAGCCAAAGTCACTGCACTTGGCCGGATTCTGCCTGTCGCCACCGGTCGCTGCGTCGTGGTGCGACACGCGGGGTCACCGGATCATTTTCGTACTGACCCTGATCCCCAAACCTGTTCTAAAAACGTTTTTACACAACCTCGGCAATAAGCAGCCGCTGGACAGACTAGTGGCAAATAGGTAGCGTCGACCTTCTGCACTGAATCTTTACCACAGCTGAGCTTGGCGTCATCCATGTCGCGTTTCTCCCTGGGCTATGTCGCGTTTGCTGCAATTCCTCCAGGCAAGACAAGGGCTTGCAGGACGACAAGGAACGTTGTACGACACTGTCGCGTTTAAACGCGACAGTGATGTCGCCAAATAGTAGTTAGGCGTATTAGTTGGAGAAGTTGCAATGACAACAATCGATGTGAAATCCCGATTCGAAGCAAAGCTTCTTCGTCCGGCAAAGCCTGGTAATGATACGTCGTGGGCGTTCGTAGTACTGCCAAGAGACGCGAGTGAACAGCTTCCGAGGCGAGGAAGGACGACAGTTGAAGGCACAATCAATGGGCACCATTTCCAGGCAACCCTTGAGCCGGATGGTCAGCTGAGCCATTGGCTGCAGGTAAGCAGAGAGTTACACGAAGCCGCAGGCGCGGCCGTTGGGGATATCGTTACACTAGAGCTAACCCCTGTGAAGAAGGAACCCGAGCCTGACATCCCACCAGATTTTCAGGAGGCACTGGCAGCCACTCCTGAGGCTCGTAAAGTTTGGAACAATACGACGACCATCGCACGAGTAGACTGGATACACTGGATTACTTCAGCCAAGCAACTTAAGACGCGCGCAAAACGAATTGGTGATGCCTGCGATATGCTTGCGTCCGGCAAGAAGCAGGTTTGCTGTTTCGACCAGTCTGGCTACTACAGTAAGGCCTTCCGTGCGCCCGAGGCAGAAAATTTTTAAATTGTTCTGCTGCATCACGATGGCCCGTGACGACACATGTTCCCCCTGGGCTATGTCTCGTACTCGCAGCTTGGTTAAGTCACAAGCACGCAGTTTGCGGTCGATGGCCAAGTTGAAGAGCGCCAAATCTCGTGTCTTCTCAGCAAGCTGAAGTCTTACCCGGATGGCCCAGATATTCTGAATCGGAGCGGGGCTTTCTGCCGACAAGCTTTCCTTTGTTCCAAGGCTGATGGCTGTATGTAGCGATAGTGTTCATGGCTTGTCCTCCACATTGAGGGAGGACAAGGGTGGATCACTCACAATGAGTGGCGGTCGCTGTCCAGCCAGAAGCGGTCACCGGGATGCGCCTGGAAAACGAGTTGATTCAATGGGCATCGGAAATGACTGTGTGTGCCGACACGATGGCTGATATCTTTCCCGCGCGCCAAATCGCGTCCAGTCAACGCTGATCCGATCAAGGAAGATAAAAACAATGAAAATATTATTCATCGCTTCGCTAGGAATTTTATCGCTAGTTCAAACATCACTATCCTACGCGGATAATCTTAATGGAAAAAATCTCTATTTACAGCGATGCACTATGTGCCACGGAATAGATCTCAAAGCAACAGGACCATTGGCTAATAAAAGCAATCCTCCTACACCTGATCTAACAACATCCGCTTTCAAAAAACGATTGAATGATTATCCGGGCGTAATTGTATCATCGATAATACTTCGTCCAAATGGAGACTTGATTCCAAAAACGTTGCGAGAGAATGGTGTAAAGCTATCGCCGTACTCATGGAGGATTAAAGATCTGCGCGATTTAAATCAATACATGGCTGGTGTGATTTCAAAAAATCGATGATTTTTGAGATGAGAGGTAGGCACCTAAAAGCCATTTCAGGTTTGAGGGCTTGTGGGGCAATGCCGGTGAGCCAGTCGACCTCTCGCGGGCACATCGCTAATGAATAATCTCGGATTAATACAAGCTCGGGCGGCTCTTCGCATCCAGCAGCAGTCGGCTGCGGTCGTGACAGGCAAGTAATGGCCGAGGCTGTGTAAAAACGTGGCGGAGGGATGGCATGAGATCCGCGCTCTGGTATGGATAGATTACAGTTTAAGCTCGGTGCAGAGCTCCTGTAACTGACTGGTTTAGACCCATAACTACCGGTCAACATCGACAGAAATCGGCCGCATGCATCAGTCGCTATCGCAAAGGTCAGAATACCCGGACTGGCAGCAAACCAATCGTATGTCTGAAAAAGGTGAGGCAATTGAAATTAAAGTTCAGCCACGTGGATGTTCTCGTCCAAGACCTTGAGGAAGCGTGCAGGTATTACGCCCGAGTCTTCAGTGCCAGGATTTCCAGGACACTTGATTGGCAGCGCGACGGTTTGCATGTGCGCTATGCGATCGTCATGTTTGGAGCGGAGCGCCTTATGTTGGTGCAACCGTTTACCGGAAATCTCAAGGCGTTAATGGACTCCAACGGCGAAGGCACGATCTACCGTCACTGCTATTCCACACCAGACATCGAGGCAGCCTACGACGAATTGATTGATGCAGGAGTCCAGCCGGAAAACGAGAACGGAAAACCACTGTCTCGCGATGATCTCCAAACGCCCAGTGGGACACGCATAATTTGGTTACCGAAACGCTTCGGCCATTTTTCTATTGAGCTGCTGGAAGAGAAGGAGCTGGAGGCATTTATCAAGGATGCGTTTGCCGAGGAATCTGCACAAATCTTCTAAACGTCCTTTTCCATTGCGCGGTAATTTAGTCGTCCGCACAGCTCAACGCTGAACCATGACCTATGGAGCCTTCCGTGGATAGACGCAACTGGATTGAGTTGTCCCAGGACGCCGATACCGGGATTGAATCGATTCGTGCCCATTTTCAGGGGCATGCCTACGATCCGCATTGGCATGACAGTTTTCTGGTGGGGGTTACCGAGCAGGGCGTGCAGCAGTTCAATTGCCGGCGCGTTCGCCACCTCAGTACGCCGGGCAAGGTATTCATGCTGGAACCGGGGGAAATCCACGATGGGCATGCGCCGACCGAGGAGGGGTTTACCTATTCCATGCTCTACCTCGATCCGCACTGGCTGGAGCGGGAGTTGCACGCGTTGTTCGAGCACGCGCCGGCCAACAGTCAGCCGGGGTTTGCCGACACCCTGAGCCAGGATCCGCGCCTGGCCACTGCCATTTTTCAAGCCTTCCACGCGCTCCATGAGGGCGACTTGCGCATCGTGCGCCAGAGCGCCATCGACACCTTGTTGGGTTCGCTCACTTGCCACCTTGATTGGCGCAAGCGTCAGGCCTTTGATCCGCGCCTGCCGTGGGTGGCCCAGGTTGCGCGTGACTATTTGCATGCCCATGTCTACGAAGACATCGGCCTGGATGATCTGGCCCAAGCCTGTGGGGTTGATCGCTTTCGTCTGACGCGGGCCTTCAAGGCAGCCTTTGGGCTGGCGCCTCATGCTTATTTGATCCAGCTGCGCCTGGCCAAGGCGCGACAGTTGCTGGCGCGGGGCGAGTCGCCGGCGCAGGTGGCCAGTGCTCTCGGGTTCGCCGATCAAAGCCATATGGGGCGCTGGTTCCGCCGGGCCTACCAGCTCACCCCCGCGGATTACCGCAAGCGCTGCTCAAACCTTCCAGACTGAATCCCGCTGACCCGCGATCATGGTTTCCTATCTGATCAAGGAGTCCATGCCGTGGAGTCGTTGCTGCCTTTCCTGCTGTTTGCGTTCGTTGCCTCGATTACCCCGGGGCCGACCAATATTCTGGTGTTGAGCCACAGTTCGCGGCGGGGGCTGGGTGCCACGCTGCCTATCATCTTTGGTGCCTGCGGGGCGGCGGCGCTGATTGTGTTTGCAGTCGGGCTCGGCGTGGGTGAAACGCTGCTACGGTTTCCGCGAGTGCAGCAGGCGATGGCCTGGGCCGGGGTGCTCTGGTTGAGTTGGCTGGCCTGGCAGATCTTTCAAAGCGCGCCGCCGTCCCTGGAATCAGCCACCCCGCGCGACGAGGGTCTCAGCGTGTTCGGCGCCGCCACCCTGCAATTGGTCAACCCCAAGGTCTGGATGATGGCGGTGGCGGTGGTGAGCGTATTTGTCGGTGGCGGCGACAAGACCCTGCGACTGGTGGTGTTGTCGCTGATGTTTCTGTTGGTCTCCTTGCCGTGCATGACCCTGTGGGCATTGCTCGGTGTGGGCAGTGCCCGGGCTTTTGGTTCGCCACAGGCATTCAAACGCATGAACACTGCACTGGCTTTTTTGCTGCTGGTGTCGGCCTGGTTGACTGTGCTGGTGTAGGTCGTTGACTGGGCAGAGCGTTTTAATCAGCCGCTGGATCCCGCATGGCTTCAAGCGGACGCCTGGCGCATCCATGCGCCAAACGACCGGTTTTAGCGCTTGATCAGGGAAATCTTGGTTCCTTCGATGCTGATCCCGGCCATTAACCCTTGCTGGTCGAAAATGAACGCGTAGGCATCGTCCTTCACTGTCGTGCTGGACAGATTCTTCGCCACCCCTTCATCCACCACTACAACGGTGGGGCCTACGCCGATTTCCCAACCCTTGGTTTGACGTACATAGTCCACGGCTTTGTCGGTCATCAGGAAAACCGCATAGCCATATGACTGGGCGCCTGCTTGCAGCCCCCAGGACCCGGTTACGGAGTTGTAATAATTCTCTACTTTCTTGTCCTTCAACAACACACCTTCGCCATAGCTGCCGCCAAACACAAGGCCTGCCTTGATGATTTTCGGGAAGACAAGAATCGCTTTGGCGTTTTGCGAAATGCTTTCAGCAAATGGCGTGGACTTGTAGAGAGTTTGCAACGCTTGCCGAGAGTCGACATCCAGGTCCTCGGCGGTTGCCGCACTAGCAGTGTTCAAGAAGCTGGCCGATGCCAGCGTCGCAAGGACAATCGATAGGAAGAACCGCATTGACTGAGTCATGTTAGTACTCCGATACGGGAGCATTGGATGTGGCAGCAGTCAGCAATTGCCCCTCGGCAGCATCCGAGCCTGCTGAAATTATCCGGTGCACCCTAAAGTATGTGAGCTACTGACTTCGCCCTTGAATGAGGCCTTTGATCATTGGCGACGTCATCACCTGCTTTGACCTCTGTGTATCAGCCGGGTTCGTCGTTGAAGACTATTGTCAGGTCTGTGAAATGTCGCAGGTAACGGGAAAACTGAGGACTACCAAAAACCGCAGCAGGCAACTGTAAAAAAAACGGACACTGACAAGGTGCCCGTTTTCAATCATCTAATCGAAAGACCAAACCGATATTCGTACTCTGTCCCTTCTTGCCGGGGTATAGGTTCGATCAAAAAGCCACACCGTTCGAGCACTTTTGCCGAGCCGATATTTGCAGCGTATACGTTGGCAACCAGTAGTTTAAGGCTCCAATGTAACTGCGCCTCCTGGATCAAATGCCTCACCGCCAGCGTTGCCAGTCCCCGTCCACAAGCGCTTTGAGCAATCCGATAACCAACTTCGGCCGACCGCTCGGACATATCGATGCTTTTCAGGTTCGCTCGCCCAACTATAGTTCCGCCAGCCTCTTCGAGGACAAATGGGTGCCAGGTTCCGGCGGTAAAACCAGATAAATAAGCAGCAATGTGGTCGGTGACGCCCTGCTGCGAGTAAAAAGCAGCGTCGCGCGCGTCAATGAAACGCTCGAACCACTCGCGATTGTTCAATTCAAATGCCAGCAACGCCTCAGCGTCAGTATTTTGGAGGGTACGAATTCTGACGGGCTTCATAGGGTCGCTCCCCTTTTTGGTTGAACTACTTGGTCGCTGTGCGGCGGATCAGGTTTCGGATTGATGAGCCGCCCAGTGTTTCATCTCTTCGGCAATGAAGTGGTTCACCAGGTCGCTGTACATCTTCTCGATTGCATCCGGGCTCAAGCCTTCGGCCTCGGCCCACTCGCGACGTGTCGCCAACATCGCCTTGAAACGCTCCGGAGCACGCCCCGAAGTCGCTGAGGCAGCCAGCACATAGTGAAAACTCGCCTAACGTTTGGTAAAGGGGCCGCCGACGCGTATTTTTTGCTGCTTAGAAGCGCCAGTTCTCAGCGTGAACGACACGACAGAACGGGCCCGCCAGGGTTGCATTGTGATGAGCGACGATATTTTCGGCCTTCAATGCAGGGGTGTCGGTGCAGGTATGACCATCGGCGATCAGTACTGCATCGAACCCAAGATCTCGTGCAGCGCGGCAGGTGCTGTCGACACAGTACTGAGTCTTCATTCCGGCAATAACCACGCCTTGAGATCCACAAGCTTTTAGCCGATCGGCCAGATTCGTCATGGCGAACGCGTTGGGTCGGCTTTTTTCGAAGATCACTTCATCGCCTTGTAGCAGCAGTTCCTGCACCAGTTCTGTGATCGGGTTTCCAGGTTCGATAGGCGAGCCAGGCGGACCTACGTGGCGAGCAAGAAAAATTGGTGCGCCTGCCCTCCGGGCTTTGCTCAACAGACTATTCAAAGTGTTTAGCAGCGCTTCGCCAGCCCATGGTTTATCCGGGCCATGAAACAACCCAACCTGCATATCGAGAATCAACAGTGCATACATAGTGCTTTCCTTGCGTTTGGACCAGCGACACAAGGGCAAAAGAAAAGGCCCTATCCATCACTGGCGGGCCTTTTGAAGTTCGTGCGTTATTGGCTCACGAAACCTCTCACGACCCGCCCCGGGCGGTCGTGGTAATGGTAGTCGAGGCAATGCGTGGCTGATTCATAACGCTGACAATATCTGCACGGTACCCTTGTTGGCAAGGGGCGTGACCTGCGTGACGGCTACTCCTCGTTTTGATCGTTGAGGTCCGCTTATGGCCCGGAGGGTGTGAAAACGTATGTCGAGGTGATAGGCACCTCTCAAACACCGCCATATTGATACACCGTCGCACTCCAATACTGGCTGCCGTTACGTTCTTGGCGAGTCCATCCATCTGCCACCAGTTGTTTGGCGATCATTCTATTCATAAAGCCATGACCGAGCAGCAGAACCGGTCCTTCGCTGGCAAGGGACTGAAGTCGTTGAGCTGCTGTGCTGGCGCGCATCCTCGCAGTGCCGACGGATTCGACTCTGCGTGAGTAACCGCACAACCATAAAACTCGAAGGATAAATGCCCAGGTAAACGGCGATAGCCGTGGCAGTTTCCAGTGACCATAAGGCAGTTGCGCTTCACAGAAAAGCGCGTCGACGAGGGCGGGTTTCAGGCCAAGAGCCTGGACGGAAGTCAGCGCACGAGGTGCGTTGCTTGAAACAATCACCGTGGCGGTTGCGGCGAGCTGCATGCTGGCATCCGGGACGGGTTGGTTGGTAATTTCGGACCGGTTGTATTGTTCGATCCAGTCTTTCATATCGAGCGCTGACATTTTGTCGGTTGCGACCAACTTTGGCTGGCCGTGACGCATCAGAATTATTTTCCTACTCACAGTATGTTTACGTCCTTGTCCTGATATGCGGTGAAGGTGGGGCCCGACGGTAATCTTATCTGCGAAAGTCAGTCGTCGGCCATGACGGATGTGCGTTTTCCGGCGACGGAGGCGCACTGTGGTTTTCAAACCAATCGTGATCGCGGTACCACGCCACGGTGTCAGTGAGTGTCAGCTCTAGCGCCCGGAAACTCAGGCCAAATGTCGGCAGGGCCTCACATCCAGCCAGGCAGGACCATGCAGGCATGCATCTCGGGTGCGCTAAGCATGGAGGGCAACATGTCATTCCTGAAAATGGCCGTTTTGAAAACGAGCCGGATCGGATAAAGGATCCAGTCGGAGCAGCAACTTTTTGGGCAAAACGAAACGTGGATCGCTGGCAAACGGCGCTGGCCATGGAAGACATTTCTTCGTGGGCTTTGTGTGACAGTGACCCTCTCAAGCTCCACTACATTTGGAGCCTTTGGCAGATCGGCGAGGCGAGCGAACACGACGGCGGATCACACCTTGCTACGTTGGGCTTCCAGATAAAAATCGTTTGGTGATCATTGCCACAGCCTCCGCCGGAGAGGTCAGGGCTGTGTCTATATTAAACGGGGCGTTATCCCACGCCTCATATTCATGATCCAATACAGACTGCCAGGTTGGTGGCGTCAGCCCGGGAATATCAATCTTCCTGGTTTCTACCCGTCGCTGGTGTTCATGTTTATCAGAGCAAACCACCTGGATATTCACTAATGGAGCACCAGCGCGTGTGGCGATTTCGCTCCACGTCTTTCGGCTTTCGATGACTGGGTTAACACAGTCGACTATGACCGTGCTGCCAAAACGAAGATTGCTCAGAGCAAGCTCATTAGCGACCATGTAACCGCTCCGACCCACGTCTTGTGCCAGAGCACCGGAATTTCGGATGGCCTGCTCAATCGTATCGATCCGCAGATACACGGCACTTGTTCTGGTGGCAAGGTCACTTGCGATAGTCGTCTTTCCGGTACCCGGAAGGCCGCTGAAGACAATGAGCATTTTATGTCCTTCGGTTAGTGAGTTAGCCCAGTCTAGGCGGTTGCCAATTATGCGGCAGCAATTGAATCGTTCGCCCAAGGGTCGCTTTAGGCGTTATCTACCTGAGCAAAAGCCAGTATCCCTGGCAACGCAGCCGGCCCGATGCGCTCGGCTATCGGTCCAGCAGAGGTGCCAGCAGTGCACACATGCTGCGCCAGTGCGAGCCCTCCCAGTAAACCCGTTGACAGGCGTCGCAGCGCAGGAAGTGCGAATAGAGGGCGCCAACGCGTGGCGGCACCTGCGGCCGGGCTTGTTCCGGGCTGATCTCGTGCAGCGGCAGGTTGCAATGTAGGCACAGACTGAATGGCCGCGCGCTACGCGCCAGGTCGAGGCGCTCGTACAATTCGCGCAACTGCAGCGACGGTTTCAGCGCGTGCACGTAACAGCCGTGGCTGATGATCCGCCGCTTGAGCAGTTCGCGGTCGCGGGTTAGCACGATGCGTCCTTGCTGCGCAGCGATCTCGGCGATCTCGCTATCCTCGAAGCCATTGTCGTAGAGGGTGTCGAAACCGCTCATGCGTAGCAAGTTGGCCAGCCCGCCAAGGTGCGCATCAGCGACGAAGCGCAGCACCCGTAAAGGTTGCGCACGAACCTTTAGCAGCGGGCTGATGTCCAGCGCTTCGAACTTGGGATACACCGCCAGTCGGTCACTGTCGAAGATCACCCGCTCGAAGCCAACCGACTCGCCGTTGAGCAGCACCAGCTCGACCTCGGTGTGCGGTATCCCCAGCGCCTCGATCATATGCTTGACCGTCGCCCCTCGCGCGCACTTGCAGGTGAAGGACTGCCGCCGCCGTTCGGCCGGCAGGAAATCGTTGAGCTCCTCGTAGAAGCGGAAGGTTGCACTGGTCATGTTGAACAGTATGGCAGGGCTGCAGGATGAGCGAGTCTAGTCCGGACATCTTCTCCGGCAGACCCCAAAAGAACGGTAGGGCGCGCGGATACACCAGAAAACGAGTCCATCACCGAGCTGGCCGCAATGTGTGGTTGTACCCGTGTTGATGCTGTTCAGTCAGTTCACATTAGGCTGAGCCAGCCAGCTTTTTGGCCGTTAGCGCACTACATGACCGGCAGCTGTCGACCGAGGCTGTGTAAAAACGTAAGCAGTCGTTGAGATCTATTTGTTGTCACTCTATGTTATTCGTTTACATGGAGGATTCTGACTGATGGCACGCGTGGGCTTGATACTGACACCCGGTTTTGCGGACTGGGAATACGCTTTCATTGCAGGAACCGCATCCCCGTTTTACGGGATCGACGTCAGGTTTTTCGCCTCTACTACGGGGCAGTTCCGCTCGCAGGGTGGATTGGCTGTAGCTGTGGATAGCAGCTTGCAACAATGCCTGGACTGGAAGCCGGACGTTGTTGTCGTCATCGGTGGAATGATCTGGGAACGCGCAGATGCACCGGATATTCGGGACTTTCTGCTTGCTAGTCGTTCAAGTGGAGCGACAATTGCCGGTATCTGTGGGGGAACGCTGGCACTTGCGAGGGCCGGGCTTCTCGACTCGGTTTCTCATACCTCGAACAGCGCCGACTTCTTACAACAGAATGCCGTAGGTTATGAAGGCGCCGCGCTTTATCGAAGCAGCCAAGTAGCGGTCGTTGCCGACCGCATCATAACTGCTCCAGGCCCTGCACCCGTTAGCTTTACCTGCGCAGTGTTCGAAGCTGCCGGACTCTCTTCAGAGAGCGTTTCGCAGTTCAGGTCATTGTTGGCAGCGGAACATGGGTGACCGCTTTGTCCTGTGGATTCAACCGGTCGATGCAACAGATTGGCTAAATCCACAGTCGTTTTCTGCCTGTCACCACCGGCAGCTTATGGGATGAAAGCCTCCTCTGACGACTCGACTGCGTCGGCCAAAACCCATTGCTTGCGGCACGGAACCTCTCATCTTTGGCATGACGCACACGTCCACATTTTCAAATGCTTAGCTTCGAAGCAGGAAAGGCGTCACCCTCCCTAATCGACACGGCGAGACGTGTGAACTGCGGCAAGCGGCTTCCAACTGGCGATTCGTCTCACCAGGGCTGTTGACGTTTCGCTCCGCACCGCCGCGATCAGGGAAACGCGACCGCCGCCGCGAGATACAGCAGCAACGCCAGCAGCAACACTACGGTGAAGCCCAAGTGTATCGCCAGCAGGGTCGCCAGGACGGCCGCCACTACCGATACGCTGGCGTTGACGCCCCAGGCGATCGGCACCAGTGCTTCGGCGCGCGCGGAGACGCGCCCCAGTCCGAGCGGAAACGGCATGCCCATGGCGAACGCCAGCGGCGCTACCAGTGCGGCGCAGATGCCGAACCTGGCGAAGGTCTGCACCGGCGCCAGCAGCTGGAACAACGGGGGCAGGGCGATCAGGTAGAGCAGGGCGATCGCGCAGATCGCCAGGACTGGCCGCGCGAGCGGATGATGGGACCCCACACCACTTCCGATGTCCCCCCGCCGCCGGCCGGAGTAACGGCTGCCGAGGCCAGCGAAGATCAGGAACGCGCTGAGCGTTACCGCCACCGAATACAACGGGTGGCTGAGGAAAAGGGTGAACTTCTGGATGAAGGCGATTTCCACGAACATGAAGGCGAAGCCGATGGCGGCGAAGTAGGACACGACTCGAAGTTCGAACCTGGCCAACGCCGCACTCCGACAGTGCCGCTGGCGCCGCCGCGCCACCCATAGCGGCGCCAGTATCAGCAGCACGGCGGCCACGCTGGACTGCAGCAGCGTGGCGATCAGCACCGGATAGCCCCACTCCAGCATTGACAGGCCGCCCTGCGCCTTCAGCTCCAGCAGTTCCGGCAGCGAGCGCCACTTGAAGAAGTGGAAGAAATACGGCCGGTCATCCATGGTCGGACGCACGTCGAACTTGTAGCGTGCCAGGAACTCCGCGCGCTCGCCGGACAGCAGGGCCTGTGCCGCTTCGAAGAACCAGGGCCGGTCGAGCAGGTTGTAGCGGTTCGCCTCGGCCACGGTCATTCCAGGGTAGTAGGCCAGGTCGAAGGAGCGCGACCGGCAGAACTCCCGCAGCACGGCGATGCCGGCGTCGTCGAAATCCCTGTTGCTGACCAGCAGCGTCGCGGTCTTCCAGCCGCGGATCATGACGATGCGGCGCGCCGCGCTGGCTTGCCCATCGCGCTCGATGGCCGTGGCCGCGGTGGCCAGCAGCCTGGGAATATCGCGCGGCGGCAGGGTGATCCAGCGGGTGATGGCCAATAGGCCGCCGGGCGAGAGATGGCGCAGGTACTCGGCGAAGGCATCCACCGTGTACAAGTAGTTCTCGGACAGCGCATGCAGGCCGCCCGAGGCGGTGCCGAAGGAGTCCAGTAAAGCGATCTGGATCAGGTCGTAAGGCTCGGTGCGCGAAGCCATCAGGCCGCGCGCCTCGCCGATCAGCACACGGACGTTGGGTGCGCTGTACGGCTTGCCGGAGAAGTCGGCGAAACGGCGCTGGACCAGATCGATCACCTGCGGGTTCAGCTCGATGGCATCCACCGCGCTGGCGCCGTGGTAGATCGCCTGCAGCACATCGGCGCCGGCGCCGCTGCCCAGCACCAGCACGCGGGGTTGTCGCAGCAGGTGATAGGGCAGAGCCGAGGTCAGGTAGTCCAGGTAGGCGAGCGGCTCGCGGCGCCCGTCATAGCGGTTCAGCACGGAAAGACCATCGCCGTCGGTGAAGATGGCAAGTTGTGCGGGCAGTTCCTGCGTCGCGTTGAGGCTTAGGCCCGGCGCGTGGCGCAGGGGAATGGTCGGGCTGTCCACGACCGTGAGCAGGCCCAGCGGACTCCAGGTCTGGGCGATTGCGCGCGCATCCTTAATACGCAGTGTCTGGCTCAGTTCCTTGTACTCGGAGGGTGACAGGGCAATCCAGCGCCCGGGCACGCCGGCCGGCACCACGACCGCCGCCGCCAGCAGCAATGGCGCAAGCCAGTGCCTATGCCCCGTGCAAGCCATGCCGGCCAGCGCCCCGGCGGCGATGCCGGTGCCGCCCAGCAGCCGCAGCGCATCGACGGGCGTCAGGACGAACAGCGCGGCGACGATCGCCAGGCTGCCCACGCCGGCGCCGAGAATGTCGAAGGCGTAGATCCGGTGAATCTGTTCCTGATAGCAGGTGAAGGTCAGGCAGATGCACACCGCCGCGCAGAAGAATGGCACGAACAGCAGCAGGTAGATCATCAGCAGGCGCGCCGACTGCCGCGGGTCCCAGAAGATCTCGAGGGGATTGAACGGAACCTGCTGGGCCAGGCTGAAGCAGGCGATGGCGCTCAGCCCGAACAGCACCGCGCCGCCAATGAACACGCCGTGGAAACGCGGCGCCAGCACAGGCCGCGCCAGCGCCACGGCGGTGCCGGCAGCGCCGTAGCCGAGCAGCGCGACGCTGATAATCATGTAGGCGAAATGGTGCCACTGGATGATCGAGAGCAGGCGCAGCAGTAGCACCTCATAGCCGAGCGCGGAGGCAGACAGCAGCGCCAGGGCGACCAATGGCGGCGAATGCATGCTTAACCGCCACCGACCAGCGGCACGAAGCGCACAGGCAGCACCTGCCGGGTGGACACACTGCCATCGCCTGCCTTCTCAATCAGCAGCAGGTACTGGATCATGAACGGCGCGCCGACCGGGATTACCATTCGCCCGCCTGCCTTGAGCTGGGCGATGAGTGGCGGTGGTACATGGCTGGCGGCGGCAGTGACGAGGATGACATCGTAAGGCGCGTGCTCGGGCCAGCCGTGGTAGCCGTCGCCCTGCCGGGCCTGCACTTTCGCATATCCCAGCCGGCCCAGGCGCTCCCCGGCCTGCACTGCCAGCGGTTCGATGATCTCCATCGTGTAGACGGCCTGTGCCAGCTCGGCGAGGATCGCCGCCTGGTAACCCGAGCCAGTGCCAATCTCGAGTACCACGTCGCCGGGCCCGACCTGCGACAGGTCGGTCATCAGGGCGACGATGTAGGGCTGGGAGATGGTCTGGCCGTAGCCGATCGGCAGCGGGCGGTTCTCGTAGGCATAGGGCACCTCGTCGGGCGGGACGAACTTATGACGTGGCACCTTGGCCATCGCGGTCATCACCGGCGCGGCAAACTCGGCCCTGCCGGTTTCGCCGCGGGTGACGGACGACAGGTCGGCGATTTCCCGCACCATGGCGTCGCGCAACGGCGCGAACGGGTCGTCGGCATGCAGGCCGGCGGATGCCAGTGCCAGAGCGATGGCAGGCGCCAGGATGCGCGTCACGAGCATCACCGGCTTCACAATGACTCCTCCGTCTGAGGAATAGTCGAATCGTATGGCCAGCGGGCTGACTCGGCAAGTCGGTGTCGTCCCTGAGCCTCTATGCCGCGCTCGCCTCGCGGGCCAAGGGTGTGCTGACCCGGCCTGTGCTGTCCCGCTGGGTCAGCCGGGTGGTGGGGTCTACATTCATCGGTTTCGGTGCTGTCATCCTGACCATGGGGCGGCAGGCGGCGTAGGGGCGTCGGGCTTGTAACTCCGGTAATAGGAAGGCTGGGCACTGCGAAACACACGCGCGGCCTCAGCCTGACTGAGCGAGCGGAGGATTGCGTAGCGCTTCACCCATCCCGGTGGCGGATTGAGGGTTTTGCCCCGTGACGAGCCGACTATCGACCGCCACCTTGGCAGTGGCTGAGCCGCAAGTGTTGCCGTTAGAAAGCCGATTTGCCGACAGACGCTCCGCCATCGACAAACAATGTCTGGCCGGTGATAAAGCCGCTCTGTTCCGATAACAGGAAGGCGATGGCTGCTGCGACTTCATCCGGCCGACCGAGTCTGCCCATTGGAACGCTCGCCAGATAACGAGCTTCGTCGTCGCTGCCGAGCGGATTCCCGGCACGGAACAACTCGGTTTCCGTGGGGCCTGGAGCAACGGCGTTGACGGTGATTCCGGTGGTTGCCTGCTCCAAAGCCCAGGAGCGCGTGAAACTGACCATTGCGGCTTTTGCCGCGGCGTAGGCGGTGCGGTTTGGGATCCCCAGAACAGTCAGGCTGGAGATGTTGACGATCCTTCCCCAACCTCGGTTGCGCATTCCCGGTAGCAATGCTTGCGTTGTCTGCAAGGCGCTATGCAGGTTGATCCGCATGACCTCATCAAAGTCGTCGAGGTGTATTTCACCTAAAGGCTGGGGGCGTACCAGGCCGACGTTATTGATCAAACCATCAAAGTCATAACGTGAAACGAGCTCGACCAACATTTTTTTGGTCTGCTCCCGGTCGCCTAGATCGAGGGAGATGAGGGTGCCGGGAAAGTGCCGATCCAAACTGTTGCGAGCGATGCCCACAACATGGTGGCCTGCCTGGAACAATTGAGCCGCGAGCGCGCGCCCGATGCCTTTGCTGGCTCCGGTGATAAGGAAAGTGCGAGTTTTCACTGAGTGCTCCAAAACCCGGCAACATCCGGAATCGTGGGAGGGGGATAGTGCGATGTCGCAGGCCTGTTATTTCAGTCGACCGAGCAATGCCTTCCCGACCTCGATGGCCGAGGCCGGATTCTGGCCCGTGATCAACTCGCGATCGATGACCACATTAGGCGTCCAATTCGAAGCGTTGCTGCGGTACACCCCACCGGCTTTTTCCAGCGCCGTTTGCGGGTAGAACTTCATTGCGCCACCGTTGAGCAGACCTTTGGCTTCTTCCTCTTCCTTGTTGCTGATAACGGTCATCTTGTAGCCTGCATAGATCCAGTCGGCGCGACCCTTTGCCGGCTTCGCAGTCTGGAGTTGTTGGGTAAAGTTTTCGGCATCAGGCAAGGTCGAGAGCAGGGCAATCGGACCATGGCAGACGAGTGCGGTGGTCTTGCCTTGTGCATGGAAATCCGCCAGCAAGCGACCCAGCGGATGGCTATGGAGCAGATCCTGCATGGGAGCATGGCCGCCGGGAATGTAGACCGCATCAAAGTGCGCGTAACCGATCTGTTCCACCCGGGAAAGGCTAATGACTGGCGACTGTTCTGGTTGGGTCAGTTTCAGTTGATGGAGCAAGTCCTTATAGGTCTGAAGCGCTGCTTCATCGTTGTTGAAGTACATTTTGTCGATGGATGTCTTGTCCACCGTCGGCACGTCACCGTTCGGGGTCGCAAAGGTGACGTTATGGCCGGCGTCGAGCAGCATTTTCACCGGTTGCAAAAGCTCGTTCAGGTAAAATCCGGTCGCAAAGACCTTGCCGTCCTTCAAATCGAGTTTCGCCGAATCGGAAAGCACCACAAGCACGTTGTCAGCGCTGGCCGCCAAGCTGGTGCTGGCGAGGGCTGCGGTCAATGCAATACGGGTCAGTGTTTTCATGTCGTGTCCAAAGTAATTGGGCGAACGCTTGCCGCCCCTGACTGGATACTCTATTGATGTGTGATATGGCGATAAACTACCGTGAATGGAATTCATTTGGACTTGGAAAGCAATAATGCCTCGTAGATTTGACCATCTTGGCGATGTGGAAGCTTTTATTCGCGTAGTTGAGCAGGGCACCGTTAGTGCTGCTGCCGTCGCCTTGGGGACCACGCCTTCGGTGCTCAGTCGTGCGTTGGCGAGGCTTGAATCGCGTCTTGGTGTGCAATTGTTGCGACGCACTACTCGCAGACTCAGCCTGACCGACGCCGGCAAGCTGTATCTGGAACAGACTCGTTCTGCGTTTTCCCAGATTGAAGAGGTGGAGCGCAACATTCGCGGGCAGGACGGCGAGTTGAGCGGGCGTGTTCGAATGAGCGTGCCGACAACTTATGGACATCATCGTCTGCCGCCGCTGCTCAGTGCGTTTTCCCAGCAATACCCAGCTGTGCGGGTGGAGCTGAGTATCACCAACCGCAATGTCGACCTGGTTGCCGAAGGTTACGATCTGGCGATTCGCCTGGGGCAGTTGCCGGACAGTGGACTGGTGGGACGCAAGCTGGAAGATGCACGGCTGTGCCTGGTCGCGTCTCCTCAATACCTGGCTCGCGCCGGTGTTCCTGCGACGCTTGAAATGTTAGGCGAGCACATTTGCCTGCCGTTCATCATGCCCAGCAGTGGCAAGATCGGACCGTGGTTGTTCTGCCTTGACGGGAAAAATATCGAATGGTTGCCGCAAGCCAATGTGGAGGTTTCGGATGATGTCCTGGGAATCGTTTCACTGGCCGAAAGCGGTCTTGGAATCTGCCAGACATATGACTTCATCATCCGGGAGAAAGTGCTGCGGGGGGAATTGGTGGAAATACTTCCGGAGTTGAATGGTCGCACTCGACCATTCTCGATTATTTACCCGCCTCACCGGCAATTATCAGCCGCATCCAAAGCGCTCATCGAGTTCATCCTGGATGCTACGTAAAATCCGAGTCTGGAAGCCTCTGCTGAAAGCAAGGAGTTCAATCTCAGACGCGTACTTTTCTGTCGTGAGAACCAAGCTGGACTTTTTCAACAGAATAGGCCAAAAGCGGACGCTCAAAGGAGTCATGGACGACTAGGTTCTCACGTCATTCGATCATCCGGATGTCGTACCATCGTCAGGTCGACAAAACGGAGGTTGACATGGGAAATGGTGTAGACAAACGAGTCGTTGTCATTGGCGCAGGCATAGTGGGCGCGTCCCTGGCGTATCACCTGGCTAGCAAACGCGCGAATGTCATCTTGGTCGAGGCTGAAGGTATAGCGTCCGGAGTGACTGGAAGCTCATTCGCATGGATCAACACCTCACACAGTGGGCCCGATCCAATCGCGCAATTGCGCGGTGCAGCCATCAAAGAGTACCGCCGACTCGAAACGGAGCTGCCTGGTCTGAAGGTACGATGGACAGGCTCCCTGTCTTACAGCGCGAGCACAGGTGGAGTGCTGCAAGCCTCAGGTAACCAGCCTTCGGCAACCCTGGTGTCCCGATCCCAGATTCTCGGCCTTGAGCCAAATCTCAAGAATCCCCCTCAGCATGCCTTGTATGAAGCCGAAGAAGGCGCGCTGGACGCAGTGGAAGCAACGCATGCTTTGATCGCAGGTGCCCAGGCTCATGGTGCGAAGGTTCTCACACAGACTCGGGTTCTCGGCTTTACAACCCAGAGCGCAAAGGTGACGGGAGTCGAAACCGCAATGGGCATCATCGATGCCGACATTGTCGTACTGGCAGCAGGGACTGGCATCACGAAGCTGACAGACACGCTAAAAATGTCCCTTCCAATAGAGGCCTCTCCTGCAATATTCATCCGCTACAAGTCACAACCCAACCTCGTGCACACCATCATCTCTAGCCCTGAAATGGAAGTGAGGCAAAGCACGGATGGTACGTTGCTAGCGGCGGAAGACTACTTGGGCGACTCCGTGGAAAACCAGCCAGTAGCGATAGCGCTACGAACCGCCAGGGCCATCCAGAACGAACTCTACGGGGTTATTTCCATTGATCCGGAATTGGCTTGTGTCGGACTCAGACCAATTCCTATCGATGGCACCCCCATCATCGGCTATCTACCCAATATCGGCGGCGTGTACGTTTGCGCGATGCATCCTGGAGTCACGCTGGCGGCGATAGTGGGCCGTCTTGCCAGCGAGGAGATAATCGACGACAAGGCATCTTCTGCCCTTAGCCCATGCCGTCCCGGCCGGTTCTTCCAAGCGTAGAGGACACTTATCTTTGTCGTCAGCCCAGCACTCGCGATCATCAGCTTGAGTTCGAAGCTGCCCTTTGCAAGCGTCCGCTTTTGGCCGATTGCTGTCTCTCGTCAAGGAGCAGCTATCGCTCCATCAAAACAATGATCTCTTGGCCCTATAGCTTGGTCCTGACAAAGACCGACTGCCAAGCCGACTCAATACATGACGGGGTTAATAGTCATTTTTTTCCTATCTTCTCTCGCCTCGGGTTTCCCCAAGTATCCTCGCGGCATCTCGTGCCGGCGGTAAGCCAAATACCCGTGCGTAATCGCGGCTGAACTGGGTAGCGCTTTCATAGCCGACCTCAAAGGCCGCGTTAGTAACACTTTTGGCGTTGGCCACCAGCAACGTACGAGCCTGAAGTAGTCGAACCCTTTTTTGATATTGCAACGGGCTAAGCGCGGTGACGGCTTTGAAGTGACGGTGAAAGGCTGACACGCTCATCGCAGCGCGTTGCGCCAGTGTCTCCACCCGGATGGACTCGGCAAACTCCCGGCGAATGTACTGAATGGCCAGGCTGACCCGAGCCATGGCGCTATCGGGTGCCGCGATGTCCCGCAGCATCCAGCCGTGTGGGCCTTGTAAAACACGGTACAAAATCTCCCGTTCGTATACAGGCGCCAGGGCCGTAATTTCTTCAGGCCGGGTCATCAATCGAAGCATGCGCACCCAGGCATCCATCAAGTCGGGCGTCACGGCGGCTACCGAAAAGCCTGCATCCTTGTCGTATTGCCCGATGGGCTTTGGCAGGTCGGACAGTAGAGTCGCCAGGACCGTCGGGTCGAGTGTCAGGCTGACCGCCAGGTAAGGCTCGCCGGAAGAGGCAGGGTGTACTTGACCGACCGCAGGCAACTCGATGGACATGACGAAATAAGTCGCCGGGTCATAGCGAAGCGTGCGGTCGCCGATGGTCATTGATTTACTGCCTTGCAGGATCAGGTTGATCATCGGGTCGTAAACGGCGGCCAGCAGGTGTTCAGGGATTTCGCCCTGGACCATGGCTACACGTGGGATGCCCGTCTCCGTGCGGCGGTTTTCGGCACGGGAAGCCAGCGAGCGAAGTTCATTCAATTGGTTTGTCATGGGGAACATCTGAACCCAGGCTGATACGCCCAGGCAAGCAAAAAGCAAAAAGCAGAAACAGGCAGGATTCGAGTAGGAACGGCTGCGCTCGTTGCGAAGGCGATGGTTACTGTGGGGGCTCATCTCAGTGACATTGGAGCAGCGCATGAGCGTTATCGTCATCACCGGTGGCAGCCGGGGCATCGGCGCCAGCACGGCCGAACATTGTGCTCGACGCGGCATGGGGGTCATCCTCACCTACAAAAGCCATGCTGATTCGGCAACCGCTGTTGTCCAGCGTATCCAGACATCGGGCGGCAAGGCCGTGGCGCTTGAACTGGACGTTGCTGATGTGAGCAGCTTCGAGCACTTCCGAGAAACGGTGGTGCTCACCTTACAGACAACCTGGGGTGTGGCAACGCTCGGCGGTCTGGTGAACAACGCGGGCCATGGCTTGTTCCATCCCCTGGAATCTGTCACCGAGGCGCAGTTTGACGGCTTGCTGAACGTTCACCTCAAAGGCCCGTTTTTCCTGACTCAAGCCTTGCTGCCGCTGATGGAAGAGGGCGCCAGCATCGTCAACCTGACCAGCGCCACGACCCGAGTGGCCACGGCAGGCGTCGCGCCTTATGCGGCTTTCAAGGGCGGACTCGACGTGTTGACTCGTTACATGGCCAAGGAGTTCGGCTCTCGGCGCATCCGTGCCAACTCCGTCTCGCCGGGGGCGATCCGCACCGAACTCGGTGGCGGCTTGAATGACGAATTCGAAGCTTTACTCGCATCGCAAACCGCCCTTGGCCGGGTGGGCGAGCCGGAGGACGTAGCTCGCGTTATCGCCATGCTGCTGTCTGAAGAAGGAAGCTGGATCAATGCCCAGACTATCGAAGTCGCGGGCGGGTATTTCATCTAAATCAGCATCTGAAAAGCGAGGCAATCGCAATGCTTGATCATATTTTTATCTCGGTAAGCGACGTTGATCGTTCCATCCGTTTCTACACGGCGACACTGACCCCGCTTGGCATTACCGGCAGGCTTGATTACGACGGCAAGGACGGTCCGCCAGGCCACCCGGACCTCAAGGGCTTCGGTGCCAATGGGCGGGTGTTTTTCTGGTTGCGCGAGGGTGTTGTGGAGGGGCGGGCGGTTCATGTTGGCTTCGTGGCGAACAGCAAGGCCGAGGTCAACGCAGCTTACGCGGCGGCTATGGAGAATGGCGCTGTAGACAACGGTGCACCTGGCGCACGTCTGTATTACGACCCGAATTATTACGCCGCCAATGTCCTTGACCCGGACGGTTACAGCCTCGAATTCGTCTACAAAAACTGGCAGCACGCCCAATGAATCAATTAATGATCTACGGGGCGACCGGCTATACCGGTCGCATGGCTGCCGAGCATGCCAAAGCGCTGGGGCTGGACATTGTGATCTCTGGTCGCAATGGAGAAAGGCTGGAGTCACTCGCTGCGCAACTGGGCGTGCCTTATCGAGTGTTCACCCCTGATGCCCAAGCAGCCGAATCCTTGCATGGCATCGGCGCGCTGCTGAATTTCGCAGGGCCTTTTGCTCAGACGGCGGACGCCTTGATGCAGGCCTGTATCAAGGCCGGGGTCGACTATCTGGACATAACGGCCGAGATCAATGTCTATCGGCTGGCAGAACGGCTTGGCGCTCAGGCTACCGAGGCGGGTGTCATGCTGCTGCCCGGAGTCGGCTGGGACGTGGTGCCGACAGACTGCCTGGCGATGCATGTCGCTCGCCGTGTGCAGGATCCGCAGGCCCTGAAGGTAGCGCTACAGGTCGCAGGCTCCATGTCACGGGGATCAGCGTTGAGTGTCAGCGAGATCATTGGCGCGGGCCTTTTGGCACGAGTGGACGGACTGCTGGTCGCCACCCCGGATACGAAGCCGCAGCACTTCGATTTTGGCGACGGCCCGGCACTGTGCGCGCCACTGTCTTTCGGTGACCTGGTCACCGGCTGGCACTCCACCGGCATTCCCAACATTTCCATGTTCGTGCACATCACCGGCGATGCCTTTCCTGAAGGCGATCTCTCACAACTTCCCGATGGCCCAAGCGCGGAGCAGCGTGACGCCCACCGCGCCCGAGCCGTGGCTGAAGTCATTGGCGCTGACGGCAAGTGCGCGCTCAGTGATCGAGACCGTCAACGGCTACACCTACACACCGTTGGCCGCTGTGGAGGCTGCACGCCGGGTGCTGGGCGGTGAGCGACGACCAGGCTTTGAAACGCCTGCGCGGGTGTTTGGCGTCGGATTCGCCGAGACGATTTCAGGGACGACAATCACAGATTTTTAGGGCGCGACAACACCCCAGCGACTGATGGCAACTTCGCCTGTGAGTTTGGCGAAAAACTTATAGCGGGCACGCCGCTAGGCCGATTCGGCGAACCAGAAGACATTGCACCGCTGGCCGTCTTCCTGGCGTCCGAGGACTCGCATTGGGTAACAGGCGAATCCATTCGGGCTTCGGGTGGCATACGAGGCGTTGGTTACTAAGCACCATTGATTAATGCTGTCGGCGCACGGTGACGTGCGCCTGTAGGGCTCCAGGTTTCAGATAATGACGCAAGCCTCGGTCGCAGCAGATTCACACACCACCTCATACCGCACTTTCACTCCTTCTCCAGCCCCCGCTTGATGGAGCGCGGTAGCTGCCATTGGTGTGGGGCGTTCGCTCCGTCATACGCCCAATTTGGTAGATGCGCTGCCAATTTCCCTAAATAATGCGGAGGACCGCTTTTGGCCGATTTCAGCCTGTCCATAAGGGCAGTTCTTGCATCACAGAACAAGTTCTAAACCAGCTGGCGGATCCCCAGAGACAAAATCAAACCACCGCACAGTCGATCGATTGCTTTTTTCCGACCTTGATACCCAGCAGCAATCTTAGGCTGCGATAGAGCGATTGCGACCATTCCATACCAGGTCATTGAAACCACCACTACAACTGCCAGCATCGACAAAAACGTGCCTGACGAAACGTGAGCGGGGGCTGCGGCTGAAAAGACAGCGGCATAAAAGGCCATGGACTTGGGATTGCCTATGTTGGTAATCACCCCCTGAAAAAAAGACTGCCTGCAACTACCGGCGACGGCATCATTTAGCGGGCCAAGCGCATTCTTCCCTGCGTTGATCAGCAGTCGAAATCCGAACCACATCAGGTAGGCAGCCCCCAGAACCTTTACAACAAGCGCAGCCCAAGGGAGCGCAGCAAATACAATCCCGAGACCTGCAATTGCACAGGTGGACCAGAACAAGTTGACCAGTACGATACCCGCTACCAAGGCCAGAGCTTCTAACCGTGTTGCAGACACCGCTTTATGGACCACTGCGACAAAATTCGGCCCTGGGATAACGACACCGGCAAGGTAGACCAAAAAAACTGTCAAAACGGCAGAACCATCGATCATGTGCTTCCTCGCGAGTCCTGTGGACGGAACCATCCCTTAGTATTGCTGATCGCCATTGGGCGCTGAGTGCCCGGCTCATTCTCGACGATGAGTGTGCGGGCTGTCGAGCGACCGATTCTGGCCGTTATCTGCCTGTAGCAAAGGGCAGCAACCGACCCAGAGCGCTCATCCCTGGCCAACCGTTCTGACAGATTGCGCGGGCGCTGAAACTGCTCCTGCGGGGTTTTAGTTGAGCTGCGGCAGTTCCTGTACCACGAGTTTACAAACTGCCTTCTTTGTAGATAGATGACTGAAGAAACTCTGCTATCAGCGATGTAATCTGTTGTTGAATTACCTCACGCGGGCGAGCGCTGTCGCCATCCCGGCAAATGATGCCATCGCCTGGTACTTCTTCTTCGAGCATTGCCTGCGCGCCAGGTTTGCACACCGACATGTTCGTGGTCTTTAGTGAGAAGGCTGAACGTCCGTATATGGACTCCTCCTCGTTGCAAGCCTCCTTTGCTTTGGCGCCCGATTGCTGGCGGTGGGCAAGGAGTGCTATCAATCCAAATACCGTCTGGGAAACCGCGCACCACTTAGCTTGTTGTCCCGCTCGTTCCTGTAACATACCAGCCCCCACCACGACGAGCTTTGAAAATGGATTCTCACTCGATTCTGACTTTTACACTGGTCGCCGCGATTGCCATCGCCAGCCCAGGGCCTGCGACCTTGATGGCGATCAACAATAGCCTGGCCCATGGGCAGCGCAGCGCCATATGGTCATCGCTCGGCAACGCCAGTGGCCTGTTCTGCCTGTCGTCCGCTGCCATGCTGGGGCTGGGGGCGCTGCTTGCCAGTTCCGAATGGCTGTTCAACATGGTGAAGTTCATCGGTGCCGGTTATTTGTTCTACCTGGGCATCAGACAGTTGTTCAAAAAGGGCCCGATGCTCCCGGACGGGATTCAGGACGACTTGAAGAAAAGCCGGCCGACTCGTTCCAAACTGTACAAATCGGCCTTCCTGACGGCGGTGACCAACCCCAAGGCGACGATGTTCTTTACCGCGTTGTTCCCGCAGTTCATCGATCAGAGTGCAGCATTGCTGCCGCAATTTCTGATCCTCACCTCGATCTTCATGGCATTGTCGGTGTCGTCCCTGAGCCTCTATGCCGCGCTCGCCTCGCGGGCCAAGGGTGTGCTGACCCGGCCTGCGCTGTCCCGCTGGGTCAGCCGGGTGGTGGGGTCGACATTCATCGGTTTCGGTGCTGCTATCCTGACCATGCGGCGGCAGGCGGCGTAGGGGCGTCGGGCTTGTAATTCCGGTAACAGGGAAGGCCGTTACCGGCCCGCACACAAAAAATCTGACAGTCCCGCAGACATTACTTCTGCTCCCCAAATCCGCAAAACAGGAGCGCCTTATTCCCGGTTCCGTAGCGTAGAATTTCCCAAACGCCAGCCCCCACCCGAGACGGAACCTCAATGCAAAGCCCCACCACCCAACACCCTCTCTGGCAAACCTACCTCCTATTCCTTGCCCCCATGGTCCTCTCCAATTTCCTCCAATCCATGTCCGGCACCATCAACAGCATCTACATCGGTCAAATGCTCGGCACCCAGGCTCTCGCGGCGGTATCGGGCATGTTCCCCGTGGTGTTCTTCTTCATCGCCCTGGTCATCGGCCTTGGCGCGGGCGCCGGGGTGTTGATCGGTCAAGCCTGGGGCGCTCGCGAGTTGCATTTGGTGAAGGCGATTGCTGGTTCGACGTTGCTGTTGGGGGCGATGATCGGGTTGGTGGCGGCGGTGTTGGGGAGTGTGTTTGCCCGGCCGGCGTTGCAGGGTTTGGGGACGCCGGCGGATGTGCTGGACGATGCGGTGGCGTATGCGCATGTGATGATGTGGATTTTGCCGTCGTTGTTGGTGTTTGTGTTGTTCACGCAGCTGCTGCGTGGGGTGAGCGATACGGTGTCGCCGTTGTTGGCGCTGGTGGTGTCGACGTGTGTCGGGCTGGCGCTGACGCCGGCGTTGATTCTCGGGTGGTTGGGGCTGCCGCCGATGGGGATTCAGAGTGCGGCGTGGGCGGGGTTGGCGGGTAACTTGTCGGCGATGGGGTGGCTGGCGTGGCGGTTGATTAGCAAGGGGCATCCGTTGGCGCCGGATCGGGAGATGTTTGCGGCGATGCGGCTGGATCTGGAGATCCTCGGCAAGGTGTTACGCATCGGGCTGCCGACCGGGTTGCAGATGGTGGTGCTGTCGTTGTCGGAGCTGGTGATTCTGGCGCTGGTGAACCAGCATGGTTCCCAGGCGACGGCGGCGTATGGGGCGGTGACGCAGATCGTCAATTACGTGCAGTTCCCGGCGCTGTCGATTGCGATCACGGCGTCGATCCTTGGCGCGCAGGCCATCGGGGCCGGACGCATCGAGCGCATGGGGCCGATTCTGCGCACGGGCCTATTGATCAATGTGTGCCTGACCGGTGGTTTGGTGGTGTTGGGTTATCTGTTGTCGCACTGGTTGCTGGGGTTGTTCCTCACGGATGATTCCACCCGGGCGATGGCCGAACACTTGTTGCACATCATGCTCTGGAGCCTGTTGGTGTTCGGCTTCCAGGCGATTGTCGGCGGCATCATGCGCGCCAGCGGCACGGTGTTGGTGCCGGTGGCGGTTTCGATCGTTTGTGTGGTCGGGGTGCAGTTGCCGATGGCGTACCTGCTGGATGCGCGCTTCGGGCTGCAAGGTGTGTGGATGGCATTTCCGGTGGCGTATCTGGGCATGCTGATGCTGCAGACGCTGTATTACAAAATGATCTGGCAGCATCAGAAGATTGAGCGGTTGGTGTAGGGCCTCGCTTGAGTATCAAACGCTGCTCTTGAGCCAGGTCTCGAAGCGCGTCGGCCCGATGATGGGGTGCTCTCCCGGCGTAAGCGAATGGTCATCGATCGGCGCACCGAAGTAGGGGACCGTGTCGTCCGCTTGGGCCTGGCGCGGGTCGTTGGTGTGTTGCAAAAACAGGCGCACGAACTCCACCAGCGGCCAGCGCTCAGGGCCGGCCACTTCCAGGGTCTGATTGCTCGGTGCTTGCACGGCGACCTTCGCCAATGCCATCGCGACATCGACCGCGGCAATCGGTTGTAGCTCGGCGGAGGTCAGGCGCACGGTGTCGCCTTCCTGCACGCCGGAGTGCGAAATCGCCCCGATAAATTCGAAGAACTGCGTGGCCCGCAGGATGGTGTAGGGGATCCCCGAGTCCTTGATGAGTTTTTCCTGCGCCATTTTTGCCCGGAAGTAACCGCTGTCGAGCATGCGCTCGGTGCCCACCACCGACAGGGCGACATGGTGTTTGATGCCAGCGGTTTTCTCGGCGGCGAGCAGGTTACGCCCGCAGGTTTCGAAGAAGTCGAGCACGGCAGCGTCTTCGAAGGAGGGCGAGTTGGCCACGTCGACCACCACGTCGGCGCCTTGCAAAGCGGTTTGCAAGCCTTCGCCGGTGAGGGCGTTGACGCCGGTGCTGGGTGACGCGGCCAGGGTTTCATGCCCCAGGCCTTGCAGGTTTTTGCAGAGCTGCCTGCCGATCAGCCCGGTACCGCCAATGATGACGAATTTCATGACGAGTCTCCCGATGCGTGCGCAGAGATTGCGGTGTGTCTGCCTGGCTTTTAATCCTGGAACCATTAAAGACCCGGAATGAACTCAATGGCTGCGGGGGCGAGAACTTGTTTGTGTTGTCCGATAAATGGTTCGATTAGCGGGTGTAAGTCGGCGGCCATCGGCTTATTAAAAAAGCCGCTATAGACAGAAAAAGATCGGAAAATTGCACTGCTGGCAATGTTATATTGCCGGCCTCTGGCCTAATGCCAGTCAAACCAATAACGCGCCGAGGATCGGGCGCCAGGTTTCGTTATGCATGGCAGGAGGCGTTACATGCGTTGTTCTCTTTCACTGCTGATCACGCTGGTCTGCGCCCAGGTGGCATGGGCCGAGCCCACGGCCGAGTTGTCGGAACCGGTGGGCGGCTGGCGCTATCACGGCTTGCTGGACCGCAGTGAAAACCCTCGAGTCGCCTATCCCACGCCGCCCATCGACCGCGGCGTGCAGCGCAATCGCACGATGATCGAAGGCCAGCTCAAGGCCCTCGGCACCCTCCGACCGCCGCACAGCCTGGCGGTCAACGGCAATCCCCTGAATCTGTACACCGACGACCAAGGACGTTTTGCCCGGCCGTATGCGTTCGGTGCCGGGTCCAACAGCGTCGAAGTGCGCAGTTCCGAGGGCAAGTCGCTCAAGCGCGTTCAATTCTATGAAGCCAACAACCTGCGCACGCCGGCGCGCATTCGCGTGGTGCTGGGCTGGGACGATCCCAAGGCCGAACTCGATCTGCACATCATTACCCCCGACGGCCAGCATGCGTTCTGGGCTCGGCCGGCCATGAGCAATGGCGGCGGCCTGGACCCGGACGGGGTCGATGGCCCCGGCCCGGAAATGTTCACCATGACCGCGCCGATGCATGGCACTTATCTGGTTTACGTGAACTATTGGGGCAACTTCGGCAGCGGCGGCTATAACTTCGATGAGACCAGCAACCAGAACGAGGTGATCACCTCGCAGATCAATCTGGTGCTCAACGAAAACACCGTCGACGAAAAACGCGAGACCTTCATCGTGCCCTTGCGGGCGATCGGCGACCTGCTGCTGGTCAAGACTTTCAACTATTAAACATCCCGCACCACGGATGAATTGGGTTTGTGAACATGAGTGATAACACTGTATCCCCGGCCGTTTCCCCAGCAGCCGAACCGGCCGCCAACACTTCCCGTCGCTGGCCGGCGCTGGTAATCGGGCTGTGCCTGGTGGCCGGCGTGGCGGGCGGGTTGGGTTGGCTCCTGAACAAACCCAAGGCTCCGCCTGCGGAACTGGCCAGTGACAAACTGGGCATGAGCCGGCCGGACGGTCTGCTCGAAACCCACTCCCTGAGCCAACTGCCGAAGGATCTGCTGGCGGTGCCGTTTCTCAAGGAAACCCTGACCGAAGATTTCGTCTTCTATTACGAAGCCCACGCCGACCGTCTCGGTTTGATTGGCAGTCTGCGGCGGATCATTTACGAGCATGACCTGAAGTTGCAGGACAGCCTGATCGAGCAGCTGTTCGATCAACCGGCGGATGTGGCGCTGTGGCGCGGGGCGGATGGGCGTCTCAAGGATTTCCTGTTGGTGATGGATCGCGGTGGGTTGGCCAAGGTGCTGGAGCCGCTGGCGAAAGTGGCGCTGGGTGATACGCAGCTGAGCAAACTCAGCGAGGTGAAAGTCGGCGCCGACGCCGTCACGCTTTATCAGCTCAACTACAACGCCAGCAAGTCATTGGTGTTCGCTTCCCATGGCGACAAACTGGTGGTGCTGTCCAATCCGGCCAAGCTCTACGATCCGGAAAACGGCGCATCAGAGGACACCGGCAGCGTTTCGACCAAGGCCATCGCCGCCTTGCTCAACGGCGACAAACTGTTCCCCGAAGCCTTCGGCCTGCCACCGCGTACGCCCGAGGTAAAACAACGCCTCTCGGTCAACTCCAGTGTGTTGGCCATGGGTTACCAGCGCTTTATCCCGAATTTCGCCGGCCTGCGTTTCGACATGGACGACAAGGGCTGGCACAGCTTCCTCGCCATGGACGAACTGGAAAACCAGCCAGACTTCGACTTCAAACCGATCTGGCAAGCCATGCCGATGGGCGCCAGCGCCTGCGTCGCCTTGCCACTGGCCGCCGAACAACAGAAACCGCTGTTGGTGAAACTCGGTGCCGACGACGCCGTGGCCCAGGCCCTGACCGAACACATGGCCGGTGCCGCCGGCCTGTGCTGGTACGCCGATTCGCGGCTGTACACGCCGCTGCTGGTGGCCAGCCTGAATGACGATGACAGCGCCAAACTCGACGGCGACCTGGGCAACCTGTTCGGCTCGATGGTCGGCGCCTACGAAGGCAAGGTCGCTGAGCATGCGTTCCCGGTGGTCGAGAAACAGGAAGGCCAAACCCATCAGTGGCAGCGCCAGGTCAGCTCCAACTTCGGTCCCTATAAGGCCAAGGATGCCGAGCAACCGGACGCGATCACTGGCAAAGCCTTTATGCGCGTAAGCCTGGCTCGCCACGGTTCGACGCTGCTGTTCTCCCTCGACGACAAATTGGTCGACAAAGCCCTCGGCACCCTCGACAAACGCTTCCCACCGCTGGCTGACGTGCTGCCGAAAGACCTGCTGATGCCGATCTATTTCGGCCCGGATTCCATGGCGCAATTGATGCAACAGGAAACCCTCGACAGCCTGCCGCAGGACATGGAGCCGGTGTTTTACAACGCCGCGCAAACCTACCTGATCCCGAAACTGCGCACCCTCGGCGGCTATGGCAAGTACGCCCTGACCTTGCCCAAAGGCAGCGAGCCTGACGGCCACTGGCAGTGGCTGCCGCTGGAGTGGAAAGCCCTGTGACCGCACTCATCCGAGGCCTCGGCCTGCTGGCGTTGCTGCTGGGGACTCGCACCTTTGCCAGCGAAGCCCCGGCGCTCGACCCGCAGCAGTCCCAGGTATTTCGCGCCTGGTTCGTGCGCATCGCCCAGGAACAACTGACCCAAGGCCCGAGCCCGCGCTGGTATCAGCAGGACTGCGCCGGGCTGGTGCGATTTGCCGCCAATGAAGCGCTGAAAGTCCATGACGACAAATGGCTGCGCAGCAACGGCCTGTCCAATCGCTACCTGCCGCCGGAACTGCAACTGAGCGATGCCCAACACGGCCTCGCCCAGCAATGGCAGCAGGGCGGCGGCAAAGTCGGGCCTTACGTTAACGCGATCAAACTGATTCAGTTCAACAGTCATCTGGTCGGTCGCGATCTGGCCCAGGCCCGACCCGGCGACTTGATGTTTTTCGATCAGGGCGACGACCAGCACCTGATGATCTGGATGGGCCGTTTCATCGCCTATCACACCGGCACTACCACCCCCACTGACAACGGCATGCGCTCCGCAAGCCTGCAACAACTCATGACATGGAAGGACACCCGATGGATACCCGACGCAGCCAACCCCAACTTCATCGGCGTCTATCGACTGAACTTCCTCTCCCAATGATCGGTGCCCGCATGCTGCGCATTTGCTCTCGAATTCCATTGTTGTTGGCGTTGGTGCTGCCCTTGTCGGCGGTGAATGCCGAAGACACCGTCGAGCCGAGCGGCTACACGCCGGTGGCCGGTGAAAGCTTTTTCCTGTTGGCCGACAGCAGTTTCGCCAGCGACGAACAGGCGATGGTTCGTCTCGAAGCGCCGGGCCGCGATTACCGCCGGTTCCGCATGGAGCCTTACGGCGGTGCGGACATTCGTGTGTATCGCATCGACAAGCCGCTGGATTTCCTCAAGCGCCAGAAGAACCTGCACCGCGTGGTCAGCGACGGCCAGTTCAAGGGCGAAGGCCTGTCGAACACCCTCGCGTACCTGTGGGACAACTGGTACCGCAAATCCCGTCGGGTGATGCAGCGGGCGTTTTCCTACGAGTCGCGCAAACAAGTCACCGAGGAAGTGCCGGAACTGAAGATGGGCACCGCCATTACCGCGCCAACGCCTTACGACGCTCAGCCGCAGTTCGCATTGATTCCTGGCTTGCCGGTGGTCAGTCAATTCCGTTATCCGCTGTGGCAAGCCAAGCCGATCCAGCCGCCTGAGGGCGTGAACCTGGCCGGTTCTTCCAGCGAGTTCGTCAGTGTTTCGCCGGGCAACGTGTACATCCCGTTGGGCAACCTGAAACCGGGCCTGTATCTGGTGGAAGCGCTGATCGGCAAGTACCGCGCGACCACCATGGTCTTCGTCTCCAACACCGTGGCGGTGAGCAAGATTGCCGGCGATGAATTGCTGGTGTGGGCCGCGCGCAAACACGAAGGCAGTTCGGTGCCCAAGGTCAATGTGCTGTGGACCGACGGCCTGGGCGTGATGAGCAGTGGCGCTACTGACGCCGACGGTTTGCTGCGGCTGAAACACGTCAGCCCGGAGCGTTCATTCGTGATTGGCGAAGACGAAGAGGGCGGGGTGTTCGTCTCCGAGAACTTCTATTACGACAGCGAAATCTACGACACCAAACTCTATGCCTTCACCGACCGACCGCTGTATCGGCCGGGGGATTGGGTGTCGCTGAAAATCGTCGGCCGCGAGTTCAAGAATGCGCGGGATTCCGTGGCGCCGACTGCTGCCGACGTCAACGTCACCGTACTCGATGCCACGGGCACCGCGCTGCAATCGTTGGCGCTGAAGCTTGACTCCAAGGCTGGCACTCAGGGCCGTTTCCAGTTGCCGGACAACGCGGTGGCGGGTGGCTATGAGCTGCGTTTCAGCTACAAGGATCAGGCCTACAGCAGTGCCTTCCGCGTCGCTGAATACATCAAGCCGCACTTCGAGATTTCCCTGAACCTGGCCAAGCAGGATTACCGCACCGGTGAACCGGTGAAGGGCAGTCTGGTGTTGCTGTACCCGGACGGCAAACCGGTGGCTAACGCCAAGTTGAGCCTGAGCCTGCGCGCCCAGCAACTGTCTATGGTCGATAACGAGCTGCAATACCTCGGGCAATTCCCGGTGGAACTGACCAGCGCCGAACTGACCACTGACGCCAAGGGTAACGCGAGCCTCGATCTGCCCGCTGCCGAGAAGCCGAGCCGCTACATGCTCACCGTGTTCGCCAGCGATGGCGCGGCGTATCGGGTCAAGACCGCCAAGGAAATCCTCATCGACCGCGGTGCCGCGAGTTTCCGTCTGAGCGCGCCGCAGCGGTTCAGCGCAGTGGGCGGCAAGGTTGCATTCAGCTATACCAACGAAGGTGGCAGCGAGCAGAGCAAAGCGGTCAACCCGAGCAGCTACAGCTGGGTGCGACTCGAAGATCAAACCACTGGCGAAGGTAAACTCGCCGCCAAAGATAAAGGCTTCACCCTGGCCTTCGACCGTCCAGGTACTTACAACCTGACGCTGAAAGATGATCACGGCCGTGTGCTTGGCGCGACCGGTCATTCGGTCACTGGTGATGGCGTCAAAGCCGTGCCCGGCACTGTGGAAATCGTCCTCGATAAACCCGAGTACAAGGCCGGCGACGAAGCACTCGCGTTGATCACTTTCCCCGAGCCGATTATCGATGCGCTGTTGTCGCTGGAACGCGACAAGGTCGAGGCCACGGCGCTGCTGTCCAAGGGCAGCGACTGGCTGAAGATGGAAAAACTCAGCGACACCCAATACCGCGCGCGCATCCTGGTGAAGGACAGCTTCGCGCCGAACCTGACCTTCTCCGTGCTCTATACCAAGGGCGGTCAGTACAGCTTCCAGAACGCCGGCATCAAGGTAATCGCGCCGCAAATCGACGTGGCCATCGCCACCGACAAAGAGGCGTATCAGCCGGGCGATACCGTGTCGGTTGACCTGACCACGCAGTTCGCCGGCAAGCCGATTCCGGCGCATCTGACGGTCAGCGTGGTCGATGAAATGGTCTACGCGCTGCAACCGGAAGTGGCGCCGACCATCGACCAGTTCTTCTATCACCCACGCCGCAACAACGTGCGCACCAGCGCCAGTTTGTCGTTCATCAGCTACGACGTGGCATTGCCGGGCAGCCCAGGCGCACCGGGTAAAGCCAACCGCAGCGAGCGCGGGGTGAAAGTGTTGGAGCGACCACGTCGTGAAGACGTCGACACCGCTGCATGGCAGCCTGAATTGATCACCGATGCGAATGGCAAAACCCGCTTCACCTTCAAAATGCCGGACTCCTTGACCCGCTGGCGCATCACCGCCCGGGCCATTGCCGATGACGGCCAGGTCGGGCAGAAGAAGCAATTCGTGCGTTCGGAAAAACCGCTGTACCTGAAGTGGAGCGGCCCGACCAGGTTCCGCAACAGCGACAAACCGGATCTCGGTGTGTTCGCTTTCAGCCAGGCCGAGAAACCGGTCAAGGCTGAGCTGGTGATTCATTACGCGGGCGCCGAACAACGGGTGCCGGTCACGTTGAACAACGGCATCAACTACATCGCATTGCCAGCGTTCACCGTGGCCAATGGCGAGTGGACCGCCGAGTTGGTGCAGGACGGCAAAACTGCTGACGCCCTGGCCGTGCGCCTGACCGCGACCGGCGAAGGCTGGCAGGTGACTCAGAGCCAGAGCCTGGATGTGGCCAGCGGTGATACACCGTTGACCTTGCCGGCCGACGCCACGGATATTCGCCTGCGTCTGGATGACAGCCCGCAAGCGTTGTTCCGTTCGGCGCTTGATGATCTGCTGAGCTATCCATACGGCGGCGTCGAACAGACCGCCAGCCGTTTACTGCCATTGAGCATCGCTTATCCGACCTTGTCGTCGAACCCGCAGATCCGCGATCGCTTGCGTTTGATCATGCAAAACAGCCGCCTGCGGCTGGTGCAAATGGCCGGCCCGTCGGCGAGCTTCACCTGGTGGGGCTATGACGGTGAGCCGGATGCGTTCCTGACCGCGTATGCCTATTACGCCGATTGGCACGCCAGTAAAGCGCTGGAACTGAGCCTGCCGCCGGAGCATTTCCAGCGGGTGCTGGAGGTGTATGCCAAGCAGGCGCAGAACACGCCGCTGTTGCAGCGGGCGTTGATTCTGTCGTTTGCCAAACAGATGCAGTTGCCGGTGAACACGCTGCTCAGCGGTTTGATCGACGACTTGGTGAAAGCCGGCGAAGGCCATGCGGCCAGCATGATGGACGATGGGGAAGAAAGCCTGGTCATGAGCGATCCGGATTCGGCGTTGGGGCTGGCCAGCGCTCGGGTGCTGACCGCGTCTTTGGCGCGTCAGGCCAAGGTCAATCTGCCGTCGGCGTTCAATGGTCAATTGGACGTTGCGCAACAACAAGTGGCCGCCAGTTCTCAACCGTTTGTCGAAGCGCTGAACCTGTCGCTGCAAGCCTTCGATCAGGCTCACGCTCAAGCGTTGTTGCAACGTCTGTTGCCACAGCAATCGACCCTGGAACGTGCCTTGGCGCTGACCTGGCTGCAACGCAGCATCGAGCAGGCCTCGCCGACCATCGCGCTGGCGCCAGGTGAGGGCTGGAAGAAACAACACAGTGCTACCGGTGAGATGTATTGGACGTGGCAGGGTGCTTCACCCGTGCCGGCAGTGTTGTCGCTGACCGGGGAGCAAGAACGCCCGCTTCGCGCCGCGTTGAGCTTCCAGAGCAAGCAACCGCCAGTGGACCCGATGGCCGTGACCATCACCCGTCGTCTGTCGCGTCTGGTGCCGGGTGACGAAGCGTTCGAATTCAAACTCGAAGCGGTCGGCAGCAAACCGCTGTCCAGCGACAGCCTGTACCTGGACGAAGTGATCATCACCAGCAAGGCTGCGAAACCGCTGCGCTACGGCATGCTCGAAGTGCCGCTGCCACCGGGCGCGGACGTCGAGCGCACCACGTGGGGCATCAAGCTGATGGGCAAGGCCGGCACCGAGCCGACCTCGCTGGAGAAGGCCCGTTTCGAACCGGGGCAAATGGCTTACGCGATCCCCGTGGATGCCCTGAGCGGCGAATTGCGCCTGCGTCATCTGGTGCGTTTCTCGCAAAAGGGTCAGTTCAACCTGCCGCCGGTGCGTTTCACGCAGGTCTATGCGCCACAGCATCAGGCTCAGGAACAGAAACCGGCACTCGGCCAGGTCACGGTCCACTGACATGACCCGGCGTTTGGTCTGGTGGCTGTTGTGTTTGATCCCTGCGCTGGCGACCGCGCAGGACGAGCCGTTGCGCCTGGGCTTCAAGGGTGAATGGCTTGCGTTGAGCCAAACGCAGGTAATTTCGCGTGAGCCATTGCCTGCTGATGTGCAGACGCCACTGGGTAGTGTGTGGAAGCTGTTTGTCTACGGCTGGCTGGTGGATACCGGCGCGCGTGAACCGGCGTATGAGTGTCGCGGGCAATCGAAGGAAGAAGTGTATTGCTGCACGGCGGGCGGCAGGATTGAGCGCGATCAGGCATTGGTGAAGTCTTGCGGGTTGTATTTTGAGCCTGTGCGCCTGGGCATTGCTGGCGCGCAATGGCGCGAGTATTGGCAGGCGAGACAAGCGCCTGAGTGGTTGCTGGACTTGCCGTCGTTGCAACCGCAGACCCGGGTTTCGGTGGCTGAGTTGTTGAAGGCATTGGCCGTGATGCCGGCGCAGGATCAGGCGCGGCGGGTGTTGCTCGATGTGGTGCTGAATGCTGCTGACGGCAATGTCGTGGGCGAACTCGGTGGCCGGTTGCGGGTGAAAACCTGGAGCTGGTTGGGGGATCAGGATCCTTCGTCGCGTCAGGGCGGATTTGCTGGCTGGACGGCGGACGGCACACCGATCTGGGCCAGTGGGCGCGGCACCAGTCAAATGGTCTTGCGCAATTACGGTCAGGCACTGGCGACGGTGCTGCCTTCGTCTTGGCCCGCCGAGGCGGGGAAGTGCGTTGAGGTCGGCCTGTTCGCGCGTTATCCGCTGAAACGCGTGCTGTCGGGGGATCGCGTGTTAGCGCCCGGGCCCTTGCAAGGCGACTATCGCGTCGAGTTCGCCAATGGCAATCAACTCGATATCCACAGCGACGGCGAGTTGTTCTTGCTCAAGGACAAACTCGTCGCCCGCCTGGACCGCGAAGAATACGTCGCCCGCGTCCTGCAGCGCGAAGCCAGACCGGAACCTGCCGAAGCCGCCAAAGCCTTGAGCGTCGCGATCCGCACCTACCTGCTGCAAAACGCTACCCGCAACGGCGATTGCCTGAGCATCGATGACAGCAGCAGCCGACAACGCGTCGCCCCACGCCCGGCCGCGACCGAGTCGCGCAACATCGCCGCGTGGACCAGCGACCTGGTCCTCGCCGGCAGCAACGTCACCTATCACTCTGACCAACCGGGGCCGGACAAGCTCTCCTGGCTGCAAGCCGTCGAACAGGCCAATGCCGGTCAACGCTACGACGCCATTCTGCTGCACGCTTATCCGCGCGCCAGCCTCAGCCGCTGGGACAACCCCGTCGCCTCCTGCGAAGCGTTACCCGCTGCGCAAGACTGGCTGCAAAAACAACGTCGCGGCTGGCGTCCACGGCTGGAAAGCGAGGTTGGCTACAACGAAGTCAGCACCTTCGCCGTCTGCCGCCTGGCCTTCGGCCGTCCTTTTGTCGACCGCGAACGCCAGCGCATTTACGTGCGCGGCGTGCTGTCGCTGCAAGACCGCCTCGACCTGACTCACGAATACCTGCACCTGGCCTTCGAAGCACACCCCAACGGCCAGGATGAAACCTACATCGAAGGGCTCGCCCGCCACCTCTTGCTGGAATAGGCCATGAAACTCCGTTACCCACAGGTCCTCCTGTTCCTTTGTTCTTTTTGCGTATGGCCGACCACGTTCGCCGTCGATAGCGCGGTCAAACTCGACACGCCCGTCGGCGGCTGGCGCACGGGCGCGCCCGAAGGCGAAGGCGAAAAATTTCGTCAGACGGTTAATTACCCGGCGTCCTCGGTCAACACACCGGTGGGGCAGGCCAATACCGCTCGCATCACCGGCCAGATCAAATCCGCGCCCAAGGGCAATGAGCCCGGCAAACTCATCGTCAACGGCGTCAGTATGCCGCTGAAAATCGACCCCGCCGGCCGCTACGATCGCCCGTTCTCATTCCCCAACGGCAGCAACAGCGTCGAAGTCCGCAGCCCCGATGGTCAACAACGCCACCGCACCCAATTCCTCAACACCAGCGGCGGCGCCACCCCGGCCAAGTTGCGAGTGTTGCTGGCCTGGGACAGCGACGGCACCGACCTCGACCTGCATGTCGTCACGCCTGACGGCGGCCATATCTGGTACGGCGATCGCGTCGCAGCCAACGGCGGCGCACTCGACGTCGACGTCACCACCGGCTACGGCCCGGAAATCTTCGCCATGCCGGCACCGATCAAGGGGCAATACCTGGTGTACGTGAACTACTACGGTGGCGGGTATCGCAGTGATGATGAAGGACAGGAAGAGGCACAGCAGGCGCTGACCACCGCGCACATCACGGTGATTACGGAAGAGGGGACGCCGAACGAAAAGATGGAAACGTTCCTGGTGCCGATGCGGGCGGTGGGGGAGTTGACGTTGGTTAAGGGGTTTAGTTATCCGTGAGGGGGTAATTGTGACAGCAGTGCTGACACGATTGAATTGGGCAGCAGGTTGCTGCCCAATACCGTGATCACAGTGGCACTGTTTCACGCCGAAACACTTCGTGATTTTTATTGTTTCAAGGTGAGGAGTACTAGAGAAGGTCGTCTACTAAACAGGAACGCCTTCACGTGAATGACCTCAGCGCTACTGCACCGTCCGTTGGTGCAAGCTTTAACGAAATCGCGCAACTGATCATCACTGCCCGGCAGCGAGCGGTGCAGGCAGTCAATACCGAGTTGATTGAACTGCACTGGCAGGTCGGGGCTTACATCAGCCGGAAGATCGAAGCGGCAGAGTGGGGGGATGGAGTGGTCGCTCAATTGGCTACTCACCTCGCCCGTACTCAGCCGGGATTGCGCGGTTTTACCCGACCGAATCTCTTTCGTATGCGCCAGTTTTACGAGGCGTACAGGCACGATGCAAAAGTCTCAGCACTGCTGAGACAATTACCCTGGACCCAAAACCTGATCATTCTCAATCAAAGCAAAGGCCCGGAAGAACGCGAGTTTTACCTGCGCATGGTGATTCAGGAGAAGTGGTCGAGCCGGGAGCTCGAACGCCAGTTCGAGAATACCTCGGCAAGCTGGACTTCTACCTTGAGGCTTTGGATCGCAATGTCCGCAAGTCCCATGAAAATCCGGCGCTTGGGGTCTTGTTGTGTGCCAGCAAAGACGACGAAGTCGTCGAGTACGCCCTGAACCGTTCGCTTTCGCCAGCATTGATCGCGGAATATCAGACTCAGCTCCCCGACAAGAAACTGTTGCAGGCCAAGTTGCATGAGTTTTATGCGCTGAATGCTGACGAGTAAACCAGCGGTTATGTTTGAGGGTGTTTTTGCGGGCTTCTTCGGGTTTTGCCAGTGCGCATACAGCTGTCGGTGGACCATAAAATGTGCAGAAACCGCGTAGGCGCCAAGCAGTACAGCAATGAAAAATATTCCCGGCTTCCATGCCTTGCTCATGACTTTTCCTTGTCCCAGCTGAAGCGATAGACCTTGGGTGGCAGCCCGGGATGGCAACGGCCGTTATCGGCATCGGCGCCGACGATCGACCACTGCGCGCGAGACGTTTCGCCCAGTTCATGGGCGGCTTCAGGATTGAAACACTGGCTCAACACTCCGTCCGGCACCAGGGCGTACGCCTCACGGTGGTCCCGCAACCACTGCGCTGCTTGTTCGACGGAGGAGCCTTTCATCCCGAAATGCACGATCGGCTGCCGGGCGAATAACCAGTGGCCCTCGCGCCAGTTGACCAATACCAGATCGGCGCCGTGGGTCATGGTCGCCGCCTGCGCCATGAGCGCTTCATGGGGGTTGCGACCGTCCTTGATCGGCTCGATGAAGCCGCGAGCAAACCACAGGACAAACCAGGTCACTACCAGTGTCTGGAATGTTCGCCGACCACGCGGGCGTTTGCCGAACCAGCGCTTGAGCAGCCATGGAATCAGCGGCGCTGCCACCAGCACCAGCCCTGGCAGCGCCGGATAGATGTATAACTTGCGCTTGCCGCTGCTCAGGCAGAAGAACAGCACCACCAACACGACCCAGCCCAGCAGCACCAGCACTCGACCGTCGTGTTTGCGCAGTTGCCGGCGCCAGGCCGGCACCAGCCACGGCAGGGCGAGCACCAATGGCAGCCAATATTGCGGGATGACGTTGACGAAGAAATACCAGAACGGTTCGCGGTGGTCCCACGCGGCGGCATAGCGTGCCGCCGTCTGGCGTAGCAGGATTTCTCGCGCATAGGCGATTTCATCCGCAGTGCCATTGAGCACAATGGAAATCGCCAGGGGCAGCAGCCAGATTGCGATGGCGCCGAGGGCGACCAGGAAGCCCAGGAACCACTTGCGCGCCTCGCCCGGCATGGCCACCACACCGGGCCAGCCTTTGCGTACCGCATAGGCATACGGAATCAGCATCAGGACCGGGACGAAGCCGACCCCTTTGGTGATCACGCCAATGCCCATGGCGGCGCAGCCCACATAAAACCAGCGCCACGTCGGGCCGAGCAGCAGGTGCCGCGCCAGCCCGTACAAGCCCAGCGACGTGAACAGAATCAAAAAGCTGTCGATCTGCCCGGTACGCAAGATGCTGTAAGTCTGATACGTGGCCAGGTACAAGAGCGCCGCCGTCCGACCGATGTGCTGATTCCATAGCCTGCGGCCCAGATCGTAGACCATGGCCGTGACCGTCGCGGCCGACAAAAGCCCCGGAATATAAAGGGCGAGGGCGGGCAGGCCGGTGAGCCACGCGAAGAACGCCACCGTCCACATAAAGATCGGCGGCTTATCGCCGTATATTTCCGCGGCGCGGTGAGGGATGAACCATGCTCCGTTGTGCAGCATTTCCAGGGCCACGCCGAGGAAGCGTTCCTCGTCCACATTCTGCGGTTGACGCAGCCCCAGCCCGGCGCCGATCAACAGCAAGGCAAGCAGCATCAGGCCCAGGCATTCGATCCCGGGCGACAGGGTTTTGCGCATGGCTCAGTCCTTTAGATGTCTGCTGCGGGCAATCAATTGCAAGTTGCGCAAATAGACGATGGAGCCAAAGGCCTGACCGACAATGAAGACCGGGTCTTGCCGGTAAATGGCGTAAGCGAACAGCAGGGTGCTGCCGACAATGCTCAGGTACCAGAAGCCCACCGGGATCACGCTGCGTTTTTTGTATTCGCTGTACAGCCACTGCAAGACGAAGCGACCGGTAAAGGCGATCTGGCCACCGAAGCCGATCACCAACCAAAGGGTTTCGCGGGAGAGGTTCATCCTTCGATCTCCAGTGCATTGGTGTTCAACCGGGTGCGCTTGATCAGCCACCAAACGCCGAACAGGTCGAGAATGCCCACCAGGGCGCGGTCGATGTTGCCGTATTTGGACACCCCGGCCGTGCGGGGGCGGTGATTGACCGGATGGACGATCATGCGGCCGTTGTGACGCTGGATCAGCGCAGGAATGAACCGATGCATATGGTCGAAGTACGGCAAGCGCAGAAACGCCGCACGCTCGATCAGTTTCAGCCCGCAGCCGGTGTCCGGGGTGGCGTCCTTGAGCAGGCGGCTGCGCAGGCCATTGGCGAAACGCGAGGCCCAGCGCTTGCTGGCGGTATCGCGGCGGTTGACCCGGTGCCCGGCCACCAACTGAACGTCGACCAGACCCTGTTCACCACGCACCAGCGCCAACATCCCGGGGATGTCCGCGGGGTCGTTTTGACCGTCGCCGTCGAGTGTCGCCAGCCATTGGCCCCGGGCATTGAGCGCCGCATGGTAGAGCGAGGTGCTTTGCCCCAGCGAACGCTCATGGCGCAGGATGCGCAATTCACTCAGGCCACTGTTTTTCATCTGCCGCAGTTCGTGCAAGGTGGAATCGGTACTGCCATCGTCCACGACAATGATTTCGTAAGCCTCATCGGCCAGTGCGGTGCGGATTTCCTCAAGTAAAGGTTTGAGGTTGTTCGCTTCGTTTTTTGCTGGAATCAATACAGATACAAAAATGTCTTGGCTCATAGAGTCCCCCTTGCTCCTTGGTCTTTTATTATCAAGGGCTCACGTTTCATATCTGATAGAAGTGGCGATACCATTTCACAAATTCCGCCACGCCTGTTTCAACAGTCACCTGAGGACGGAAGTCGACCCATTCGGCCAATGCCGAAACATCGGCCCAGGTCTTGACCACATCGCCCGCCTGTAGCGGCAGAAAGTTGCGCTGGGCTTTGAGGTCCAATGCCGCTTCCAGGCAATCGACGAACTCCAGCAGCGGCACTGGCTGGCCACGGCCTATGTTGAAGATTCGGTTTACGCCATCCTCTGGCCCGTTCGGCACCGGTGGTTTTGAGCGCAGGCGAGCGATGCTTTCGACGATGTCGTCGATGTAGGTGAAATCACGTGACATCTGGCCATGGTTATAGATGTCGATCGGCAAGCCTTTGATGATCGCCTCGGTAAACCTGAACAGCGCCATGTCGGGGCGCCCCCAAGGCCCGTAAACGGTAAAAAAGCGTAAGCCGCTGGCCTTCAGGCCATAGAGGTGGCAGTAGCTGTGCGCCAGCAGCTCATTGGCTCGTTTAGTGGCGGCATACAGCGAAATGGGATGGTCGACGCTGTCTTCCACACTGAACGGCATTTTGCTGTTGGTGCCGTACACCGAGCTGCTCGAGGCGTAGATCAGATGCGCGGGGCGATGGTGTCGGCAGGCTTCCAGCACATTCAGAAACCCCACCAGATTCGACTGCGCATAGACGTCCGGGTTGTCCAGTGAATAGCGAACGCCCGCCTGGGCCGCCAGGTGCACAACCTCGATGAATGCATGGTCTTCGAACAACGTCATCAAGGCCGGTTTGTCGACGATGTCGAGGGTCTGGAAACGAAAGCCCGGCAAGGATTCCAGCGCCTTGAGCCGGGCGTGTTTGAGTTCCACGCTGTAGTAGTCGTTGAGATTGTCGATACCGACCACTTCAAGGCCTTCCCGACACAAACGCTTGACGGTGTGATACCCGATGAAACCGGCGGCGCCCGTGACCAGAACCGTCATGAGGCTCGCGCCTGTGTGCGACTAATCCCTGCCCTGCGCAAAGGAGGCCTTTGCATGACAATCACCCCTGAGTGCTGATCAGCGTATGTGTTTGGGTTGATACCACCGTTGGCTCCATGCCTCTTGCTCCATTGCTCTGTCAGAAGTCTGCGCGGCGTTCATCATGAGCAGTAGCGCCCGCAGCCACGCATAACGTGCCTGCGGAGTTGTAAAAAAAACGTTAAGCAATCATGTCGTTTTTGTGACCGTGCTACCGGCCCTCACAACGCGGAACCCAGCAGCTTGAGGTACTGCGGGCTCTCGGATATCGAGTTGTGGCCCGTGCCCGGTATCACCTGCAGCGTGGCCACACCTTTGGCGAAATTCGTGTAGAGCTTTTCCGTACTTGAGCGCGGTATGACTTCATCGTGCTCGGCGGCAATCAACAGCGTCGGTACGGTGATGTGGGCGGCGTATTTCCAGGATTCGAACTTGTCCTGAAGCAGCCACTTCACCGGGAACCAGCGGAACTGACGGGCAGCCAGGTCTTCAAGGCTGTTGTAGGGCGTGATCAGGATCAGCCGCGAGGCCGGGCGTTGTCTGGCGAGGCGCACGGCGACGCCCGAACCCAGGCTGCGCCCGACCACGGCGATCTGAGGATGGGTGTTGTAGACCATGTCGAACAAGGTCATGGCATCTTGCTGAATCGCCTCCTCGGACGGCGACCCGGAACTGCCACCGTAGCCTCGGTAATGCAGCAAATAGATCGCATGATCCGCAAAGGCCTGCGAAAAGTCGGGCAGGCTGCGGGAAACGTCCTCGGCATTGCCGCCAAAGTAGATCAACGCCTTCGGGCCGTCGTGCGGCCTGACGGTCACCAGCACTTGCGCATCGGCGACTTGCAGCGTCAGCAGCGTTTCGGGCGCGTCGATGGCGCGGGGTTGCGGGTAGTAGATCAGGGCGCGCTGAAACACGAACAGCGCCGCGCAGAGCACCAGGTACGCAACGGCAATGAATGCGAAGAGAGACATCAGGGTGCGCGACATTCGGCTAAGTTTAGTGGACGACATGGACTGCTCTGGCCTGACGACGGCTATCGCTTGAGCGCTGTCAGAGTGTAGTACATCGATAGTTGCCGTACGGGGAGCGCACCGATGCCTGAGGTTCGACGCTTGTATCCGGGCGCTGCGCCATGACGGCCACCGGCGCGCTGAAGTGGGTCAAGGTTCTGCCGTCCGAACGAACGGCCCTGATGTTGGGTTTCGCCTTCCATTTCTGCGTGCTCGCCAGTTATTACCTGGTGCGACCGTTGCGCGACGCCTTGGGCCTTGAGGGCGGTGCCGACAAGTTGCAATGGCTGTTCACCGCCACGTTCGTGGTGATGCTGCTGATGGTGCCGCTGTTCGGCGCGCTGGTTTCGCGGCTGCCTGCCACGCGTTTCGTACCGTTGATCTATCGCTTGATTGCCTTGTCGATGCTGGTGTTTGGCGTGTTGATCGCTCAGCGCATTGCGCCGGTGACAGTGGGACGGGTGTTTTTCGTCTGGATCAGCATCTACAACCTGTTCATCGTTTCGATTTTCTGGAGCGTGCTGGTCGACCGCTTTTCCAGCGAGCAGGGGCGACGGTTGTTCGGCTTTATTGCCGCGGGTGGAACCCTGGGCACGTTCATCGGGCCATTGCTGGCCGCGACCATGGCCACCCGTCTTGGGCCGATGGCATTGACCGTCGCGGCGGCCGTGCTGTTGGAATGCGCGGTGCGTTGCTATCGGGCGCTGTTGTCGCGCACAGCGTCGCGGTCCGGCAGCCGCTGGCTGGATGAGCGGCGCATGGGCGGCAGCATGCTGGCCGGGGTCACGCTGATCCTGCGCTCGCGCTATCTGATGGGGCTGGTGCTGTTCATGTTGTTGCACACCAGCGCGGCGACCTTGCTGTATTTCGAACAGGGACGGATTGTCGCTGGCAGCTATGCTGATGTGGCCAGCAGGACGCAATTCTTCGCCTTCGTCGATTTGATCGTGTCGGCGCTGACGTTGCTATTTCAACTGCTGCTGACAGCGCCGTTGATCCGACTGATCGGTATCGGTGGGGCGCTGGTGGCGTTGCCGTTGGCGACGATCGTGGCATTTAGCGCCATGGCCCTGGCACCCGTGCCAACAACCGTTGCGCTGGCGCAGGGGCTGCGCCGTGCCGTTGAGTTCGCCATCGTGCGCCCGGCGCGAGAAGTGCTGTGGACGGTGGTGAGCCGCGAGGAAAAGTACAAGGCCAAGAATGTGATCGAAACCCTGGTGTATCGCGGCGGTGATGCCGCCAGTGGCTGGCTCTCCGCCGGGTTGACGGCACTGGGCGCGGGCTTTGCTCTGGTGGCGGTGATGATCGTGCCGTTTGCCGGGCTATGGGGCTGGTTATGTCTGTGGCTGGCCAGACGACAAGAACAAAGGGCGACCATGAATGAACAGCCAGGGGGAATTCCATGACCGATCCTGCTGTCTTCACGCGTAGAAGACTACTCACGCTGGCTGCCGGTGTTTCGGCGGTCTTCACCTTCGATCCGGCCTTTGCTGCATCGGCGCCGTCGACGGAAACAGGAGGCAAGAACATGCTGACCCGAGCCATTCCTTCCAGCAATGAGCCGTTACCCATGGTCGGGTTGGGCACCTATCGCGGCTTTGATGTCGCGCCTTCCGACGCCGCTTACAAGCAACTGCCTGCGGTACTCAGGGCGTTGTTCGAGAAGGGCGGCACGGTGATCGACAGCTCACCGATGTACGGTCGCGCCGAGCAGACGACCGGTGAATTGCTGTCGATTCATCGGCCTCGTTCGCCTGCGTTTCTGGCCACCAAGGTCTGGACCCGTGGGCGCGAAGAAGGCATCGCGCAGATGGAACAGTCGTTCAAGTTGTTGCAGACCGACCGTATCGATCTGATGCAGATTCACAACCTGCTGGACTGGAAAACCCACTTGCCCACCCTGCGCCAATGGAAGGCAGAAGGGCGTATCCGCTACATCGGCATCACCCATTACACGGCGTCGGCCTACGACGAAGTGGAGGCCGTGTTGAAAGCCGAGCCGATGGACTTTTTGCAGATCAACTATGCCCTGGACGACCGTGGCGTCGAGAAGCGAATCCTGCCGCTGTGCCGCGAGCGCGGTGTGGCGGTGATCTGTAATCGGCCTTTCGGCGGCGGCGATTTGCTCGCGCGATTGAAAGGAACACCGCTGCCGGGATGGGCCGCGCAAGTGGGGGTCAACAGCTGGGCACAACTGGCGCTCAAGTTCCTGTTGGCTCATCCGGCGGTGACGTGTGTCATTCCCGGCACGAGCAACCCGCGCTACATGGCGGAAAACGCCGGTGCAGGTTTCGGCCCGATGCTGACGGATGCGCAGCGTCAACAGTTGATGGCACTGATGGGTTAGTCGTGTTGGCAGGTTTTGTCAGGCGGTAACGCAATCTGTAGCAGCCTTCGGCAGCTGCTACAAGGAGTGCGTCGTTGCTGAAATGGCTTAACTGACTGACATTCCAGCGGCCGGCAATGCGTCGGCAGTCTCCAGCGGAATCTCCAGGGTGAAAACCGCTCCATGACCCGGTCCATCGCTGTGGACACGCAGGTGCCCGTTCATCTCTACCGCCGCGAGCGCGCAACTGTGCAGGCCAAACCCATGACCTTCCTTGCGCGTAGTGAAGCCGTGATTGAAGATGCGGGTCATGTTCTCGGCCGCGATCCCTTCGCCCTGATCCTCTACGCTGAGGCGCAGCGTTGCGTTATCGATAATCTTGACGCCCAGCGTCATCTGGCGCTGATGGTCGCTGACCTTGGACATCGCATATTTGGCATTGCTGATCAGGTTGATCAGGATCAACAGCAGTCGGTGTTTGTCGCCGATGATCGTTGGCGTGTCCTGGTAGTCCTTGGTGACCACGACATGGTGCCGGCTCAACGCGCCGGAATTCATGCGCAACGCATCCTCGAACAGGTCGACGACGTTCAACGGCTCGACCAGCCTGGCGGCGCCGGCATAGGCCTGTTGAGTGGAAACGATGTCCTTGATGTGATCGATGCTTTTGGTGAGTTGTGACAGTTCGTCAACGATGCTCGATTGCTCGGCCGCGATGGAGTCGACCAGTTGATTGAGGTAACCGCGAAGCAGTTTGCCTTTTTCATCGAGTGTCATGAACTGCCCCAGGTCTTCGGCATGTTCGTTCATCATGTTTACCGCTTTACCCAGGCCCAAGGTTTTGCTGACCGCCAATTTACGGGTGATCAAATCTGCCGAGACGTTAACGCTGTTCAGCACATTCCCGACGTTGTGCAGCACATTGGTTGCGATCTCCGCCATGCCGGCCATCCGTGCGGCATCGACCAGTTCACGCTCGGCCTCGATCAGTTCGCGGGTGCGCTCCTCGACCCGTTGTTCCAGTCGCTCGTTTGCCGTCTGTAACTCATTGTTCATCTTGTTGATCAGGGCATAACTGCGAATCAGGCGGGCGGCCAGGTACAACAGCAGCAGCGCCATGATGCCGGCGCATATCCCGAGATAAAGGTGATATTGGCGGTATGTCGCACCGGTGCGCCGTTGTGTCTCGTTCAATAACTCGTTGATGCTGTCCAGTTGCTGGGCGACCGGAATCACACTGATGCGATCGAGCAGGTCATTGACGATGGGCTGCTCTCGAACGATGGCGTTTACATGCTCGACAAATGCAGTAAAAGGTTGGCGCTGTTCAGGTGAAAGTTGATCGACATATTTGGTGAGTTCATTCAGTTGATGGTTGATCTCTTCAGCTTTGGCGCGGGATACATAGAGGGCGTATTCAAGGGTTGCCAGCGTGAGATCGAATACGTTTGAGGCGGCGGTTAAATCCTGGTCATTGTTATTTGCCAGCAATGCCTGAATGTCATCTTCCTGTTCAGGCAGGGCATCCAGTGAAGTTCGCAATACCGTGTTGTGCTGTTTGAATTGCTCAACCAATAGGGTTTTGTTTTCCACCGCATCCAGATAACCCTGGCGTCGAGATTGCCAAAGGGGCGAAAGCGGGCCGGCAGCGTTGAGGTCGTCGAGTTGTTGCCAGCGTTGCTCTGCTTCAGGATGCGCCACCAGAAGCAAATTGTTGTTTATGCCGATTTTTGCTCGCAGAATCTTCACGTTCCAATTGGCATCGAACTGCTTGAGTTGGCGAACGAAGTCGCGCGACTCGAAGTAAGTCGATGTGTCGTAGGAATAGGATTTGATCAGCAAAAATATCAGCACGCTGAAAAGAATAAGCGCCGTGGTGCCCAAGACCGTCCATTTGGAATGATTGGAGAGCTTCATTGGCAATCTTCCCTGGGCCATCCCGGGGAAGAGAGACTGCCAACGGTTAATGAGTTCCATTTTTGCGCTCCCTGCAAAATGGCGATAATCACCACATTGTCCGTAAGCCTAGCGTTGTTGGCGGACACTGTTGAAAAAAAAGCCGAACGGCGGGTCGGCATTCATTGTTACAGCCCTGAGTGTTGAACGCCCCTCGGCGGATCCAATGATGCCGAGGGGCGTTTTTTTACAGATAGAGGCTATGAATGACCTGACGGCTGTCATCGGGATCGTGACGGGTCTCAAAACCCAGGGCTTTGGCCAAATCACGCATGGGCGCATTGCTGGCGGCGTCGACGGAATACATCTCACTGAAACCATTCTTGCGCGCGGCCTTGATCAAGTGTTCCATCAGTGCCGTGCCCAGGCCCAGGTGCTGGTATTCATCGGCAACCGTCACGGCACATTCACATACATGGTCGGCGGTAGCGGCATAGCGGCTGACACCTATTTCAATCAGTTTGCCGTTGTCGTGGATCAGGGCGACGTAGGCAAACCGCTTCTTGCCGTCGACATCCATCAACTGGTCGAGCATGGCCGTGCCGGGCTCATTGACTTGCGCCAGAAAGCGCATGTGCCGCGACTCCGGGGACAGCTGCTTGATAAACGCATATTCACGCTCGCGGTCTTTTTCTGTCAGCGGCCGGATCAGTACATGGCGCCCGTCCCTGAGCGCTTCAATCCAGTGCTGTCCGGTGACGGTGGCGTAGAGGGCAGCGGCTCGGTCATTGTGTTCTTTAACAGTGAGCATGGTGCAATTCTCCATCCGGGTTGAAAGGCTCGCGCGTCGCAACGAACTACGCGGTTCATTTCTTTTTACACTGCTGGCGGCGGTTGAATCTGATCTGGATCAGACACTCGTGACCGGCAGGCTCAAATGCTCACATCTGATGTAAATCAACCGGGATAGGGGGTAACGGGCGCAGTCTGGGAACAGGCCGGCGCTTTGGACCGGCACCGAATCGAGGTGTGTGATGGGTCAATATCAACGTGTGTTGCTGATCGCCGACCGAACCCTGTACCAGTCTCCGGCCTTGCAGCGCGCCGTTGCCCTCGCCAAGGTCAGCGGGGCGGCGCTGGATGTGCGGGCGTTTATAGAGCCGGCACCGATCATCCATTTGTGGGAGGAAAAAACCGATGAGGCGGAGTACCAGCGCTATCTGCGCCGCTATCGCCGCTGGATGGCGGAAGAAATCCAGCGCCTGAGTGGTGAGGGATTGAACGTGAGCGTGGAGGTGGTCTTTACCACTCATCCCTTGCTGGACATCTTGAAGGGCGTAGAAGAGCTCAAGCCCGACCTGCTGATCAAGGACGTCACGCTGGAGCCGCTGCTCAAACGCGTGTTCGTCACCCCTCTGGATTGCCACCTGCTGCGCGAATGCAGGGTGCCGGTGCATCTGGTCAACCGGGCCCGTTGTGCTTTGCCCCGGCGCATTGTGGCTGCGGTGGACCCGTTTGACCCCTCGACGCAAATCAGTGGCCTCAACGACACCATCATTCAATCGGCGAATGCACTGGCCCTGCAATGTGACGCATCGCTGCATCTGCTGTACGCGTATGACTTGTCACCGGCCTTCAATGGCGATGCGGCCCTGGTCAGCGGCGGGTGGAATGTGGATTTCATGGAGGAGCTGCGGCAATCGCTGCACCAGGCATTTGTCGCTCTGGCTGAGCGCTATGGCGTGCCGCCGGAGCGTCGGCATTTCATCATGGGCCTGCCGGCGCCGGTGCTGAGTGAGTTTGTCGAGGAGTACCAGGTCGATGTGGTGGTGATGGGCACCGTGCACCGGGTGGGGTTCGAACGGTTGATCGGCAGCAACACGGAACGGGCGCTTTACTCGGTACCGGGCAGTATTCTGGCGGTCAAACAGCCGGGGTCGCTCGTCAGGGAATGAGCACGATCGCCCCTTTGACCTGACCGGCCCGCAGGCTTGCCAGTGCCTGATTGGCATCGTCCAGGGCGAAACAGGTGACGTCGCTGTGCACGGGCGTATGCCGCAGCTCTGCAAAAAATGCCGTGCCGTCTTCGCGGGTCAGGTTCGCCACCGATCGGATGCTGCGCTCGCCCCACAGCAGTCGATAAGGGAAGCCGGGGATGTCGCTCATGTGGATGCCCGCGCAAATCACACAGCCGCCCTTGACGGTGGCTTCCAGCGCCAACGGCACTAGCGCACCGACGGGGGCGAAGATCAGGCTGGCGTCGAGCGGGTGCGGCGGCGGTTGATCCGAGGGGCCTGCCCATTCGGCGCCCAGGGTTCGGGCATAGGCCTGGCCCTCGCTGTCGCCCGGTCGGGTGAAGGCATACACCTGCTGGCCCCGCCCCCGCGCCACCTGAATCGCCAGATGCGCCGCCGCACCGAAGCCATAAAGACCCAGATGACGAGCCCCTTTGGCCATTTGCAATGCGCGAAAACCGATCAGCCCGGCACACAGCAGCGGTGCAGCTTCCGTGGCCGAGAGCGCGTCCGGAATGGGGAAACAGAAATGAGCGTCGGCAACGGTGTAGTCGGCATAACCGCCATCCAGGTGACAACCGGTGAACCGGGCGCGATCGCAGAGGTTCTCCCGGCCCGAGCGGCAGAATGTGCACTCACCGCACGTCCAGCCGAGCCAGGGAACGCCCACGCGCTTGCCGACCCAGTCGGGCGTAACGTCGGCACCTACCGCCGTCACTTCACCGACGATTTCATGGCCCGGCACCCGCGGCAGCACCGCTTGCGGCAATTCACCATCCACCAGATGCAAATCAGTGCGGCACACGCCACAGGCCAGGACTTTGATTAACAGCTGGTGCGCGTCAGGTATCGGGATAGCACGCTCTTCCCGTTGCAGCGGCTGGCCGGAGGCATGCAAGACCATGGCGCGCATGACGACTCTCCAAATGCCTGTGCACCGTAGGGCGTCAGAGGGGCGACTGCCGGTGACAGCCGACGACCAGTTGCTTGAGCCCGTCCAGATTCAGGACTTTGACGTTACGCCCGGAAATCTCGACCAATTCAAGATCCCGCAGATGGGCGATGCCCCGACAGATGGTTTCCAGGCGCAGGCCCAGATACGAGCCGATCTCTTCACGGCGCATTTTCAACACAAAGTCTCTGGACGAGTATCCGCGAACGCTCAGCCGTTGCGACAGGTTTAGCAGGAAGGCCGCCAGGCGTTCATCGGAGTTCATGTTGCCCATCATCATGAGCATGCTGTGATCACGCACGATCTCCCGGCTCAGGAGCTTGTTCATGTTGTGTTGGAGCGAGGGCAGTTCCTGGGCGAGTTTCTCCAGTTGAGCGTAGTGCAGGGGGCAGACTTCGCTGTCCTCAAGGGCAAAGGCACTGCAGGTGTGCCGATCGTCGCTGATGGCGTCCAGACCGAGCATCTCGCCGGGTATCTGAAAACCGGTGACCTGCTCGCGGCCATCGATCGACAGCATGCTGGTCTTGAATGAACCGATGCGTACCGCATACAGCGAGCGCAACGGATCACCGGCCCGGTACAGGGCGGCGCCTTTTTTAACCTTTACCCGCTGAACAATCAGGGTATCCAGCCGCTCGACCTCCTGGCCGGTCAAGCCAATTGGCAGGCACAGCTCCAGGACACTGCAATTGGAGCATGCGGCTTTCAGATAATGATGTTGGTATGGCCGGGTTTCGGGCATCGCTCGTAGCCCCCTGATAGTGGAGTAAAGAATAGTTCGGATCGCAGTTCCAATCGGACGTTTACGGGGGGAATCGACGAGCGGGAAAGCCTCGTCCCTGGAGCCCCGGTGACGGCCGGCGCAGGACTTGATGTAAATCAAGTCCTGCGCGTTGCAGACACCCAGAATCGACGCATGTCTTGCGGTTTACCCCAGGCCCTGGTGGAGAACGTCATGAGCGATTTTTTGAGTGCCGAGCAACTGGAAGGGCTGGATGCCTACTGGCGGGCATCCAATTATCTGGCGGTCGGGCAGATCTACCTCAAGGACAACCCGCTGATGAAGGCGCCGCTGACGCTGGCGCATGTAAAACCACGGTTGCTGGGGCACTGGGGCACAACGCCGGGGTTGAACCTGATCTATACGCACCTCAACCACCTGATCACGACCCACGACCTGAACATGATCTTTATTGCCGGCCCCGGGCATGGCGGCCCGGCGGTCGTGGCCCAGACCTACATGGAAGGGACGTACACCGAGTTCAACCCGTCGGTGGGGTGCAACACCAACGGTCTGACTCGACTGTTTCGGCAGTTTTCCTGGCCTTACGGCATTTCCAGCCATGTTTCGGCGCAGATACCGGGGTCGATCCATGAAGGCGGCGAGCTAGGCTATAGCCTGGCCCATGCCTACGGTGCCGCGTTCGATAATCCGGACCTGGTGGTCGCGTGTGTCATTGGCGACGGCGAGGCCGAAACCGGGACGTTAGCGGCCAGCTGGCACTCCAACAAGTTCCTCAACCCGGCGCGCGACGGGGCGGTACTGCCGATTCTGCATCTGAACGGGTACAAAATCGCCAACCCGACCGTGCTTTCCAGCATCAGCGAGGAGGAGTTGTCGGCCTTGATGTATGGCTACGGCTACGATCCGTATTTCGTCGAAGGCGATGACCCGGCAGAGGTTCATCAAGCCCTGGCCAGGACGCTGGACACCATGGTGCTGGAGATTCGTGAAATTCAGCGGGTCGCGCGTCAACAGCCGCAAACCCGGTCACTGGGGCGGCCCCTGTGGCCGATGCTGGTATTACGCACGCCCAAGGGCTGGACGGGACCGAAATTCGTCGATGGCCGTCGGGTCGAAGGCACCTGGCGCGCGCATCAAGTCCCCTTGGCCGATTTCCAGCAACCCATGCACTTGCGGCAACTGGAGGAATGGCTCAACAGCTACCGCCCTGACGAACTGTTTGACGCCAATGGCACCTTGCTGCCCGAGATCGCCGCCCTGGCACCGACCGGCCACCGACGAATGAGCGCCAATCCCCATGCCAACGGGGGGCTGCTGTTACGGGCGCTGGAGCTGCCGCGATTCACCGATTATGCGGTGAACACCGAGGTTCCCGGTGGCCTGCGGGCAGAAGCCACACGGGTGCTGGGAACGTTTTTGCGGGACGTGATGAAAGACAATCTGACGTCGAGCAATTTTCGTCTGTTCGGTCCGGACGAAACCGCCTCGAACCGGCTGGACGCGATGTATGAGGTCAGCGCCAAGGCCTGGATGGAGCCCCTGGGTCCCGACGACATCAACCTGGCGGTCGATGGCCGGGTGATGGAGATTCTGAGCGAGCAGGTGTGCGAAGGCTGGCTCGAAGGCTATTTGCTGACGGGCCGGCATGGCTTGTTTTCCTGTTACGAGGCGTTCATCCACATCGTCGACTCGATGTTCAACCAGCATGCCAAATGGCTGAAAACCGCCGCCGAAGTGCCTTGGCGCAAACCCATTGCCTCGCTCAACTATTTGCTCACGTCCCATGTCTGGCGCCAGGACCATAACGGCTTCTCCCACCAGGACCCCGGGTTCATTGATCTGGTGGCGAACAAGACCGCGGATGTGGTCCGGATCTATCTGCCACCCGACGCCAATTGCCTGCTGTCGGTGGCTGACCATTGCCTCAGAAGCCGCAATTACGTCAACGTGATCGTGGCCGGCAAGCAACCGGAGTGGCAATGGCTGAATATCGATGCGGCGATCCGTCATTGCCAGGTCGGTATCGGGCGGTGGGCCTGGGCTTGCCAGGATGATAGCGATCCGGACGTGGTGATGGCCTGTGCCGGCGACGTTCCGACCCTGGAAACCCTGGCCGCGGTCACCTTGCTGCGCGAATACGTGCCGGATTTGCGGGTGAGGGTGGTCAATGTCGTCGACCTGATGGTCCTGCAACCGTCGTACCACCATCCCCATGGTTTGCCGGACATTGCATTCGATGAGCTGTTCACCGTCGACCGGCCCGTGATTTTCGCCTTCCACGGCTATCCCGCGCTGATCCACCGACTGCTGTACAAACGCACCAATCATGAAAACTTCCACGTTCGCGGCTTCAAGGACGAGGGGGCGACCACTACACCGTTCGACATGGCGGTGCTCAATAACCTGGATCGCTATCAGCTGGCGCTGGATGTCATCGAGCGCGTGCCCCGGCTGCACGATCAGCTCCAGACCGCCCGGGCGCGCTACTGGGCGACGATGGAGAAACACAAGCTTTACCTCATTGAACACGGGCAAGACATGCCCGAAGTGATGCAGTGGCAATGGACACCGGCGCCGGATCACCGGGCTTGATGGGTATCACAGTTTCGGTAATGCCGGGGCAGGCTTGAGCGGCAGCAGAGGCGGGAATTCCTCGGGGGTGAGGGTTTCCTTTTCCAGCAACAGGCGGGCCCCCTCATCGAGGTCGGCCCGGCGACTCTGCAGCAATGCCTTGGCCCGTTGGTAGGCTTCATCGAGCAGGGCGCGGATACCCAGGTCGATTTCCCGGGCGGTCTGTTCCGAATAATCCTTCTCGCCCACCGTGGCCATGCGGTCTCCCAGGTACGTTGGGGTTTGCTTCTCCAGCACCGACTGTCCGAGTTCGGCGCTCATGCCGAACCGGGTGATCAACTGGCGGGCGATATCGGTCGCGCGGCCCAGATCGTCGGCGGCACCGGTGGAGATCTGACCGTAGACAAGGTCCTCGGCGGCGCGCCCGGCCATCAGCACGACAATCCGGTCCTTGAGCGTCTGGCAACTGATCAGGAAGTGATCCTCGGTCGGTCGCTGCAAGGTATAGCCCAGCGAGCCGATGGCCCGGGGTACGATCGAGACTTTATGCACCGGGTCCATCGCCGGCAGCGTGCTGGCGGCCAACGCATGCCCCATTTCGTGATAGGCCACCACCCGGCGTTCGTCGGGATCAAGCAGGTTGCTCTTGCGTTCAAGCCCCGCGATAAGGCGTTCTACCGCGGCCGTGAAGTCATTCAGGTTGACGGCATCGGCGCCGCGGCGGGTGGCGACGATGGCCGCTTCGTTCACCAGGTTGGCCAGGTCGGCGCCGGTGAAACCGGTGGTTATTTCGGCGATACGTGCGCCATCGAGCCCTGGCTCCACGGTGATTTTCTTGAGGTGAACCTTGAGAATCGCTTCCCGGCCTCTGCGATCGGGACGGTCGATCAGAATCTGCCGGTCGAAGCGCCCGGCGCGCAACAGCGCCGGATCAAGGACCTCCGGCCGGTTGGTCGCGGCCAGCAATACCACGCCTTCGCGGGGGTCGAAGCCGTCCAGTTCGGCCAGTAGCTGGTTGAGGGTCTGTTCTTTTTCGTCATTGCCGCCTAACACGCCGACGCCGCGCATCTTGCCCAGCGCATCGAGCTCATCGATGAAGATGATGCAGGGCGACGCCTGGCGTGCCTGTTCGAACAGGTCGCGTACCCGGGCCGCACCGACCCCGACGAACATTTCGACAAATTCGGACCCCGAAATCGAGAAAAACGGCACACCGGCTTCTCCGGCGATGGCTTTCGCCACCAGGGTCTTGCCGGTGCCCGGCGGGCCCACCAGCAAGGTGCCCTTGGGAATGTGCGCGCCCAGGCGTGCGTATCGGGCCTTGTCCTTGAGGAACGAGACGATTTCCACCAGTTCGGCCTTGGCTTCGTCGATGCCCGCGACATCGGCGAAGGTCACCCCGGTATCGCGTTCGACAAACACTTTGGCCCGGGATTTGCCGACATTCATCAGCCCGCCAAGGCCCTGTTTATCCGCCATCCCGCGAAACAGAAAATGCCAGAACACCATGATCAGCATGAACGGCAACAACCAGCCCAGCAGGCTGTTCATAAAGGTATTTTCGGTGGTTCCGGTAAAACCGACGCCCGATTGGGAGAGTTCGGTCGCCAGTGCCGGATCGACCCGCACCGTGGAAAACCGCTCGCGTCCGTCGATGGGCTCTTGCAACTTGCCGCTGATCTGGTCCTTCTCGACCCGCAAATCACTGACTTTTTGCTCGTTCAACAGTTGCAGGAATTGGCTGTACGGCAGGGGCTGCACCGCCTGGCGCTCGCCAAAGAATATCTGCATGAGGCTGATTACGATAAAAGCAATCGCGAAGTAGGACAGGTTCCACTGGTCGTTCTTTTTCATGGCCTTGGCTCTGAGTGGGAACGCATATCGGTAAGCCCGCGGCCAACCCATTTAATAAAGATAGCCTGCTTCAGCTTCTCCCTCGCGCAGGGCGCCGGATGATGTGCACAGATCACCTCGCCTCGTGTCGGTCATTCAGGAAACGGTGGCTGGGCAGGCGATTCCTTTTCCGGAATATCCGTCATGGTCGCCTCGGTGAGCAGCAGGATACTGGCGACCGACACGGCATTTTCCAGGGCAATGCGCACCACCTTGGTCGGGTCGATGATGCCGGCTTCGTACATGTCCACATAACTATTGGCTGCCGCATCGAAGCCCACGTTGCCCGATTCGGCGAGCATGCGGGCTATGACCACGCCGGCATCCACCGCCGAGTTTTCAGCGATGAACCGGGCCGGTGCTTCCAAGGCCCTGCGCAGAATCTGCAGGCCGGTTTTGACATCGCCCTCATGGTTGGTTTCTTCGGCTGCAATCATCGGCACGGCTTTGAGCAGGGCCAGACCGCCCCCTGGAACAATGCCTTCGGCGATCGCCGCCCGGGTCGCGGAAATCGCATCGTCCAGTGCATCCTTGCGCGCTTTCATTTCAGATTCGGAAGGCGCGCCGACGCGGATCACCGCCACGCCGCCAGACAGCCTGGCCAGGCGTTCCTGAAGTTTTTCCCGGTCGTAATCGCTGGTGGTGTTGTCCATTTGCACGCGGATCTGTTGCAGGCGCGCCTCGATAGCTTCGCGTTTACCCGCGCCGCCAATCAGCGCCGTGCTGTCTTTCTGCACCACGACTCGATGAGCCCGCCCCAACTGGCTCAATTCCACCTGTTCGAGGTTGATCCCCAGCTCATTGGAGATCACGGTTGCGCCGGTCAGTACGGCAATGTCCTGAAGCATTTCCTTGCGTCGATCACCGAAGCCCGGCGCCTTGATTGCCACCGCGCGCAATACCCCCCGAATCTGGTTCACCACCAAAGTGGTCAACGCTTCACCCTCTATGTCGTCGGCGATCAGGACCAGTGGTTGGCCACTTTTGGCAATCAGTTCCAGTAATGGCAGCAGGTCTTTGAGCACGCCGATCTTATGGTCACAGAGCAGCAGGTAGGCATCGTCGAGTTCGGCCTGCATCTTCTCGGTATCGGTCACGAAGTAGGGCGAGACATAACCACGGTCCAGGCGCATCCCTTCCATGACCTCGACCACTGTTTCGGTGGTCTTGGACTCTTCGACACTGACAACACCTTCAATGCCGACCTTTTCCAGAGCGTCGGCAACCAGTTGACCGATGACCGCGTCGTTATGGGCCGAAAGCGTGGCGACCTGGGCCTTTTCCTTGGGTGTGCTGACCGGGCGCGATTGCGCCAGCAGCGATTGCATGACCAGAGAAAGCCCCCGGTCCATGCCGCGCTTGAGGTCTATCGCACTGGCACCGGCGACGACGTTGCGGATGCCGTCAGCCAGGATTGCATGGGCCAGCACCGTCGATGTGCTGGTCCCGTCCCCGACGGCCTCGCCGGTGCGTTCCGCCGCCTGACGCAGCATTTGCGCACCCAGATTCTCCTCGGGGTCCAGCAGGTTGATCCGTTTGGCAATCGTCACGCCGTCATTGCAGACCGTCGGATTGCCCCATTTACTCTGAATCAACACCGATTTCGATTTCGGTCCCAGGGTCACCCGGACAGCGTCCGCCAGTTGTGTGGCTCCACTCAGGATTTTCTCGCGAGCGGCAGCACGAAACAGGATTTTTGTGTGGGCCATCAGGTTGCTCTCCTGAAGAGTTCTGCATCTTTTCAGCTTCTATGAAATGGCATGTGCAGCGTTGATTTTTATCAACAAAGCCACAGTACGTACCGTTCGGATGATCGACCGTCGGTTGTTGGCCCGAATTGACAAATATCAACCTGCGCCACAGCAAACCGGGCCCAAATGAACTCTTCGAATCCACGGTGTTTTCAGTGGAGCTGACTGGGAGGGGGGCGAATTGAAAACACGGTTTCGCGTGGGATTTTTAGCCAACTCATTTGCGAGGAAAGACCATGGACAAGTTTCAGCAGAGTCAGAAAAACCAACTGTTCAAAACACCGGCCCGTGATCCTTATTGCTTGCCGAAAATCGAAGGCTCTGCCGTCTGCCCGCAGTGTGGGGCCGCCTACCAGGCCGGTAACTGGACCTGGAAAGTTCCTGAGAACACGGTGGTTCATGATGCGCAAACGGTGACCTGCCCAGCCTGCCAACGTACCAATGACAATCATCCGGCGGGTACGCTCACGCTATCGGGCAGCTTCTTGTCCGCGCATCGAAACGAAATCATCAACCTGATCGAAAACACCGAGAAAAAGGAAAAAGCCGAGCATGCCCTGGAGCGCATCATCAGCCTGACCGATTCCGAGGGCGCGCTGGTTGTGACCACCACAGGCATCCATCTCGCGAACCGCCTGGGCCATGCACTGAAAGCGGCCTTCAAAGGCCACGCCGATTATCAGTACAGCGATGACGAGTTTGGGGTGAGCATCGATTGGACGCGTGACGAGTAGAACCGGGCGAGGGGTGTACTCGACGCTGCAAACCTGAAGAAATGACAGGAGGTCAGGATCGAGGAGTACGACCATGATCGTCAATGATTCAACGACACAATCTGCCGCCTGTTCTGAATCAATCAATCGTTGTGCGGCGCTCTTTTCCGAAGCCGACCGACTGAGCAAACAAGCCTATGCGTTGTTGAGCGAGCCTGTTTCGACTCAGTCGATAGAACGATTTTCTGCAGCGAAAAAACTGGCGGATGACAAATACCGTCAAGCCCGGCGGGAATGGTTGAAAACCATGAACAAGAGCGAGCCATGATGCAAGGCTGCGGCAAGTAGCCCGGCGAAGGTATTTGATTTATATCAACGCCAGTGTCAGTGCAACGGAGGAGTCTGGGTTGACGCTGGTGCCTGATCCAGCGAGGGCGCAACGACCGCGCCCTCGCAACAGGCCATGGCGTGTTGAAGCCCACCTGCCTGGAGTCAGATCATGAGCCAGTATCAACGGTTGTTATTGATCATCAACCCGGCCCTGCGCCACTCTCCCGCAATACAACATGCGGCGGCCCTGGCCAAGGCCAGCGGGGCACGCTTGCATATCGCTGCCTTGATAAAGTCGTTGGACATTCTGTCGCTGCTTGAAGAGGGCGTGCGGGAAACGGCGCGGGAGACCTACCTGCAAGACCATCGCGACTGGTTGGCGTATCAGGCAAAAAATATCCGTGGTCGGGGGATCGAAGTGACGGCGGAGGTGGCCTGGGCAGATGACTTGCAGCAGGACATTCTGGATCACGTTACGGAAATGCAGCCCGACCTGTTGATCAAGGAAGTTCAGCATGAATCGGCGCTCAAGCGCGCGTTCTTCACCCCGCTGGATTGGCACTTGCTGCGCCACTGTCCGGTGCCGGTCTATCTGATAGGCGGCAGTGGTCACACCTTGCCGCACAAGATCGTGGCCGCGGTCGATGCTTCGGGTACCGATGCCGACAAAGAGCTCAATGACCGGATCGTCCAGCAGGCCAATGGCCTCGCGCTGCAGTGCAATGCCGAGTTGCACCTGCTGTACGCCTGCGACACCACAGACTATCTGGGCGATATGGGCGGCGGCGGCCTGACGCTGTCGGAGCTGACCAAACAGTTGCGCAAAGAACTGGAAAAATCGTTCCTTTCCCTGGCCGGTCGGTACGGCGTGGCCTCTGACCGTCGGCATTTCATTCTCGGGCACCCGGTGTCGGCGCTGAGTGAGTTTGCCAACGAACATCAGGTGGACGTGATCGTGATGGGCAGAGTCCAGTCCCATGGCTTGAACAAACTGGTGGGCAGCACGACCGAACATATTCTGTATCAGGTGCCCTGCAGCGTCCTGGCGGTCTAGGGACGGCCCCGTTCACGGTTGATCACAACCCTGGGTGACAGGTTGTGATGAACAGCCGTTGAGGTGAAGCCCATGCATTTGCCGATGATCAAAAAGAAACTCACCGGTTTGCCGACAAAGCCCAATTGGCTGGACAGCGAGCAAGCCCGCGCAGCCTTTTCCTGGCAGGTGGAGGCGCTCGAATTGGCCGGGTTGCCAGGGGGCGGCATGAACCTCGCCTATGAGGCGGTGGATCGGCATGCGATGGGAGGGGCGCGTGAACATACGGCGTTGCGCATTCTCGATCGCCAGGGTGGGCACCGCGACATCAGTTACGGGCAACTGAGCACGCTGACCAACCGATTTGCCAATGCGCTGAAAACATTGGGCGTGGCCCCCGGCGAACGCTTGTTTGTGCTCTGTGGCCAAGGGCTGGAACTGTATCTGGGCGTGCTCGGTGGCTTGAAGCTCGGGTGCGTGGTTTCGCCGTTATTCTGCGCGTTCGGCCCCGAGCCCATCGAAACCCGGATGCGTCTTGGCGAAGGCAGTGTGCTGCTGACCAGCGAATCCCTTTATCGACGCAAGATCGCGGCTATTCGTCAGCATTTGCCGGCACTCAAGCATGTGCTGCTGTATGACGCCGAGGGTGGGAATACGAACGCCGTGGAGGGCACCCTCAGCGTGCATCGATTGCTGGCCGAAGCCGCTGACGATTTCGACATCGCCCGGACCACGGTCGACAGTCCCGCGCTTTTACACTTCACCAGCGGCACGACCGGCACCCCCAAAGGTGTATTGCATGTGCATGGCGCCGCACTGACGCACCGGGTCACCGCTAAATACGCGCTGGATTTGCACCCCGAAGATATTTATTGGTGCACTGCCGATCCAGGTTGGGTCACAGGGACTTCATACGGGATCTTCGCGCCGCTGCTGCTGGGCGTCACCAGCGTGGTCGAGGGCAACGAATTCGATGCCGAACGCTGGTACCGGATTCTCGAAAAACAACAGGTAACGGTCTGGTACACCGCACCGACGGCCATTCGCCTGCTGATGAAAGCCGGAGATACGTTGGCGCGCAGCCATCGCTTTCCCTGTCTGCGGTTTATTGCCAGTGTCGGAGAACCGCTCAACCCCGAGGCGGTCTGGTGGGGTAAAGAGGTGTTGGGGCTGCCGATCCACGACAACTGGTGGCAGACCGAAACCGGCGGAATCATGATTGCCAACACGGTCTCGATGGCGATTAAACCGGGCTCCATGGGCAAACCCTTGCCCGGTGTCGAGGCGGCCATTGTCGAGCGCAAGGCGGACGGTTCGCTGGTGTTTCTTGAGGAAAATGAAGTCGGTGAACTGGCTCTGAAACGGCCATGGCCCGCCATGTTCCGTACTTATCTGGGGCAGGAGGAGCGTTATCGACAGAGCTTTGTCGGTGAGTGGTACCTCAGTGGCGATCTGGTGCGTCGCGATGCCGACGGTTATTTCTGGTTCGTAAGTCGCGGCGACGATGTCATCAAGTCGGCCGGGCACTTGATCGGCCCGTTCGAAGTTGAAAGCTCGCTCATGGAACATCCGGCAGTGGCCGAGGCCGCCGTGATTGGCAAGCCCGATCCTCTGCTGGGTGAAACCGTGAAGGCGTTTGTTTCGCTCAAGAGCGGATTCACCGCCAGCCCGGCGCTGCACGATGAATTGCTGGGCCATGGACGCAAGCGTCTCGGTGCCGTGGTCGCGCCAAAGGAACTGGCGTTCATGCAGGCACTGCCGCACACCCGTAGCGGAAAACTCATGCGACGTCTGCTCAAGGCCCGGGAGCTGGGTTTGCCTGAAGGTGATACTTCCAGCCTGGAGAATCCGTCATGAGCCTGCAATCGTTGCCCAAGGACTTTGCTCTCGACTTGCTGCGGGACATGGTGCGCATCCGTCGCCTTGAGGAGCGTGCCGGCGAGCTGTATGGAGAGAGCAAGATCCGTGGCTTCCTGCACCTGTACATCGGTGAAGAAGCGGTCGCCGTCGGTGTTCTGCATGCACTGGCAGCCGACGATGCAGTGGTCGCAACGTATCGCGAACATGGCCATGCCCTGATCAAGGGAGTGCCCATGAACACCATCATGGCCGAGATGTACGGGCGCCAGGAAGGCTGCTCGCGAGGGCGTGGCGGTTCAATGCACCTGTTCGATGCCGGCACACGTTTCTTCGGCGGCAATGCCATCGTCGCCGGTGGCTTGCCACTTACTGTCGGCCTGGCGCTGGCCGAGCGTATGCAGGGTGGATCGCGGCTCTCCGCGTGCTTTTTTGGTGAAGGTGCCATGGCCGAGGGAGCATTTCACGAGTCGATCAACCTGGCCGCCTTGTGGCAGTTGCCGATGCTGTTTTGCTGCGAGAACAACCTCTATGCCATGGGCACGGCCCTGGAGCGTTCGCAGTCGCAAACCGACCTGTGTGCCAAAGCCTCGGCGTACAAGGTCCAGACCCGGTCTGTCGACGGCATGGATGTGGTCGCGGTGTATGAAGCCACTCGTGAGGCGGTTGAACATATCCGGCAAGGGCGCGGGCCTTTTTTCCTGGAGTTTCGTACCTATCGGTTTCGCGCCCACTCGATGTTCGATCCGCAGCTGTATCGCGACAAGGCTGAGGTAGAGCAGTGGAAGACCCGCGGACCGATTCACACCTACAGTGCCCGGCTCAAGGCCCAAGGCCTTTTGGACGAACCCGGTTTTCTGGCGGTCCTGGCCCAGGTGGACGCCGAAGTGGAGGCCGCCGTCGCTTATGCCGAAAGCGGCAGCCTGGAACCGTTGGAGGATCTGTCTCGCGACGTCTACACCCCGAGGGCCGCGCCATGAGCACTCGCATGACCTACCGCGACGCGCTGCGCGAGGCACTGCGTGAAGCGTTGCAACGGGACCCTCGGGTATTTCTGATGGGCGAAGACGTCGGCCGTTACGGTGGCAGCTACGCCGTCTCTCTGGGGCTGCTTGAAGCATTCGGCCCCGAGCGCATTCGAGACGCGCCATTGTCCGAATTGGGCTTCGTGGGGGCCGGTATCGGCGCGGCGCTGGGGGGCATGCGGCCGATCGTAGAAATCATGACGGTGAATTTCAGCCTGCTCGCCCTCGATCCTCTGATGAACACGGCTGCTGCCCTGCGGCATATGTCCGGGGGCCAATTCTCGGTTCCCCTGGTGGTGCGCATGGCGACGGGCGCGGGACGTCAGCTCGCGGCGCAACACTCCCACAGCCTCGAAGGCTGGTATGCGCATATCCCCGGGCTGAAAATTCTCGCCCCGGCGACCGTCGAGGATGCACGCGGCATGCTCTGGCCTGCGCTGCTGGATCCGGACCCGGTGCTGATTTTCGAACACGCCCAGCTCTACAACATGGAAGCTGATACCGGCGACTGGAAGACTCTGGACATCAGTTCCGCCAAGGTTCGCCGAGTTGGCAACGACCTGACCCTGATTGCGTACGGCGGCACACTCGGCAAGGCCCTGACAGCGGCGGAGCAACTGGCCGGGGAGGGCATTGATTGCGAGGTGATCGACCTGCGGGTTCTGCGCCCTCTGGATGACCAGACAATCATGGCCTCGGTGTGTAAAACACGCCGCGCCCTTGTCGTCGATGAAGGCTGGCGCAGCGGCAGTCTGGCCGCCGAGATCATCACGCGGATTATCGAACAGAGCTTTTTCGAGCTGGATGCTCCGCCATCACGCGTGTGCAGCGCCGAGGTGCCGATACCTTACCCGCGGCATCTCGAAGAGGCTGCGTTGCCACAGGTGTCGACGATCGTCGCGGCCGCGCATGAGCTGTGCCAGGGCACGTCCGCGTGATGGCATCGACGTGTCGAACCCAAGGCCGGGAGGGTCAACCATGATCGAATTCAAATTGCCGTCTCTGGGGGCCGATATGGATGAAGGCACGTTGCTGGAATGGAAAATCCACCCGGGCGATGCGCTCAAGCCTGGTCAGGTGATTGCCGTGGTCGATACGGCCAAGGCCGCCATCGACGTAGAGTGCTGGCACGACGGCACGGTCCTGCAACTGCTGATCGACGTCGGCGCCAAGGTACCCGTGGGTACACCCATCGCGCTGTTGCTGGAGCCCGGTGAAAGTGCGCAGACCGCGCGACGGATGCCGACCCCACCGGTGCTGACCGCAGAAGAAAACCTCTCCGATAGACGCCCGAGGATTTCTCCGGCTGCACGCAAGCGCGCTGCCGAGTTGGGGCTCAGCGCCAGTCAATTGCAAGGCCATGGCCCCCACGGTGTGGTTACTCTGGAAGATGTCGAGGCTGCCGCCCGTGTGGCCCCGGAGCCTGACCATAACCAGGCCATGCGGCACACGATCGCAGCGGCCATGAGCCGTTCGAAGCGCGAGATTCCCCATTATTACCTCAGTGAAACCATCGCCTTGGGTAAGGCCATGGCCTGGTTGCAGGCACACAATGCAAAAAGCCCCTTACAGGAGCGCCTGTTGCCCAGTGCGTTGCTGCTCAAAGCGGTGGCGTTGGCCCTGCGCGACTATCCGCAGCTCAACGGTTCCTGGCAGAACAATGCCTTTGAACCTGCGCTCGATACCGACCTTGGGGTGGCAATCACCCTGCGCCAGGGGGGGCTGGTCGCCCCGGTGCTGCGTCATGTGGCGGACACAGCCTTGACCGATTTGATGAGTGGACTGGCCAGCCTGGTGGAGCGCGCCCGCAGCGGTTCTCTGCGCAGCTCCGAGCTTGGTGGCGCGGGCATAACGGTCACCCAACTCGGCGATCAGGGCGTAGACAGCGTACTGGGTGTGATCTATCCGCCGCAGGTCGCCCTGGTCGGCTTCGGTCGTATCTGCGAGCGCCCCTGGGTGAACGAAGGCCAGTTGTGCGTCATGCCCACCGTTGTCAGCAGCTTGTCTGCCGATCATCGGGTCAGCGATGGTCACTATGGCGCTCGCTTTCTGGGGGAAGTCCGTCGCTTGTTACAAACGCCAGAGAACCTTTGAGGTGAGCCTATGGACCCGCTATCGGTACGCAATCAGGTGTTGAGCGCCTTGAAGAGCATCGCTCCTGAAGTCGAGCCTGAGCAGTTACACAGTGACCGGTCGCTACGCGAGGAGGTTGATCTGGACTCGATGGACTGGCTTCGGCTCATCGAAGCCCTAAATCGGAGCCTGGGCATTGCCATTCCTGAAACCGATTACCAACACGTGGACACCCTGGACAAGCTTGTCGCCTATCTGTTGCAAAAGGGCGCACCCAGCGCGCAGGCCACTTGAAACCCTTGATCAGTCGCGCCGTCAGCGGGCGGCGCCGTGACGCAGCACTTCAATGCAAAACTCCATTTCGTAGGGGGGCACGTTGCATTCGACGATGTCATGGGCGGCCACTTGCAGGTGCACGCCGACAATATTGGCATGGATCGGCTGCTGGCAGACATGCCGGTCGACCAGGACTGCCGTGTAGACCCGACGAGCACCGAGTTGCGCCAGGTACGCGCAGGTGCGCAGGAGCGAATGGCCTTCAAACAGCACATCATCGACAACCAGCAGGGTGGTATTGGCAAGGTCCAGCGTGTTGAGAAGCGGATTCTCGGTCAGTGCCGTCTGTGCATGCAGCACCTTGAGGTCATCGGCATAGCGCTTGACCTTCAGGGGGTAGAGAGGCAGTTCTGGCTGGCCGGTCTGACGTGACAGATGTTGCCGTAAACGCTGTGCCAGAGGCTCACCGCGGCGCTGGATGCCAATCAGTGCCGCTTGAGCGGGCGGCAACAGGGTTGCGGCCTGGCGCGCCATCGCCTGCAGCACCGAATCGAGCTCATCGCTGTCGTACAAGCGCAACCGCTGACTCGCAGGCAGAGTTGGCATGGCAGTCTCCCGTCGAAAGCCGATGGGTGAATCATAGCGTAAGGGCTGTGCAGGGCATGCGACTGCGAGGGCCAGTGGACAGCCTTGCGCGCAGACTTGATATAAATCAACAACAAGGAGACTCAGGAGCGGAATCTAAACCAAGGATGATGCTTGATTCAGCGAGGATGCAACGGCTGCCCACGGAGAAATCAGGGCGGTGTGATACACACCGACAGGCGTGATCGCCCGGGGAGGTTTCAAGTGATTCAGGGTTCCTCATCGCAAACCATCTTGCGCGACCGGGTTGATGCCGGTCGAAGACTGGTAGAACCGTTGCTCAAATACGCTCATCGCCCCGATGTCATCGTTCTCGCCTTACCCCGTGGCGGCGTTCCGGTGGCCTATGAAGTGGCCACGGCGCTGGAAGTTCGCCTCGACCTGATGCTGGTGCGCAAGCTGGGGATGCCATTCCATGAGGAGTTCGCCATGGGCGCCATTGCCAGTGGCGGCATACAAATCGTCAATGACGATGCGCTGCGGGCGAACCGTATCGATCAACGCACACTTGATAACGTGGTTGCACGGGAAACCCAGGAGCTGTTGCGTCGCGAGCGTGCATACCGTGGGACACGCGCGCCGGTGCAACTCAAGGATCAGGTGGTGATTCTGGTCGACGATGGCCTGGCGACCGGCGCCTCGATGATGGCGGCGATACGCGCGGTGCGCCTGCAATCACCGGCCCGCATCGTCGTTGCGGTGCCGGTGGCACCGCTGGATACGCTCGAAGCCCTGTATAGCGAAGTCGATGAGGTGATCTGCCCGCTCATTCCTGAGTGGATGATGTCGATCGGTTATTGGTACATGAACTTTTCCCAGACCTCGGACGATGAAGTCATCGATCTGTTGCAACGGGCCTGGCACAGAGAATCCGGCGGGAGTGTTCCCGGTCAGGAGGATTGAAATGATTGAGGCTCGCTATCGAAAACTGGACCTGGAGGACGTGGCGCTGTCGGCCGACTTGCGTCTGCCCAAGAACGCTGTCGGCCTGGTGGTTTTCGTCCATGGCAGCGGCAGCAGTCGTTCAAGCCCGCGTAATCAACTGGTTGCCGAGTCGCTGGCCCGGCGAGGGCTGGGCACATTACTGTTCGATCTGCTCACGGAACCGGAGCAACGCCTGGACAATCAGACCCGGAAATTGCGTTTCGACATCGAGCTGCTATGCAGGCGACTGGTGAAGGTGATCGACTGGATTGGCCGCGATGCCGAACTGCAACAGCTTCGGATCGGATTGTTCGGCGCCAGCACCGGTGCCGCTGCGGCGCTGATGGCAGCGGCCGAGCGTGCGGACGTGGTGCATGCCGTGGTGAGCCGAGGAGGGCGGACCGACCTTGCGGGGGCGGCGCTGGCCCGCGTGAAGGCACCGACCCTGCAGATTGTCGGTGAGCACGATCCGGTGGTGCTCAGTCTTAATGTGCAAAGCAGCCATGCCTTGCAGTGTGAGAAACGGCTGGAAGTCGTGCCGGGCGCTACGCATCTTTTTGAAGAAATGGGCACACTCGAAGCAGTCGCCAGGCTGGCTGGCGACTGGTTCGAGCGGTATTTGCACGGTAGCCGTCCAACGTAGACTACTGCCGTCTGATGCTGGTCATACGCCAAATGGAAAGGTTTCGTCTTCCGGTTCCAGCGTCTGGCTTTTTGGCAAGGGCAAGGCCGTCACCGGTGTTGTCTGTTCAATCCAGACCATGGCGTCGAATTGTTCGGCGAGCACTGCCTCGAAGTAATGACTGCTGCGTTCGGTTTCGGGGCGATAAATCACACCGATGGCCCGCTCCAGCAGAGGTTTGGACAGGGCTTGACGCAGATCTTTTCGCTGCGGATCTCGCCAGTCGGTCAATGAAGCCGGCACGCCGGCCTTGAGGAACTGACGCTCCCAACTGTCTGGGCGAGACGGCCGGACGTCCTTGATGAGCATCTCGCCATCCCAGTCATCGGCTGCGGCGACTTGGCCACGGTCGGTGCTCATGCCGATCAGAACGACATCGCGCCCATAGGCGCTGCGGCATAGCTGGCCGATATTGAACTGTCCCTTCCAGCCCATGTGCGTGGCGGCTGCATTGCCGATATGCGAGTTGTGCGCCCACACCACGGCTTTGGCTTGAGGACCGCGGTGCTCAAGCAGCGCCCGTAATGTGTCGAACATATGCCTGTCACGCAGGTTCCAGGAGGCGGTCGAACCTCGATAAATCGCTCGGTAGTACTGTTCCGCCGCCTGCACGACCCGGGCGTTTTGCGTTGCGTTGAAGAACGCCTCATCGTCCTTGATCAACCCGGCCAATTGTTCGGCCAGCATGGCATTGAGCTGTTCGACCACGGCATGCTCGCAGGGCATCACCCCGTCGCGTTCGACAAAGTGGCCGTACAGCGCAGGATCATCCTGCCAGGGGGTCAAACAGCCATAGCGCCGCCGAGCTTCGTGTGCCAGCTGCGGGTCGACACGGTCCAGATAACTCAGTACTTCATGGATCGAGTTGCGCAAACTGTAAACGTCGAGGCCGCGAAACTCTACGCGGCGTTCAGGCGCGTGTTGATGGTTGTACTGATGCAGCCAGTGAGCGAACGCTTTCACATCGGTATTGCGCCACATCCAGGTCGGGAACCGGCTGAAGATGTGCCGTGTCCATGCCGAATGCGCCAGCCCTCGGGCATAACGGTCAACATGGCCTGCGTCTGGCCAGTCTGCTTCGACGGCAACAATGTTGAACCCATGCTGCTCAATCAGTCGTTGGGTGATCGCCGCCCGGGTTCGATAGAAATCGCTGGTGCCATGGCTGGCTTCACCGATCATCACCACGCGCGCATCCGCGTAGCGGTCGAACATTTCACCGAAAGCAGGTGAATCCAGTGCCGGCAGGGGCTCAGCGTATTGACGCAAGAGCGGGGCGATGGCGGCCTCGTCAATGTGCGCATGTGAGCCATAAAGTGTGTTCAGCATGTCTTGGGAAGGTGTGTTCATGAACGTCACCCTACAAAAGCCCCTCGTCGGTTTCCCGGCAAGGGGCAGGACTGTCAGGGGATCAGTCGGCTTTGATCGGCACGACTTTATCCGCCTGCATGGCTTCGGGCTTTTTCGGCAGCGAGACCTTCAGCACGCCTTTGTTGAAACTCGCTTCTATCTTCTCGGCGTCGACACCTTTAGGCAGATTGAACATCCGCTCGAAGGAACCATAGCTACGCTCGCTGAGGTAATAGCCCTTCCTTTTCTCTTCTTTCTCCTCTTTCTTTTCCCCTTTGATGATCAGGCTGCCGTTGGACAGTTTGATCTCAATGTTCTTCTGATCCATACCGGGCAGTTCGGCAGTGACTTCAAAGCTTTTGTCATTCTCGGTGATGTCTACCGCAGGCATTGCGCGGCTTGTCAGCTCCCGGCGCCACAGAGGGTCTACATCGAACAGTCCACGGCCGAATGTTGACAACCCTGAACCTCGATTGAAGTCTTCGAACAGGTGATCCACCTGTTGGCGAAGCTTTTCCAAGGGATGCCACAGATCGGTTGTCGATGGGCGCAGACCGGTTTTTTCTTCGGTTTTCACGGGTACTTTTTTCGCAGAGTCGCTCATTTCATTTCTCCTCTTGGTGAACAGAAGATATGGCGGTGTGAACGCTGACTCTTAATGTCTACGTGAACGGCCAAAGTCTGTTTGATTTAGATCAGAAAGAGCGCAGACGGCAGTGGGGCTGGTCGCGGCCGTTGCGCTAACGATAAAAACGGCCCCAATTGATGACGCATGGCGAACATGCCGGGCATTCGAGTCCTAAGCTCTATCCATTCATGTCGCAGGCTTGCAGCGTTGCATCGCAAGCGCTTTTTGGAGGAGCTCACATCAATGCTCGGTAAGTGGCTGGACCCGGCGCTATTACTGCTCACCACCCTGACCCTGTTGGTCGGGGGCATTGCGCAGGTCGTCGGGAAGTCTGACTGGGCGTCGATTTGCTGGGCCGCAGGTAGCTTGGTGATGGCCCTGGTATTGCTCGTCGAGATTGCCGGGCGCCTGGCCCGGCGCGAGGCCGGTGTAGACCTGATTGCATTACTGTCGATTGCAGCAGCGTTGTTTTTTGAACAGACGCTGGTGGCGGCGGTGATCGCCTTGATGCTGGCGTCCGGGCGCATCCTGGAGTTTTTTACCAAACAACGCGCCGAACGCGAGCTGCGTGCGCTGGTCGACCGGGCGCCACGCTTTGCCTGGCTGCAGGAAAGTGGCGATTTACGGCAGATACCGGTTGAGCAGATCCAGCCGCAGCAGACACTGCTTGTACGCTTGGGGGAGGTGGTACCGGTCGATGGCCGTCTGCTCAGTTCTACCGCCGTTCTGGATGAATCGGCGCTCAGCGGTGAGTCACTGCCGGTCACCCGCCAGGCAGGGGAGCAACTGCCCAGCGGCGTCACCAATGTCGGTGCGCCCATTCTTCTGACAGCCACGCGAACGGCAGCGCAGAGCACCTATGCCGGGGTGGTGCGCCTGGCCGAAGCCGCACGACGCTCGCGCGCGCCTTTCGTGCGTCTGGCCGACCGTTATGCATTGCTCTTCATTCCACTGACATTGCTGATTGCCGGGATCGCCTGGCACCTGAGCGGAGATTCTTTGCGCGCGCTGGCGGTTTTGGTGGTGGCCACACCTTGCCCTTTGATTCTGGCGGTGCCGATCGCGATCATGTCAGGTATCTCCAGGGCGGCGCGGCGCGGGATTCTGATCAAGGACGGCGTGACCCTGGAAGCGCTGGCCGAGGTCAAGCAGGTGTTTCTCGACAAGACCGGCACGCTGACCAGCGGCCACGCCCGTCTGCAGTCGATTGAAACCAACGGAGCGGTCGATCCGCAGCGCCTGCTTGGGCTGGCCGCTTCGCTGGCGCAAGCCTCCACGCACCCGATCTCCCAGGCCATTGTCACAGCGGCGCATCAACGTGGATTACCGCTCAGCCTGCCGCAGGACGTCGAAGAAAGTCCGGGCGCGGGTCTTGGCGGGCTGATTGATGGCCAGCATGTGCGCTTCGGCACCTTGTCGTTTGTGCAAAAAGACATGCCTGTGCCTGGCTGGGCCACCACCATGCTGCGCCATATGGATTACCTGGCGTGCAGTGGCAGTTTCATTGAAGTGGATGGGGCGCTCGCCGGGCTGCTGATTTTCTCGGACAACCTGCGTCGGGAAACCCCGCTGACCCTGCGTCGACTGCGCAACAGAGGCATCGAGAGAATCGTCATGCTCACTGGCGATCGGCTGGAAACCGCCGAGATGATTGCGCTGTCTGCCGGGATTGACGAGCTGCGTGCCGGGTTGACCCCCGAGGACAAAGTGCGTGCGGTCCAGGAAGGTTGCCTGCGCGCCAGCACTCTGATGGTGGGCGATGGCATCAACGATGCCCCCGCACTGGCGGCGGCCAATGTCGGTGTGGCGATGGGGGCCAGCGGTGCCACGGCCTCTGCGCAAGCCGCGGGGGTTGTGCTGCTGGTGGATCGTCTGGATCGTCTGGTCGAGGCGCTGGACATTGCCCGCCGGACCCGTCACATCGCCCGCCAAGGCGTGCTGGTTGGTATGGGTATGTCCTTGCTGGCCATGGTTGTGGCGGCCTTCGGTTATCTGCCGCCGCTTATCGGCGCCATTGCGCAGGAAGGCATCGACGTGGTGATCATTATCAATGCCTTGCGTGCATTGATGCCGTCGCGAGGTGTGCGCCAACAGCTTGCCGGGGAGCATATCGATCGCCTGCAGGACGAACACGATCAGCTTTCCACGGTGCTGAGCGATCTGCATCAGATGGCCAATGACTTTGCCCTGCGTCCACTCGAGCAGGCGCAGACCGACTTGGGCGAACTGGTAAAAAAGCTGCAAGTCTCACTGGTCTGTCATGAACGCGAAGATGAAAAAAACCTGTACCCGCTGCTGACGCAAAGCATGCAGGGTGAGGACCCCTTGTCGGCATTGAGTCATGCCCACCGAGAGATTTTCCGCCTTATCCATTTGCTGGCGCGTATGAGTGCTGACTTCAGTGCCGACCCTGCAACGGCTTGCGCCGATGAGATTCAGCACCAGTTGATTCGGCTGGATACCCTTGTACAACTGCACTTTGACCAAGAGGAGGAACTGTTCCGTTATCTCGACAGACGCTAATGAAAAGCCGGTTTCAGTCGCTCGTGCAAGGGAAGGGCGACGGGTTATTTGCGTTTCCAGTACTTCTGCATTTCGATAAACAAAAAGGATGCCGTCCAGGTGATGAGTACCAGACCGGTCAGGGCCTCCAGACCCGTCAGGTACTTGAGGTTGCCCACGGGTGAAATATCGCCGAAACCGATTGTCGTGTAAGTGGTGAATGAAAAGTACACGCAGTCCATCAGCGAGCCATCGAAGTTTCCCGTCAAGTTGCCCCATTCGCCTGAGCGCACCATCAGGTAATAGACCAGCGCGAAGCACCACACCTCTATTGCATGGGCCGTCAGGGCTCCGAACACCCCGACGACGATCCTGAAACGGCTCCAGAGTTTAAGCCTCGGCAACCAGTCGTTGAGGCGCAACAGGCATTCGTAGTGGATCACCACTGCGATGACCACCGCCAAAGTATTGATCAACGTGACCGCGATCATCATGCACCTCCAGTGAAACGCGGTCGGTGCGATCCACGATTTTCCCAGGTCGTTGACTCAGGCGAGCAGCAAATGATCTTCAACCTGCCTCACACCGGGCACCGACCAGGCTGCACGTTCCGCTATCTTGCGTTCGCGCCACAAATGAACCCTGCCTTCAAGCTTCACGACGTCGCCTTCGACCTTGACATGGATCCCCTTGGCATCGACTTCGGCATTGCGCTTGAGGGCCTCTTCGATACGCTGCTGGACATCGACCGCATTCACCCGCGCACGAAGGGTCAGCCGGTTGTCTATGCCCACCACTCCCGACAATTTGTGCACGGCCCGCTCCACGGTTTCTTTCTGGTATTGCCAGTCCACTTCGCCTTCCAGGGTGACCCACCCGTTCTGCACCGTGATTTCGATGTCTTCCTCGGGAATGTCGGAGCTCCACGCGATGATGTTCAAGGCCCGGGCTGCGATGGTGTCATCCGCCGTGCCAGCGTTTTTCTCCGGTCTGACCTGAATTTCTTCGGCCAATGCGCGTACGCCTTTGATGCTTTTTACCGCGCGTTCTGCGTTGATTTTCTGCAAGTAGCTCTTGACGTGCCCGGAGAGCGTGACGACGCCGTTGTCCACGGTCACACCGATGTTGGCAGCATCGATACCAGGCTGGAATTCAAGCTCTTCCAGAATATGTTGACGCAAACTCAAGTCGCTCATGGTGATGCCCTCTGTCTGATGCGTGGATGACAACGGACGCAAGCCTGGCCCGATCAGTTTTTTTTACACGTGAACGAAGTCAAGACATTGAGCTAAATCAACAAGGCTTCTGTGAGTGCGTCCGGCTATCACTAGCCGGTCATTAATTGACAAAAGTCAGAGCCCCACGGCGATAACCCCAGATACTGTTCATCACAGCCTGACACTTCCCTGTCGCGATGAACCGAGGGGAAAACCATGGATAAGCGTTTGTCCGTCAGGTAAAGCGTTACCTGGTTTGAGGAAGTGACGATGCGAATGACATTTCTCGGTGCGGCGGGCACGGTGACCGGCAGCAAGTACCTGCTGGAACATCACGACCACCATGTGCTGATCGATTGCGGTTTGTTCCAAGGCTATAAGCAACTGCGTTTGCACAACTGGGACCCTTTCCAGGTACCGGTTCGCGACCTCGACGCTATCGTGCTGACCCATGCCCATCTGGATCACAGTGGCTATTTACCGGTGTTGGTGCGCAACGGTTATCGCGGGCCGGTGTATGCCACGCCCGCGACCTGTGAACTGGTGAAAATCCTGCTGCGTGACAGTGGCCGCTTGCAGGAAGAGGAGGCCGAGTTTGCCAACCGCCACGGCTTCTCCAAACACACCCCGGCGCTGCCGCTTTATACCGAGCAAGACGCCGAGCAAGCGCTGAAACTGTTGCGGCCGGTGGAGTTGCACCACCGGGTCGAGATTGTGCCGGGTATGAGCATTCTGTTGCGCTGCGCCGGACATATATTGGGCGCCGCCACCGTGGAAGTGGTGGCTGATGGCATGACGCTGGTGTGTTCCGGGGACCTGGGGCGGCCGAACGATCCATTGATGTTCGCCCCGGAAATCATCGAGCAGACCGATTACCTGCTGGTGGAGTCGACCTACGGTGACCGACAGCACCCTGTTGAGTCCCCGGAGGAGCAACTGGCGCTAGTCATCACCCGCACTGCTTTGCGCCACGGCATCACGCTGGTGCCATCGTTTGCGGTCGGGCGTGCACAATTGCTGATGTATTACCTGTACAGGCTTGTCCAGAAGCGGGCGATCCCGGACCTGCCGATCTACCTCAACAGCCCCATGGCGACCGATGTCACGCGCCTGTATCAGCGTTTTCGCAGTGAGCACCGGCTGTCACTGCAGGAGTGCGAAGGCATGTGCCATGTCGCGCATTTCGTGCGCTCGACCCGAGACTCTATCGAACTGGACCGGCAACGCACCCCGGCGGTGATCATCGCCGCCAGCGGCATGGCCACCGGTGGACGGGTACTTCATCACCTCAAGGCACTGGCACCCAACCCGTTGAATACGCTGCTGGTGCCGGGCTTCCAGGCGGGCGGTACTCGCGGTGCGCAGATCGTCGCCGGTGCTCCATCGGTGCGTATCCATGGCAAAGACGTGCCGATCCGGGCCGAGGTGATACCGATGGAAACCCTGTCCGCGCATGCCGATGCAGATGAAATCATGCAGTGGTTGCGCGGGTTCAAACGGCCGCCGAAACATACCTATGTGGTGCACGGGGAACCGAATGCCTCGGATGTACTGCGCCGGCGTATCAGTCTGGAACTGGGCTGGTCGGTTTCGGTGCCGGAGTACCGCGACCGTGTTGAATTGACACCCGTCGATCAGCCCTCAAACTCAGCACTCTGACCGTAAATTTCTTGGCCGGTGTTTCGGCAAAGGGCCGGGGATAAGATGAGCAAGACAGTTGAATCTGGCAGCCACACTATCGCTCGCCCACACCTTGAAGACGTGGGGACGATTGCCCGTGAGTTGGACACTGACATCTGCCTGGGCTTATCCAATGCACAAGCCCAAGCCCGTCTGAACCGAGACGGGCCCAATGTGCTACGGGTTCAACCGGTCAAACCCGCCTGGCATTATCTGCTGGCGCAGTTTCAGGATCCGCTGGTGTATCTGCTGCTCGTCGCAGTGGCCATCACCTTGGCCATCTGGTTCCTGAGCGATAGCCGCGATTGGCCGGTCGATGCGTTGGTTATCACCCTGATTGTGCTGGCTAATGCGTTCCTCGGGTTTTTCCAGGAAACCCGCTCACAGCGAGCGGTTGCGGCGTTGGCCAAACTGACTCAAACCACTTCTTCCATCATCCGCGATGGGGCTTTGACGCGTATCCCCAGCGAGCAACTGGTGATCGGCGATCTGCTGGTGTTGGCCGAGGGCGATTCGGTGGGCGCCGATGCTCGTCTTGTTCAGGCCAATGCCTTGCAGGTACTGGAAGCATCGCTGACCGGAGAGAGTGAAGCCGTCTCGAAAAACACAACGTGTTCGAGCGCCGAAGTGCCTTTGGCAGAGCGTTCCAATATGGTGTTCAAAGGCACAGCCATCGCCCAGGGTACGGGGCTTGGCGTCGTCACTGCCGTCGGGATGGCGACTGAAGTCGGGGCGATCGCTCATCTGCTGGATGTCACGCCCGAAGAGGTGACGCCTCTGCAAAAGGAAGTGCGCGCAATAGGGCGGATGCTGGGCATCGCTATTCTGCTGATCGCTGCGGTTGTCGTTGCGGCGGTACTGATGCTCACGGATGTTCACACGGTCGACGATGTGCTGCGGGTTCTTCTGCTGGGCGTATCTCTGGCGGTAGCCGCGGTGCCGGAGGGGCTGCCTGCAGTTCTATCACTGGTGCTCGCATTCGGCATGCTGCGGATGGCCCGCAACAAAGCCATCATCAAACGCCTGTCATCAGTAGAGACCTTGGGATCTGCATCGGTCATCTGCACCGACAAGACCGGCACGCTGACCCGTTCCGAAATGACCATCCAGCAGACCATGACGGCATCAGGCAAAGGGGTGGTCAGCGGTATCGGTTACGCCCCGCAGGGGCAGATTCATCACCAGGACATGCCCATGAGCGGCGGCCCGGTGCACAGCGAAAATGTGCTGTTGTTGCGTGGCGGAAGCCTGGCTGGCAATGCCGCGCTCACGCAGCAGGAAGATGGTACCTGGGTGATTCAAGGCGATCCGACCGAGGGCGCCTTTCTGGTCGCGGAGCGCAAGCTTGATGCCCCGGCACGCAGCAGGGAACGCTTCGAGCGCGTGGCTGAAATACCCTTTACCTCCGATCGAAAAATGATGTCGGCACTGGTCATCGACCATGAGCGCAACGATGAGCGACTGCTGATCAGCAAGGGCGCGCCGGATGTGCTTCTGCAACATTGCACACGGGTTCAAGTCGGCATGGATGTCGTGCCGCTGACCGACGACCTGCGCGCCAAAGCCGTGGCCGATGTGAATGAGTTGTCGGGTGCGGCCTTGCGCACGCTTTCCGTGGCGTACCGTCCTTTGTCACCCGAGGAGGATGTCACGGCCGGTCCATCCCTTGAGACAGCGCTTGTTTTCATCGGGACGGTCGGCATCAGTGATCCACCGCGCGAAGAAGTCGCACCGGCCATTGCCGAGGCCCGTCGGGCAGGCATCCGCATCATTATGATCACTGGCGACCATCCGCGAACGGCTGCCCGCATCGCCGAGGATCTGGGCATCATCCAGGCCGGCGCCGGGGCGTTGACCGGTGCCGACCTGGATAAGCTGGACGATGCGGCCTTGGCCGAGGCGGTCAAATCGACATCTGTTTATGCACGCGTGGCCCCCTCACATAAGCTGAGGATTGTCGATGCGCTTCAGGCGCAGGGGCATGTGGTGGCGATGACCGGGGATGGTGTGAACGATGCACCGGCACTGAAGTCAGCCGATATCGGCATTGCCATGGGCATCACCGGAACGGAGGTGACCAGGCAGGCGGGAAAAATGATTCTGGCTGACGATAACTTCGCAACCATTGTGCTGGCGGTTCGCGAAGGGCGCGGGATTCTGGACAATATCCGCAAGTTTCTTCGTTACTTGCTGTCTTCCAATATGGGGGAAGTTCTAACGGTTTTTCTTGCCGTCGTCGGTGCCGGCATCATCGGCCTGGTTGATGAGAAGGGCGGGATCATCCTGCCGCTGCTGGCCACGCAGATTCTATGGATCAACCTGATTACTGATGCGGCGCCTGCCATCGCGATGGGGCTTGATCCGCACAGTGAGGATGTGATGACACGCAGCCCGCGCAAGCCAACGGATCGAATCATCGATACAAACATGTGGGTTGGCGTGCTCCAGGTCGGTCTGGTGATGGCGTTGGCGAGTTTGCTGACGATCGACTGGATGCTGCCCGGTGGCTTGATACCGGGTAATGAGTCGCTGGTTCTGGCCCGTACTGCCTGTTTTACGGTCCTTGTATTGGCGCAACTGTTCAATGCGCTGAGTGCTCGCTCGGAGTCGGCCAGTGCATTCATCGGATTGTTCGCCAACCAGTGGCTCTGGGGTGCAATTGTCCTGGCGATGATCTTGCAAATTGCAGTGGTGCACTGGTCACCGCTCAATAGGGCTTTCGGCACGAGTGCGTTGACGTTGAGTCAGTGGGGACTTTGTTTTGCAATGGCCAGCACTGTTTTCTGGTTCAGTGAATTGCGCAAGCTTGTTTTGCGTTTGAGAAGCCCGTGGCAAGAAAAGGACCTGTGCCAAAAATTGTCCTGAGCTTCATGGCGCGGCTCAGCGCCCGGCAGTAATGACCGAGCGCTGTCGCAACGTGCCTCTACAGATCCTCGGGGGAAACCACCCATACACTGCACGGCATTTTGTACAGCAGATGCTCCACGGTGCTGCCCACCAATCGGCCCATGCCACGGTGGCCGACCCGGCCCATGACAATCACGTCGACGTTGTAGGCATCGGCGTAATGGGTAAGGACCTTGGCCGGGTTGCCCATGATCATGTGTTGTTGCTCCGGCGCAATACCGTTGCGCTCGGCCAGTTCGCGGAAAGCATCGGCCTGTGCGTCGAACAGTGTCTTGGCTTTGCCTGGGGAGAAAAACGTCGAAGCGTTGTTGAAATCGAACTCGTCCGCGCTGATCGATGACAGGTCATGGGCATAGATAACGTCGAGCTCGGCGTTACAGGTACTCGCCAGTTTTGACGCCTCGCGCAGAATCCTGTCGTTGAAATCCTTAAACTGAGTATCGCTATGGAAGGGGTCGACCGCGGCGACGATCTTGCGTGGCAAAGCGTGCTGCACATGGCTGACAAAATGCAGCGGCACCGGGCATTCGCGCAGCAGATGAATATCCAGGGGCGTGAACATGATCCGTGACAGCAGCGACTCGTACTCCAGAGCCTTGATCAGGACGGCCATCGGCTGTTCTTTGAGATGAACGAGGATTTCCTGCAACGGTCTTTCAACCCAAACCACCTCAGTGGTGACGGGCACACCGATTTTACGCAAGGGACGAGCCTGTTCTTCGAGCCATTGGCGATGGCGCTCGACATACCCGAGCCGCATCTGCTCCACCACTTGTTCATTGACCAGGCTGGCCGTTGCCAAACCTTCCAGGTAATCGAAAGCGACGATGTGCAGGGCCGCACCCCAGGCTTTGGCCAACGCGGCGGCGCGGTCGAACGCAGGGCTGTTTTCCATGAGCGGCGAGACGACCAGCATGAAGCGTAATTGCTCAGACATGACAAAACTCCCGTCAAAATTGCAGAAACACCATTGCTCCATGGCACCCATGCGTTTGGGCACCGAGGCCATCGTTTTATCCTGTCACTGACCGGGGGATCGGGATTGATCTTTATCAACCTGGCGAGTGATGCAACAGGCAGCCCGACGTGTGGCAGGTTGCGCAGTAGAGCCGTTTGCGGGTTCGCTTCCAGCAAAGTGACGATCCCGGGGAGCAGTCGACCCTATAGCTGACAAAGATCAAATCCCCCGATTCTGAAGCGCTCACTCTGTGGTTCTACCCACTGCATCGAGATGGCCGTGTGCCGAGGTGCCCTATGTCACAGACACAGCGTTTACTGTTGATCGCTCCTTCAGCCATGACGCGTACTCCGGCGTTCGATCGGGCCGCGATGTTGGCCCGCGCGATGCAATTGCCGTTGCACATCGTGGCCTTCGATTATTTGCAGGCCCTGGCAGTCGCGGGCCTGTTTGCCCCCGAGCAAATTGCCCTGGCCCGGGACGGTTATTTGCAAACCCATCGGCAATGGCTTGCCGAACAAGCCGAATTGATGAAAAAACACGGCGTCGACGCTACCAGCGAGGTGGTGTGGGTGCAGCACCCTTACGAGGAAATCCTGCACTTCGTCAACGAGATGTCGCTGGCCCTGATCATCAAGGACGCCCATGAGGAGTCGGCGTTGAAGCGGGTGTTTTTCACGCCACTGGACTGGCAGTTGTTGCGCGACTGTCCGGTGCCGGTACATCTGGTGACCAACGCCCTGAACCCGCGGCCACGCAACGTGCTGGCCATCGTCGATGTCTTGCGTAGCGAAGACCAGGACCTGGTGTTCAATGACCAGATTATTGACGCCGCCACGAAGCTGGCTGAACTGTGTGAAGCCCGGATTGAGTTGGTGCATGTGTATGACTGGACGGCTGTGTATGCCCAGGACATGGGGGTGGGCGCGCTCCCTTTGGCCACCGGTATTTACGAAGCATTGGGAGTAGCGCAACACGAGGCATTTGCGGCGTTGGCTGAACGCCATGGCGTGCCAACGGAATGTCGCCACTTCATCGAGGGTGCGCCGTTGTCGAGTATTTGCAAGTTTGCCGAAGATCACCACACCGATGTCATTGTGATGGGAACGGTGCAGCACACGGGGTTGAACAAGCTATTGGGAACCACTGCCGAACAGCTGTTGCATCGGGCGCCTTGCAGTGTGCTGGCGATCAAACCCGGCAGGATGTTGCAAGGAGAGTAGAGGTGAAAATTCAACGTCTGCTATTGATTGCCCCGACCGAAATGGTCCATACACCGGCTTTCGATCGGGCGCGAGCCTTGGCCTGTGCAACCGGTGCAATGTTGCACATTGTCGCTTTCGATCATGTTCAGGCACTGGCGGTGGCCGGCTTGTTCGATCACGATGCGATGGCCCAGGCGCGGGAAGGTTACTTGCAGGTGCATCGTCACTGGCTGGAGCAGCAAGCGCGGTTTCAACGATGCGAAGGGTTGCAGGTGACCACTGAAGTGGTCTGGGCCAGACCGAGCCTGGCGCATCTGCTTGAGTATGTGAACGACTTCCATGCGGACCTGGTGATCAAGGACACACACCGCGTGTCGGCACTGGACCGCGCCTTCCACCGACCTCTGGACTGGCAATTGCTACGTGATTGCCCGGCGCCTTTGCACCTGGTCACCGATGACGTACACCCAAACCCATTGAGCGTACTCGCCACCATCGACCTGTCCCATCTGGAGGCGCTGACCCAAGGGCTTAATGACCGGATTCTCGACCTCGCCTCGACGCTGGCTGAGGCCTTTGGCGCCACCTTGCACCTGCTCAACGTCTGCGGTTGGTCGGAGCTGGGGGAGACCGAAGTGAACGTGCCAACCGCGACACTGAATGGCAGTTTGAGAGACGCAGTCAGCGATGTTCAGCTGGAGGCCTTTGAGGTGCTTGCCGAACGCTACGGAATCGAAAAACAGCAGCGACATCTGCTGCCTGGCATCCCCTCTGAGGTGATCACACATTTCGCAGAACAACATGCTTTCGACATGGTGGTATTGGGGACAACCTACCATCACGGGATCGATATTTTTATCGGCAGTACGGCTGAAAGCGTATTGAACCGGGCACCCTGCAGTCTGACGATCATCAAGCCATTGCCCCGGGTCGACTGACAGGTCCTGCCAGTCTCTTTCACGAAACAAAAAAAGCCCCTTACCGGTTTCCCGGTAAGGGGCTTTCTGTTGCGTGAAGGGCGATTCAGCTGGATTTGATTTGCACCTTTTTGTCCGCGTTCATGGCTTCGGGCTTCTTCGGCAGCGAGATACTCAGCACGCCTTTGCTGAAATTCGCTTCGATCTTGTCGGCATCGACGCCTTTGGGCAGGCTGAATGCCCGCTGGAAGGAGCCATAGTGACGCTCTGACAGGTGATAGCCCTTACTTTTTTCTTCCTTGTCCTCTTTCTTTTCACCCTTGATGATCAGATTGCCGTTGGACAACGTGATGTCGATATTTTCCTGATCCATGCCAGGCAACTCAGCGGTGATTTCGAAACTTTTATCTTTCTCGGTGATGTCTACCGCAGGCAAATTACGGCCGATAAATTCCCGACTCCAGAAGGGTTCGACATCGAACAGCCCACGCCGGAAAGGCATCAGCCCCGAGCCACGATTGAAGTCTTCGAACAGGTGATCGACCTGCTGGCGCAGTTTTTCCAGAGGACGCCAAGGGTCCGTTGCCAGCGGTTGCTGATCGGTTTTTTCGTCGTCGGTGTGCACCGGCATTTTTTTCTCTAAATTGGCCATTTTTCATTCCTCCTTTTCAGTACGGCGGTGGGCCGGGAACATCTCGGAGGCCGGTCCACCACAACAGATTCAGGCCTTACCTTAAAAGGTTAGTATTCCTGTGGCTCAGAGGCCGACCAGCAGTCGGTTTCTGAACCGTCTATTTCGAGAATTTGCGTGCGCCGACCACGCAAAGAATCACCGCAACGGTTACACCCAACATGCCAAGGCTGACTTGCTCGTGCAGCAGCGTGGCCGCCAGCGCCAGGCCAAAAAACGGCTGTAGCAGTTGAAGCTGACCGACGGCGGCAATCCCGCCCTGGGCCAGCCCGCGGTACCAGAACACGAAGCCGAGAAACATGCTGAACAGCGAGACGTAAGCCAGGCTGAACCAGGCGGGCAGGGTAATTCCCGAGAGCGAAGGCGGGGCCAGGAACCAGGTCAGCGGGATCATGACGGGCAACGACAGCACCAAGGCCCAGGAAATCACCTGCCAGCCGCCCAGCGTTCTTGAAAGCTTCGCGCCTTCTGCATAGCCCAGTCCGCAGGCGAGGATGGCCAGCAACATCAGAATGTCTCCCGCCGCAGAAGCGGTCAGGCCTTGGGAGATGGCAAACCCCACCACCAGCAGGCTTCCCAGCACCGAGAAAAACCAGAAAACCGGCCGGGGACGCTCGCCACCGCGCCAAACCCCGAAGGCTGCCGTGGCCAGTGGCAACAGGCCGACGAAGACGATGGAATGCGCAGACGTCACATATTGCAGTGCCAGTGCAGTCAGCAGCGGAAACCCCAAAACAACGCCCAGAGCCACGATTGCCAGGGAGAAAAGCTGACTTTTGGCCGGCCGTTTTTCGTTGAAAAGCAGCAGCATGCACAGCGCCAAAATGGCAGCGATACTCGCCCGGGCAACAGTCAAGAAGACCGGCTCAAATTCCAGAACGGCCACCCGTGTCGCTGGCAGTGAACCGCTGAAAATGAGCACGCCAATGAAGCCGTTGAGCCATCCGCTCGCGGTCTTTTCCATGGTGTGGGTTTGCAGGTGCGATGTGCGTTCCATTGAGGACTCCCTTTATGCAGGTTGCATGGGAGGCATCGTATGGACGAAACTCAATACAATCAAAATATTGTCATGGATACACTTGCGCATGCCTCGTTCACGCTACAAGTCACTGGTGGACACATTTGCGGCGGACATCCGCTCAGGACGACTGTTGCCAGGCACGCGCCTTCCGACCCACCGCCAGTTGGCGGCAACGGAAGGCCTTGCGTTGGTAACGGCCTCTCGGGTCTATGCGGAGCTGGAAGCCATGGGCCTGGTCAGCGGGGAGATGGGGCGGGGGACGTTCGTCAGGGAAACCTCGTGGTCGCCGGGCCAGAATATCGACCAGCATAGCGTTGCCGCCGGCATGACCGACCTGAACTTCAACTATCCGGCGCTTCCCGGGCAGACAGAACTGCTGCGAAATGCCCTGCGCCAGCTCGCCTCGGCCGGCGATCTGGAATCGCTGCTGCGCTACCAGCCACACGCGGGGCGCCTGCATGAACGCGCCTCTGTGGCGCGCCATTTGCGCGTCCGGGGCTTGACCGTTGAGGCGGAGCAGGTGCTGATCGTCACCGGTGCCCAGCAGGGGCTGGCCGTGACGATGATGGCGCTGTTGCAACCCGGTGACGTGATCGCGGCGGATGCATTGACCTATTCAGGATTCAAAGCCCTGGCCGACTCACTGCACCTCGAAATCGTGCCCATTCCCGTGCTCGATCACGGGCCTGATCTGCAGGCGCTGGAAAGTCTGTGCCGGCATAGGCGCGTGCGGGCCGTGTACACAATGCCGACCCTGCACAATCCGCTGGGATGGGTGATGAGTGCCGATCAACGCGAGTATCTGGTGACCATTGCGCGCCAGTATGGGCTGCTGATCATCGAGGACGCCGCTTACGCCTTCCTGGCGGAAAATCCCCCCGCGCCGCTGGCGGTACTCGCCCCCGAGAGGACGGTTTACGTGTCGGGGCTCTCCAAGAGTGTGGCCACCGGATTGCGCGTCGGCTTCGTCGTCGCCCCTCTTCAACACGTGCCCGCGCTGGAGCGCACGATCAAAGCGACCACCTGGAATACCCCAGGCGTGATGACGGCGATTGCCACCGCATGGCTCGACGACGGCACCGTCCTGCAACTGGAAGCCGAAAAGCGCCAGGACGCGCAAGCCAGGCAAGCCGTGGCCGCTGAGGTACTGGCGGGGCTACGCTGCATTCGCCATCCCTCGTCGTATTTTCTTTGGCTGCCATTGTCGGAAGACGCAAGGGCCGACCAGATCGCCATGGCATTGATGCGGGAAAATGTGTCGGTTTCCACCGCCGAACCGTTTGCCACCTCAGTCAACGTCCCCCATGCGTTTCGCCTGGCGCTGGGCTCCGTGGAAATGGGCGCATTGCGCGAGGCGCTGGAAAAAGTGAAGTGGATGATTGGGGCTTATTCGTAAAAAGCCGTTACGCAATCCTTGTAGCAGCTGTCGAAGCCTGCGTTCGGCTGTAGCAGCTGTCGAGCCCCAGCGAGGCTGCGTTCGGCTGCGAAGCAGTCGTGAATCCGGCTGACGCGGTCTGCCTGACGTACCCCAATCTCTGATTTTACGACTGCTGCGCAGCCGAACGCAGCCTCGCTGGGGCTCGACAGCTGCTACAGATCGCATTTAACCCAGCACCTAGCGTAACCAACGATTATTTGCTTAAGTCCAGCTATCGCAGCCACGTCGGTGCGGTACTTCAATCCCTGAAGGGCGCTTCAACCGGAGAATCCCATGCCCCCTCGATTCCCGCGTTTCGCCGCATTGCTCGCCGTCCTCCTGGTCGGCACCTTGCCCTGCGCCCAAGCCGTCGAATACACCCAGGTGAACACCACCGCCAGCAAGATCTCGTTCACTTATAACCAGTTCGGCTCCAGGGCGTATGGCACCTTCGGCAAGTTCGACGCCACGCTCGATTTCGACACGGCCAATCCCTCCGCAGCTCACGCCAAGCTGACCATCGACCTTGCCAGCATCGACGCCGGGGCCAGCGATGCCAACAGCGAGCTGCAAAAACCTGCCTGGTTCAATACTGCGAAGTATCCGGTGGCGACCTTTGAATCGACCGGGGTGGAGGCATTGGGCGATCACCGCTACTTGATCACCGGCAATCTCACGCTCAGGGGCATGACGCGCGAGTTGCAGGTGAAGGTGCTGTTGAAGCCGGAACATGCCATCGGGATCTTCGATGGCGACATCATTGTTAAACGCAGCGACTTCAACATCGGGGAAGGGGAGTGGGCCGACAAGGTTGTGTCCAACGACATCAACATCCGCTTCCGCATCGTCGCGCCCGAGCGGTGATTTTCCTGTAGGGGCTCGATCTGTGACAATAGCGGGGCTGATGCTTAGTAAGCCTTAACCCGGAGTCAACAACGCAATGCCCCAGCTCACCCACTTTGCCACCCCGTGCCCAGAGCCCATCAACAGCCAGATCCTGCAGATGGTCGTCGACAATCTGACCGACATCAGCATGGTGGGCATCGCGCCGAGCAACCCGTTGTACAACGTTTATCAATACGCGGTGGGTTATGAGGTTCATCTCTACCTCGAAGCGCTCAGTGGCGCCAAAGGCATTGCTGTCGAACTGATCGTTGCAACGGATGACGAAGACCCCGAGACGGTCATCGGCTTTCTGCTGTACCTGCCGGTCAAGGACGATCCCGAAGCGTGCGGCGTGGCCTATATGGCGGTGCAGGCCAGCCATCGGCGGCGGGGCGTCGCCCGGGCGATGCTGCAAGACATGCTCGGCCGCTACCCGCATGCCGAACTGACCTGCACGGTCGCCAAGGTGCCCTGGTTCGAATCGATGGGCTTTCAAGTGCTGGGCGTGCGCGGCACTCAGGTGCTGATGAACACCCGTGATCACGGCACTGAAGGCTTGATGGGCTTGCTGGATGTCACTTCGATCTACAGTTCTCTGGAGGTGCGGCAGATACATACGTATCTGCTGCAGAAACACGGCAAGCGGGCGATGATCGATGCAGAGAAGCAGCGCGACCGGCATCTCGACCAAATGACGCGCAACGCCAAGGCGTTTGTGCTGGATCGTTTGAGCAAAGACGCCGTGCGAGGGTCTCGTCCCGACTAGACTGTTGAGTCCTTTCGGGCGCGCAGGCTGGCCGAGGCGTGATATTCTGTCGCATTAACTTGGTTTGACTTATTCAGTTCGCACGTCCACAGACGTGCAGACAGAATCAATGTCGCTCAAGTAACTGAGCCAATAATGATAAAAAGTCAGTGCACGAGGGACATATAACTGAGGTCGATGGAGACACGTCGGCCTTGTGTGCCCACCTTCAAATCCTTGTAAGTGCAGGAACCCACGGCACGCTGCCTGCGTACCCGTACTCTTGGGTTGCTCATGTTGAGGATTGGGGGCGGATGGCGTTTATCATAGGTGCTACAGATGTTTAAGAAACTGAACACGGCCCTGCTGGGGCTGGCTTTGTCGATGGGGATCACGTCCGTTCACGCGGAAGAGGCAAAGAAAGTCGATGTGCTGCTCATTGGCGGCGGCATCATGAGTGCAACGCTGGGTGTCTGGCTTAATGAGCTGGAACCTGGTCTGTCGATGGAAATGGTCGAGCGCCTCGACGGCGTCGCCCAGGAAAGCTCCAACGGCTGGAACAACGCCGGTACCGGTCACTCCGCCCTGGCCGAGCTGAACTACACCCCGGAAGACGACAAGGGCAACGTCCAGATCCCGAAAGCCGTTGAAATCAACGAAGCCTTCCAGATCTCCCGTCAGTTCTGGGCCTGGCAAGTTCAGCAAGGCGTGCTGAAGAACCCGCGTTCGTTCATCAACTCCACTCCGCACATGAGCTTTGTGTGGGGCGATGACAACATCAAGTTCCTGAAGAAGCGCTACGAAGCCCTGCAAGCGAGCCCGCTGTTCGCCGGCATGCAGTACTCCGAAGACCCGGCTGTGATCAAGAAGTGGGTTCCGCTGATGATGGAAGGGCGTGACCCGAACCAGAAAGTCGCGGCCACCTGGAGCCCGCTCGGCACCGACATGAACTTCGGCGAGATCACCCGCCAGTTCGTCGCGCACCTGCAAACCACGCCGAAGTTCGACTTGAAACTGTCTAGCGAAGTGCAAGACATCACCAAGAACGAAGACGGCAGCTGGCGCGTCAGCTACAAAAACCTGAAAGACGGCACCAAAACCGAAACCGACGCCAAGTTCGTCTTCATCGGCGCGGGCGGCGGTGCACTGCACCTGCTGCAGAAGTCCGGCATTCCTGAAGCCAAGGAATACGCAGGCTTCCCGGTTGGCGGCTCGTTCCTGGTGACCGAAAACCCGACCCTGGCCGAACAACACCTGGCCAAGGCCTACGGCAAAGCCTCCGTTGGCGCACCGCCAATGTCGGTTCCGCACCTGGACACCCGTGTTCTGGACGGCAAGCGCGTCATCCTGTTTGGCCCATTCGCGACCTTCAGCACCAAGTTCCTGAAAGAAGGCTCGTACCTGGACCTGCTGACCACCACGACCACCCACAACGTGTGGCCAATGACCAAGGTCGGCATCAAGGAATACCCGCTGGTCGAGTACCTTGCAGGCCAACTGATGCTGTCTGACGAAGACCGCCTCAACGCCCTGAAAGAATACTTCCCGAACGCCAAAGCTGAAGACTGGCGCCTGTGGCAAGCCGGCCAACGCGTGCAAATCATCAAGCGTGATGAAGCTGCCGGTGGCGTGCTGAAGTTGGGTACCGAAATCGTTGCTTCCGCAGACGGCACCATCGCTGGCCTGCTGGGCGCATCGCCGGGCGCATCGACTGCAGCACCGATCATGCTGACCGTGCTGCAGAAAGTGTTCAAGGACAAGGTTGCCTCGCCAGCCTGGCAGGAAAAACTGCACCAGATCGTGCCTAGCTATGGCACTCAGCTGAACAGCAGCCCTGAGAAAGTAGCTCAAGAGTGGGCTTACACCTCCAAGGTGCTGGAGCTGACTCCGCCGCCAGCGATGGGGCAGGTGGCGGCTCCGGCTGCTGCACCGGCCGCTCCGGCCAAGGCGCCGAAGGCTAATGCTGCGACGGATATGGCTTTGTAAGTAGAAGCGTGATTGGAAAGCCCACTGGATCGGTGACGGTCAGTGGGCTTTTTTGTGGGTGGGATTCAGTGCAGATGATTTGCGAGAGTGGCCAAAAGGAAATGCTTTTGTGGCGAGGGAGCTTGCTCCCGTTGGGCTGCGGAGCAGCCCCAGCGCGTGATCGGCCGTTTGGTGACCATGTCACCGCTGGCGCTTTTGAAGGGGGATTTGAGGGTGAAGCTGGATGCGCCCTTCGCATTGTAACTATCAAAGCCCTTTACCGAGGGGCAAGCCTCTCGGTAAAGGGCTGAGTGATTACTTAGGTGGAACGAAGTTATCCAACATTCGATTCACCGCCAGTTCCGCCAGCATGATGACCTGCTGAAGCGCCAGCAGGGTATTGCGGTGGGTGCCCTCCACCAATGCAGCAATGTCACTGGCCATGACACTGGCCGAGGCCAGGTTCTCACACGTTTGAACCAGCAAGGCTTCGTGGCCGACATCCGGCGCAACCATGTACATGGTGCTGGGTTTGCGTGGGGTGTTGTTCATGACCGCTGCCGGGTTGAGGTAGAAATTGAGGGCGCGCTCGGCGGCTTCGTGGAATTTTTTCGAGTCGAGGGATTCGTACGGGGATGCCGGATCGGTGTCCGGTTCCGGTGGGTTAGGTGTAACTTTGAACATAGATGGAACTCCGGTTTCGAATATTGGGGAGCCATCACCCTCGCTACCAAACGAAGAGTGGCGGCCATACGTGGGTTGGTAGACCGGTCGAAACGGGAAACCCGGCGCTCACGAAGGAGCCCCACGCATGCCCACCATATAAAGTCGAGTCCCAAAAGAAGAGACTGCATAGGTGTCGCAATGCGACTGTTTCGAAGCGGGCTACCAAACCCGATCACTGTTTTTCAGTGACAGGGAAACGATATAGCCCGCCCCACAGCCGCACAAGCCAGCGGATTCTGGCGCACGCGTAGGCAACGACGCAAGGCGTTGTAGCCGTTAGGACGTAACAGCGGGTGTCTTTAAACACGCATCGTTAAACGTGTAAGCACTTTCAAAAAAAGAGGAAGTGTCTGACATTTTTAGGGTTGTGTTGCGGCGCGGCCGCATCTGTCGCCCGCTTAAAGTCATGCAGGGCGCGCACGGTGGCGTGGTTTTTTGAATCGAGGATTCGGTAGGAGAATGTGGCCGAGGGTACCCTGTGCCACGGGCTGCTCCGCTCGGTCACTGCGGCGGTGACGGGAGACAAGATACCGGCGACCGCCTGACGCTGTATCAACCCTAACGCGAGGGAACGACTGCTACTGGCCGATTTATGCCCATCGCGAAGGGCAGAAAACGGCCCAAAAGCAGCCCGTCAGGATCATGGCAAGAACAGCTGAACAGTTAAGGCGTCGGGGCTCACCAGTTCGAGACTTGTTCAGGGAAGATCTTTCCCGCCGTTCGGGTACCGACACCTGCAGATGCGTCCCACAGCCATGCGGCAGCCGTTTAGAACGCCATACCTTTCGATGGCTTGTATCGCATAGTTTGAACAGGAAGGCTCAAATCGGCATGCATCTCGCAATCGAGCGGGAGCAACTCGCTGATACCAGCGAATTGCTGAGAGAGCGCAAACCTTGATCATCGGGGCTTGCGCAAAGAAATCACGTAATAGTGGTTCAGCACGTTTTTCTTCCCCATTAACGCGTCGAAGCATCCCGGTTTGACTGAAACGCCAATCGTGTCAATCCGATAGAACTCCCACCCATCCTCAGCATGACTGTTAACGACATTTTGTAGATAAACAGCGGCCTCGTTCCCCCGGTGCTCCTTCGCACGAACTTCAATGTTTGGCGGTACTTGAACCATTTTGTAGATGTACATCCGTGATCACCCTATGAATGCTTGCATTCCCCTGAATACAAAGCGCATTCGCTTTATATCTGGTTCCGTGCCGGATGAACAACCTGAATCGCACGCTCCCGGATCGGCCAGAAAAGCAAGCTTTCGCCTGGGCGCCTTCCGGACCAAAGTGTGTAAAAAAAACATTTTTCAGCGCGATTGGTGTCCAAAGTAGAACTGAAAATCGCGTTTTCTACGCAAAATTCAGGTCTCCAACCAGCCGATAAATTTCAGATTTGGCATAGGAGCGCAGACTTCAATTTTGGCTCAGCGTTTTTACACACTCTGGGCCAGAAGCAGCCGTCTGACCACATCCTCTAGCCGCTCCGGCTAAAGGTAGGTTGGGGATAGGTTCAGGCGTTGGAAAAATGCAGACTACAGCGGCCAGGTCAAATGACCGCTGGTTCTATTCCGCCGAGGCCGAGTAGCTGTGCTAGTTGTTAGTCCTGCTATGCTGGATCTCTCTCTCATCGACGATACCGTCAAGGACTTTGAATACTCCATTCAAATCGTCGGTATAGGAAGCGACATAGTTTGACGTCACCACCTTCCGGTTGGACATTTCTTCAGCTTTTGCACGGACAAAAGCCCCATGCTCTCTCCAATACTGGGCAAAGCTCTCAATGTCGAAGCAGCCGATTAAACCGTTTCTGGCGGCCACGAAGCCATCACCTGGCGTTACCTCGAAATACGAGTTACTGAGGTTGGAGAGGCAATAGTCAAGGAAGTGATAGGCGTTATCTTCATCAACCTTAGGGTTGAAGCAAAAACCGAATACGTAATTATCAATTAGTCTTGATATGCCGTGATTGTCCTCAACACCTAATTCATTGTAGTAACCACAACCGACTCCAGAGCCATCCGCTCCTTTGCTATTGCATAGCTGGTATATCACAAAGCTTTTTACGCCTGAGCGGCTGGCGAGTATGTTGCTGACAATTACATTTTTTAATTTCGGATCATTTTTATGAATGAGCAAAAGTCCCGTGGTGTCAAAATTTTCCACTGGAATCGCATCAACTGCAGCGTAAAAATTAACTTTCCTATCAATGTAGTCGGCTTTAAATTTGGCAAAGATTATTTGGGAGATTCTTCTCATGCCCATGATTGCCAATCCTCCCACCGCTCCTGAGGTTTCTGCGTCCGGGTGATCAAACACTATGAGTGCTCTATGAAGATTATACAGTTGGCCTTGGCGATCTGCCGAGCATTGAAGCCTAAATAGCATTAGGTCATTCCAGCCCAACGCACCTCGGTTATCGTTTGCAAGCCGGTCGAGTAGACCTTTGTTCTTGTACTCTTCCTCGCCAAAAATTCGTCGAGCTATCTCTCTCACATTTTCATTAGAGTTTTCGAGGCGATTGCCACCCTTTCCACTCCAGCCAGCTCGATCTAAAAGCCTCAAGAGTGCGTAGATAGATCTATGCCGTAGGCTCCCGTCAAACCGGCCGATAGATGCATATCGGGGGAGGTATTCAACCAAGGTGTTAATGGCATCTTCGGCTGCAATATCGTTTAAGTTGGAGGAACTATTGACGAGCAGTCTCCAGAACTGATCATGGGCTCGTTCATGAACAGCTAGATTGAAGTTGTTTGATGATAGGATAGTGGCGATTTTTTCACCATTCATAACTGCGGTGACAGCTTTTTGATACAGCGCGAAGGTATCCTGGGGCTCAGGGGTGGCAAATCTTACAATGAGCTTGAGGTAGTTTTCTAGATTGCGAGATTCTTCATGGTTAAAGCATGCGCGACTGGCTCGTACTGATTGCTCTATGTCGGCGCGTGCCGGGAGCTCTAGAGTTTTTGCGTCGAAGAGCTGACGTAGCAGGAAAGCTTGAGCTGGCTCCTTTTCTAATTGGCCCGAGAACTCTGGTGAGTTCATGAAGTAGTCTGATTCAGTATTTCTCTTCAATGAGTAGCGGCCGGATCTACCCTCTGTCTCTTCTGCATAAATTAGCCGGAAGGTACCTGGGTAGAATAAATGTAGCAATATAAGATTAATGAGGTCGACCTTGTTGAAGTCTGTACGTGATAGGTCGCTGCGCTCCATCTGTAGAATAAGCAGGGCGTTCACGAAACGTTTTACCTTCCGAAGATTTCCAACAAAAGGTAGATAGCTAGCAGCGTTATCTCCCTCAAGAATATTCGCTAGCTCGCTGAGCACAGCACCAAGCTGTACCATTGTGTCAGAAGGCACCGATGCAAGTTTCTGCTCTTCATTACGCCAATCCCTTGTCAGGAAATTCCGTATGGAAGTGCTGTCGATAAATAAGCTGAGCTTCACAGTGACAAACTTTTCTAGGAACTCACGGGCGCGCGAAGTTTCCTCCTGTACTCCTGCTAGAATTTCAGTGTCGTAGCAAAGTATGAAGGTCGCCTGTGATAATTTGAATGTTCTGCGGGTTGCGAACAAAACAGAGTTGGCGGTTTTTGCATCTAGGCGGTCAAGATCATCAATGACGATAATAACGCGTCGACCTATTCTTCGAAGCACAGTATCAATATCATCTAAAAGCTCATCAAGGGTTTCTTGTGAGGGTTCGACAGCAAGCTTGAATCCCAAGAAGGATATATCTGCTTTGCCTTTTATCAGGCGTGAATACCGCGTAGCAGCTGGCCTGAATTCAGGAGCATAGGCTTCTCGCTGAATGGTTGCCGATAGTTCCTTGATTAGCCTATCCGTAAGATCTGGCTCAGAAGCAAAGCGAAGTGGTTCGAAGCGGCAAACAATTACTTCATTAGAATGTTTTTCCCAGTGACGGGCTGCCAGGTTTATGAAGCTCGTTTTACCTACGCCCCAGGGCCCATCAATGCCAAACACTAGACCTGGATGCGCATTACTTGCCATCACGGTCTTCGCGAATGATTCAGCTTGAGACTCAGAGCCTAATGCATCTTCATTGTTCTGCTGTATTTCATCGTCTGCTAAAAAATATAGCTGGGAAGAGTCTTTTTGTGTATCGGCAAAATAGGCTTGAACTAGTGGTGATATTAATATTGTGCAGAGCAGCGCTAGAACCGCTGGTGTCCAGTAAGGATCTGCACCTTGGATGGCCTTGTGGAATACTTCAAGCTTCAAAGAAAGGAGTTCGTTAGCACATGCGCCGACTATGGTTGCAAAAAGTAGATCAACTCTACCGCTGCGAACTATGCGAGCAGCATGTGATAATCCTCCTCGCTTTAATATATATAGAAAGCAAATCAACGCTATGCAGGAGATGAATGAGGCTGTAGCGTAGAAATTTACATTGATCAATTTCGGGGCAAAGTTATTACCTAGATAGGTTGATACCCTCCAGACTTCTGCTAGCAGAAATCCAACTGCTAATGTTCGAAGAAACACCATAAGTTCTGGCATCTTCATCTCTGGCTTCGCCTTGGCCATTTTTACTCCTAGTGTATCGTTTTGCAGATATAGCGCTGCGGTAGATTTTTGTCCAGTTAAAACTGGGGTGCTCGGCTTTCAAGCAAAGCCGCAAGAGAGATATCCATATGGAGATGAGGAATTTGCTCTGACTTTATGCAGCATTTTTTGTATTTTTTGCCGCTTCCGCAATAACATGGCGAGTTTCGTGGGGCTCTTTGGTGGTCTGGATCGATGCGAATTTTCTCAATGAGGTGGACTTGCGCGAAACTCAATGGGCAGCATTTTTTGGCATTGAACTCTAGAATTAATAATCGGAGTAGGTTGAATTCCTGCCTAGAGTCGTCTGGTGCTAAGACCAGACGTTTGTTTTTGGGGTTGGTAACAATCGCTAGATGGTCAATACTTTTTATGTTTCGAGCGATGGCGATTGCCATTTCCCCGGAATATAACTGACCTTTAACATGCGGACAGTTATCACTATCAATATTCTGAGAGCAGAGACTGCACTCAAATTGCCTAACAATAAATCCGCAGCTTGAGAAATATTTGTAAGGATAAACTTTCTCTACAGAGAGTAGTTGTCGAGTTATGAACTGGAGGGAGGTGTTCTCTTCTTTATAAAATCGCTTTAGTTGACGCAGGCAGTCGAAAGCGTCCTGAAGTCTGCACCAAGAATCGTAATACTTTTCTGCCTCGACACACTTCCAGTACGAAGCTAGGCTTTTAAGTAGCTCGAAGAATACGTAATAAATGAAACAGTTATTTTTCGCCGAATCTTCGGTTGTGCTGGTTTTATATCCGTTGATTTCAGTCTGCGCCTCGCCCACTAACTTCAGCGCATCATCATAATTTCTGGTAGATATGTGTATTAGGATATCTACAGTAGTCTTTTGGGTACTGGGTAGCTCGGCAACAAGAAGATTTAACCCGTACATTAAGGGGATTCCATGAACTTATTAAGGTCAAACTTTTTTATGCTGGCCTTCAATGCGTCTGTGGTTCCCTTGAAGTTGAATTCCTTTGTTACAGACCCATCTTGATAGAAAGCGCTGAGCTGGACTTCATCAGACTCGCCCTCCAAGCGACTACTGGTGTAGGCTTCTAAATATTGGACTACAAGCGCGAGATAGTTTTGCAAGGACATATCGCTGGCTAGGCTAACCAAGGGCATGATGTATGAGTAGTCGTGGAGATCAAATATCGTCGCATCCTGTGGCGTTACTACCTCAATCTCAGGGTGGTTCATCTTGAGCCACTTTTTGAAAGGGCCTGCCTCAACGGCAAGGGCCCCTTCGTAACCCCGATCGGTCATAAATTCAATTTTCATATGCAGACTCCATCTTTGGATTAATCACGCTGGAATTTCTCCATTTATTAGGCGGAAATTAAGCACTTGATTTGGATGTGATCGTAGTTCTCGATAAGAGCTGTGGGTCATATTCCTTGCTTCAAACCAGTCTCACTTATCACGGGCATCGAATCCTTGCGCCCCTTCATGAATGCAAAATGCTACTACGTACAGAGGATTTGTGAAATCGTGCCCAACGAAAGCTGATATCCGCGAAAATCATCAGCTGTGGAGTTGTGCCTCCTTGGATAGGCGACTCGGATGGAGCCGTAACCGGTAAGCTGGGGGTGTCATCCGGTGCTGCACTGGAGTCGCCGAATCACCCAATCACAGGCCTCTTTTGGGGGGAAAATGATGCCCGACGATCGACCGCTTCTGGCCGATTTCTGCCTGTCGTGCCTGGCAGAAATCGACCCCAAAGGGCCCAATACCGTGTCGGCCGGCGACAAGGCCAAAACGGCTAAGTCTGCTAGCGTTGAGTGCTTTGGGAGCTATAGAAGGACTGATAATGCAGATGTTTAAAATCGAGGCGAACGGATTGAGTCAGCTCCGTGAGGCTCTGAGTCAAGCCGCATTGCCCTTTGATGATTTAAGCGAACCGGGTAGGCAGTTTTTCCGTTTTGAGATGGACGGAAAATGGATCGCGTACGGAGGACTGGAGGGTTCTGGTCAAGACATGCTGCTTCGCTCACTAGTCGTTAGTGATTCGCATCGGGGGAAAGGGCTTGGCAAAGCTGTGCTGTCAGAGCTGGAACGATATGCTGCCTTCCAGGGGGTGCTTCGGTTGCATTTGTTAACTCAAAGCGCGACTGGATTTTTTACAGCCAACGGGTATGAAATTTTCGATAGGGGTGAAGCGCCGGTCGCTATCAGTCAAACCGTCCAGTTCAAGCATTTGTGTCCTGCATCGGCAACCTATCTACGAAAGTCGTTAGGTGCTGCGGTTGTTACGGAGTAGTTGTCGGTTCGCGCCAATGGACGGAATCCGTGTCTGCGGAGCGTTTATTGACCGAAAATGCTACTCATGCCGAGTAGCTTTCAACCCTGTAAGGAGATCAGCTATTGGCCGATAGCCGCCTGTCCTGACGGTCAACCTTCGCCCCATCGCAGTCGTTGATAACACTCCTGTCGATTGATGTGGGCGAGCATTTAAACATTGAAAGCAAGTGCCAGGAGCGGGGTGCCGCCAGCAACGACGATTCGCCAGTTCACAAAAGCTGCACATTCCACAAGCGCTTCAAATTGTTCAGGACAGCGGCGCTTGAAGCTCTGGGCATTGTCGATGACCAATGAAAGCGTTTGTCCGCTTTGGACGTGGATAGACGACATTTCTGCGCTGGGGTCATCGAGGTATGAAAGACAATCAACCCAGGCGTCCATATTGCGGCCGTAGAAGCTAGGAAAGCCGAATTTTTCTGCGAAAACACTGTGGAATGTTCGCCAGTCAGTAATCAGGTTTGCATCCACTTGCACCATTGTCAGATTAACCTTCGCCACGTTGGAAAATCAGATATGGAGGTCTCGCAAGGTGAAGTCAATTGCTGACTGCATATTTGCGCAATCCAGGGCTCAATCCGCTACAAACGACGTTGCAGTGGCCGCTTCTGGCCGATTACTGCCTGTCGCGAGAGGCAGCTTGGGGAGGTAACAGTCCTTCGCGGCTGGCAGGTCTTAGCAACCAACCCCACATCACCGAACCACACTCACTCCGGCAACCCAGCCAACCGCAACCCATCAGCAAACCGCTTAAAATCCTCAGGACGCTGGATCGGCAACCAGTCCTTCAGATTAGAAACACGCAAAGACGGATCCAGTTCATGCAAACGCTGCATCGCCTGCTTCGCTTTGTCCATGCGTCCGCTGAGCGCATGACTGGCCGCGATCAGGGCAACCGATGCCAGGAGGCAGGGCAGGTTCCTCAGCGCCTTTTCCGCCCAGTCAGAAGCGGGATCGAAGCGCCCGGCGAAGAAGTGTGCGAGCGCCATCCCGACCTGCATCCTGAACATTTCCGGATCCAGCGGACTCAAGCGAACGGCATGGGTCAAATCCTTGATGGCGGCGTCTGCTTCGCCGCGCAGTGCGCGCAGGATTCCGCCCAGGAACCAGGCGGGGGCGAGGTTGGGGTTGAGCAGGCGTGCCCGGTCGAGCAGGGCAATGCCGCCATCGACATCGCCGGCGAGGTGGGCAAGTGCATGTCCGCCTCGCGTCAGCGCCACCGCATCATCCCGGCCGAGCTCCACCGCCAAACGCGCTAGTCGTGCGCCCTCGGCGATTTCTCGAGGCCGATCGGTCATCCAGCCATTCAACTTGCGCCAGAAGTGGCACCAGGCTGCCATGCCATAGGCCGATGCAATTTCCGGATCGAGCTCGATGGCCTTGTAGAACAACGGCAGCGCTTGCTCGATGGCTTCGCGGGTGCCGTTGTGCAGTTTGGCCATGCCGCGCAGGTAATAGTCGTATGCGTCCAGGCTTTCCGTTGGTTTGCGCTTGGCGCGCTCGATTTCTGCCCGTTCCAGCTGCGGTGCTATGGCGCCGACGACGCTTTCGGCTATTTGATCCTGCAGCTCGAAGATGTCGTGGAGCATGCCTTCGAAGCGCTCCGCCCAGATATGCGTTCCGGTCGTCGCGTCGATCAGCTGCCCGGTGATGCGTATCTTGTTCCCGGACTTGCGCACGCTACCTTCCAGCACGTAGCGCACGCCGAGCGTCTGGCCGACGCCCTGGACGTCCACGTCCCGACCCTTGTAGGTAAAGCTTGAATTGCGCGCGATGACGAACAGCCAGCGGATTCGCGACAGGGCGGCGATGATGTCCTCCACCATGCCGTCGGCGAAATACTCCTGCTCTGGATCGCCGCTCAGGTTCTGGAAGGGCAGGACCGTAATGGAGGGTTTGTCCGGCAGGACGAGCGTGGGCGCAGGCGTTTGCTTCAGGTCCTCGGGCGTGGGTTCTTCGATGTCGGGCTGTCGTGGTTCCCCGACCTCATCCACCTTGATCTCGCCGACGAAGCGGTAACCCTTACGGGGGACCGTGCGCACCAGGCGCTGCTCCTCGCCGGTATCGCCGATGGCCTTGCGCACCGCGTTGATGTGGCTGGTGATGGTCGATTCCGAGACGATCCGACCGCTCCACACGGCGTTGAGCAGGTCGTCCTTGCTGACGACGCGATCGCGGTTGCTGACGAGTTGCAGCAATAGGTCAAAGACCTGCGGCCCGACAGCCACGACTTGTCCGCGCAAGGTCAGTTCCCGGCGCTCTTGATCGAGCACGTAGTCTTCAAACACGAATGGCAAGGTGAGGATCCCCTGGTCGAGCGCCCCCGACTCCGTGTCCGAGCTGGCGATGGGTAAGTGGTATCGATAATACGGCAGCGCCCGCGGCAAGGGATACCCGTCGAATAGCTGTTTTTCTGGACGAAAAACCAAGCTTCCTTGAAGGCAAACTCAAGGCCGGTACAAGGACGTCCCTGACGCGCGCTGGCACTCTCAATCTACATCGACGGCAATGGTTGCAGTCGAAAAGTGGAGAGAAACCATGAAGATCGTCGTCATTGGAGGCACCGGCCTCATCGGATCGAAACTTGTGCAGAACCTCCGCGAGCGCGGCCATGACGCGCTCGCAGCCGCCCCCAGCACGGGCGTAAATAGCATCACCCGCGAGGGCCTGGCCCAAGCGATGGATGGCGCCGATATCGTCGTCGACGTGGCGAACGCGCCTTCGTGGGAAGACCAGGCCGTTCTCGAGTTCTTCGAAACGTCGAGCCGTAACCTGCTGGCTGCCGAGGCGGCCGCTGGGGTTCGCCATCACGTTGCCCTGTCGATCGTTGGCAGTGAACGGCTGCCCGAGAATGGCTATTTCCGGGCCAAAGTCGCGCAGGAAAACCTGATCAAGGCGTCCGGCATTCCTTACACCATTCTGCGTGCCACACAGTTCTTCGAGTTTGTCGGCGGCATTGCGCAGGCGGCCACCGTCGGCGAGGAAGTTTGCGTATCGCCGGCACTGATCCAGCCAATGGCGTCCGACGACGTGGTAGCGGCGCTCACCGATGTCACGCTGGCAGCGCCGGTCAATGGCACGGTCGAAGTCGCCGGTCCCGAGGCCATGCCGCTCGACGAACTGGTCAGACGCTTCCTGCGGGCCACTCAGGACACGCGCAAGGTCGTGCCGGATGTGCACGCGCGCTACTTCGGTTCGGTGCTCGACGATCAATCGCTGACCCCCGGCAAGAACCCGCGCCTGGGCGTGATCCGCTTCGAGGGTTGGCTCAGTCAGTCGACGGCTCGGTAACGGGCCGCGCGCTCACACCACCTACACACCAAGGAGCATTGCCATGTTTACCCGATATCTCTTGGCCGCTGCCTTCGCAGCGCTGTCGATCAGCGCAGCGTCGGCCGCCGAGCCGCCCGCAGGCAAGGTCTCGGTCGTATTCGACCGTCCCATTCCCAACCTCCCCGGCAAGAGCATGAAGGGCGTGCTGGTCGAATACGGGCCGGGCGCCGCGTCGCCGTCCCACACCCATCCGAAAACGGCCTTCATTTATGCAACGGTCCTGGAGGGCTCGTTTCGCATCAAAGTCAAAGGCGAGCCGGAAAAGATCTACAACGTCGGCGAAAACTTCGTAGAGGAGCCGGGCTCCGTGCACGAGGTCAGCGCCAACGCCAGCGACACGAAACCCGCACGCCTGCTGGCCGTGTTCGTCCTCGACAGCAACGAAAAGGAGCTCGTCACACCCATCAAAAAGTGAGCCGATCAACGCGCTCATCGACGCTCGACAGCCGGGCGGCAGGTTACTGCCGTCCTGTGGCTGTTGCGGATCCTTGGCATTGAACAGGAAACAAGAACATGAACTCGCTTCAGGACAAGGCCGCCATTGCCACCGGCGCAAGCGTCGAGACTCCTGTCGTGGTGGCGCGGCAAAGCAAGAGAAAGATGATCGGCATCCTGCTGTGCATCGGTGCCGTGGTGGTCTTGGCTGGCGGATGGGCCATGGCGTTTTCGAGCGGTTCGACCTCCACCGATAACGCTTATGTGCGCGGCGACCTCACCTCGCTCGCCGCCAAGGTTGCGGGCTATGTCACGGCGGTAGAGGTCGAGGACAACCAGACCGTCCGGGCGGGTGACGTCCTGTTCCGGATTGACGATCGGGACTATCGCGCACGGCTTGCGCAGGCGGTTGCCAATGTCGCCGCTGCCCAGGCTCGCCTGACCCACGTCGATGCCGAAACCCAGCTTCAGCGTGCCCTGATTCGACAGGCCGAAGCCCAGCGACGCTCGGCCTCCGCCGAGATGAATCTGGCGACCAAGACCCATGACCGCAGCCAAAAACTTATCGTCAGCAACGCGGTCAGCCAGGCCCTCGTCGATGAAACCGGCACGGCACGCTCCAGAGCCGAGGCGACGGTATCGGCCGCTTCGGCAACGGTCGAGGCTCAACAGCAACGCATCGCCGTCCTTGTGGCCCAGCGAGAAGCTGCCGTTGCTGCTGTGGCGCAGGCGCAGGCCGCGCGCGATCTGGCCCAGATCGATCTCGACAGCACCGTGGTACACGCGCCTGTTGATGGCGTTATCGGTAACCGTCAGGTCCGCGTCGGCCGGTTCGTTACGCCGGGTGTTTCGTTGCTCGATATCGTGCCGGTCAATGATGTGTGGGTCGTGGCGAACTTCAAGGAAACCCAGCTCGAACATATCCGCCCCGGTCAGCGCGTGCGCATCACGGTCGACGGCTATCCCGGCGGGGCACTTGAAGGCGTGGTCGACAGCTTTGCACCGGGTAGCGGGTCGGCGTTCAGCTTGCTGCCCACAGACAACGCGACAGGAAACTTTGTGCGTGTCGTGCAGCGGGTTCCGGTAAAAATCCGACTTGCCCATAACCCGTTGCCGGGCCGTATCGTCCCTGGCCTGTCCGCGCGGGTCGAGGTTGCGCAAGGGGAGGGCTCATGAACACGGTTGCCAGCGCCACGCGCAGCAACGCCAGCGTTACGACCGGTGTCCTGCTCATGGCGGGCATCGTGCTTGCCACGCTGACGGAAGCGATCGCCAGCACCGTTCTGGCGCTCGGACGCAGCGACATCATCGGCGACACCTACGCAACGCCAGATGAGTTTGCTTGGTTGGATGTCGGCTACATCGCGTTCAAGTTGATCGGGTTCATGACCGCGCCTTGGCTGCTGAAGCGTTTTAATTCGCGTCATGTGATGATCAGCTCAACCCTGGTCATGGGCCTGGCGTGCGGCATTGCCGCCATCACCGCTCGGCTGGATCTGTTGATTGCACTTCGAGTTATTCAGGGCTTCGCCGGTGGCACCCTGCTGGTCGGGGGGCAGGCGATCATCTTTCGCGCTTATCCGCGGTCCCTTCAGCCAATCCTCCAGGCTCTGTTTGCCATGGGTGCCGTTGTCGCGCCCGCGACGCTCGCCCCGGCGCTTCAAGGGTGGTTGATCGATAGCCAGTCCTGGACATGGATCTTCTTCAGCGTTGTGCCGATTGCCTTGGTGGCTAGCGGACTGGTGCTGATCGCAGACGGCCCAATGCCGCCCGCCAAAGTCCGGCACCGGCCGTTTGACTGGATCGGCTTCTCGCTGATCTCCGCCACCTTGTTCTGTTTGACCTACGTTCTCAGCCAGGGCAGCCGATGGGACTGGTTCGAGGAGCCTCGCATCCTCTGGCTAACCGTGATCGGCACCGCCGCTCTGCTGGCATTTCTCGGCCAACAAGTGTTGGCCAAAGGGCAGGGGCTGTTCGATTTCACCCTGTTCAAATCGAGCGATTTTTCCTTCGCCTTTATCGTCAGTTTTGTCGCCGGCGCCGCCTTGTTCGGCAGCGCGTACCTGATTCCGGCGTTCGCTCTATCGGTCCTCGGGTTCACGCCTACCGATGCCGGTCAGCTGCTGTTGCCCAGTGGCGCGTTTTTTGTCGGTGCGCTTCTCATATCGGCCTGGCTCATGCAGGCCCGCCGCGTTGCGCCATTCGCCACCGTGCCCTTTGGAATCCTGATGATTATGGCTGCGATGTGGATGCTGTCCGGTTCGACCAGCGAAAGCGGCGCGGACGACATGATGGCGGCTATCCTGTTGCGCGGTCTGGGGCTTGGCTTCCTGTTTCTATCGATCACGCTGATCGCCTTCAGCCACCTCAACAGCCGAAACCTCGCCAGTGGAATAGGCCTTTTCAATACGGGTCGCCAGTTAGGTGGCCTTATCGGCGTCGCAGGGCTACAGACCCTGATCGACCATAACGTCGTCACCAATGCCGTGGTCCTCGGCGCCAACGTCACGCCGGGCGGGGCCGCGGTCATCGAACGAATGACGACCACGACAGCCATGCTGAGCGCGAAAGGAATGGATGCAGTGGCCGCTGGCCGAGCAGCGACGAGCCTTCTGGGCCGGTTAGTAACAAGTCAGTCCACGGTGATTGCCTTCGACACAGCGTTCATTGCAGTGGCCCTGCTTTTTGTAATCGCTGCCCCCATTCTGGTCGGCATCAAGATCGGATTCGCGCGATACGAGAAAGTGCGCGCTTCGCGAGCTGTTGCGTGAGACAGCACCTGCCAGCGATGGCGAGGGAGGAGAGCACTCGGACCACCCGGGGTGTCAGGCGGCGGCACCAGGAACATTTGTTCCCATGCCCGACGGCAGGAACGGTCGAATTTCGTCGATTTCCGCAGCGCTAAGGCGCAACGCCGAGGCTGCTATCAGCCCGTCGACTTGTGCTGGGCGGCGGGCTCCGACAATGGCGCCCGTCACTACCGGTTGGCGAAGTACCCAGGCGATAGCGACCGCCGCAGCACTCACCCCGTGCCTTTCTCCAATGCGTGCCATAACGTCAACCAATGTCAGGTTCGCACTCAAACGGGGCTCCTGGAAATCAGCACTTCGGGCCTTGCGCCAATCGTCTTCGGGTAGTTGCGAGATGCGTTCGCGCGTCATGCTGCCGGACAGTAGCCCCGATTGAAGTGTGGAATAGGCAAGGACACCCAACCCGGCCTGCTCACAGAATGGCAGGACGTCATTCTCGATGTCCCGCATCAAGGCGGAGTACGGCGGCTGGAGCGAAACGATCTCTGTCACCGCCTGCGCCCGCTTGAGTTGAGCGACATCGAAATTCGATACGCCGATAGCGCGAATTTTTCCTTGAGCGCGCGCGGCTGCCAATGCCGAAAGCGCCATTTCAATACCTTCACTGCTTGCGTCGGCAGGAAAGGCAGGCCAGTGGATCTGATACAGATCGATAGTCTCGACTTGGAGCCTGCGCAAGCTTGCGTCGATCTCGGCGAGCAAGGATTGGGGGGCCAGGGAGTGCGAAATCTGCTTCGTGACCGGGTCCCAGACCAGGCTGCCTTTGGTGAACACCAAAGGACGCCGCGAGACCGGCACCCGACGCAGCAATTGCCCCACTAATTGCTCCGCATGGCCCAAGCCATAAACCGCAGCAGTATCAATCCAGTTCACGCCGCGTTCGACGGCATACTCAAGTGCGCCCAGGCTGTCTTTGTCATCCTGCGCTCCCCAACTGTATTCCCAACCTGTGCCAGCGATTGCCCACGTCCCCAGGCCAATAGGCGAAATCAGAAAATCCGATGATCCAAGACGATTCTTTTGCATAACGACCTCTCCACAAATGATGTGAGAAGTATCCGGGAGAGATCTGATGACGATAAGATGGGTAATCGTATTTGAACTACTGAACGAAATTCATGAGTAATCACCCCGATCTCTCTGAACTCGATGCCTTTGCCGCCGTTGCTCGCCATCGCAGCTTCCGCAAGGCCGCCGACGAGCGTGGCGTTTCGGCTTCCGCGTTGAGTCACGCGATGCGAGCGTTGGAGGCACGCCTGGGCATCAGGTTGCTGAACCGAACCACTCGTAGCGTGACCCCGACCGAGGCCGGCCAACAGCTATTGGCGACGCTGGTCCCGACCCTGCACCAGGTTGCCGACGTATTGGCGCACTTGACCTCGATGCAGGAAGTGCCCGCTGGCAAACTCCGCCTCAACGTGGCGCGCCCGGCGGCTCGTATCGTGTTTGCGAAAGTGCTCGCGCCCTTCGTGGCCAGGTATCCACGTATTCAGTTGGACCTGATCACCGACGATGGATTGACCGATATCGTGAACGGCGGATTTGACGCTGGAGTCCGCTTTGGTGAAAGCCTGGCCGGCGACATGATCGCAGTCCCTGTCGGCGCCCCTCAATCGTTCGTGACCGTTGCTTCGGATGCCTATCTGGCCGAAAAGGGGATCGCGCACGCCCCCCGCGACTTGCTCGAGCATGCGTGCATTGCCAGGCGTTTTCCCAGTGGCAAACTTTACGCCTGGGAGTATCAGGCAGGCGGTCAACCGATACGGTTATCCGTCACAGGCCCGCTCATTCTGGAAGACGATGCGCTGATGATCCAGGCGGCGAAAGATGGCGCTGGGATTGCCTATGTCTACGAGGAGCTGGCGCGCGACGAAATCCGCAACGGGCATCTCAGAGAAATACTTCAGGAATGGAAAGCACCGCCAAGCCGATTCTTTCTTTATTACCCCAGTCGGCGCCATGTGCCACCGGCCTTGAACGCGCTGATCGAATTCATCAGAGCGGGTGACTTGCGAACCTGATTCAGAACCATCGCGACCGGCGGTTTCGATGACTGCTCCGGGGTGAATCCACAGTCGAAAGCAGCCCTTCGGGTCGAACAGCAATCGGCCAGAAGCAGCCACCCGCTTCCAGATTCAACCCGTTTTACACGTCAACCAGGCACTCCAGAACAGGCTGCTGAAGAAACGAGTAGCGCCTCCGAATCCGGCGTCATGCAAAAGTTTTTGAACCGCCGCCTCGGAATGTGGTGGGTCGGCGCCTTGAAGGATTTTCCCAAGCTTGGCCTTCACTTCATCCGAGTTGGCTCCATGCTGCCGCCACCGTTGCCCCCAGGCAGCAAGCAGTAACGGCTGACTGGCATAAGCATATTGATTCCCCGCGACAATCAACGGCGCCCCCGGCTTTAGATGAGCTCGAATGGATCGTAAAATTTCCCGCTTGGTATCATCGCCATCGAGATGATGGAGTACCCCGATCAAAGTGGCTGCGTCATATGAGGCGTCTGCAGCCAGGTCTTCAACATGCCCAAGATGCATGGCCGTCCTTTCAAGCAAATTGTTTGCCTCTAACTGCTGCTTCGCTGCCTCCAGCATCGGCCCGGATGGGTCAACAGCAGTGAAGCGCCAACGCGGCTCAAGTTTGGCCATAGCAATAATTTCCTGTGCAGTACCGCCAGCGCCAACCACCAGTATTTTTGTCGAGCTTGAATTGCCGAGGCTTGCCGCCAGCATGCATGCAGTCAGGTCGTGGCAGGCGTCATATCCGGCTAGTGCGATACGGCTCTGTCGTCCGTACTCATTGGCTCGAGAGGTATCAAATTTTTCAGCAGCGTTGAGAGGGGATGAATTCAAGGCGGTTCTCCATGTCCTCACATCACGCTACGCCACACACAGTCATAATAAAAATTCATTAATTTTATATACTGCATTCCCATAAGGAATGTACGGTTCAAACAATCTCTCGCCTATTCAGACTAATTCCGCTTTGTAGCGACAGTCAGTTTCGGGGCGAAAGCACGGCCTCCATTTTGCCCTCCTGCTGACTCTTTCAATCCCACCTTCAAGGACCGAACCTGTGATCGCATCCCCCGCCAAACTCCTTTTCCTGCCCGGAGCCTCAGGTAACACCCGGTTCTGGTATCCGGTTGCTGAGCGCCTGGCCCACCCGGCGCAGCAGGTCCATATCGGCTGGCCCGGCTTTGGAGACACTCCGCCCTTGCCTGGCGTGACCGGCATGGATGATCTGGTGACTCGCGTGCTGGCCGAGATCGACCGGCCCACAGCGCTGGTGGCGCAGTCCATGGGCGGTATAGTCGCTGTGCTTGCAGCGCTTGAACGCCCTGAGCTGATCACGCACCTGACGCTGACCGTCACCTCTGGCGGGGTGGATATGTCTGCTCTGGACGCGCATGACTGGCGCCTGGATTTTGCTGCCGCCAACCCGACACTGCCGAGGTGGTTTCTCGACGACCGCACCGACCTCACGCTCCGGTTGGTCGAGTTGCGCATGCCAGTCCTGCTCCTCTGGGGAGATTCTGATCTGATCAGCCCTGTTCGCGTCGGCCAGCGCCTTGCTCAACTGTTACCCCGCGCGGAACTACACGTTTTCCCTGGCGCCGATCACAGTCTTGGCTTTACTCACGCAGCCGAGGTGGCGAGGTTGATCGAGAGACATCTGGCCTGCTGGTGAGTGGAACACTTGTTGCCATCGCGTAGGACTGATTGTGCGGCCCCGTGCGTTTCAAGACATCTCGGATAGCGGACAGACAACCGGAAGCATATCGCTCCTAACCTCGCCGGATACTCAGCGCAAATCGCGTAGAGATGAAAAGAATTAAGCGTAGCTAAAAGTGTACGAACCAACATTGAGTCTATGACATGTGATTTCGCACCTCGTTGACCACCTGCTACGGGGCGTTTTCTGCCGACTTTGACAGGCAGAAAACGGCCAGAAGCGGACGGTCGTCCCCGCCAATAAGCCCGTACTTTGGAAGATATTTTTTTGGTAGATGTCAGGCTTTTTCACCAACTCACAGCAGTTTGTCCTTCAGCAGCTGCTTGATCAGTCGTTCCGTCTCACACATTTCACCGAGAAATTCCTGATCATAATGACTGGTGGTTTCCAGGTAGCCTCGCGTGCAGTTCAAGAGCCCCTTCAAGCTCGCCTCCAGCTTTTGTTTTGAGCCAGTACCGATTAGCGCCAAGCTTGCCTCGTACCGCTTTAAGTAATCAGCTACGACGACTTCATCAGACGCGATGCATTTGTCTCGAATTGCAGCGATAGTTTTTTCGATTTGCTGGTTCACATTCCGCAAGCTGTCTGAAAGCACCTTTTACTCCCGCTACTATTCGCCGAATGGTCCCTGGATTTTATAGACACAAATGAACGACAGCTATGGGTCGTTTTCTGCCCGTCGCGACAGGCAGTAATCGGCCAAAAGCACCCTCTGACGACGAACCCGGCCCTTACACAGTGGTCAAAACAAGTGATGGCGTCGCGACTCGCTATCACCGTCCTCACCAAGAGGGGTCTAATGAATCTTCTAGCCACATGTAAGGGGGTATGTATTCCTCTGGCGCTGTGCGTGGCTGTGCTCCTGGCATTTGTGGTTTCCTGCAGTACATTGCCGAGGATAGTGCCCGACATGGCTCGCGCGCCCTCTGCGCCAGTGCAACTCGACGGGATACACGGACCTTTGTCAGCCGAGCGCAGCAAGGCCATTCTCGACCGACTCAAGTCCACCGGCGCAGAGACCAACATCTTCGATGTGCACCTCGCCATCGAAGAATCCATCGTCGGCAGCCCGCTAACGGAAGGAAACAAGGTCGACTTGCTGCAGGACGGCCCCGCCACCTACCAGTCGATGATCAAAGCAGTGGAAGCTGCGCGCGACCACATCAACATGGAGACCTACATCCTTGACGATGATGAAGTCGGCCAGCGCTTCGCCGCCGCACTGATCGCTCAGCAACAGAAAGGCGTACAGGTCAATCTGATCCGTGACAGCGTCGGAACCCTTGGAACACCCTCAGCGTTTTTCTCTCGATTGACCGAAGCGGGCATCAAGGTGCTGGAGTACAACCCAGTCAATCCGATGACGGCCAAAGCGGGCTGGGACGTGAACCAGCGCGACCACCGAAAGCTATTGATAGTGGACGGCCGTATTGCCTTTCTCGGCGGGATCAACATCAGCAGCGTCTATTCGGGGGGCTCGTTCAGCGCTCACTCGAAGACTCGCCCAACGGGTGATTTGCCTTGGCGCGATACCGACTTGCGCATCGAGGGGCCCGTGGTTGCAGACCTGCAGAAGCTGTTCATCGGAACCTGGACGGCCCAGAAAGGTGAACCACTCGCGGCTCGCCACTACTTTCCGCCACCTGAGCGCAAAGGCACCGAGGTGGTGCGCGCCATCGGCAGCTCGCCAGATGAGCCGTTCAGCCTGATCTATGCCACGCTGATTTCGGCGCTACGTAGCGCGCAGTCTGAGATATGGCTGACTAACGCCTACTTTGTTCCCGACCCGCAGTTGCTGGCGGCACTCAAGGAGGCAGCAGCACGTGGAGTCGACGTCAAGCTGGTACTACCCAGCAGCACCGATTCGTGGCTAGTGCTCCATGCTGGTCGCGCCTACTACAGCGAGCTGTTGAAGGCCAACGTCAAGCTTTACGAGCGACGTGACGCGCTACTCCACGTCAAGACAGCAGTAATCGATGGCGTGTGGTCGAGTGTCGGCTCCACCAACCTCGACTGGCGCAGCTTCCTGCACAATGATGAAGTCAACGTTGTTGTGCTGGGCACCGGGTTTGGAAAAAAAATGCAGGCGGCATTCCTGGCTGATCTGGCCAAATCGAACGAAATCAAGCTGGAAAAGTGGCAGCGCCGCTCGCTCGGTGTGAGAGCCAAGGAGCAGATGGCGCGACTCTGGGAATACTGGCTATGAGTTGAGTGACGTGTCGCTGAGATGCACTGTTCTGCCCCCTGATTGGTATGTCGCTAACTCAACCCCAAGAAGCAGCGCAAGCTTTGAAAACTCGCAATGCCGCCCTGGACGTAAGCGTTCAGCGATCACACCTTCCCAGTTTGCAACTGCTAGCGTCGTTGGTTGATCCCGCTATCATGCAGGGCGTATTTCACGAATGTAGATAACGCTATGCCAAGATTGTCATTCGCCGTCAGAATTTTGTTCGCATGCGGCCTTTTCATCGCAACCGCTAATCACATCCGTGCAGACGTTTCGTATGGATTGTTCTGGGACTACGGATACGGGCCTAACACTTACTTGGCCAGCCGTATTTTCTGGGGGGCGCTTACGTTTTTTGACCCGCTTGCAGCACTGCTACTTTTCATCAAACCAAGAGCCGGAATCGTGCTTACGGTAGCGATTATTTTGGTCGACGTAGCCCATAACACTTTTTACGTCGCATTGAAGCAACAGTGGCTGGAGCCGTTCTACCTGTCCCAGGTAGCTTTCCTTATCGTAGTATTCCTACTCTCACCCATCGCTTGGAATCGCCCTATTCGGGACGTAGCGCTCACCAATCCAGTCCGATTGTGATTCGCTCCATTTATGAGTATGAGTAACCGTCAGGTGAAGACGCCTACCTGTACTGAGCAGAATCTGCGATGAGGTGCAGTAGCCCCGAACCTCACCGCGCAACGGTCTAGATAGGACCTGAACATTGCTGGCAGGGTCAGCTATGGATGCGTAGGGCGTCCCAAGGTAAGGTACGGTCGTCACGCTTGGGTTGATAAGGATGCGCCAAGCAGCGAGTAAGGATAACTTCACAAGGAATTGTCAGTGTACCCACCCGCGTTCCCCCATGACCCTATCACTCCTATTTTCCACAACGTTTACCTAGTTCATGGCAGCATCAGGATCGGCCCTGGAATGCGTATGAACCGAAACATGGTCATTGTCAAAAATGGCGATGAATTGACCCTCATCAACCCAGTGCGCCTGAGCGATGCCGCACTAAGTCAGCTGGATGCACTAGGTAATGTTCGCCATGTCCTGCGTCTAGGAGATTTCCATGGTCTAGACGATCGGTTTTACGTTGACCGATATCAGGCGGAGTTCTGGTGTCAATCTCGACCGGAGACTTACAAGGTGCCTACGGCAAACCATGTGATCAACGCCGCAGCGTCTCCGCCGATGCCTGATGCACAGTTTTTCGTGTATGAAGTGGCCAAATACCCTGAGGCGTGTCTTTTGCTGAAGAATCTAAAACTGCTCATCGCCACGGATAGCATTCAATATTGGGCCGACTGGAGTTACACGACTTTCCTTAGCAGATGCGTGCTTCGAATGATGGGTTTTAAGCTGACGCTACTTATTGGCGGCCCTTGGCTGAAACGCGTCACGCCGGAGGGGGGCAGCCTTGGCGCCGACTTCGAGAGGCTTCTGAGGCTTGATTTCGAACATGTCGTAGGCGCTCACGGCCAGCTCTTGCGTGACACTGCCAAACCTATGCTTGAAGCGGCAATTGCTAAGGCATTGCCAGATTGAGCAGGCGATAGCTTGCTTCCGACAAGCGTGCGACCGAATCGCTCTACGTTGGTCAGGCCGGTATCCACCGATGCGGCAGCAGCTGCTCGATCTCACTCGCGCGCTGGGTGTTGGCAGCTGCATCGTAAGCGTCTCCTGATGCCTGCGCTTAGGGCGATGGAGTCATCTATTGAGATGCCCTCTCCCGTCGGGCAAACTCTGGTTGCTTCATTGGCCGATAACAGGAGTTTACGGATGCCATTTCCACTGACGGAACATAATGCCTTGTTGGCCCTAAAGGGCGTAGGGCCGGCCGTTATCGCTCGCCTTGAGCAGATGGGCATTGACTCGCTAGCTGTGCTCAGCAAAGCGAATGCCTGTGACATCCTGGCTCAGGCATCGGCAGCAGTGGGATCAACTTGCTGGAAGAATAGCCCCCAAGCTCGGGCCGCCATTAACGCGGCCATTGAGCTTGCAAAGGACTCTCAGTTGAGCACACCTGGTGCGTAAAGCTGATCGCTTATTTCAATTGGTAAATCTGATTCGTGTCCATCAGCCAATCTCTGCTGAACGACTGGCTAGCCGAATTGGCGTTTCCGTTCGCTCAATCTATCGATACATCGACGACCTTTCCTTCAGTGGGATCCCAATCTATGGTACCGCCGGCGTGGGGTATGCCTTGGATGCCGATTTTGAGATGCCGCCTTTAACGTTGAACAGGCTCGAACTGGATGCATTGATGCTCGGGATGGAAATGCTTTCAGCTTCCGCCGATAACGATCTAAGTGCTGCTGCGAGGATGTTGTTGAGCAAAATCTCAGCGTCCATAGTCCATCACAAGGTTGACCCCGGCGCGGCAAAAATCAGGGCACTTGGAACAACACCTTCCTCGACGCGAGTCCATCTGGCAACTCTTCGAAATGCCATCGAAAACACTCAGGCGCTGAAGATAACTTACACAAGCTTGGACGGTGTGGTTTCGCAGCGCCTCATTTCCCCCCTTGGCCTTTTCTACTGGGGAGGAAAGTGGACGGTTGGAAGCTGGTGTAGTGCCAGGGCGGCTTACCGCGATTTTCGGGTCGATCGCATAGCCTCCATCGCCATTGCCCAACAACCATCACCCGACAATCCTGCTCTTGATCTCCAAGCGTATATGAAACACCAGGCAAGCCAGTGGAAAGCGATCACCACTACTGACACTACGCTGTCAGTATGAGCCACTGATAATTGGGGCTCACTAACACACAGCAGGTCATCCCTATGCAGCGCTCATCTCATGTACTCGAATTAGCCATTTTCAAGGTCAAACCGGAATGCGTTGTGAAAGTGCCTGTGCTCCGCGCCGGGCTTCGTGAAACGTTAAAGACCTTTCCGGGTTTGATCGAGTACCGTGCCTACTGCCCTATGAGCGACGACCGAGTCTTCGCGGACTTGGCAATGTGGGACAGTCTTGAGAACGCACAAAAAGTGGCAAAGGCGTTCAACGATGGAGATCCGAGATTCTCTGAGTATATGTACGCTATTGAAAACCTGACGTTCATGAGCCACCTCGTTCCAGAGATGAGTTGACCCCGACGGCCTGCCAGAGCAGGCAAGAGACACCGATGCCTTTGCTGTCAGGCATCGGTGTCGTCACTTCCAGTGTAAGTGTTCTCAGATCACCTATTGCTAGGTTCCGGGCTGCAAACTGACGTTATCTGGTGAAACCGTTTCGAAAAAAGTAAGCACCTAGCGAAGACACCTCCCTGATGCGTCAGGGGCGGTGCCCTTTACGGCTTGTTAAATTATTCGAGGTGGTAATTCAACCAAATATGGTGCGTTCCATCGGTGTCAATTGTGATCCCTCCTGACCCTGATATCCCTTTCAAACCATCCGTACCACTGCCTCCAACTATGCAGAAAAACTCATCTGCACGATCAATTCCGGTAGTGGAGGCGGAATGAATGAAGTTAAAGGAACCCTCTACCCCATTCACCGTACCCTTGAAGCTCTCCATCGCGATGTAGCTGTTCGCCCGCCCGGCTCGGGCTGAAGTCGTACACCACTGCCTTGAACGCCGAAAAAGGCGTAGTGCAGTAGGCTCAGACATAAGCGCGATGGGTTTTCTTCTCGCCCGGCGCGAGCATCTGTACCGGCGTTTCGTCAGCGTGGATCACACCTTGAGCAAGCACTGTTTCGCGCAGCGCATCGACCAAGGGCTGGAGCTGCACACCGGTTTGGCCGACCCATTGCGCCAGGGGCGAGCGGGCGATAGCCAAGCCGGCGCGGCCAAAGATTTTCTCTTGCCGATACAGCGGCAAATGGTCGGCGAACTTGGCCACCATCACGTGAGCCAGCAGCCCTGCGGTCGGGATGCCCTTGTCGATGACCTGGGCCGGAACCGGAGCCTGACTCAGCGTTTCACATTTGCGGCAGACCCATTTTCCGCGCACATGCTGCTCGACGGTGAACATGCCCGGGATGTAATCCAGCTTCTCGCTGACGTCTTCACCGATGCGCTGGAGCTGGCAGCCGCAGGCGCACTGGGTGGTGTTGGGTTCGTGATAAATCACGGTAAGCGGAAACTGCGCTGGCAAGGAAACACGCTTGGGCTGCTTGCGTGGTTCGGCCGGCGCAGCCGGCGGATTCAGCGCCTTCAACTCGGCTTCGATGGCCGCGATGTCGGTGTCGAGCAGGTCGTCGAGCAGGCTGCCTTGGGCAGGGCTCAGTTACTCGCTGCGCTTGGCAAACTTGTTACGTTTGAACCAGGCGATTTCGTGGGTGAGCTGCTCGATGATGGTTTGGTCGCGGTCGTTCTTCTTGCCCATCCGGTCGACCTGCTGCCCGAGAGAATCAACCTGGGACAGCAACTGCGCCGCGAGGGCACGCAGTTGGTCAGGGGACATTTGGTCGAGATTGGGCGATGAAGTCATGCCGCGAATTTTGCCAGAGCAAGCCGTTTGCGGCGATAGACCAATGGGCTAATGGCGGGCGTTAAAGCAGTGTGATTGCACCGCCCGCCCCAACGCGTTGCCAAGGCAGACCGAGCACCAAGGCCTGAAGTTGCTCGGCATCCAGCTCCATCTCGCAGCCATTCCGAATACCGGGCCAGTGAAACTTGCCTTGGTTCAACCGGCGAGCAGCCAGCCAGACACCAATCCCCTCATGCACCAGTACTTTCATACGAGTGGCGCGGGGTTGGCGAACAGATAAGCACAGTGCGGCTTCGCCGCACCGAACACCGCGATCACCCTGGCCAGCGCCGTTTCAGTGCCGGCACGCATGTCCATGGGCTCGGTGGCAAGCCAGATGGCGTCGATGCGAATCATTGAGTGAGTCCACGGACAAAGCGGGCGCAGCCTTCAGGATCGGACGTTGGCCATTTCACTGTGATCGATTGCTCGCCAAGCGGCAACTCAATGGTCGCCAACGCTTCCACCTGCCGTTTAGGTGTAGCTTTCAACGGAACGAAAGCCGGCAACGCCGCTAGTAGCTGATCTCGATAAAGCGGTAGCCACTTGCGGATAACGCTGGCATTGATGCCGTGGCTGATGGCAACGCTGGATAGGGTTGCGCCCGGTTGCAGACATTCCTGAACAACCTGGACTTTGAACGGTTTCGGGTAAGAGCTTCGTTGGCGCATGGAAATCCTGACGTTAAGGGCGATCGCGTCCGCTTAAAATACGCGGACACCATCGCCCTTAATGCTGGAGTTCGGAAGGTGTGTTCCCGGAACGCTTACTTTGAACCAGTCGGCACGGCTTAACGGCCATGATCCGTATGCGTATTTAAAGGGCGTGCTCACGCGACTGCCGATGCAGCGTTAAGCGCTAGGCCCGTATCCGTAGTCTCAGAGCAAACCATGTAAAGCATCTGCACGGATGTGATTAGCGGTGGCGAAAAAAAGGCAACACGCAAACAAACTCTGATGGTGAATGACAACCTTGGCATAGCTTTATCTACAGTCGGGATCTAAGCCCTGCATCATAGTTGGATCGACCAACGATACCAGCTGTTGCTAATTTAGAAGGCGTGATGGCCAACCTTACGGACGTGCTGACTCGATTGCCGACTCAACGGGCGAGCGGGATTAGCGATCTGTTGCCGCACAAATGGGTAACCGTTTTAACATCCAGAGTGGTTGGCCTGATGCTTGTCGGTCGTTCAATTGGTATCGCGATGTCGACGCAGCCACTCTTCGACGACTTCTCCGAGAGTCTTAGATACGTCATTACGTATCCAAGCCATAAAATCCCTGTCAAATCTAAAATCCACGCCGCAGTGCTCCACCATGAATCTGCGAACATTCTGTGTATTTCTATAATTCTTGCAGACCGTCGTATTTCTTGTGAGCTGGTCACTGTGCCAGTTAAAACTCATGGGGGCAGACTCCATGCATAATGGTCAAACTTACAAACTCATAGCAGGCTTCGATCCCATGATTAGGATGCCTGGACTCTTGCAAGCGGTATCCACACATCCACGTAACCCTTGCCTTGGGACGGTTCGAAATCAGAACTGTACTGTTCGAACTCAGGGGCGTCGGCAAGCTCGTAACCAGATTCAGGCAACCAGTGATTGAAAATGGTGAAGAATGTCTGATGGATTGTCGAGATATGGCCTTGGTGTCGGAACACGACATAGTTTTGCTGTGGCACTTTGAAGTGTCGAAAAGCTGGAGGAAGACCGTCGACGCGGGACACCTCGGTGCCGGCAATGTACTCAAAACTACCATCCTCTTCAGGATTACAGCACAGGCCATAGTTCCAGCTGTTTACCTGACATGGTACTCGCCCTATGTAAGGAACGAACGCTTGCCACAAACTGACGATGCCTTCGTTCCTATCGATAGTAAAACGATCCCCCAAACCAGCAATGAAAAACTCGGATCTAGTTTCAAAGCGGGGTTCAGAGAGTGTTATCAGCTTCCTTTCTTTCATACGTAAAGGCTCCACCAGTGAGAGGGATTCATCCTCGTGCTCACGAACCTGCTTCGGAGTGAATCCAAACAGATCGCAGAAGGCGCGCGTAAAAGCTTCATGGGAACCGTAGCCAGCATCCAGCGCTACTTTTAGGATATCCGGTGCCCCCCGCCGCAAGGTCAGTGCCGCTTGGCTCAAACGCCGCGCCCGGATGTAACGCATCACCGACCAGCCCGTCGACAGCGCAAACAAACGGGCAAGGGCAAAAGGAGACATGTTGCAATGGCGCGCGACACGTCCCAAATCGAGGTGGGATCCCAGCTTCAGCTCGATGTACCACAGGGCTCTCTCGATATTCAGCATTACGACGCTCCTTGAAAGTAGAGCAACGTTATCAAATGAACGGGTAAAGCATTTGATCGTTCTTGCGGTTTCTGCCTTCGACCAGAACGTCTAAAGATCTCCATGTCTCCTCGCTACGGTTTCTGAGGATTTCATCGGAAGGAATATCCTGGGCACTTATTCAAGGTGACCCCTTAGGTCAAGGTGTCTTGGTTGGGCGCTTACGATGCAGCGGCCGAGCGAGATTATCGAGTTGCTGCCGCATAGATGGGCGCCCGTTTAACCACGCAAGGTCTTTTGGGCGGACGCTTACTGTCTAGGGCCTGGCCACAAGGTTTTAGAAAATGCGTAAGCGATGGGCTTGAAACTGGAAGCAGGCTGCAGCTTCCGTTTCCCAGATGCTGACAGTTCAGTTGGAAGAGTTGTTCAGCTGCTGAAGCTCAAGTTGCTTGGCAGCACTGGCTTCGAGGTTTGCACGCTCTTCATCCAGATACCGATAAATGCTTTGGAGGTTGGCGATTTTCTGTTTGATTTCTGCCATCTTCTTTTCAATTAGCTTTGCGCCGTCAGCACAATCGATCAGCTTGTTCCGCTGCGCATCCAGAATCTCGCCTATTTCCCCCAGGGAAAACCCCATGCTTTGCGCGCGCTGGATAAAGTCCAGATCCTGCAGAGTTTGCGCTGTGTAAACGCGATATTTGTTAGTTTGCCGCAGCGGTGAGATCAGGCCGATTTGCTCGTAGTAACGCAGCGTATGGCGGCTGGCGCCGCTGCGGGCCTCGAGTTCGCCGATTTTCATGAAAACACCGCTTGACTATAGAGTTGGGTCGATAGTTTACGCTTGATTTCTCACCTTAAACAAGGAACAGGGAAATGAGCGTGGAGTGCTTTGTCACGGGGGGTACCGGCTTCATCGGTCAACATTTGGTGGCGTACCTGAGTGCAAAAGGTCACACCATTCGGGTGTTGATGCGTCGCCCAGAGCGACTAGCTGCACTGCGGGAGCAAGTCGACGATTTGGGAGGGTGCGCAACCCGGGTATTTGCCGTAGCTGGCGATCTGGAACGGGACAACCTCGGGCTGAGTCTTGCTGACCGAGAAGTGCTAAGGCACGCCAGAGTCGTATTCCACCTAGGCGCCCACTTCGCATGGGGGCTTTCAGTGGAGCATTCTCGTGCGGTGAATGTGGAAGGGGCAAAGCGCGTGGCGCTGTTGGCGGCTGAGCAAAAAAGCCGGTTAGTGATGATCGGCGGCTACATGCTGAAAAATCATGAACATCTGCAACGCATCGGAATTGATCCTCGTTATCCGGAGCTGACGAATTGGCCTGCCGTCTACCGACATGTCGGTGGTTACGAGGGGAGCAAGCTGGAGGCGCATTTTGCGACCTTGGAGGTCATGTCCGCCAAGAACGGGGAGATTACCGTTGTCCACCCCGCGACGGTTTGTGGCCACAGCCGCACGGGGCATATCCTTGACGGTCAGCCGCTGGGAGAGCTGATACGCAACCTTGTGCAGGGAAAGCTGACTGCCGTGCCCGGTACCGCCGAGCACTGGCTGCCACTGGTCACCGTGGATTACCTGGTTGAGTTGGTGGCGGTTTGTGCTTTTGATCCTGCCATGGTGGGCCAGGAACTGCTGGCGCTTGATGACCAAACTCCCAACTTGCGAGAACTCCTGGTACAGGTGGCACAACCTTTGGGCTTAAAGTCTCCCAAGCATTACATTTCACTCCGATTGCTGAAGTTGCTACTGAGTATTCCTCCCGTCGCGCGGTTTTTGAATACAAAACCCGAAGCCTTGGACTTTATCCAGACCACTCGTTTTGATACAGCGGCGGTCGAGCAATTTGCCAACAGGCATGGAATAGCCAAACCGGATATACGTCAGTCTTTGCAGCACACTGCAATGTTCGTCAACTCATATTGCATAGCCAAGGGCTAGGCCCTCTGACTTCATCCAGCTTATGCCACAATGAATGCGGGGGTTCGCGGGATCTTCGGATTCTCAAACTTTGCGCCGTCGATGTAGGGCGGCATTCTATCGAACGACAATTCAGCGACAGGGATCGTCATCAATGCAATCTACTTTCAGCAAAGGCGTCATATTTGCACTCTCCGCCGCGGCACTGAACGCAACGATCGGTGTACTCAGCAAAGTACTCATGAGTAATGGCTTCACCGCCAGCAGTGTCGCCGTCATCAAGACCGTACTGGGTTGCATGCTTCTCTCGATCTTACTGCTTTTCCTCAAGCGCCCGGCGTCGACGACCAAATGGACTCAGGCGGCTATCTGCGCGTTCCTTGGCATCTTTGTGCTGTTCCACTTCGAAACGTCCGCCTATCGCCATTACGCTGCAGCAGGTGTGGTGGTGATGCTGATGGCCAGTGCCTCAATTTCCTCGATCATTCTGGGGCGCATTTTTCTCAAGGATGCCATCACCGCGAACGCGACCGTGGGCGCCGCACTGGCTATCGCCGGGATCGCGGTGATCTTCGGCGCCGACCTGCAGCAGGGCTTTACCCTGCAAGGTGCTGCGCTAGCCTCCATGGCCGGATGCGGCTATGGGGCCTTTTCGGTTGCCATGAAGCGGATGGGCGTGTCGGGGGGACTGCACTTCACCCGGCAATTGCTGTTCTTTGGCAGCCTGTACCTGCTGATGCCGGCTGCGGCCGATGGTTTCGTGATCGGCGAGCTGTCGCCGCTGGCGATCGCCGCACTGCTGGCGCTGGCCGCGCTGCCGACAATCCTTGGCTTCTTCTGCACCACCAAGGCCATCGAGTATCTCAAGCCATCCCAAGTGCAGGCGCTGGAGCTGACCGAGCCGCTGTTCGCCGCGCTGCTGGCGTTTGTGGCGCTCAATGAAGTACCGCGCGAAAGCCTGTACGCGGGGGCGGCACTGATCATCGTCGGGCTGTGTTTCTCCAATGAACTGATCCGCTTGGGCAGCAAAGCGTCCGTCCCGTCGACCGAGTGAGCTATTTTCGGATCCTGATTGCTTTAGCAATCAGTGGTTTTGAAGTGTTTTGAGCGACTGGCCCAGCGGATGGGTTCAGCGGCATGCCTACCCGCCACCAACTACACTTCCTCCAGCCAGTCTGGGCAATCGTCCGAGGGCACACTCCAGGAGGAATCATGACACGGAAGAACGTCTCCAACCCCGAACCAACGGATACAAAAACCAACGTGCTATTGAGCCCGCCTGACATAGGTGCTCTGGCAGAGATATCCATCACCGATCCTGACAAAACGCACCCTGCGTGGATCAAGGAGCAGTTTCCTGAGTACGTGGACCCGCATGCAGGACATGAGGCCAGGACTGTTCGCGAGATTAACCACAAAGGGCACGTTGTCCGGATCGTCACCACCTACCAGGTGGAGGTTGATGGGGCTCCGGTCCAGGCGCATCTGTTTGTGGACGACGCGGGCCAGGTCCATACGCACGCCACCCCGTTCGTCACTTACGGATCGGCTCTCGACTTGATGACCGCGGTGATCGATGCCTATCCAGAATCCTTCATCAAGGGCGATGGCGACGGGGCAGAGCAGCCCGACCACCATGCCCACGGAGCACATCATGATCAGGTCTAATGCGGTCAATGATCTTCCGGCGCTCAAGAAATACGTCGAAGGGGTAAAGCGACTCAAGGACCCCGTGCAGAATCCTTGGCCCGGGCAGGCCAACCTCTCGATTTATGACTCCTTCGTGGCCTGGCACCACCGGGCCATGATGATTTCAACGCCTGCCGGGCAGATGGCCAGGAACGCTGCGCATGGCGGGCCATCATTCTTGCCGTGGCATCGCTACTTCCTCGTGCGGCTGGAAACCTTGATTCGCAAGGCGATAAACGACCCACACTTTCGAGTCCCGTACTGGGATTGGAACACTGACGCGGAACTTCAGGACCCCAGGACGTCACTCATCTGGTCGGATGAGTACCTTGGACAGTTCGTGGATGGGACGTGGCGAGTGCGAGTAATGGGTGATGGCCGCACCATGGAACTAAACAAGGTAAACCGCCCCTTGGTGCGTTATCTGGGAAGAGGTGGGGCGCTGCCCAGCCGCGCCAATGTGCGCAAGGTCATCCATGAAAACCCGGTGTATGACAAAGCACCCTACAACGCGGCGCAGACCACCGGTGGTGCGCGCAACAGCATCGAGGGATGGGCGGGCGAAGAACGCATTCATAACAACGTCCATGTATGGGTCGGTGGTGACATGGGACTGTCATCCTCGCCGAATGATCCAGTGTTCTTTCTACATCATTGCAATGTCGATCGGCTCTGGGCGGCATGGCAAGCGAAGCATCCCGCCGCCGCATACGTACCGGCGGGAAATGCCCCGGATACGCTCAAGTTCCATCGGATTGATGACCCGATGTACAGCCCTTTCCCGGAAAAGGTGACACCTCGAGATGTCCTGAATTACAGCCAGTATTACAAGTACGACACCTTGGGCGACCTGCTTTAGACAGCATCAAACGGAGGCGCCTGCAGTGATACTGAACGCCTGCTCTTCCAGACGGGTTTGTATCAACGCTGCCAGTTGTCGGGTGGCAGGCGCCAGGTGTTCTGCTCCACGATAAAGCACATAGCCGAGGGTCGGCAGTGTGGGTAGGCCAGCAATAATGGCGAGATGTCCTGGCAGCCCAATGCGGGTTCGTAACGTGAGGCCCAAACCGGCGGCAACGGCCGCCCAGATTCCACCCACGCTGGGGCTGGTCAGTGCAATTCGCCAGGGGATTCGCGCCTCATCCAGTGCCTGGGTTGCCGCGCTGCGCAACACGCAAGGGGCGTCGAACAGGATCAATGGCAGGGGAGAATCTACAGAGCAGTTGAGCGATGGTGTGTCACGAGACCCGATCCAGTGCATCTGCGTTTCACCCAGGCGGGTGGCATAAGGGGACTTGTGCCCTGTGTCCCAAGTCAGGGCCAGGTCCAGGCCACCGCTGTCGATCAACGCAAGCAATTCGGTATTACGCGCAATCCTGACTTCGAGGCTCACCCTCGGGTACATCTTGACGTAGCGTCGCAGAATGTCGCTGAGAAAGTGTTCGCCAAAGTCCTCCTGAAGCCCCAGACGTACCGTTGCGGCGGTCTGGCTTTCGTGCAGGGTCTGGAAAATGCTGTCGTTCATTTCAAGCAGTTGGCGGGCATGGCTGAGCAGGGACTCACCCACCGGCGTCAACACCAGCCCTCGACCGGATTTGGCCAGCACTGGCGTGCCTATCTGTTCCTCAAGCTTCTTGAGTTGTGCGCTCACGGCAGACGTCGAGCGATTGAGCCGGTCCGCCGCTTTGGCAAAGCTGTTGAACTCCACACCGGTCACGAAAGTACGCAGCACATCAAGATCGAAGGTCGGACGGCGCATCGAATCATCCAAAAATTCAGGACTATGGTCGCCATTAAATCGGATATTCGGAATTATCGCGACTTGATAATTTTCGCCTGTCAGTGGGTTTTTCAGGAGTAGAGCGTTATGCCGTTTGCACGTATTTCATTGCACCGGGGAAAGTCTGCCGAGTATTTACAAGCCCTCTCACAGGGGCTGCACGACGCGCTGGTAGAAAGCTTCGAAGTGCCGATGGCCGACCGGTTCCAGGTCATTCACCAACATGAAGTGGGCGAACTGATATTTGATCCCGGCTATCTGGGCGGTCCACGCAGCCATGACTTTGTGCTGATCGCGATTACTGCCGGTCGCCCTCGAGACATCGAGACGAAACAGCGTTTCTATCGCACCCTGGTCGAGAGACTGAGTCGAGCGCCAGGCATCGACTCAGAGGACGTCATGGTGGTGATTACCACTACCGCGGCAGATGAATGGTCGTTTGGTGGTGGGCGGGGTAACTAGTTTTCTATCAGGCGGGCAACAACGCTGAAGGCACCGGTCGTTCACCACCATCGGTGCCGAAGTTGTTCATTCAAATTATTTAACGTCACGCCATCGACTGCGGGCATGGAGATAGGCAGTCACATCGCTGTAGCCCAATTGGGCTGCAATCTCCGTTAACGACTCGCCGTGCAACTCAAGATGCAGTTCTAGTTCTGCACGAATCTGATCGAGTAATTGCCTGAAGGTCGTGCCTTGTTCTTCCAGGCGTCTACGTAATGTCCTGGGCGTCTGATGCAGCGCCTTTGCAAGATTGTCCAGGTTTGGAGTTTCACCTCTCGCCAGAGATCGTCGCGCACCTTCGGCAACCTTGGCTGACCAACCGCTGAAGTTGCGATGCGCGGCAATCCGTCGATCCAGTTCCTGAGTCAATAACTCCAACATCCCGTGATGACGGGTCTGCATCGGCAGGCTCAAGCTTTGCGCATGGAAATAGAAGCGGTTAACCGGGCAGTCAAACTCGATGCGGTCTCCAAACCACTGGGCATATTGCTTGTAATACGAGGGACGCGAATGGATGAATTTTGCCAGAATCGGCTGCACATCCTGCCCCGTTCCACGTCGCAATTGCGCGATGGACATCACGCCGTAGTGTTCGATCACATACTGCGCCAACTCTCCTGGCGCATCCACGCACAGCTCGATTCCGACGCCATTTTCATCATTCACCAACCTCACATTGTCAGTGTCCGATGCAAGCGGTGCGTACCGCGCCCAGAGGTGCATGGACGACAAAACGTCGGGGCTATACAGGCAAAGATAAGCCAGGACGTGCCAGTCCTGAGGTGTGAACAGCGCGAACAGTTTTAACCCGATCGCCGGATCAATGCGCGCCGCCTCGCGCCAAAGCTGATCCAGTTCGATCAGGCTGTAATCCGTGCTTTTTCGGCAAACCTGGCTGTCAAGAAAGCGCTCCAGCACTTGGCCCAGCCGGCCTCGATGAAAGCGCTGGGGCGGGCGATTGGCCGGTTCTAGCTCAATTCTGTCCATTTCGCGCATTGGGAGGGCTGACTCCTGGGTTTCTAATGACAAGGCATTGCCCGCAGCCTAAATCGAGAGTGCCATGAATACAATAATGCTCGCCAATAACCCTGCTGTAATCGTGGCCGGAATTTTCCTTGCCTTCGTTTTGCTAGAGCTTGCCTGTTCCTCGTTTCGTCAGTCGTCAGGCGGTAAACGTGACGTACTCATTGAAGTCGTCGGCTCCGGCATACTGGTGGCGATCACATTCCCTTTAGTCATGTGGCTTAGTGGCAAGATACTAAGTCAGGCCGTACCGGATATGAAGGACGCGTTGGCTGGAATCCCGTGGATTGCAGGATTTGTATTGTTTTTACTGCTGGATGACATGACCCAATATTGGTGGCATCGCCTGACTCACCGGGTTCCCGCACTTTATACGCTTCACCGTGCACATCACTCAGCACCCTATATGAGTGTACGCATCGTCTATCGCAACAACAGTTTCTACTATCTTCTGATGCCCGGTATCTGGCTATCTGGCATGCTGATATATCTTGGGCTTGCCCCCATTTATTATGTTTATTTGATTGTAAAGATGACTGTAATTTTCGCAGCGCACAGCAGCGTTGCATGGGACGACAAACTTTATCGCATCCCCGCGTTACGCCCACTTGTTTGGGTTTTGGAGCGAACCTTCTCCACACCCTCCACTCACTCTGCACATCACGGTTTGACTGCCGAGGATGGCGTTACCCATTACAAAGGCAATTTCGGCAACTTGTTGTTTTTTTGGGACGTACTGTTCGGAACCGCAAAAATTACCCGTCGGCGTCCGCCAGCCTACGGAATCGAACACTTGTCACCGATAAGCTGGAAAGAAGAATTGTTCTGGCCCATCGTGCGTTCCCGCCGTACCGCACCCAAGGTAAACGCTAACCAGAAGGTGGCGCGATGAGTCGTCATATCGTTCTGCTGTCTGGATCGAACAGATCAAACAGTCAATCAGTCAAGGTCGCCAGGTATCTGCGCGACCGATTAGAGAAACTTGAGCTGTGTGACTCAAGCGAACTGATCGACCTGGCGTCCAGTCGGCTACCGCTTTGGCCAGAAGAAGACACCGACAGAGTCTGGAATGCCCAGCAATCGATCCTCAAAAAAGCGACGGCACTGATCGTGATCAGCCCTGAGTGGAATGGCATGGCTTGCCCAGCCCTGAAAAACTTCTTTTTGTACGCGGGGCTTGGTGAACTTGGACATAAGCCTGCGCTGTTGGTCGGCGTTTCGGCAGGGCTTGGAGGGGCATATCCAATTGCTGAGTTACGCGCATCGAGCTACAAAAATAGCCGGATCCTGTATTTGCCTGAACAACTCATCATCAGGAACGTAGAGTCGATGCTAAACAGCGAAGAGCCTTCGGATGAAAGTGATAGCCGCATTCGGGCGCGTGCCGACTGGGCTCTGCAGTTACTGTGTCAATACGATGCCGCTTTACGCACCATACGACCTGCAATTAAACACCCCCCAGAGTTCTCTACCGGGATGTAAAGCCACGGATGCTAAAGATCGGGTTCTGCGTTGTTCTGATCCTTATTTTTTTGAGCTATCTGCATCTGTAATGGGATCAGCCCGCGGCTCACAATGACAACACGGTCAGCAGTGCGGTAGCCACTGCACCGCAAACTCATTACGTAGGAGGCCCCATGGGCAAGATGGCATTTTTCCTGGGCGGATTTCTTGTGTTGACCATTTTGATTGGGGCGCTCGCCACGATCTCTCCCGTTTAGTCTCTTCCTGCGATCAGCAAAAAGTACAACGCCTCCACACAGGGAGGCGTTGCGGGTTTTCAGCAATATTGCTCAGATCATCTCAAATCAAACCGATCCAGATTCATCACCTTGTCCCAAGCCGCAACGAAGTCTTTCACGAACTTCTCCTTCGCGTCGTCGCAGGCATAGACCTCAGCTAGCGCCCTCAACTGCGAATTCGAGCCAAACACCAGATCAACACGCGTGCCGGTCCATTTAAGGTCGCCGGTTTTCCGATCGCGCCCTTCAAACTCTTCATTGGCCTCCGACACTGGTTTCCATTCCACGCTCATATCGAGCAGGTTTTTGAAGAAGTCGTTGGTCAACGCTTCTGGCTGCTTGGTGAAGACGCCGTGTTGGGTTTGTCCGACGTTGGTATTGAGCACGCGCATACCTCCAATGAGCACGGTCATTTCTGGCGCGGTGAGTGTCAGCAGTTGCGCCTTGTCGATCAGTAAGGCTTCGGCCGGTACGCTGTAGCGGGATTTGAGGTAGTTGCGGAAGCCATCAGCGACAGGTTCAAGGTAGCCGAAGGACTCGACGTCCGTTTGTTCTTGCGAGGCGTCCATCCGGCCCGGTGTGAAAGGCACCGTCACGGTCTGGCCGGCATTTTTCGCCGCTTGTTCGACGCCGGCACAACCGGCCAGCACGATCAGGTCTGCCAGCGAGATTTTCTTCCCTGAGTTGTTGAACTCGTTCTGAATGCTCTCGAGTTTCGCCAGTACGCTCGCCAGTTGCTCAGGCTGGTTGGCCTGCCAGAATTTCTGTGGAGCCAGACGCAGGCGTCCGCCGTTGGCGCCGCCACGTTTGTCGGAGCCACGGAAGGTGGAAGCCGCCGCCCAAGCAGTTGATACAAGCTGCGAGACGGTCAGGCCGCAGGACTGGAGTTTGCCTTTGAGTGCGGCGACGTCGCTGTCGGTGACCAGGGCGTGGTCGACCGCCGGGATCGGGTCTTGCCACAGAAGTTCTTCGTTGGGCATTTCCGGGCCGAGGTAGCGGGAGAGGGGGCCCATGTCGCGGTGGAGAAGCTTGAACCAGGCCCGAGCAAATGCGTCGGCCAACTGGTCCGGGTTCGCCAGGAATCGTCGTGAAATCGGCTCATAAATCGGGTCGAATCGCAGGGACAGGTCCGTGGTCAGCATGGTCGGATTACGCCGCTTCGACGGGTCGTGAGCATCCGGAATAATGCCCGCGCCAGCACCGCCTTTCGCCGTCCACTGGTTGGCACCCGCCGGGCTCTTGGTCAGTTCCCACTCGAAGCCGAACAGGTTTTCCAGGTAGTTGTTGCTCCACTTGGTGGGCGTGGTGGTCCAGGTCACTTCCAGGCCGCTGGTGATGGTGTCGCCGCCCTTGCCGCTGCCGAAGGTGCTCTTCCAGCCCAGGCCCTGAGCTTCGAGGCCCGCGGCTTCGGGCTCGGCACCGACGTTGTCGGCAGGGCCGGCGCCGTGGGTCTTGCCGAAGGCGTGGCCGCCGGCGATCAGTGCCACGGTTTCTTCGTCATTCATCGCCATGCGCCCGAAGGTCTCGCGGATGTCCACCGCCGCAGCGACCGGGTCCGGGTTGCCTTCCGGGCCTTCCGGGTTGACGTAGATCAGGCCCATTTGCACCGCGGCGAGCGGGTTTTCCAGGTTGCGTCCTCCTTCGGTGCGGCTGTCCTCATTTTCCCCCGGCTCAGCAACGAGTGGGCCTTCGCCGGGTTCTTGCATGGGTTCTTTTTTGTCTTTGTCGTAGCGGGTGTCGCCGCCCAGCCACTTGTTTTCGGAGCCCCAGTAGACGGACTCATCCGGTTCCCAAACGTCTGGCCGACCACCGGAAAAACCGAAGGTCTTGAAGCCCATGGACTCCAGCGCGACGTTGCCGGTGAGCACGATCAGGTCGGCCCAGGAGATGTTGCGACCATACTTTTGCTTGATCGGCCAAAGCAGCCGGCGCGCCTTGTCGAGGCTGACGTTGTCCGGCCAACTGTTGAGTGGCGCGAAGCGCTGCTGACCGGAGCCGGCACCGCCACGACCGTCACCGACGCGGTACGTGCCGGCGGCGTGCCAGGACATGCGAATAAACAGCGGCCCATAGTGACCGAAGTCTGCCGGCCACCAGTCTTGCGAATCGGTCATCAGCGCGTGCAGGTCTTGCTTGAGCGCCTGAAAGTCCAGGTTTTTGAACGCTTCGGCGTAGTTGTAGCCCTCGTCCATGGGGTCGGACAGCCGCGAATTCTGGTGCAGGATCTTCAGGTTCAGTTGGTTTGGCCACCAATCGCGGTTCGTCGTGCCACCACCTGCGGCGGCGTGATTGAACGGGCATTTCGATTCATTTGCCATGTGTGCGCTACCTTTGGTCGTATTCATCCGGCTATCCGGCCCAGGGTGGGCGCGCAATAGCGACGAGCGAAATCAATGACATAGGCTGCAGGGCCAGCAGTTCGATCAATTGATCGTCGGGGTCACACGGGAAGTCTGGAGAGCAGCAATCGAGTTGCCAGCACGGTGGCCCACGGCAAGCCTAGTACGCTTCTGACTCATTCGTATCTTTTATCAAGTCTCAACCGGCCGGCTAACGCCAGCGCTCCAATAAGGTTAGACGCCTATAAAGCAGTCAGCTAATAGGTGGAGTATTGGGGGGTGATAGGCATTTTCTTTTATCTGGCCCGTCGCAATATTCTTCAGCGACGTTTCGAGGGCCGGGATTTGCGGTGGGTGTTTGGGCCTCTTCGCGGGCAGCACAGACACAGCAACTCTCGGATCAGCCCGGTATCGTATGATGAGCCCTTTCCATCGACGCCCACCCAAGGACCCATACCCGATGTCTTTAAGCAAACGCGATCAGGCCCACATCGAACGTCGCCTGATCACCACCCTGACCGAGGCGTGTGAAACCGCCAAAGCGGAAATAATCGGGTTCTGCTGGCTGACCCACGAAGTCGATTACGCGGTCTTTCCTGCCAGCCTGCGGGTGATCTGGGTCTTCGATACGCAGGCCAACAAGGATCAGGCGCTGGCGAACGGGCAGGGCGAACGCATGGTCGAACTGACGACCGTGGCGTTAAGCGAAGCGGACGTTCTCGTCAGCCCGGTAGCGGCCCATGTGCAGTTTGATTCTGAAGAGCAATGTCAGCGCGCCAATGCCGGCAACTGGCAGCAACGCCTGGCGCCCAAGCGCTCGACGCGGGGTTGAAGTGTGGCCAAGGATATCGAAAATCCGTGTGTTTCCATTTGCCAGCTGAGTGGTGAGCTGTGTGTCAGTTGTGGCCGCACCAAGGACGACATCAGAAAATGGAAACGCATGAAGCGTCCGGAAAAAATGGCGGCGGTACAGCGGGCGAGTTTGCGGTTGAAGGGGCTGCAGAAAAAATGAAGCGGTCAGGTCTGAAATTCTAGGCCTGTGCACAAACCTCTCGAACACAATCACGCAGCCACCGATGCGCTGAGTCAGCATCCATCCGTGGGTGCCAGAGCATCGAAATGGTGATCGGCGGCAGGTCGAACGGAAGGTCGAAACTGTGCAGGCCGGCGCGCAGGTTTCGGCTGTGTCGGGCGGGCACGGTGGCGATCAGGTCCGAGGCGCGAGCCAGCGCCAGCGCGGCCGAAAAACCGCCGACGATGGTGACGATTTCCCGCTCCAGTCCCAGCCCTTTCAAGGCTTCATCCATCGGCCCTTTATCGAGCCCGCGTCGTGAGACCAGGATGTGCCTGCCGGCGGCATAACGGGAGGCGGTGACCCTGCCTTGGCTCAGCGGATGCCCCGTGCGCACGACGCCGATAAAGCGATCCTCGAATAACGCCCGAGTGCGCACTTCCGGGCTCGTCGTGCCGCCGACCACACCGGTTTCCAGGTCGACGGAGCCGTCGCGAAGCGCGGTGCTGTCCTTGTTCAGCTTCTGCACAAAGTGCAAGCGCACGCCGGGTGCCTGTTCACTGGCACGGGCAATCAGCGCCGGGCCGAAGTTTTCGACAAAACCGTCGCTGGTGCGCAGCGTGAATGTTCGCACCAGTTGCTTGAGGTCGAGCTGTTCGGCGGGGCGTAAAACGGCTTCGGCGTCTTGCACCAATCGACTGACCTGTTCGCGCAGTTCCAACGCTCGGGGCGTCGGCACCAGCCCGCGTCCGGCCCGCACCAGCAGCGGGTCGCCCGTCGTTTCGCGCAAGCGCGCCAACGCCCGGCTCATGGCCGAAGGGCTCAGGCGCAGTCGTTGGGCGGCGCGTGCAACGCTGCCTTCGGCGAGCAGCACATCCAGGGTAATCAGTAAATTCAGGTCGGGAGTCGTCATGCTCCAACGTTAGCACGGCGTGCGGGTGACATGGCGTCAAACGCATCTATCAAGTGCAAGTGGTGCGTCTTCCGCCATATCACGCGCGGGCATACGCTGCTGATCTACCTTTCAGATGTGGCCAAACCATGAAACTCATCACTCAATCAGGCTCGGTCCGCTGGGCGCTCGCCAGTCTTTCGCTGTCGATGTTGATGCCCTCACTCGACACCAGCATTGCCAACGCGGGTTTGCCGACACTGGCCGAGGTATTCGATGCGTCCTTTCAGCAAGTGCAGTGGATCGTTCTGGCGTATCTGCTGGCGATCACCACGCTGATAGTCAGCGTCGGAAGGCTGGGCGACATCGTCGGTCGTCGGCGTTTGCTGCTGACGGGCATCGGCATTTTTACCCTGTCATCGCTTGCTTGTGGTGTGGCGCCGTCGCTTGGGTCGCTGGTCGGCGCCCGAGCAGTGCAGGGGCTCGGGGCGGCGATCATGCTGGCGCTGACCGTGGCATTTGTCGGCGAGACGGTGCCGAAAGCGCAGACCGGCAGCGCCATGGGATTGCTCGGAACGATGTCGGCGATAGGCACCACGCTGGGGCCGTCGCTCGGTGGGATGTTGATCGCGGGCATTGGCTGGCAGGCGATTTTTCTGCTCAACGTACCGCTGGGTATTCTGAATATCTGGCTCGCGTATCGCTATTTGCCGGCGGATGCACGGCGGGCGAAAGCGCGGTGGGTGGGGTTCGACAAGGCAGGTACGTTGCTGCTGGGGGTGACGCTCGGGGCGTATGCGCTGGCCATGACGATCGGGCACGGTGATTTTGGTTTGCTCAATATCGCGCTGCTGCTGACGGCTGTTTTCGGCGCCGGGTTTTTCATAGTTGTGGAGGCCAGAGTTGCATCGCCATTGATTAAATTGGCGCTGTTCCGTGAGCCGGGCCTGAGCGCGAGCCTGGCCATGAGCACGCTCGTTTCGACGGTGATGATGGCGACGCTGGTGGTCGGGCCGTTTTATCTTTCGGGGGCGCTTGGCCTGGGTACGGCGCTTGTCGGCCTTGCCTTGTCGGTCGGCCCGTTGGTGGCGGCGCTGACCGGTATGCCGGCCGGTCGCCTGGTGGACCGTTTTGGCACTCGGCGCATGACCCTTGTCGGGCTCGTCGCAATGGCGCTCGGCACAGGTGCTTTATCGATGATGCCGGCGGGTCTTGGCATCCTCGGTTACCTGGCGCCCATCGCGGTGATCACGGCCAGCTACGCGTTATTTCAGGCGGCCAACAACACTGCGATCATGACCGACATCCACCCGGACCAGCGCGGCGTGATTGCCGGCATGCTCAGCCTGTCGCGCAATCTCGGCCTGATCACCGGGGCCTCGGTCATGGGCGCGGTGTTCGCCTTTGCATCGGCGACGGCAAACATCACCACGGCATCTCCGGCCGCCATCGCAAACGGGATGCGGATAACGTTTGCCGTCGCTGTAGTCTTGATCGTTCTGGCCCTTGTTGTCGCGCTGACGCTGCGCGTTTCACACTGCTGCACCGTGTGCAGTAATGAACTGCAATGAAGCTGTATTGTTCACTTTAGATCGAGTGCCGATACTTCCCGTACATTGCGCAGATGGGCTGCGCTGAAGTGAAGGAAGCTCAGCGATCATCGCCGCATTCTCTGCGCTTCACCAAGTTACATAGCACAGCACGGCTTACCGGCCAGCCCGAAAGAACTGACCGAGCACAACTGCCTGGGCTTTACCGGCCTTGCGGCGTTTCCTGAATGGCGCTTGTCGAAGGGTGATCGGCAGGAGAAGGTCATCACCCGGGGAACCTTGACCTCGAACGACGGCGAAGCGTTGCTCGCCGCAGCCAAGGCCGGCGTCGGTATTTTGGGCGCCGGTGAGTGGCTGATGAGCCGGGAAATCGCCAACGGCCAGATGGTGCGCGTTCTGCCGGAGTGGGATCTGGATGCCCAGGGCGGGATTTATCTGGTGCGAGCATCCGCCGCGTTCACACCGGCAACGCTCATGGCTTTCAAGGAGTGGCTGGAGGCCAGATTTGCGCAAAGGCCGCCTTGGCTTTTCGTAGGAGCCAGCGGTGCGGCGATCCGACTTGCCGGCGAAGGCGCTCTTTAGGACGCCTTCGCCGGCAAGCCTGACTCCTTACAGGGCGTTTTTTATGTGCATGATAAAAGTCACATCAAGGTATTTGCGGCATCCCCAACAGGCCGGTCAGGGTATTGATAATCGCTTGTTGCCGGGCACGATCTGTCTGATGCACGGCTTCTGCGGCGGCGACATCGGCGGCACAGTGAGGGCAGGTCACTTCGTGCGCATGGATGTATTGCAAGCAGCCCCGACACAGCGCCAGTTGCGGTGGAATACGTCCTTCATCCGGTGATTTCTGGCCCTGATTCGCCCAGGCCAGTTTGATCACCTGGCCACTGTCGCTGACGCTGTTGACCTTCTCGCCGGTATCGATGCGTTCGGTGATCAGGTCAAAACGTCCGACGGCGAAGGAGGTCTTTGCCGCGTCTTCGAGTTTGACGATGCGCTCGCGCAGCCCGCGCTTTTGCAGGTCCAGCGCGCGGTAATGGCAGTAAGGGTTGTTGCCGGGTTTGCCAAGCAGGGAGTGCGACGTCCAGGTGCAGCCGCCACGGCAGACGTCGTTGTAGTAACAGCTTCGGCAGTAACCCCACAGGTCGTCGACACCACGCAGGCGGCCAAAGTGCATGCCTTCGCTGTAATGCCAGATGTCGTGCAGGCTCATGGTGCGTACGTTGCCGCCCGAAAATCCCACCGTTGCCAATGACGGGCAACCCTTGACGGTGCCGTCGGCTTCCAGCGCCAGCACGGTCTGGCCGGCGGCGCAGCCGCTCCAGTGCACGCGCTCGTCACCGAAGCCACGCCACATGTGTTCATAAGGACCGTAGTAACCAATGTTGTTGCCCACGTTCATCAGCAGGCCGCGGTCGACACCTTCGCGATACAGACGCGCCAGCAACGGCATTACTTCCAGCAGTTGATACGGCTGCAATAACAGCTCCGGGTGATCGACGGCATTGCCCATGGCGACCGTTAGCTGGATCTGCCAGTGAGTGGCGCCGAGGTTGATGATCAGGTCCATCAGCTCGGGCAGATCGGGCAACGTGGCTGCGCCGATTTGGGTGTTGACGCTCACCGCAAGCCCGGACTGTTTGGCCCGTCGCAAGGTGTCTACCGCTTTGTCGAACGAGCCCGGAACATTGCGCACCGCGTCATGCAGCGGGGCCAGTCCATCCAGTGAAACGCCGACGCCATTGAGCCCGGCATCCACCGCTGCCTGCATTTTCGCCGGCGTCAGGTTGCGTCCGCCGGTTTGTATGGCGCAGTACATGCCGTGATCGTGGATGGCCTGGATCAGTTGCGTCCAGTCCTTGCGTAAATAGGCTTCACCGCCGATCAGGGTGACCTCGCGGGTACCGAGCGCCGCGAGGGAATCGATGACGTCCAGGCATTCCCGGGTGTTCAATTCGTCGGGGCGTCGATGGCCGGCGCGTGAGCCGCAATGCAGGCATTTGAGATCGCAGGCCAGGGTGATTTCCCAGACCACATGCACCGGCACGTAGCGTTTGAGGTCGGTTTCACTGAGGTAGCGGGCAGGGCGACTGTCTGACATGGAAAATCCTTGCGCACGACGCGTGCGCGGCACGAATCCATCGAAGTGTTCGCGCCTTCCTTGGGCAAATGGCGCGAGCGGATTTACCTTTTGTTGTTGGTCAATGGGCGCGGAACCTGTGGGAGCGGGCAAGCCCGCTCCCACAAGGATTGCGTTTACACCCTGGGCTTAGCGAGCCTCCAGCCGAGCGATTTCAACGTTCAACTGGTCCAGTGCGTTGCGCAGCGCGCCGCTGTGGGCCAGTTGCTGTTCACCCTGGCTTATCACGGCCTTCAGTTGCGCCAGGTCACCGCTGGCTTGCGCTTGCTGTACCGCGACGGCGTAGAGCGGCACCGCATGGTGCGGATGCTCTGGGCGCACAATAACGGGAGCCTGGCTGACCGCTGCGTGTTTTACGTAATGCCAGTGGCCCTGTTCCTGATACTTGTAGTCGGCATAACCGCTCGCCCAATCGCCGCCTAAAATGCCCTTCAAACCGAAGGTCTGGGCGATCTGGCTGAGAGGGCCGCTCGGGCTGCCCGCCAGGGTGAGGATGATGTGGTTCTCCGCCGTCGGCACCAGCTTGGCTTCTGAGTACTCACCCCATACACGTGCACGGAAGTTGAGCGGTGGGTAGGTGCTTTGGAAAATACTCGCAATCCCGCTGACTTTTTTCTTGGCGGTATCCACTAGCAGATCGAGGGTTAAAACCGGGGCGCCCAGCAGGTGATTACTGACATTGAGGCGGGTATGAAAAAGTCCGATTGACATGGTGCTACTCCCTTATTTGTATTCAAGACAAGTCGGGCATATTTCGTAGTCGAGTCAGCGGCGCTCCTGCCGGCTGATTTCTTCCTTGGCCGTTTCAAGCGCCGTCTGCAGTTGGGGTTGCTGATCCAGTTGCTGCTGGGCCAGGCGCGACAGGTTTTTCATCTGGGCCAGGTCGCCGCTGGCCATTGCACTTTGAATCGGTGCGGCGTACAGCGGCATGATCGGTGGATACGATGACTCCGGCGGAATCACCGGGCCTGGCTCCAACGGCAGCGGGGAGACGTGGGACGGCACCGCCTCAATGAGATGGGCGGGAGCATTGTTGACCTCGACCCACTGCTGACCATTCAGGTACGAATAGTTGGCGACGCCTTCCTTCCAGTCAGTGCCCACCACCAGTTGAATCTTGAAATTCACGATGGAGTTCGAGCCTGAGCCGCCGTGATTGCCTTGGGCGGTGATCAGGATTTTGCTGATGCCGGGTGACATGACTGTCAGGTAGGTGTACTCGCCCCAGACATCGGAATGCACATCCAGCGGCGGGTTGGTCGCCTGAGTGATTGCAGCGGTGCCGTTTACAGTTTCATCAGGGGTAAAGACCAGAAGATTGAGTGCCAGACTTTGTGCACCCGGCATCGAAGTACCAATTCGGTAGCCGAGCGGGAACAAACCGACAGGTTGCTGATTAGAACCAGACATGGTTATTGCCTCCATTGCAATAAGGGGAGCGGAAATAGCTGTTAGTGCTTTTCCAGGCGTGCGACTTCCTTGGCCAGCTGCTCGTAAGCGTTACTTAGCTCTGTGTTTTCTGGTGTGGATGCATCGCGTTGTTTCAATAGCGCCTTCATTTGCGGCAGGTCGCCTGCCTTGATCGCGCTTTGGATGGCCACCCCATAGGGGGGCATGCTATGGCGAGTTGAACTGCTCATAACGATTCCTTCCGTGGTGTTTACGGGCACTGCTGTCATCAGCAGTTTTTGCAGTTAAGCAGGCGCGGATAAATATGCAATGGCCAACGGAAGAGTAATTTTTAATATTATTTTATTAATCGCGATGGGTTAGTAGACGGTATGTTCAATATTAAGATTGGCGATGAAGGAAGGCCTGTTCAGTTGCTTCTTCATAAGCCTTAAGTTCCTTATCGCCATTGTTCGCACTTGATTAAAACAGTGTCGCTAAGACAAGTAGCGCCGAAACCAGGCCAGTGTTCGGTCCCAGGCAAGCCTGGCGGCGGCATCATCGTATCGAGGCGTGGAATCGTTATGGAAACCGTGGTTAACGCCGGGGTAGATATAGGCTTCATAGGTCTTGCCGGCCGCTTTCAACGCCTGTTCATAGGCGGGCCATCCTTCATTGATGCGCGTATCCAGTTCGCCATAGTGGAGCAGCAGCGGGGCTTTGATTCTGGGGACATCTTCAGCCTTTGGCTGACGGCCATAAAAGGGCACGGCGGCCCCTAATTCCGGATAGGCCACGGCCGCGGCATTGGCGACTCCACCGCCATAACAGAAGCCGGTGATGCCGACTTTCCCGCTGGTGGCGTCGTGTTTCATCAGCCACTCAATGGCGGCGAAAAAATCATTCATGAGTTTTTCCGGGTCGACGGTCTGCTGCAATTCCCGGCCTTTGTCATCGTTGCCGGGATAGCCGCCCACCGATGTCAGGCCGTCAGGGGCGAGTGCGATGAACCCCGCTTTGGCAAGGCGCCGAGCGACATCCTCGATGTAAGGGTTGAGCCCACGGTTTTCATGCGCGACCACCACCGCCGGCACCTTGCCGGTGGCTTTCGCAGGGCGCACCCAATAACCACGAACCTGCCCGTGACCCTTGGGCGAGGGATAGGAGATGTACTCGGCGATGATGTCCGGGTCGGTAAATTGCACCTGCTCGGCCAGCGCATAATCCGGGCTCAGGGCGGCGAGGAGGGCTGTGGCCGTCAAGCCGCCCAGGGTGAACAGCGCCGCACGATCAAGAAACTCTCGCCGGTTGATTTTGCCGTGGGCGTAGTAGTCGTAGAGTTCGAGCAGTTCAGGGGCAAAATCTTTCGCCGTGAGACGGTCCATCTGCGTGCTTCCTGTTGGTCGAGTTCGGTTTGCGCTACTTCACAATTGCGCTAGAGCCGGCCGTGGAACGCCGCGTCGAAAATTTCTGCCGCGCCAGTTCGTGTCAACGGCAACGGGTTGCCGCCGGCGCAGGGGTCGACAATCGCCATGTCCGCGATCAGATCGGCCTGCTTGTCATCAACCCCCAGTTCAAACAGCGTATGGGGCACGCCGATGTCTTTGCGCAGCTTGAGGACGAAGGCCAGAAAGCTGTCGAAGCCCGGGGAGGGCAGTCGCAAATAAGCCGCCAGACGGGTGATGCGTTCCTCGATGGCCGGGCGATTGAACTTCAACACATAGGGCATGAAAGTGGCGTTGGTCATGCCATGGTGGGTGTCGTACAGGGCGCCCACCGGATGCGCGAGTGCGTGCATGCCACCCAAGCCTTTCTGGAAAGCGGTGGCGCCCATCGCGGCAGCTGCCAGCATTTGCGCGCGCGCGTCGAGGTCGGAGGGGGTGTGTACGGCGCGTACCAGCGCATTGGCCACCAGGCGCATGCCTTCCACCGCAATGCCTTCGGCCATCGGATGAAAGCCGGGAGCGCAGTACGATTCCAGACAGTGGGCAAACGCGTCCATGCCAGTGCCGGCAGTGACTTTTGCCGGCATGCCGATGGTGAGGGCCGGATCGCTGATGACCACCCGTGGCATCATTTTCGGATGGAAAATGATGCGTTTGGTGTGCGTACGTTCGTCGATGATCACCGCCGCACGGCCGACTTCGGAACCGGTGCCCGCGGTGGTCGGCACTGCAATGACCGGGGCGATGCGGCTTTCGTCGGCGCGTGTCCAGTAGTCACCGATGTCTTCAAAATCCCAAACCGGTCGGGTCTGGCCGCTCATGAACGCGATGAGCTTGCCCATGTCCAGGCCGCTGCCACCGCCGAAGGCGACTACGCCATCGTGTTTGCCGGCGCGCCAGGCATCGAGCCCACCCGCCAGATTGGCTTCAATCGGATTGGGCTTGAGGTCGCAAAACAGCGCGACACCGAGGCCGGCAGAGCGCAAGGATTCCACCGCTGCCGTGGTGATCGGGGCACGCGCCAGGCCACTGTCGGTGACCAGCAACGGTCGCTGGATCCCTTGGCTGCGGCAGACTTCGGCCAGCTCGGCGATGCGGCCGACGCCAAAGCGGATGCTCGTGGGGTAGTTCCAGTTCGCGGTCAGGCTCATGGCTCAGATCTCGTGGCGCAGATGGAAGGATTTCGCCCGGGTCAGGTGTTCATAGCCAAGGCGCGACAGCGTGACGCCGCGCCCGCTGTTTTTCACCCCGGTCCAGGCCAGGGCCGGGTCCAGATAATCGCAGCGGTTCATGAACACGGTGCCGGTGGCGATCTCGTTGCCGATGCGTTCGGCGGCGGCGAGGTCTTGGGTCCAGATAGAAGCGCTGAGCCCGAACTCGCTGTCGTTCATCAAGGCGATGGCTTCGTCGTCGCTGGCCACCGGCATGATGCCGACCACGGGGCCAAAGCTTTCTTCGCGCATCACCGACATTTGGTGGGTGACGTCCACCAATACCTGCGGCGCGAGGTAGGCGCTGCCCGGTGCGTCGGCGGGAAAAGTCTTTGGATCGATCAACGCCCTGGCCCCTTGTGCCAGCGCATCGGCGATCTGCCCGCGAACGAATTGAGCGGCGCTTGGGGTGATCAGCGGGCCGAGGGTGGTGGCTTGATCCAAAGGGTTGCCCAGCACGTATTGGCGGGTCAAGGCGACGAAGCGCTCGACAAAGGCCGGGTAAATTTTTTCGTCGACATAGATACGCTCGACGGCGCAGCAGCTTTGCCCCGAGTTGAAGAAACTGCCGTCCACCAGGTTTTCCACCGCATGTTCAAGGTTGGCGCCTGCCCGGACGTAGGCGGGGTCTTTGCCGCCGAGCTCCAGGCCCACGCCTAGGAAGCGGCCCATGGCGGCAGCTTCCATGGCCTTGCCGGCGTCGACTGAACCGGTGAAGTTCACCTGCTGCACGCGTCCTGAAGCGATGATCGTGGCGGTCTGTTTATGATCGAGCAGCAAGTTGTGGAACAGGCCTTCGGGCAGATTGGCGCGGCGAAAGGCTTCGGCGAAACGCTCGCCGACCAGCAGCGTTTGCGTGGCGTGTTTGAGGATCACGCTGTTGCCGGCCATCAGCGCCGGGATGATCGTATTCACCGCCGTCAGGTAGGGGTAATTCCACGGTGCGACGACCAGCACCGTACCCAGCGACTCGCGTTTGATGTACCGCCGAAAGCCATCGACAGGCGCGGGCTCCACCGCTGCCAACGCTTCAGGTGCAATGGCGATCATGTGCCGGGCACGCTCTTCGAATCCGCGCAGCTCGCCGGCACCGAAGCGTACCGGGCGACCCATCTGCCAGGCCAGTTCCGGCACGATCTCGTCCTTCATCGCCAACATCGCATCCACGGCAGCGCTGCACAACGCGGCGCGTTCGCTCAGTGGTCGGCGTTTCCATTGCGCCTGGGCGGTTTCGGCGGCGATCAGGGCTTGCTCGATCTGCGCCGCATCGGCACGGCGGCGTTCGGCGTAGACCCGGCCATCGACCGGGGAGATGAGTTGAACGAGCTCAGTCATGGTGTGCTCAATAGCGCTCGAAGCCGCGCTGCAGTTCCCAGTCGGTGATGCGCCGGTCGTACTCTTTTTGTTCCCACTCGGCGGTGTGCACGTAGTGGTCGATCACTTCATCACCGAACGCCTCGCGCAACATGCTCGACGCCTTGAGCGCGGCGCAGGCCTCGCGCAGGGTTTTCGACACTTCAGGCAAGTGCTCGTCGACGTAGGCATCGCCCTCGAAGGGCGGCGCCAGGTTGAGTTTCTCGTCGATACCGGCCAGCCCGGCAGCGATCAAGGCGGCGAAGGCCAGATAGGGGTTGAGGTCGGCACCGCCGATACGGCATTCGATGCGGATGGCCTTGCTGCCTTCCGCGCACAAACGAAAACCTGCGGTGCGATTGTCCCGACTCCATACGGCCCGCGTCGGCGCGAAGGTGCCGGCCTGAAAGCGCTTGTACGAATTGATGTAGGGCGCGAGAAAACAGGTGATGTCATTGGCGTATTTGAGCTGCCCGGCCACCCAGGAGCGCATTAGTTTCGACATGCCGAACTCGGCTTTGGGATCAAAGAACAGCGGCTTCTTGGCATTTTTGTCCCACAACGAATTGTGCACATGGCTGCTGGAACCGGCAGCGTCATAGCGCCACTTGGCCATGAACGTGATCGCTTTGCCCTGCAGTTGCGCGATCTCTTTGCAGGCGTGTTTGATGATCACGTGATGGTCAGCCATGGTCAGGGCATCGGCATAACGGATGTTGATCTCTTCCTGGCCCGGCCCCCATTCACCCTTGGAGTTTTCCACTGGAATACCCGAGGCCTGCAGGTGTTTGCGAATCGCCCGCAGCACCGGCTCCTCGCGAGTGGTCTGCAGGATGTTGTAATCCTCGATGTAATGGCCGGCGGTTTTCGGCTTGTGGTAGTTGCGCTTGTGGATCGCCTCATAACTCTCGTCGAACAGATAAAACTCCAGCTCCGAGGCGAACATGCCGGTATAGCCGCGTTCGCGCAGGCGCTCGATCTGCTTTTTCAGGATCGCCCGCGGGCTGTGCGGCAGGTCCCTTCTGTGGTGATGATCGAGCACGTCGCAGAGCACCAGCGCCGTGCACTCAAGCCAGGGCACGCGACGCAAGGTGGCCATGTCGGGTTTCAGCACAAAATCGCCATAACCTTTGCTCCAGCTGGCCGCGGCGTAACCCGGCACCGGTTCCATGTCGATGTCATCAGCCAGCAGGTAATTGCAGCAGTGGGTTTCTTCGTGGCCGCTGTCGATGAAAAATTCGACCTGGAATCGCTTGCCGACCAGTCGTCCTTGCATGTCGACCATGCAGACCAACACGGTATCGATCTCGCCGGAAGCAGCGGCGCGCTTGAGTGCATCAAAACTGAGGAGGGGCTCGGTCATCACGTCAATCCTGCGTGAAAGGTTTGGGCCTGTCTGAAATAGCTGTTGCAGACGCTCTCCAGAAAAACCAAACCCTGCAGAATCGAGCATCGTGAGCAATGAGCTGCTGAAAGCTTAGCCTACTGTTGTTATGCGCAAGTTTCGGCCTGATGTGAACGGTGGTTATCTGGCCTGAACCATGGCCGGGGCTGCGAACCCGGGCCATGGCTAACAGCGGTCGCCTCGGTTAATTCCCGCCCACCACCATATGGCTGAACGGTGCCACATACGCCTGCAACGTCACCAGCCCGCCGACAAGAATCGCCAGCACCACGGAGTGGAAAAACACGTAGCGCAGGATTTCACCTTCATGGCCATACCAGCGGGTGGCGGTGGACGCGACCACGATCGACTGGGCGTCGACCATCTTGCCCATGACCCCGCCGGAACTGTTGGCCGCGGCCATCAACACCGGGCTCAAGCCCAATTGCTCGGCCGTTACCCGTTGCAAGCCGCCGAACAGCACGTTGGAGGCTGTGTCCGAGCCGGTCAGGGCAACGCCGAGCCAGCCGAGCAGCGTGCCGAACATGGGGTAGAAAATGCCCGTTGCGGCGAAGGCCAGACCCATCGTGGCGTCCAGGCCCGAGTAGCGGGTCAGGAAGCCCAGGGCAAGCATGGCCACAATGGTGATCAGCGAATAACGCACCACCCACAGTGTTCGCAGATAATGGTGCAGCAGCTGCGGGATGGAATAACCCATCAGCAGCCCGCCGAGGATCGCCGCCAGCAAGATGCCGCTGCCGGTGCTGGTGAACCAGTTGAACTTGTAGACCGCGTCCTCGGTTTTAGCCACGGGTACGACGGGCGGGACCTTTTCGATCTGTTGGTGAATGGTGGTGAAGGTCAAGGTCGGGGCAAAGATCGGGTTCGCTTCGCGCATCGGCTTGCCCTGAGGATCGAGCTTGGCCGAGCTGGTTTGCGGATCTATCGCCGGGCGGGTATCGAACAGGTTTTTGAAGCTCTGGGTGCCCCAGGCGAAGACGAAGACTGTGAGGATGATCCACGGCATCCACGCGCGCATCACGGCGGGTTTGGCATCGCTGGCAAAGGTCGCGCTGGGTTTCTCGTCCGGGTCAACATCCACCCTGGAGTTGTCGGCCCGGCCTGACAACGCGGCGGAGGTATGCACAGTGGCCGGCTTCCAGACCTTGAGGAAACCGGTCAGGCAGGCCATGGAAATCAGCGCCGCGATCACGTCGACCAGCATCGGCCCGTGGTAGTTGGACACGAGGAATTGCGGTATGGCGAAGCTGACCCCGGCGATCAGAATCGCCGGCCAGATTTCCAGCATCTTGCGCCAGCCGGCGAAGGCCCAGATCAGCCAGAAGGGCACGATCACCGAGAAAAACGGTAGCTGCCGGCCGACCATCATCGACAGCTCCATTTCATCCAGCCCGGTCACTTTGGCCAGGGTGATGATGGGCGTGCCCAAGGCGCCAAATGCCACGGGCGCGGTATTGGCGATCAACGCCAGGCCAGACGCGGCCAGGGGCGAAAAGCCCAGCCCGATCAGAATGGCCCCGGTCACCGCCACGGGGGTGCCGAAACCCGCGGCCCCTTCGAAGAAGGCACCGAAGCAGAAGGCAATCAGCAGCAGTTGCAGTCGTCGATCGTCGGTGATGCGCGCCAGGGAATCCTGCAGCACTTTGAACGAACCGTTCTCGGTCGTCAGCCGGTGCAGGAAAATGATGTTGAGCACGATCCAGCCGATCGGCAACAGACCGTTGGCGGCACCGTAAAGCGCGGCCGAGCCCGCCATGTTCGCCGGCATGCCGAAGGCGAAGATCGAAATCAGCAAGGCCGAGCTCAGGGCCAACAACGCCGCCAAATGCGCCTTGATGTGGAAAAACGCCAGGGAGACCAGCATCACCACCACCGGCACCGCCGCCATGATGGTTGATAGCAGCGGGTTATCGAAAGGGTCGTAGATTTGCTGCCAGACCATGCTCCACCTCTGCTTTTTATTGTTGTAGCGCAGGCCCCCATGGGGGAAGGTGGCTTGTAGTATAGGTGGCATTACGCTGCTGTCCTGGCGGGGCCAGCCGTTCAGGTTTCGAGGCTGCCGCCAGTGCGTGCGCTCCTTTCGACCATCGCCACGATCGTTGCGGAAAGTTCGTCCCGTGCCTGCACTGGCGTGATCTCTCCGGTCGCGGCGGCATGGGACAGCGCCTCGGCTGCACCGAGCATCGCCCGAAGACTCGCTTGTGCGATTTCGCCCGTTCCGGCGAAGGGGAGCAGGGCGTTGCGGCACTTGTCCATGAAGATCGCTTCGTACTCGCGCTTGATCTTTTCCAGCTCGGGCGAGCTGGTCAATGCGGCGATCACGCCGGGTATCTCGCGGCCCTGAAGAAGGACGCAATCAACATAAGATGAGGCGATGACCATCGCCTTGCTGTCCAGCGTCGGTTCACTGGTTCGAAGCGCGGTGTCCATGAGTGCGGTCTGACGTGCGTCGAACTCCTGATAAAGCGCCGCCAGCAACCCGGGGCGGGTGGTGAAATGGTCGTAAACCACCGGTTTGGTAACCCCCGCCTGTTCGGCGAGCCGGCCCAGGGTCAAGGCTTCCGTGCCTTCCTCTCGAACCAGCTGCCAGGCGACATCCAGCAACTGGCGCTGGCGCTCTTCCCGTGACATCCGGCGACGCGGTAGCGGGCTGGAATCCTGCTCAGTTATTTCGGTGCTTGACATGCTTATGTACCAAAAGTAGCTTACTGATCGTAACTTACCAAGAGTATATAGGGCGCATCTCTAGCCCTCAATCACTCATTCCGTAGCAGGAGTTTTCGACATGCACGCACTCATCGTTGTGGCTCACCATGACCCCCGGTCGCTCACCCATAGCCTCGCGAGGCAGATCGCCGAAGGTGTATCCGCGGCTGATTCCGACAACTCTTTCGAAATCGCGGACCTCTGGGCGCAAGGGTTCGATCCGAGGTTCGGCGCGGCCGATCTCGCCGTCCATCATCGGGAAGCCCCACCCCCCGCCGATGTCGCCGCCGAGCAGGCGAGGATCGATCGCGCCGATGCGCTGGTGCTGGTTTATCCGGTTTATTGGTGGTCGATGCCGGCGCTGCTCAAAGGCTGGATCGATCGTGTGTTCGCCAATGGATGGGCGTTCGATTTCAGCGCGGATGCCAAGTTGGAGAAGAAGCTTCGCCACCTGCGGGTTCACCTTGTGGGTGTCGGCGGCGCCGACGCGGGAACCTATGCACGCCATGGTTATGCCGACGCCATGAAGACGCAGATCGACCATGGGATCTTCGATTATTGCGGTGCCTGCGTTGTGACGTCCGAGCTGCTGCTCGACTCGGAAATCCAGGCGCCGACGGTTCATCTGGAGGCTGCGCGGGTGATTGGTCGTGATCTTTTCGGTGCATCCAGGCGCAGCGACGCGGCCCAGGATATTCACCATTGCCGACCGGTCAGCGCCGATGCTTTTTGAAAGACAAAAAAAGAGCCTCGAAGCTCTTTGATGGGGAGGAAGTAGAGCCAGAGGCTCAAGATGCGCATGAAACAAGTGGTGAGCTTATTGGGGTTCAGTTCACTCACCACCTACGCAACGGCTTTAAACCTCCAACCGCTACGTATCACCATCCTAAGAAGCCGGGGACTGGCACTCAAGTACCATTAGTCTAATCCCCCCGGCCTACCTGCCTGATCTTGATCCTGTCTGAACACCAACGCCTTCAACCCGCACTCAACATCGGCATCGGGAAACTCCGGCGGATTTTCCAACCGTTGCTCAAACCGCAGGCTCGGCGCTTCGCGGGTGACGCCATCGATGAGGAAGTCCGCACCGAAGGCCGGATCGTTCATGCAGGCCAGTACCGTGCCCTCAGGGCTGAGTAATTCGGGCAGGCGGCGCAGCACGCGCTGATAATCCTTGGTCAGCAGAAAACTGCCTTTCTGAAAGGACGGCGGGTCGATGATCACCAGATCGTAAGGACCATTGTTGATGACCTTGCCCCATGACTTGAACAGGTCATGGCCGAGAAAACTCACCTTGCTCAGATCATGCCCATTGAGCCGATGATTGTCGCGGCCACGGCTCAGGGCCGAGCGAGCCATGTCCAGATTGACCACATGCGCAGCGCCCCCCTCAATGGCAGCTACCGAGAAGCCGCAGGTGTAGGCGAACAGATTCAACACGCGTTTGCCCTGAGCATTGGCCCGCACCCAATCGCGGCCGTAGCGCATGTCGAGGAACAGGCCGGTGTTCTGTTTACGGCCCAGGTCCACGCGATAATGCAGGCCGCCCTCGGTGATCGTCATCTCGTCGATCGGCTCCCCGAGCAGCCATTCGGTGGTGCTTTGCAGCAGATAGCGATGTTGCAGCAGCAAGGTATGCGCGCCGGATTGTTTCCACTCCGGCGACTGCGTGATCTCCATCAGCAACCGCTTCAAATCCTCCAGTTGCGCAGGGTCTGGCTCCTTGAACAGCGAGACCAGCACCACGCCCTGCAGCCAGTCGACAGTCAATTGCTCCAGCCCCGGCCAGCAGCGGCCACGGCCGTGGAACAGCCGACGGGTTTCTGCGGGCGCAGCCGCAAGCGCAGTCAGCAAATGGTCGTGGAGGACGGAGAGGGCATCTGGGTTCATCGGGCAAAGTCGGCCATGCATAAGGGGGCGGCATTTTAACCACAATTATGCGCTGACAAACGGTCGTATTTGTCAGCCTGGACGGAGAATGTTCACGTCAGGTGTATCAAAAATGAATTTCCGCGAAGTCCGCTGCTCATACCTGTAGGTGGCGGATTTGAGCCCGCGCAAATCATTTACGTAATCAGGGAGTGGCACAGTCATGGGTCCAGTATCGACGGCGGACGGGCACTTGTCTGACGGTTTGATTCTTGTGGTTGAGGACGACCCGTTGATCCTGGAGTTTCTGTGCGAAATTCTTCAGGAGGAAGGCTTTACGGTTGAACCCCAGATCAGCGCGGACGCCGCGTCGCAGTTTCTGGAGCAGCACGCGCCGGAGGTAGGACTGTTGCTGACGGACATCACCATGCCGGGCAAACTCAATGGCGCGGACCTGGCCAATCAGTTCGGCGACCGTTGGCCGGACAAACCGATCATGATCATGTCCGGCTTCGAAACCCCGAAAAGCTCCGGGGTCAAGCATCGGGTTGCGTTCATCAAGAAGCCTTGGGCGGTGGGACAGTTGCTCGATTGCGTGCAAAGCGCCTTGAAGCCGAACCGTACCGTGTAGGAACTGCCGCGGCTGATGTACATTGCCTGACAACATTCGCCTGGTTCTGGAAATCGCCCTTTGTCCGTTCAAGCATCCGTGTTTAACACGCCGTACCGCGCCTTCCTGTTCGATATGGACGGAACTGTCCTCAATTCCATCGCTGCCGCCGAGCGGATCTGGACCATCTGGGCCCTGCGCCACGGGGTCGATGTCGAGACCTTCCTGCCGACCATCCACGGCGTTCGCGCTATCGACACCATCAACCGTCTGGCCTTACCGGGGGTGGACGCTGAAGCTGAAGCCGCGTGGATCACCGAGGCGGAAATCGAGGATGTGGAAGGGATTGTCGAGGTGGCTGGCGCGGTGAGTTTCCTCAAGTCGCTGCCCGCCAATCAATGGGCCATCGTCACCTCCGCACCACGGGCGCTGGCCCTGCGCCGAATGGCGGCGGCAGGCATTCCCGAACCTGGCGTAATGGTCACCGCCGAAGACGTCAGTGCCGGCAAACCCGACCCTGCGGGCTATCGACTGGCCGCTCGTCGGTTAGGGGTCGAGCCCACCGATTGCCTGATCTTCGAAGACGCCGCCGTGGGGATTCGCGCAGGTGAAGCGGCGGGTGGTCACGTCATGGTCATCACTGCGACCCATGTTCATCCGCTTCAGACCCCTCACGCCACCCTGACCGGTTATGACTTGGTCGGGGCGCGAGTGAATCCTCACAGCCAAATCAGCCTGTACAGACTCTAATGTGGGAGGGCTAATGTGGGAGCGCGTTATCGTCAGAACGATAGCCCGGGGGCTGGGTGAACTAAGCTTGGATAAGGATGATGCTATCTATTCACTCCCTGCTCGTTGAACATCTCGCCGAGCCGGGAGCGTCACAAGGAGCACACGATGCTTCACATCCGAACGCCCCTGATTCTGCACCCGGGCCTGTCGACCCCGGCCCGGCGAATCTGGCTCAAGCTGGAAAACCTGCAACCCAGCGGCTCGTTCAAACTGCGCGGCATGGGCCTTTTGTGCAGCCAGGCAGCGGAGCAGGGCAAGCGCAAAGTCATCTGTCCTTCCGGCGGTAATGCCGGTTTGGCCACCGCCGTGGCTGCCGCCGCCCTTGGGTTGAAAGCCTGCATCGTGGTGCCGAATACCACCCCGGAAAGCACCCGCGCCAGGATCAGGAAAACCGGGGCCGAGGTGATCGTCCACGGCAAGGTCTGGGACGAAGCCAATCAACGAGCCAAAGAACTCGCGCAGGGCGCGGACACCGAATACGTGCCAGCCTTCGATCATCCGGTGTTGTGGGAAGGGCACAGCACGATGGTCGATGAAATCCTCGAGGACTGTCCTCAGGTCGATGTGTTGGTGACGTCGGTGGGCGGCGGAGGTTTGCTGGCGGGCCTGCTCACTGGACTGATCCGTCATCAGCGCATGGATTGTCGAATCGTTGCTTGCGAAACCCGGGGCGCAGCGTCTTTCGCAGCCGCCGTGAGTGCCGGCCACCCGGTGAGGTTGCCGCGCATCGATACCGTCGCCACCTCACTTGGCGCGGCGCAGGTGGCAGCCTGGCCGGTGCAGCACATCCTCGACTTTGCGCACGAATGTGTGGTGCTCAGCGATGATGAGGCGATCATGGGCGTGGTCCGTTACGCCAATGACTTGCGCCAATTGGTCGAACCGGCGTGCGGCGTTTCATTGGCGGTGGCGTACCTTGACCATCCGGCGATTGCCGAGGCCCATGACGTGGTGATTGTGGTGTGCGGCGGTGTCAGCATCAGCGCGCAATTGGTCGCCGGCTGGGCGCGCCTGTCCGCTGGGGCGCAAGCAACCTAGGGCCCGAACACTATCCGGTGTTGCGGGCCCACGACTGACCTTTACAGGTTTCAGCGACGGGAGCTTATTGAGCGAGGATCGCTTTGGCCAGGTCCTCGTCGCTTGCCTTGAGGTCGGGATGATTTTGGCGAATTTCCTGCAACACCGACTCCAGGTAAACGCCGCGAATCGTACCGCCACTCGCCACGAAGCTAGAGGCGTCATCCCGTGCGGGAATCATGATTTTGTCATCCTTGAACGTCGAGTACAGCGATGCGGAGACCCCGGCCGAGGTGGCGACATCTTTTGCATCTACATCGGCCATGGCCGAAGCAGCGGGCAAACAAAGCACTAGTGAAGATATGAGCAACAGACGGCGCATGACGGCGTCCTCCGAAAGCGTAAAGGAAGTAACACATAATTTAGGATGCCTGACGGTGCTCAGGAGTTCCCTGCCGATTCGATATATGCACAGGCGAGCAGTTCTTCGGCGCCTTGTTTCCCGGCCCACTCTCCCTCCCTTGAAGTATGTAGTGGTTCAGCTAATTGACAGTTAGTTATCGTTTTGATGACCGTTGGATGGAACCCTATGTAACCCGTGATGGGATCTTGGTGGTCATGCTGGCGATAATCTCCAGCGTGGTCGATTATCGGCAGCCAGGGCTGGCTTGAATGCGTGGAGGGCAGGTGAGCGTCGATATTGAATGCGTGGTGGTCGGGGCCGGTGTGGTCGGGCTGGCGGTGGCCAGGGCCCTGGCGCGGACCGGGCGAGAAGTGATTCTGGTCGAGGCGGGCGAGGGGATTGGCGTGGGCATCAGCTCGCGCAACTCGGAAGTGATCCACGCCGGCATCTATTACCCGAACGGCAGTCTCAAGGCGCAATTGTGCGTGGAGGGCAGGCAACGGCTGTATGCCTTCTGCGATGAGCGCGGCGTCGATTACCAGCGTCTCGGCAAGCTGATCGTGGCCACTGATGACCACCAGCGCCATGCCTTGCAGGCATTGCTGGAGCAGGGCCGGCGTAACGGCGTTGATGACTTGCAATGGCTGGATGCCGGGCAGGCGCGGGCGCTTGAACCGGCGCTGTCCTGTATTGCCGCGCTCTGGTCGCCGTCCACCGGTATTATCGATTCCCATGCCCTGATGCTGGCGCTTCAGGCAGACGCCGAAGCGTGCGGTACTTCGATAGCCTTTCACACGCCATTGGAATCAGCCCGATGCACCGGGCACGGTTTCGAGCTGCAGATAGGTGGGGCTCAGCCGATGACGTTGAGCTGTCGTCAATTGATCAACTGCGCGGGATTGTCCGCGCCTGAAGTGGCGAGCCGGATCGAAGGCTTGCCAGCGCAGCACGTTCCCAAGGCCTGGCTGTGCAAGGGCAGTTACTTCAGTTTCAGTGGCCGGGCGCCGTTCCGGCATTTGGTTTACCCGGCACCGGAAAGCGCCGGGCTGGGTGTGCACATGACCCTGGACCTGGGTGGTCAGGCGCGTTTCGGGCCGGATGTCGAATGGGTCGAGCAAGTCGATTACCGTGTCGATCCCCGCCGTAGCGACAGTTTCTATCAGGCGATCCGGCGCTACTGGCCGGCGTTGCCCGATGACAGCCTGCAACCGGCCTACAGCGGCATTCGCCCGAAGATCAGCGGACCGAGCGAGCCGGCCGCCGACTTCGTCATCAGCGGTCCGGATGTGCATGGCGTGCCGGGGTTGGTCAATCTGTTCGGCATAGAATCGCCGGGGCTGACCAGTTGCCTGGCGCTGGCCGACCGGGTGGTGCAAATACTAGCCGCTCCGCATTCCTTGTAGCAGCTGGCGCATACGGTGTGACCGATGATCAGCGTTTACGATGCTGCCAGCCGCGAGGACTATTCTTGGCAATGCGCCCATCTTCATGGGAGACCTCAGATGATCAACGTACGCACTGCCCGCATGCTCGCCGATTACAGGCGCTGGGCCGATCAGCGACTCTTCGACAGCCTCATGGCGCTGCCACCGGAAGAGCTCAACCGCAAACGGGTGTCGGTGTTCAACAACATCATCGGCACCTTGAACCACATCTACGTGGTGGACTGCATCTGGCAAGCCCACCTGGAGGGCCGAGGGCACGACTTCAAAACCTCCCATGACCTGCTCCATACCGAACTCCCCGAGCTGCGAATGGCGCAACAGGAGATCGATCAATGGTTCTGTGGATGGGCCTCGGCCCAGACCGACGATTCGCTGGATAAACCCATCGAATTCACCTCCGTCTCGGAGGAAAGCGGGGTCATGAGCGCCGGCGCGATGCTGTTGCACGTGGTCAACCACGCCAGTTATCACCGAGGCTGGGTGGTCCAGATGTACGTCGAGATTCCGGCCTTGCCGCCGATCACTGATCTGCCAGTGTTTCTGCGCGAGGTTCCGGGGTACTGAATCGAGTTTCCCGGCCCAAGCAAATCTAATGTGGGAGCTTCTTTGTGATGGAGAAGGTGTCAGGCCTGAGGAATCAAATTCTGCCGGCAATCGAGTACCAACAGCGCACCACCCAGTTCGCTGCTGCCTACTTCCAGCGTAAACCCATGCAGGCTGATAATCGCCGCGACGATCGACAACCCCAGCCCGAAACCGCTTTGCGGGTTACCGCCCTCGGCGCGATAGAAACGCTGAAACACCGCCTCACGTTCGGCCAGCGCAATCCCGGGGCCTGAGTCGAGTACTTCGATTCGTGTATGCCCAGCGTCATTCACCCCACGCAAAATCACCTTGCCACCCGGCGGCGTGAATTTGATCGAGTTGCTCAGCAAATTCGCCACGGCTTCGAACAACAGCGCCCGGTCGCCGTTGAGCCGGGGCAGGGACTCGGGCAGTTGCAGTTCAAAGGTCAGTTCGCCTTCTTCGGCCAGCGGCAGATAAAAGTCATGCAGCTCTTGCAGCAACGGCACCGGGTCCAGTTGCACAAAACCCGAACGGCGCTGGCGATCCTCCAGCTCGGAAATTCGCAGCAAGCCACGAAAACGCGCCATCAAGGTGTCGGCCTCGCCGAGCACCGAATCCAGTTGCACAGCCAGCGTCGAACCGTCATCGGCCTGCTGCTGAATCCGGTACAGCTGCGCCCGCAGGCGCGTCAGCGGTGTACGCAGGTCATGGGCGATGTTGTCACACACGCCCTTGACCTCGTTCATCAAGCGCTCGATGCGTTCGAGCATGGCGTTGACGATGGCGGCGAGCATGTCCAGCTCATCACGGCGGTTGGACAGCGGCAGGCGTCGGGTCAAGTCGCCGGCAACGATGGCTTCGGCGCTGGCCTGGATCGCCCGGATCCGCCGTAGCGGCCGTCGTCTCAATAAGTGCCAGCCGGCGATGCCGGGCAGAATGGTCAGCGACACGCCCCACAGCAGCGCGTGCAGGATGATCCGGGTCACAGCAAATAACGAACCGTTGTCCCGCACCAGCACCAGCCAGCGCCCATCCAGGGTCCATGTCGCCACGGCATCGCAGCTGTCGGTGGGCAGGGTCGGGTCGTCGGCGTCGACGCAGTCGCTGAGGATGTGAATCTTGCCGTCCAGCGGCAGGCCTTGAGGGATCTGGCGCAAGGGGCCGCTGAGGTAGTGCTGCTGGTCATCGAACAGGCCATAGGCATCGATGCCGCGAATGTCGAAGGTCACACTGGCGGCGAGGGCGTCCTCCAATTGCTCGCCCTGAAAGCGGGAAAACAGATGCTGACGTTGCATCAACGAATGCTTGGCCAGGGTGTCCAGGTAGCTGGACACCTCGTAGTACATGACGCCCATGAGAATTCCGCTCCAGGCCACGAACAGCGAACTGTAGAGCGCCAGCAAGCGGCTGCTGGAGGAGCGCCAGCCTTTAGAGGGGTTCAGCAATGACATAACCCGAGCCTCGCACCGTCCGAATCAGTGGGACTTTGCCTGGCGGGTCGATCTTTTTGCGCAGACGGCCGATGTGCACGTCGATCAGGTTGGTGCCGGGGTCGAAGTGATAACCCCAGACCTCTTCGAAAATCATCATCCGCGACAGAATCTGCCCGGTGTTGCGCATCAGAAATTCCAGCAACTTGTACTCGGTGGGCAGTAGCGTCAGCAACTGGCTGTCGCGGCTGGCCTCGTGGCTGATCAGGTTCAGCTCCAGATCGGCCACGCGCAACGTGGTGGCCTGGGCGGTCACGGTGTTCTGCCGGCGCAGCAAGACTTCGACCCGGGCGGCCATTTCATCGGTGGCGAACGGTTTGGTCAGGTAATCGTCGCCGCCGGCGCGCAAGCCGCGAACCCGTTCATCGACATCGGAGAGGGCGCTGATCATCAGGATCGGCGTGGCCACGCCCATGGTGCGCAGGGTGGTGACAATCGCCAGACCGTCGAGCTCCGGCAGCATGCGGTCGAGGGTGATCAGGTCGTAGTCGCCGCTGACCGCACGCTCCAGGCCTTCACGGCCATTGTCGACCCAATCCACGTCGAGGCCGTGGCTACTCAGTTCGGCGACGATTTCCCGGGCGGTCACAGCGTCGTCTTCGATGGTCAAGATGCGGGTCATAAGGGCTTGCCTGGTTAGGTGTTCAAGACGTTGCACGGCATTTTGCCAAGAAATGATCGATGGTTTTCTAAATAAAATTTCATGCTGGCATTCGTTTTGATCAATGCATAAAACCCGCCGATATTACTGACTCCTTGCAAACTGCATGATCCTGAGAAGTTCATTGTTTTCAACGCATTGAAATAGAACGATTTATCCAAGGGGCGCGACTGGCACGTTGACTGCAATTGCTCGTTTGACGAGTTGTAACACCTGCCTGGAGCACTACAACAATGAACAGATCCTCTGATGGTTTTTATCCTGTCGCAGATGAGTTCAGCACGCTCTCGGGCGTGTCCTGGGCCGCTATCTTCGCCGGGGCCGCGGCGGCTGCGGCGTTGTCGCTGATTCTCGTACTGCTTGGTTTTGGCCTGGGTTTTTCGGTGGTTTCGCCCTGGGCCCATGAAGGCGTCAGCGCCAAGAGCCTGGGTATCTCGACGATTATCTGGCTGGCCTTTACCCAGCTCGTGGCGTCCGGGCTTGGCGGCTACATCGCCGGTCGCCTGAGGGTGAGGTGGGCCTACATGCACGGCGATGAGGTCTACTTCCGTGACACGGCCCATGGTTTCCTGGCCTGGTGTATCGCGACGCTGGTGACCGCGACCCTGGTGGTCGGCTCGGTCAGCAACATCGTCAGCGGCGGCGTGCAGGCCGGGGCCACGGTCGCCGGCGGTGCTGCCAGCGCCATGACCCAGGCTGTCAGCGATGCCGACAGTGATCCGTACGGCTACTTTATCGACAGTTTGTTCCGCGATGATCGCCCGGTCGCTGTCAGCGATGACGCCGCCTACGGCATCGTCACCCGCATCTTCGCGCGCAGCCTGAGCAATGACGGCCAACTGGCGGTCGAGGATCGAGCCTATCTGGCGCAACTGATCGCCCAGCGGACCAACCTCACCCAAGCGGACGCCGAGCGTCGTGTCGATGAAGTCTATGCCCGCACCCAAAAAGCCGTGACAGACGCCAAAATGGCTGCGGAACAGGCGGCCAAAGTCGCAGCCTTGACCGCGTTGTGGATGTTTGTTGCGCTGCTGGCCGGTGCATTTTTTGCCAGCCTCGCCGCGATTTTCGGCGGTCGTCGTCGGGATGCCGTGGAGTACCTGGAAACCGATGCCTACGTCACCACCACCACAACCACGACGCTGCCACCTGTTCGCTAACCCAGGAGAACCATCATGCGCTCTTTATTGCTGTTCTTTCTCGGCATACCGATCCCGATCATCATTCTGATTGCCTTGCTGACGTGACTCTTTGAGGCACTTGCCTGCGCCGCTTCTATCTCAGGTAGAAGCGGCGTTTTGCTTTTCGGATGCCCAAGCAGCGAGAATCGCCCCAGCGGGAGCACATCCGCTCCCACTTTTAATGTTGTGTTGCCTGACAGGAGAAATACCTTGGACAAAAAGGAAAGCAAACGGCAACTGGTGGCGATGCTCGAAAGCGGGCGCTCGAAGACCGAAATTTTCAAGACGCTGTCTGGTGGGGAGGTCAAGGATCGGGTGCTGGCGTACTGGATCGGTGCCTATGCGGACCCTGCGCTGTGTCAGCGTCACTCCGGCAAGATCAAGACCTTACTTTTTCTGATCATTGTCCAGGCGTTGCTCGGTGCAGTCTTCGGGTTCTTCCTCGGCTCGATGATCGGGCCAGGTGCCACCGTGTTTTTCACCCTGTTTGCCGCAGGGGTGCCGCTGCTGTTCGCTTGGGGTTTTTACAAGAACGTTGCGCAGGCCTACACCATCTACGTGATCCTGTCCCTGAGCCAGTTTCCGCGAATGTTCCAGGGGTTTGAGGAGGATCCGTTGCTGACGCTCATTGGTGCCGCAATCACCTTGGGCATGGTGTTTTTCGTCGCTTACCTCAAAACGCTGTTGTTCCCGGATCTGGGCTTCCTGGGCTCGAAGAAGGTCAAGGGGCACTACGTTTTTTCCAGCTGAAGATCTGTGAAGAGTGCGGCAGTTTTTACTGGCCTGGATCAATATTTCGTTCGGGGGTATGCCTTACCGTGAACAATCCAGGCCCTTGCTGCGACATCGACTAGTGCTCGAGCAGGCCCCCTCGTTTTTGTATCTCATCGGGCCACCGCAAGTGTAAGTGCAGCATGGAGCTGAACAACCCTTACTTGAACTTTTCAAGGATGAACTTCGCGATGCAACGCCAAGACAGAACCTTCGATATTCAGCCGCTGATGCAGGCGGACATGACCGTGCGCATCAATGGCCAAACCGTCAACGCCGCCATCGGCGAAACCGTCCTGACGGTCATTCAATCACTGGGCATTCGCCAAGTGGCCCGTAACGATCACGATCAAGTCAGCGGTGCCTATTGCGGCATGGGCGTGTGCCAATGTTGCCTGGTGAAAATCAATGGCCGACACAAACGACGCGCGTGCCAGACGATCGTGCGTGAGGGCATGAGCGTCGAAACCCAAGTCAACCGAATCGCCGGGCAGGAGGTGTTATGAGCCTGCGCCCGGTGATCGTCGGCGGTGGGCCGGCGGGTATGGCAGCAGCCATTGAACTGGCCCGGCACGGTGTGCGTTGCACCTTGCTTGAAGAAGCCTCGCGGCTCGGCGGCGTGGTTTATCGCGGCCCCTTGCGCGATGGCGTCCAGCTGGATTATCTGGGGCCACGCTATTCGGAAGCGCTGTCCAAACTGCATGGAGAGTTTTGGAAGCAGTCGGGCTTGATCGACGTGCGCTTGAACCATCGCGTGGTCGGTGCCGAAGGCACTCGCGCACTGGTGGCGCTGGACGCCGATGAGCGCTTGCAGGAGATCGAGTATTCGCAGTTGCTGCTGGCTGCCGGTTGCCATGAACGCAGCGTGCCATTTCCCGGCTGGACCTTGCCTGGCGTGATTCTGTTGGGTGGTCTGCAACTGCAAATCAAGAGCGGCGTCGTTAAACCGCAGGGGCCGGTGGTGATCGCGGGCACCGGTCCGTTGTTGCCGCTGGTGGCCTGCCAACTGCACACGTCCGGGGTGAGCGTCGCCGGGGTTTACGAGGCGTGTGCGTTCGGCAAGATCGCTCGGGAAAGCCTCGCGCTATTGAACAAACCGCAGCTGTTTCTCGATGGTTTGAGCATGCTCGCGTACCTGAAACTGCACGGCATCCCCATGCACTATGGCTGGGGCGTGGTCGAGGCACAGGGCGAGGGTGACTTGAGTTCGGTGACCGTCGCGCCGTACTCCAGCACTTGGGAGCCGGACCTGAGTCGCGCCGAGCAAGTTGCCGCGCAGACCCTGGCGGTCGGCTACGGCTTCATTCCACGCACCCAACTCAGCCAGCAAATGGGCTTGAATCACAGTTTCAGCGACGACGGCTATCTGCGGGCCAGCGCCAATGTCTGGCAGCAAAGCAGCGAGCCCCATGTGCACCTGGCCGGTGACATGGGCGGGATTCGCGGGGGCGAGGCGGCCATGCTCGCGGGACGGATTGCGGCAGTGTCGATCCTGCTGCAACGCAATGTGCTGGACTTGGAACTGGCACTTGTCAGGCGCGACCGTTACCTGTCGAAACTCAAGTCCATCGTGCGCTTTCGCGCCGCCGTCGACCGCTACACCGAACGCGGCGCCGGGCAGACTGCATTGCCGGCCGCCGACACGGTGATTTGCCGCTGTGAACACGCGACTCGCGCCGACATCGATCGGGCGCTGGAGCAGGGTGTGCAAGACCTGGCCGGCCTGAAAATGCGCACCCGTGTGAGCATGGGCGATTGTCAGGGACGCATGTGTGTGGGCTATTGCACCGACCGTTTGCGAGAAGCCACCGGCCGGCAGGATGTGGGTTGGTTGCGACCACGTTTTCCTGTCGATCCGATTCCTTTTTCAGCGTTCCAGTCTGTCGGCACGGAGGCCGCAAGCCATGAGTAAGCGCTATGACGTGGTCATCGCCGGCGGCGGTGTGATCGGGGCGTCCTGTGCCTATCAATTGTCCAAGCGCAAACACCTGAAAATCGCGCTGATCGACGCCAAGCGTCCGGGCAACGCGACCCGTGCTTCGGCCGGTGGCCTGTGGGCGATCGGCGAGTCGGTGGGCCTGGGTTGCGGGGTGATCTTCTTCCGCATGATGTCGGCCAATCGCAAGCGCGAAGCCCATGGCGCGGCCGTGGCGGTGGATTCCAGCACGCCGCACATTCTGCCGCAGTCGTTCTTCGATTTCGCCTTGCAGTCCAATGCGATGTACCCGGACCTGCACCGGGAGTTGCAGGTGAATCACGGGATGGATTTCAAGTTCGAAAAGACCGGACTGAAATTCGTGATCTATGACGATGAAGACCGGCTCTACGCCGAACACATCGTCGCTTGCATTCCACAGCTGGCGGATCAGGTGCGCTGGCTCGATCAAGCGGCACTGCGCGAAGCCGAACCGAGTGTCAGCCATGAGGCGAGGGGCGCGCTGGAGTTTCTCTGCGACCATCAGGTCAGCCCGTTCCGCCTGGCCGATGCCTACACCGAAGGCGCGCGGCAGAACGGTGTGGATCTGTATTTCAACACCAACGTCACCGATGTGTTGCACCACGGCTCGCGGGTCAGCGGCGTGCAGACCGCCGAGGCCGGCGTGTTCCGTTGCGATACGCTGATCAACGCCGCCGGTGCCTGGGCCGCCGACCTCAGCGAGCAGGCCACCGGCATTCGCATTCCGGTGAACCCGGTGAAGGGCCAGATCCTGCTGACCGAGCGCATGCCGAAGATCCTGCATGGGTGCCTGACCACCAGCGACTGCTATGTGGCGCAGAAAGACAACGGCGAAATCCTGATCGGCAGCACCACCGAAGACAAGGGTTTCGACGTGACCACCACCTACCCGGAAATCAGCGGCCTGGTGCAAGGCGCGCTGCGTTGCATTCCGGCGCTGGCCGACATCAACCTGAAACGCTGCTGGGCGGGGTTGCGTCCGGGCTCGCCGGATGAGCTGCCGATTCTCGGACCGATGAAAGGGGTAGAGGGTTACCTGAATGCCTGCGGACATTTCCGCACCGGCATTCTGACGTCGGCGATCACCGGGGTATTGCTGGACAAACTGGTGAACAACGAGCCGTTGCCGCTGGACATCACACCGTTTCTGGCGGATCGGTTTGCAGGGGGGCCGGAGGTTGAACCTGAGGGAATGGAAATGGTTTGAGGACGCCTTCGCGGGCAAGTCGGATCGCCGCACCGCTCGCTCCTACAGGTCATGCGCCGATCATGCGGGCACTGATCCCCTGTGATGATCGTTCCCACGCTCCGCGTGGGAATGCCGCCCCGGACGCTCCGCGTCCGATATGACGCAGAGCGTCATTGGATGCATTCCCACGCAGAGCGTGGGAACGATCGTTGTGGCTCAGTTAATCGTCGTACCGACAAACACCTCAAGCCCCTCGGCATACGCCGTGAACGCGCTGATCCGCGCAAACTGCGCGGCGTCCACCTGATCCGGCACCACCAGGTTGGTAAAACTCCAGGCCACCGCCAGGGTAATCCCGTCCTGCGCAATCGAACCGTCGGTCTTCAACGGCTGTTTTTCCAGCTCCCGCTCCAGCGCCGAATACGCCGCAGCCAGTTGACCTTCAACCCGTTCCACCCAAGGCGCGTACTGAATCTCCGCGGGCCGCAGGTTGCGTTCGTAGTAAAGCTGCACTGACTTTTCGCACGCTGCCAACGCCAGGCCAGTCAGCCGCAGCGAGCGCAAACGTTGCTCCAGATTGTTGGGTATCAGGCTTTTAGCCGGCGCGGCCAGAGCCTCCAGATAGTCGATGATCAGCGTCGAATCCATCAACACCTCGCCATCATCCAGCACCAGGGTGGGCGCCTTCACCACGGGGTTGATCTGCTGGAATTGCTCGAAGGTCCTGAACACCGAAACCGACTCGTGCTCCAGCGGTATGCCCAGGCATTTGGCGGAAATGGCGACGCGCCGCACGTAGGGCGAATCCAGCATGCCGATCAGTTTCATTGAGCCTCTCCTTACAGACGGTCCTTGGGGATGGACAACCTTAGCCGAGGTTCAGCGACGTGCAAATGGTTCCGCGCCAATCCTAAGGCCTGTTGTTCATCCTCGAAGGCTAATCCTCAAAGCCTGCCTGCTCTTGAATCTCATCAACCTTCAATTCCAGTCGATAAGCCACGGCGATAAACAGCGCCTGGCACAGGCACAAGGTCGCACTCAACGAGCGGAAGGCAAACGAACTGCCTTCGTTGACCAACAGCACGGTGTTGGCGCGCTTGGCCAAAGGGGAAAGATTGCTGTCGGTGATGATCAGGGTTTTCGCCTGATTGTGCTGGGCAATACGCAGACAGTGCTGGGTTTCCTTGCCGTAGGGCGTGAAGCTGATGGCGATCACCAGGTCATTGGCGCGCACGCTGCGCATCTGCTCGCGGTAACTGCCGCCGAGGCCCGACACCAGGTGGATGCGCTTGTTGGTGTGTTGCAGGTTGTAGACCAGGTAATCAGCCACCGCGAACGAGCGGCGCACCCCGACCACGTAGATGTTATCGGCATTCACCACCAGGTCCACGGCCTTGTCGAAGGCCTGGTCATCGAGTTCCAGCCCCAGCCGTTCAATGCCCGACAGGGTGGCGTTGATGCATTCGCGCGCCAGATCGCCGCCACTGGCCTTCTGGGACTTGTTGGCGATCATGCTGCGAATACGTTGCTGGTAGTTCTGCACCGGCGTGGTCTTGTGGGTGTAGGCCTCGCGGAACAGCGCCTGCATTTCGCTGAAACCACTGAAGCCGAAACGCTGGGAAAACCGCACGATGGCCGATGGGTGCACTTCGCATTCGCGGGCGATATCGCTAATGCGGTCGACCATGATCCGGTCGCTCTGCTGGCTCATGTAGCTGGCGATGCGTTTGAGCTGGCGCGGCAGGCTTTCGTATTCCTCGGTGATCAGCTGCAACAAACGCTCGGCATTGATCGGGGGGCTGACGAGATCGCTGTCGGGCGTGCTCTCGGTCGGAGCCGGCTGATCGGTGCGGGACATAAGGAATCCTTCTGGCTTGTTCTTATAGAGATGACAGGCGGGTCATCCCCTGACAATAGGTTGGCTGTGCGCAGTCTACAGGGTAGGCCGGAATAAAATCTTGAGCTTGCGGCCGCCATGGGGTCTGCTGAAACGATGCACTGTGTCTGGAACGCTTGTGTTGAAGTTTATTGGAAAAAATATTCCACGTAAAAAATATTTAGAATAATTATTGATTGTTCGGTCCCGGTCGTTTTAGTCTGCATCCACCAAGAGTGTTCGGCGCCTTCATCGCCCCGAACGCAGGCTGATAAAAATAACAGGAGCCAGCATGGGCCAGACTCGTTTTGCCAGTGGGCGTCAATTGGATCTGATTTGCCTGGGGCGCCTAGGCGTCGACCTCTATGCGCAGCAAGTCGGGGCGCGGCTGGAGGATGTGAGCAGCTTCGCCAAATACCTCGGCGGTTCGTCCGCCAACATCGCTTTCGGCACCGCTCGGCTGGGGCTGAAGTCGGCGATGCTGAGCCGGGTTGGGGACGACCACATGGGCCGCTTCCTCGTTGAATCCCTGACCCGCGAAGGCTGCGACGTCAGCGGCATCAAGGTCGATCCGGAACGCCTGACCGCCATGGTCCTGCTGGGCCTCAAGGACCGCGAAACCTTTCCTTTGGTGTTCTACCGCGAAAACTGCGCCGATATGGCGTTGCGCGCCGAAGACATCAGCGAAGCCTTCATCGCTTCCAGCAAAGCCTTGCTGATCACCGGCACCCATTTCTCCACCGACGGCGTCTACAAGGCGAGCATCCAGGCACTGGACTATGCCGAGAAGCACAACGTCAAACGGGTGCTGGACATCGATTATCGCCCGGTGCTCTGGGGCCTGGCCGGCAAGGCGGACGGCGAAACCCGGTTCGTCGCCGATCAGAACGTCAGCCAGCACGTGCAGGAAATCCTCCCGCGTTTCGACCTGATCGTCGGTACTGAAGAAGAATTCCTGATTGCCGGCGGTTCCGAGGATTTGCTCACCGCGCTGCGCAATGTTCGGCAACTGAGCGCGGCGACGTTGGTGGTCAAGCTCGGCCCGCAAGGTTGCACGGTGATTCACGGGGTGATCCCGGCGCGTCTCGAAGACGGCGCGATCTATCCCGGTGTGCGTGTCGAAGTGCTGAATGTGCTGGGGGCCGGCGATGCCTTCATGTCGGGTTTCCTCAGCGGCTGGCTGGAGGATGCCAGCGACGAGCGCTGCTGCCAGTTGGCCAATGCCTGCGGCGCTTTGGTGGTGTCGCGCCATGCCTGCGCCCCGGCGATGCCGACCCGCGCCGAACTCGACTATCTATTCAACAGCCCGGTGCCGATCACCCGGCCGGATCAGGACGCCGTGTTGCAGCGTCTGCATCAAGTCAGCGTGCCGCGCAAACAGTGGAAGCAACTGTTCATCTTCGCCTTCGACCATCGCGGGCAATTGGTGGAGCTGGCCCACAAGGGCGGGCGCGACCTGAACGCGATCGGCGAGCTCAAACAACTCTTTATCAAAGCCGTGGAGCGGGTCGAAGCGGATTTGCGTGAGCAGGGCGTCGAGGCCGACGTTGGCTTGTTGGCGGATCAACGCTTCGGTCAGGACTCGCTGAACGCCGCCACCGGTCGCGGCTGGTGGGTGGCGCGGCCGGTGGAAGTGCAGGGTTCGCGCCCATTGGCGTTCGAACACGGTCGCTCGATCGGCAGCAACCTGATCGCCTGGCCGCAAGAACAGATCATCAAATGCCTGGTGCAATTTCATCCCGACGACGAGCCGCTGCTGCGTCTGGAGCAGGAAGCGCAGATCAAGGGCTTGTATCAGGCCTCCCAGGTCAGCGGGCATGAACTACTGCTGGAGATCATTCCGCCCAAGGATCACCCGTCGACCCACCCCGACGTGCTGTATCGCGCGCTCAAACGCCTCTACAACCTGGGCATCTACCCGGCGTGGTGGAAGATCGAAGCGCAAAGTGCTGAGGAATGGAAACAACTCGACGAGCTGATTCAGGAACGCGATCCGTATTGCCGTGGCGTGGTGCTGTTGGGCCTGAATGCGCCAGCGGCGGCGTTGGCCGAAGGGTTTCAGCAGGCCAGCCAGAGCCAGACCTGCCGAGGTTTTGCCGTAGGCCGGACGATTTTCCAGGAGCCGAGCCGCGCGTGGATGGCCGGTGAAATCGACGACGAAACGCTGATCCGCCAAGTGCAGGGCACGTTCGTCGAATTGATCGACGCCTGGCGCACGGCCCGGGCTTGATGAAACCCCGCAATACCTGTGGGAGCGGGCTTGCCCGCGATGACGGCGGCACATTCAACATCAATGTGACAGCTAGATCGCAATCGCGGGCAAGCCCGCTCCCACAGGGTTTTGTGTCGCTCTTACTGGTTATGTAAAACAATAAAAGGTGCAGCCATGCCCGCTATCCGAATTGGCATCAACCCGATCTCCTGGAGCAACGACGACTTGCCGTCCCTCGGTGGCGAGACGCCGTTGAGCACCGCCCTCAGCGAAGGCAAGGACATCGGCTACGAAGGCTTCGAACTCAACGGTAAATTCCCCAAGGATGCCAAAGGCGTCGGCGACGTGCTGCGGCCCTACGACCTGGCGCTGGTCTCCGGCTGGTATTCCAGCCGTCTGGCCCGCCGTTCCGCGGCCGAGGAAATCGACGCCATCGCCAGCCATGTCGAGCTGCTGGCGAAGAATGGCGCCAAGGTGCTGGTCTATGGCGAAGTCGCTGACTCGATTCAAGGCCAGAGCATTGCGCTGGTAGAGCGCCCGCGTTTTCATACCGAACAAGACTGGCAGGAATACGCCGACAAACTCACCGAACTGGCGCGTTTCACCTTGTCTCAAGGCGTGCGCCTGGCCTATCACCACCACATGGGCGCCTACGTCGAATCCCCGGCAGACATCGACAAGTTGATGGCGTTGACCGGCAGTGAAGTCGGCCTGCTGTTCGATTCAGGCCACTGCTACATGGGCGGCGGTGAACCCTTGCAGGTGCTGCGCAAACACATCGAACGCATCTGCCACGTGCATTTCAAGGACGTGCGCAAACCGGTGGTGCAACTGGCGCGCAACAACCTGTGGAGCTTCCCGGACTGCATCATCAACGGCACGTTCACCGTGCCCGGCGATGGCGATATCGACTTCGGCGCCTTGCTCGACGTCCTGCTGGGCGCCGATTACCACGGCTGGCTGGTAGTGGAAGCCGAGCAGGATCCCGCGGTGGCACCGAGTTACGTCTACGCCAAAAAAGGCTACGACACCCTGCGAGCGCTGCTCAACGAGAGGACCGCGCGATGAGCCTGTTGGTCAAGAGCAATGCACGCGGTCGGACCATGGTCGAGCTGGGGCAGGGGGAGCTGGAATACGTCGGCTTCGCCGCTTATCGCCTGAGCCTCGGCGAAACCCTGCCGGTCAGCGCCGGCGACAAGGAACTGTGTCTGGTGCTGCTCAGCGGTCGGGTCAGCATCAAGGGTGAAGCGCCGGGGCAGGGCGCGTTCGATTGGGACAACATCGGTGATCGACAATCGGTGTTCGAAGACAAATCCCCGTTCGCGGCGTACTTGCCTCCGGGCAGTCAGGCGCAAGTGGTCGCGCTCAGTGACGTGCAAATCGCCGTCTGTGCCGCCTCCGGTTCAACCGCCGAAAACCTTGGCCCACGGCTGATCAAGCCCGACAGCATGAAACGCAGCGTGCGCGGCAAGGGTGCCAACACCCGCTACGTCTGCGACATCCTGCCGGACACCGAACCGGCCCATTCGCTGCTGGTGGTGGAAGTGCGTACGCCGTCCGGGCACTCGTCGAGCTACCCGCCGCACAAGCACGACACCGACGATCTGCCGCACCAGAGCTTTCTCGAAGAAACCTATTACCACCAGATCAACCCGCCCCAAGGCTTCGTGTTCCAGCGGGTCTACACCGACGACCGCAGCATCGACCAGGCCATGGCCGTGGAAAACAGCGACTTGGTGGTCGTGCCCAAGGGCTATCACCCGGTCAGCGTGCCCTACGGCTACGAGTCGTATTACCTGAACGTGATGGCCGGCCCGAAACGCGTCTGGCAGTTCCATAACGATCCGCAGCACAGTTGGTTGCTTGATCTTTGAATTGAAAAGCCTGAATTCCCACATTCGAACGGAGAACAAGAACAATGAGCGATGCCCCGGTAATAGGTCATTACATCGACGGTCAGGTGCAAGACAGCGGCAGCGAGCGGTTCAGCAATGTCTTCAATCCGGCCACCGGCGCGGTTCAGGCGCGGGTCGGGCTGGCCAGTCAGAAGACCGTGGACGACGCCGTTGCTTCGGCCCTGAAGGCGTTCCCGGCCTGGTCCGAGCAATCGTCCCTGCGCCGTTCGCGGGTGATGTTCAAGTTCAAGGAACTGCTCGACCGTCATCACAACGAACTGGCGCAAATCATCAGCCGCGAACACGGCAAGGTGTTCTCGGACGCCAAGGGCGAAGTGACGCGCGGCATCGAAATCGTCGAGTACGCCTGCGGTGCGCCGAACCTGTTGAAAACCGAGTTCAGCGACAACATCGGCGGTGGCATCGACAACTGGAACCTTCGCCAGCCGTTGGGCGTTTGTGCCGGCGTAACCCCGTTCAACTTCCCGGTGATGGTGCCGCTGTGGATGATCCCGCTGGCGCTGGTCACCGGTAACTGCTTCATCCTCAAACCCTCCGAGCGCGATCCGTCGGCCAGTTTGCTGATGGCGAAATTATTGACCGAAGCCGGGTTGCCGGACGGCGTGTTCAACGTGGTCCAGGGCGACAAGGCCGCGGTCGACGCCTTGCTGCAACACCCGGACATCGAGGCGATTTCCTTTGTCGGTTCGACGCCGATTGCCGAGTACATCCACCAGCAAGCGACTTCGCGCGGCAAACGCGTACAGGCGCTGGGCGGGGCGAAGAACCACATGATTGTCATGCCCGATGCCGATCTGGACCAAGCGGCTGACGCGTTGATCGGTGCCGCGTACGGCTCGGCCGGCGAACGCTGCATGGCGATTTCGATTGCCGTGGCGGTCGGTGACGTCGGCGACCAATTGATTGCCAAACTGCTGCCACGCATCGATCAACTGAAAGTCGGCAACGGCATGCAGGACGACAGCGACATGGGGCCGCTGGTGACCGCCGAACACAAGACCAAGGTCGAGGGCTTTATCGGCGAAGGCGTGGCCCAGGGCGCGCAACTGATTGTCGACGGGCGCAACTTCAAGGTGCCGGGGGCCGAGAACGGCTTCTTCGTCGGCGCGACATTGTTCGACAAGGTCACGACCGAGATGAGCATCTACCAGCAAGAGATTTTCGGGCCGGTGCTGGGCATCGTGCGGGTGCCGGACTTTGCCAGCGCCGTGGCGCTGATCAACGCCCATGAATTCGGTAACGGCGTGTCCTGTTTCACCAGCGACGGCGGCATTGCTCGCTCGTTTGCCCGCAACATCAAGGTCGGCATGGTCGGCATCAACGTACCTATTCCGGTGCCCATGGCCTGGCACTCGTTCGGCGGCTGGAAGCGCTCGTTGTTCGGTGATCATCACGCGTACGGCGAAGAAGGCATCCGCTTCTACAGCCGCTACAAAAGCGTGATGCAGCGCTGGCCCGACAGCATTGCCAAGGGCCCTGAATTCAGCATGCCGACAGCCAAATAATTCACTTGTGCGGAGAACAACAAAAAATGAGCAAACCCCTGCGCTTCGCCCTGAACCGTATGGTCGCCCCACGTTTGTCCCTGCCCGCGTTCATCGAGTTGGCGGTGACCCTCAAGGCCGATGCCATCGAGATCCGCAATGACCTCAAGGGTGTCGAGATCGAGGACGGCACCGCGCCCGAACACGTGCGTGAGCTGTGCGCGGCCAAAGGCATCACCGTGCTGTCGATCAACGCGCTGTATCCGTTCGATGTCTGGAATGACGAGCGCCGCGCACACGCACTGAAGCTTGCTGCTTATGCCCGTGATTGCGGCGCGCAGGGTTTGGTGATGTGTCCATTGAACGACCGCGCCGATCCACGAACCGAGGCGCAACGTGCTTCCGGCCTGCGCACGGCGCTGAGTGAACTGGCGCCGATCCTGCGCGATCACGGCATCCTCGGTTTCATCGAGCCTCTGGGTTTCGAAGAATGTTCGCTGCGGCGCAAACGCACGGCGATGGACGCGATCAAGGCCATTGGTGGGCTGGATGTGTTCCGTCTGGTGCATGACACCTTTCACCATCACCTGGCCAGCGAACATGAATTCTTCCCCGAGCTGACCGGGCTGGTGCACATCTCCGGCGTCGAAGATGCCGAGGCGCCACTGGCGACCATCCGCGACGGCCACCGGGTGCTGGTGGGCGAGGGCGACATCCTCGGCAACGCGGCGCAGATCGAAACCCTGCTCGCTACCGGCTACAGCGGCTACCTGTCCTTCGAACCGTTCGCCGACAGTGTCCATGGCCTGGCGGATATCCAGACGGCGATCGGCGCGAGCATGGATCACCTGCAGAAATCCCTGAGCTGACATCGGATTTGCATACGGAAAAGGTGCAAGCATGACCACAACAAGACTGACCATGGCCCAGGCCCTGGTGAAATTCCTCGATAACCAGTACATCGAAGTCGATGGGGTTCAGAGCAAATTCGTCGCCGGGATCTTTACCATTTTCGGCCACGGTAACGTGCTGGGGCTGGGGCAAGCCCTGGAACAGGACAGCGGCGACCTGATCGTCCATCAGGGCCGCAACGAGCAAGGCATGGCCCACGCCGCCATCGGTTTCGCCAAGCAACACCTGCGGCGCAAGATCTACGCCTGTTCTTCTTCGGTAGGCCCGGGCGCGGCGAACATGCTGACCGCTGCCGCGACGGCCACCGCCAACCGTATTCCCTTGCTGCTGTTGCCCGGCGACGTTTATGCGTGCCGCCAACCGGACCCGGTGTTGCAACAGATCGAGCAGTTCCACGACCTGAGCATCAGCACCAACGATGCGTTCAAGGCCGTGAGCAAATACTGGGACCGCATCAACCGTCCCGAGCAACTGATGACCGCGGCGATCCACGCCATGCGCGTGCTCACCGACCCCGCCGAAACCGGCGCCGTAACCCTGGCCTTGCCGCAAGACGTGCAGGCCGAGGCTTACGACTATCCCGATTACTTCCTGCAAAAACGCGTGCACCGCCTCGAGCGCCGTCCGGCCACCGAAGCGATGCTCGGTGATGCCTTGGCACTGTTTAAAGGCAAGCGCAAACCGCTGATCATCTGCGGCGGTGGGGTCAAATATTCCGGCGCCAATGCCGCGTTGCAGGCGTTCGCCGAGCGCTTCGATATTCCTTTCGCTGAAACCCAGGCAGGCAAGAGCGCGGTGGTGTCCAGCCATCCGCTGAACGTCGGCGGGATCGGCGAAACCGGTTGCCTGGCGGCGAACCTGTTGGCCAAGGATGCTGATTTGATCATCGGGGTCGGCACTCGCTACAGCGACTTCACTACGGCTTCGAAGTCCTTGTTCAAACACCCGGATGTGCAATTCCTCAACCTCAACATCAGTCCCTGCGATGCCCTGAAACTTGACGGTGTGCAGCTGCTGGCAGACGCCAAAACCGGTTTGCAGGCACTGGCCGAAGCGTTGGGTGATTACCGCTCGAGCTGGGGCGATCAACCCCGCCAGGCCAAGGCGCAACTGGATGACGAAGTCGAGCGAATTTATCAGGTCGAATACCAGGCGAAAGATTTCGTCCCGGAAATCAACGACCACATGGACCCGGCGGTGCTGCGCGAATTCATCGAGCTGACCGGTTCCTGCCTGACCCAGAGCCGCGTGCTTGGTGTGCTAAACGAAACCCTGGCCGATAACGCCGTGATCGTCGCCGCCGCCGGCAGTTTGCCCGGTGACTTGCAGCGCAGCTGGCGCAGCAAGGGCGTGAACACCTACCACGTCGAGTACGGTTATTCGTGCATGGGTTACGAGGTGAACGCCGCACTGGGCGTGAAGCTCGCTGAGCCTGAGCGCGAGGTCTATGCACTGGTAGGCGACGGCTCCTACATGATGCTGCACTCGGAACTGGCAACCTCGATCCAGGAGCGACGCAAGATCAACGTGGTGCTGCTGGACAACATGACCTTCGGCTGCATCAACAACCTGCAAATGGAACACGGCATGGACAGCTTCGGCACCGAGTTCCGTTTCCGTAATCCGGAAACCGGCAAGCTCGATGGCGGTTTCGTACCGGTGGATTTCGCCATGAGCGCGGCGGCTTACGGCTGCAAGACTTACAAGGTGAACACCGTTGAAGCGTTGCAAGCTGCGTTGGCGGATGCGCGGTTGCAGACGGTGTCGACGCTCATCGATATCAAGGTCCTGCCAAAAACCATGATTCACAAATACCTGTCGTGGTGGCGGGTCGGCGTGGCGCAAGTCTCCACCAGCGCCCGCACCGACGCGGTGGCCAAGACCCTCAATGAGCGACTGGCCAAGGCCCGTCAATACTGATTGCCCGAAACGAACAACAAATCTGGGAGTCTTTAAATGTCTTTGAAGCTTGGAGTTATCGGCACCGGGGCCATCGGCCAGGATCACATCCGTCGTTGCAGCCAGACCTTGCTCAACAGCCAGGTCGTCGCGGTCACCGACATCAATTTGCAGCAAGCGGCCAAGGTCGTTTCCGATCTGAAACTGACTGCCGAGGTCTATCCCGACGGCCATGCGCTGATCAAGGCGCCGGAAGTCGAGGCGATCCTCGTCACCTCCTGGGGCCCGAGCCACGAAGAATTCGTGCTGGCGGCGATTGCCGCCGGCAAACCGGTGTTCTGCGAGAAGCCGCTGGCGGTCACCGCCGAAGGCTGCCGCAAGATCGTCGAGGCCGAAGTGGCCCACGGCAAACGGCTGGTGCAGGTCGGTTTCATGCGCCCGTACGATGAAGGTTATCGGGCGTTGAAAGCAGTGATCGACAGCGGCCAGATCGGCGAGCCGTTGATGCTGCATTGCGCCCACCGCAACCCGACCGTGGGTGAAAACTATAAGACCGACATGGCGATCACCGACACGCTGATCCATGAACTGGACGTGTTGCGCTGGTTGCTCGACGACGATTATGTGTCGGTACAAGTGGTGTTCCCGCGCAAGACCAGCAAGGCCCACGCTCATTTGAAAGACCCGCAGATCGTGCTGCTGGAAACCGCCAAGGGCACGCGCATCGACGTTGAAGTGTTCGTCAACTGCCAGTACGGCTACGACATCCAGTGCGAAGTGGTGGGGGAGACCGGCATCGCCAAACTGCCGGAACCGTCGCAGGTTCAGTTGCGCAGCGGGGCGAAGCTGTCCAATGCGATTCTGATGGACTGGAAGGACCGGTTCATCGCCGCATATGACGTCGAGTTGCAGGCGTTTATCGACGGTGTACGGGCCGGGCAGGTCGGCGGACCGTCGGCATGGGATGGTTTCGCGGCGGCGGTGGCAGCTGATGCCTGCATCGAAGCGCAGAACAGTGGCCAGATCGTAAAAGTCGGCCTGCCAGACCGCCCCCGCTTCTACGGCTAACCCTCGTAATGATCGTTCCCACGCTCCGGGACGCTCCGCGTCCCAAAAGCGGACGCAGAGCGTCCATTGATGCATTACCACGCAGAGCGTGGGAACGATCAGCGTAAGGTTAAGGAGAACAAAAAAACATGCGCATCGCACTAGACCCCTACATGTACCGCAACCTGTCCCTGGGCAAGATGGTCGACAAGGTCGCCGAGCTCGGTTACGAACACATCGAACTGTCGCCCCGGGTGCTCGAACGCGTCAAAAGCGAACTCTGCCGCTGACCGACCTACACAAAACCTGTAGCCGATCGTTCCCACGCTCCGCGTGGGAATGCATCCCGTGACGCTCCGCGTCACAAAGCGGACGCAGAGCGTCCATGGCGGCAACGATCATATAAGGAGAATACTTTCATGCGTATCGGACTTGTCGGTTACGGCCATGGCGGCCGGTTTTTCCATGCTCCGCTGATCAGCAGTTTGCCGGCGGCGACCTTCGTGGGCGTGGTCACCCGTTCTGCCGAGCGCCGACAACTGCTGGCGGCGGAACATCCCGGCGTACCAGCCTTCGACAGCATCGGCCAACTGGTCGAAGCCGGGGTCGATGTGCTGGTGATCTCCACACCGCTCAAAGGTCGCCCGGCGCTGGTGCTCGACGCCATCGAACACGAGGTGGCGGTGGTCAGCGACAAGCCGTTCGCTGCTGATGCACAACAGGCGCAAACCCTGATAACTATGGCCGAGCGCCAAGGCGTGCAACTGAGCGTCTACCAGAACCGACGCTGGGACTCGGACTTTCTCACCGTGCGCAAACTCATTGAGACCGGTGCCCTGGGTCAGGTCACCCGTTTCGAATCGCGGATCGAGCGCTATTCGCCGCAGTCGGTGAACAACGGCAGCGGCGGCGGTTTCCTGCGAGATCTGGGCAGCCACCTGGTGGATCAGGCGCTACTCTTGTTCGGCCCCGTCACCCGGGTCTACGCGGAACTGGATTACCTCGAAAAAGGCCAGCCCTTCGACAACGGCTTCTTTATGTCCCTGACCCATGCCAACGGCGTGATCTCGCACCTGGGCGGCAGTTGCCTGCAAAACACCCCCGGCCCGCGCTTTCGCGTGACCGGCACCCAGGGCTGCTACAGCGTCGATGGTTTGGACGGGCAGGAGGCGTCGACTCTCGCCGGGCTTACGCCGAAATCCGAAGGCGAGCGCTGGGGCGTCGAGGAACACCGTCGCTGGGGCTGTTTCGAACAGGGTGAGGTGCGTGAGCGGGTGCCGTCCGAGCGTGGTTGCTGGAATCAGTTCTATTTACAGCTACAAACCGCGTTACAGAGCGGTGGCCCACTGCCGGTCGAGGCCCGTGATGCACTGGCGACCACCCGCGTGCTAGACGCTGCGCGGCTCAGTTTCGAGCGCCATCAAGTGGTGGCATTGAGCCCATTTGAAAGCCATGGAATAAAATCAGAATAAAATTCTAAAATGAGTTGATATAGAAATTATTTTCCAATAAAGTCGTTTCCAGGTTGCCGACTATCAACGTCCGATCACGCTCAAGCAGGCCTTGAACGAGTGAAAGACGCACCAAAAACAAGAAACAAAGCCAGGTACCGTCGATGAAAACCTTCAACTCTGCTTTGCATGCTTTACGTTCCGCGCTGCACCTCTCTTGTGACCTGCCTCGCGTCTCGTTTCATTCCGTCTCCCGTTTGCTTTGCGTCGAACGCAAGGGCGCCCTGGTCTGCTGCATTCCGGGAGCGCCGATAGTCCGCTTGCCCGCTTACTGAAATCGTCACGCCTTATCCATAAAACCAACAAGAATGTGGAGAAAGACCTTTCATGAAGACCAAGATCCGTTTCGCCTCGCTCGCCTTGTCCCTGATGCTCGCCAGCGGTGCCGCACTCGCGGACATGAAGATCGGCGTCAGCATGTCGCAGTTCGATGACACCTGGCTGACTTACCTGCGTGAGTCCATGGACACCAAAGCCAAGTCCTATCCGGAAGGCGTCAAGCTGCAGTTCGAAGACGCCCGCAGCGATGTGGTCAAGCAGTTGAGCCAGGTCGAAAGCTTCATCAGCCAGAAAGTCGATGCCATTGTGGTCAACCCGGTGGATACCGCCGCCACCAAAAAAATCACCGAAGCGGCGGTCAAGGCCGGCATTCCGCTGGTGTACGTCAATCGTCGTCCCGATGACCTGAACCTGCCCAAAGGCGTGGTTACTGTCGCCTCCAACGATCTGGAGGCCGGTCAGATGCAGATGCAGTACCTGGCGGAAAAAATGGGCGGCAAGGGCGACATCGTGATTCTGCTCGGTGATTTGGCCAACAACTCCACCACCAACCGCACCAAGGGCGTAAAAGAGGTGCTGACCAAGTACCCGAACATCAAGATCGAGCAAGAGCAGAGCGGCATCTGGTTGCGGGACAAGGGCATGACCCTGGTCAACGACTGGCTGACCCAGGGCCGCAAATTCGACGCGGTCGTCTCCAACAACGACGAGATGGCGATCGGTGCGGCCATGGCCTTGCAACAGGCGGGCGTCGCCAAAGGCAGTGTGCTGATCGCCGGTGTCGACGGTACGCCCGATGGTTTGAACGCGGTGAAGAAGGGCTCTCTGCTGGTCTCGGTGTTCCAGGATGCCAAGGGGCAGGCGGACGGTTCGATCGACACCGCGGTGAAAATGGCCAGGAACGAGCCGGTCGAGCAGGCGGTGTGGGTGCCGTATCGCTTGATCACCTTGCAAAACGTTGACCAGTTCAAATAGTCCCTCCGTTCGATAACAACAATAAGCACGCAAGGTTGCGATGCGACCTTGCTGATGGAGTACCTGATCATGTTCGCTTCAGCGACTGCTTCGAGCACCCCGTTGGTGGGTATCCAGCCAACCGCAACACCTGTCGATGAGCCGTACCTGCTGGAGATCATCAACGTCAGCAAGGGTTTTCCCGGTGTGGTGGCCTTGTCCGACGTACAGCTGCGGGTGCGTCCCGGTTCCGTGCTGGCGCTGATGGGCGAGAACGGCGCTGGCAAGTCCACCCTGATGAAAATCATTGCCGGCATCTACCAGCCGGACGCCGGCGAGTTGCGCCTGCGGGGCAAACCGGTGGTCTTTGATACACCCCTGGCTGCGCTCCAGGCCGGGATCGCGATGATCCACCAGGAGCTCAACCTGATGCCGCACATGAGCATCGCCGAGAACATCTGGATCGGCCGTGAGCAGCTCAATGGCCTGCACATGATCGACCACCGCGAAATGCATCGCTGCACCGCCAAGCTGCTGGAGCGCCTGCGGATTAATCTCGACCCGGAAGAGCAGGTGGGTAACCTGAGCATCGCCGAACGGCAGATGGTCGAGATCGCGAAGGCGGTGTCCTATGACTCCGACATCCTGATCATGGACGAACCGACCTCGGCCATCACCGACAAGGAAGTCGCCCACCTGTTCTCGATCATTGCCGACCTCAAGAGCCAGGGCAAAGGCATCATCTACATCACTCACAAAATGAACGAAGTGTTCACCATCGCCGATGAAGTGGCGGTGTTCCGCGACGGCGCCTACATCGGCCTGCAACGGGCCGACAGCATGGACGGCGACAGCCTGATTTCGATGATGGTCGGTCGCGAACTGAGCCAGTTGTTCCCGGTGCGCGAGAAACCGATCGGCGATCTGTTGCTGTCGGTACGCGACCTCAAGCTGGACGGCATTTTCAAGGATGTCTCCTTCGACCTGCATGCCGGGGAGATCCTTGGCATCGCCGGGTTGATGGGTTCAGGGCGGACCAATGTCGCCGAAGCTATTTTCGGCATCACCCCAAGCGACGGCGGTGAAATCCGCCTCGACGGGGAAGTGGTGCGCATCAGCGATCCGCACATGGCGATCGAGAAGGGCTTCGCGCTGTTGACTGAAGATCGCAAGCTCAGTGGCCTGTTCCCGTGCCTGTCGGTGCTGGAGAACATGGAAATGGCAGTCTTGCCCCATTACGTCGGCAACGGCTTCATCCAGCAGAAAGCCCTGCGAGCGTTGTGTGAAGACATGTGCAAGAAGCTGCGGGTGAAAACGCCGTCGCTGGAGCAGTGCATCGACACGCTGTCTGGCGGTAATCAGCAGAAGGCCTTGCTGGCGCGCTGGTTGATGACCAATCCACGCATCCTGATTCTCGACGAGCCGACCCGGGGCATCGATGTCGGCGCCAAGGCCGAGATATACCGGCTTATTTCCTACCTCGCCAGCGAAGGCATGGCGGTGATCATGATTTCCTCGGAACTGCCGGAGGTGCTGGGCATGAGCGACCGGGTCATGGTCATGCACGAGGGCGACCTGATGGGCACCCTCGACCGCAGCGAAGCGACCCAGGAACGGGTAATGCAACTGGCCTCGGGTATGTCCGCGGTTCACTAATGGATGCTGGCGGTAGCCATGGCTGCCGTCGCGATGTAATAGAAAGGTGAGTGGTTATGAACGCGATACTGGAAAACAAGCCTGCAGTGGCACCGGTCAAGAGTCGCCGGCGCCTTCCGACCGAGTTGAGTATTTTCCTGGTGCTGATCGGTATCGGCCTGGTCTTCGAAATGTTCGGCTGGATCGTGCGGGACCAGAGCTTCCTGATGAACTCTCAGCGTCTGGTGCTGATGATCCTGCAAGTATCGATCATCGGCCTGCTGGCGATCGGCGTGACCCAGGTCATCATCACCACCGGTATCGACCTGTCTTCCGGTTCGGTGCTGGCGCTGTCGGCGATGATTGCCGCCAGCCTGGCACAGACCTCGGACTTTGCCCGGGCGGTGTTTCCGTCCCTGACTGACTTGCCGGTGTGGATTCCAGTGATCGTCGGGCTTGGGGTGGGATTGCTGGCGGGGGCGATCAACGGCAGCATCATTGCGATCACCGGGATTCCACCGTTCATTGCCACCCTCGGCATGATGGTTTCGGCCCGCGGCCTGGCACGCTACTACACCGAGGGTCAGCCGGTGAGCATGCTCTCGGATTCCTACACGGCCATCGGACACGGCGCGATGCCGGTGATCATCTTTCTGGTGGCGGCGGTGATCTTCCACATCGCCCTGCGCTACACCAAGTACGGCAAATACACCTACGCCATTGGCGGCAACATGCAGGCGGCGCGCACCTCCGGGATCAACGTCAAGCGGCATCTGGTGATCGTCTACAGCATCGCCGGGTTGCTTGCGGGCCTGGCTGGGGTGGTGGCGTCGGCACGGGCCGCGACCGGGCAGGCCGGGATGGGCATGTCTTATGAACTGGACGCGATTGCCGCGGCGGTCATCGGCGGCACCAGCCTGGCCGGTGGCGTAGGGAGGATCACCGGCACCGTGATCGGCGCGTTGATCCTCGGGGTCATGGCCAGCGGCTTTACCTTTGTCGGCGTTGATGCTTATATTCAAGACATCATCAAGGGGCTGATTATTGTGGTGGCGGTGGTCATCGACCAATACCGCAACAAGCGCAAACTCAAGCGCTGAAGCCGGACTAAACGCAAAAATGCGCCACGCCTGACCCGCGTGGCGCAGCCGTTTGTCTTCTATATACAGCCGCTCGACTGAATTTCTTGCTATAAACGCACTCCGATAAGCGCCTCAAAGCCTGTCCTAGCGCACTTTCAGGGCTTTGTCGGACAGATTTGCTGTCTTTTCAGTTGCTGAGGCCTCAAGTGGGCCTTAGACTGCCGCCCCTCGTAAATTGAGTGCCGGGTGGCGCTTGGAATAAACGGCGCCTTTCCAATGACCGCTTCAGGTTCAACGGATCGCTCCCTAATTCGCCTTAATGCACGTTTTTTTATAGAGATATCAATGACAAAGGACAAGTTGCTGGCCATGCCGGCGGATGACTACATGAATGCCGAGCAACATGCTTTTTTCTCCGAGCTGTTGCAGAACATGAAAGTCGAAACCCATGAGCGCATCGAGCAGAATCGCATCGCCATCGAGAGCCTGGACACCCCGGCCGATCCGGCTGACGCGGCTTCCGTCGAAGAAGAGCGCACCTGGCTGGTGAACGCGATCGATCGCGACCAGCGCATGCTACCTCAGTTGGAGCAGGCCCTGGAACGCATCAAGGAAGACAGCTTTGGCTGGTGCGACGACAGCGGCGAGGCCATCGGCCTGAAACGCCTGCTGATCAGCCCGACCACCAAGTACTGCATCGAAGCTCAAGAGCGTCACGAGCAGATCGACAAGCACCAGCGTCAGGCCTGATTCAGTAGCGCCCCCATCGCGGGCAAGCCTCGCTCCTACAGATGTCTGTAGGAGCGAGGCTTGCCCGCGAAGCTTTTTGTCGCCCGAAAAATCTCGCGCACTTCTATTGATCTGCTGCAACGCCCACTACTAACGGACCATGGATAATGGCTTTGTAGTGGCGTTTAATGCGATCACAACAACTAGAAGACGCGTGGGGTGACGAAGATGACGAGGGACGGATCTCTGGTTGAGGCAATGCCTGCACCAGTACTTTTGCCGAAAAACCTTTGGCTGACGCCGACCCTGCAAAGCATCGCCCTGATGCTATTGCTGTGCGGCATGGCATTGGCTGGCTGGTCGCTTTACCTTGGCCTGCCATTGGCCGTGCTGATTATCTGGCTGCCGCGTCTGCGCTCGCGCACTCTCCCTGATGCAACCCCCGCGGACAGTTCCAGCGCCATCGCCGAATTGACTCGCGATCTCTCCTACACCACCAGTCATAACGCATTGTCGGCCGCCGGCGTGGCCTATTCGGTCAAGCAACTGGCGGACAAGCTGCAATCGCAGCTCAACGCCGCGGCGCAGATTGTCAGCAGCGCCGAAGTGATGATCACCACCGAACACGCTACGTCAACACTCAGTCGGGAAGCCTTGAGCGCGGCCAGTGAAGCCCATCAGAGCAGCGCAGCAGGGCGCACGGAACTGGTCGAGTCGATTGCGCGCATGCATCAACTCAGTCAGCGTGCCAGCAGCAGCCGTGAGCTGATCGAAGCCCTGAGCTTGCGCAGTGACGATATCCAGCGGGTCACGCTGGTGATCCAGTCCATCGCCAGCCAGACTAATTTGTTGGCACTGAACGCGGCCATCGAAGCGGCGCGGGCCGGCGAGCACGGTCGTGGTTTTGCAGTGGTGGCCGATGAGGTTCGGGGGCTGGCCGCGCGCACGGCGACCGCGACCGGTGAAGTCGGGGAGATGGTCGCCGACATTCAGCAACGCACCGCGCAAGTGGTGGAACAGATTCGTCAACTGGCGAGCGATCTGAATACCGGCGTCGCCCAAGTCGAGCACACCGGGCAGCACCTGGAAAATATCGCGCGCCTGGCCGCCGGCGTCGAAAGACAGGTCGGGGAAATCGCTCAAGGCGCGGACACCAACCGCGAACAGCTCGACAGTCTGTTCCACGCCATCGAACAGATGCGTAGCGATCTGGCGATCAGCGACCAGCAGACCCAGCGGCTCGCCCAGGCAGCGGTGCAAATGGAAGGGCAGGCCGAAACCATCAGCGAACGCCTGGCCGAAGTTGGACTGGATGACTATCACCAGCGAATTTACGACCTGGCCCGCGAAGGCGCGAGTCAGATTGCGGCGCGTTTTGAAGCGGATATCGATCAGGGCCGGATCAGTCTCGATGACCTGTTTGATCGCAATTACCAGGCGATCCCCAACACCAGCCCGGCCAAATACCAGACCCGCTTCGACCGCTACACCGATCAGGTATTGCCGGCGATCCAGGAACCATTGCTGCCGCGCCATGAAGGCCTGGTGTTCGCCATCGCCTGCACGCAGCAGGGTTATGTGCCGACCCACAACACCGTGTTCAGTAAACCGCTGACCGGTGATGTGCAGGTCGATACGTTGCAAAACCGCACCAAGCGCAAATTCGCCGACCGCACCGGGATCCGCTGTGGCAGCCATCAACAGGCCGTGCTGTTGCAGACTTACACCCGCGACACCGGTGAACTGATGCACGACCTGTCGGTACCGATCATGCTCAAGGGCCGGCATTGGGGTGGTTTGCGCCTGGGTTACAAGCCGGAAAGTCCTCGCTGAGAGCTCAGTCGATTACCGGCCGCTTGGGTGCCGAAATGCACGACAGCCTGCATTTAGCCCGGGTTAGTGGATCTGGTGCATGCGCAGGTTCAGGTTGTCGACCACGTGCGCCCAATCGGCGTCTTCACGCAGTTGTTCCTTGAGGAAGCCGGCTTGTTGCGGGGTCCAGAACTCGGCTTCGATGAGTTTCTTGTCATCGGCCAAGGGGGAATGACGGGCAATGAAATCGTCGATGGCCTTCTCGCTCGAGTCCAGACCGAGCTGGTCGAACAGGCCTTTCAAATCATGTGTGGGTGAATCCATCTTCATCTCCTTGCAGATAATTCGTCGCGCCAAGAGTTCGATAGGGTTTTAGCAGCTTTTTCCGGATTCGCCACCAATGATGGCGATAAGCTATTGCCTGTCGTTGTTCCAGCGCTTACGATGCCGTCGCGTTTTTGGCGTCACCAAGCCGCCATTCAAAGTGTCCGTACATGGATGTCGTCGTCCCCGGCTTCAGCGCTTTGCGGTGCTGATCTGCCCATCCGTTGCGTGATCTCTTTCGAACCGATCCTCCTCCGATCCCGCATGAAAAGGATGTAAGCAGTGAAGCGTCTTGTTTATCTGATGGCCATTGCACTTGGCCTGTCATTGACCGGTTGTGTGTCTTTCACGCCGCTGGGTCCCATTGGTGAGCCCTTGAACCCCGCGCCGTCCACCCTCGATCGCAGTGCCCAGATCAGTGACGTGGTGATTTCCGCCCCTGAGCTGGATGACAAGGTGCGTGTCGCCGGCAGCCGACAACTGACCGAGCAGGTCAGCGCCTATGTCGATAAAAGCGATTACTTCAAGCGAGTGGTGGTGTTCCCGGCCAAGGCGGGCGAAGACGACGTTGTGCTCAAGTTCAACCTGACCTCACTGGCAGGCAAACGTACCATGCATCCGGCTTACATCCCCGGTGCGCTGGTAACGCTGACTATCTGGATTTGGGTTGATGGGCCGATTTACGTCGACAAATACGACCTCGCCGGCGAACTGATCATCGAAGACCGTCAGGGCAAGCAACTGGCCAGGTCGGTCGAGCAAGTCAAGCTCGACAAAAATGTCGGCATGTGGAACGCCGACTACCTCAATCCGCGTCTGGGTGGTTCCCAGTTGCGCGATCTGATCGCCCAATTGCTGGCCAGTGCCACCCCTCAACTGCGTACTCCGTCAAAGGAACTGGCTGCACATGAATAAATATCTTCTGGTTTTGCTGCTTTTGGTCGGCAGCTCCCTGACAGGTTGTATTTCCTACTCCCAGCATGAGTTGGCGCCGTTGGACCAATGGCCGCCAGCGCAAGCCAGGCAGGACAAGCCCAGTGCGTATCTGCACGTGACCACCCAGCAGCAGTTCAACGGCGAACTGTCGGGTGGCGTCGGCAATGCGGCGCTGGTGGAACAGAACATGCTGGAAACCTTCAAGGAGTCCGGGCAGTTCAAGAACGTGACCACAGACAAGGTCGACTCGAGCCTGTACGTGACGAGTACTTTGACCAATAACGAGCAGGGGAATGTTGCGAGTGCCTGGCTGACGGGCTTCACGCTCTTCGTGATCCCGACAACGTTCAGCAACACCTTCACGCTGGAAACGGTGTTCAAGGATCGGGAAGGCAACGTGTTGGGCAAAATCGTCAAACAGGAGAGCACTCGTACCTGGATGCAGGTTTTGTTGATTGTCGGTTTGCCGTTCAATGAACGTGGGGACACGGTGCTCAAGCACCTGACCCAAAGCACGCTGGATGAAGCGGTCAAGCGCAAGCTGATCTGATCGGTTATCGAGATAAAAGGCGTGCTATCTGTGCAAGGCTGGCACGCCGCAGACACTTCAGGCCGGGATGCAGGCTGTTTAGTCGCGCTGGCCCCCGCTAGTACCTGAACGTCGTCCACACCCTTCTCAGGCTTTCAATGCCCCTTCATCGACGGCAAGCTTCAGGGCTTTCGCGGCTTCCAGGGCGGCGACGGCCGCAACATCCGCGGTCTTGAACCAGCGATCCTTTTCGACCTGGTGATACGTCACAGTGGTCAACGGCGGTTTGGCGCGCATGATAATGACTGCCTGGAATTCGCCTTCGACCTCTCTGGCTTCGCCCCGGATAAAAAATTCACCGATATCAAATTCCGTCACGTAGCAGTCTTCCCTTGGAAATAGTTGTTGTGTTGAAGGCCGTCCGCCTCTGGGGACGGGTTTCATTGGGCGGGCAGTATGGCAGTAGTTGCCTGCCGGCGGCTGAGTTAAGTCGCCGACATGACGAAACGTCCATGGAAGTGAATAGTCAGCTGCGTGCCTCGAGTGAACGGGCAAGGGCGCAGGCTTCGTTATGATTGCCGCGGAAACCTCTTACACGTCCGGTGGATATTTCCCTGATGTGGAAAAAGGCGTTGCCGGCCAATATCACCTGAAAGCGTGGGAGCAGACGCTCTTCAGGCAGGAAGTCCTGCTGGCGGAACACCCTCGAATGCAGAGGAGACGAGCCGTTTGTGTGCCGTGTATGAGGCTGGGCAAAGTGAGTCAGTGTGCACATATGAAGTCCTTTTCGTGGTTTTACCGACGTGTGTACGTTGTTATGGGTAGTCTCGGTGAGCATGGCTGCTCTAGAATCGCCATCAATGGTTGGCGATTGATGCCCATCTAAAGCAATTTTTTACTGGCGATATGTCGGAAAAGTGCTTCTTTTAAAGAGATTTTTCCCTAAAGTTGGTAATCCGGTTTTATCTGGCCGTCAGAAGAGCGTTTTCCTTCAACATCTGACGACCGCCAGGCAAGACGACGTGAGGGATGTTCCAGTAATCTTCTCAAACCTCGCGATGAATGGGCCCTCTGCTCATTCCAGGATTCGACCCGGGTCATTTGGCTATACCTCGGCATTGCCGCCTTTTTCTGCTGTGCGCGTTTCCGGCGTACGGCGTCATTTTCAGATGTGGGGATGTTTCCTTGGCAGTAAGTAATCTCGATATGCATGCTTTGTTCGTACTCGGTGATTTGCGCGCAAAGCTGGTTAAGCAGTTTCAGTCACGTTTCGTCTACATCACCGAACAGAATGCTGAAGGCATTTACATTGCCGAGCTCGACACCGAATCAGCGCTGGTGGTGGACGACAAGCCTGGGCTGAAGCTCAAGGTCGGCGATCATTTCAGCGCCTCCGTATTGCCCAGCCGCGAAGGCGGCAAGCTGGACATCAAATTCCGCGAAATCAAACTGACGGTGTATGGGCTGGGGGATTACGCGTTCGTGACCACCGCAGACGGCCACGGCATTGTGTTCAAGGAAGGTCATAGCGTGGTGATGGTGTTCGCGGCCCATCAACAATTGCAGGAAGGCCTGACCAAAACCCTGAAAGCCGTGACCGCCAAGGCCGCCAAGTGGCGCAAGGGCGAACTGGTGACCTTCAAGGCCAGCGAGTAATGACCCTGACCCGCGCCGATTTCCACGAACAGAACCAGGCCAGTGCCCACGCCGAGGCGCAGCGGCTGTTGGCTCAAAAGGCCGTTCTACAGGGAACCTGGCTGAGTTGGGTGGCGTCACAGATCTACCTGTTGCGTCCGGCGGCGTACGCCAGCATGGTCAGAAGAGAGCTTGCACGCTTGCAGGAACCTTCTGAAAATTAATCCTCACCCCTCGAAAGCAGGAACCTCAACTACAGTCAGATGACTGAGTATTCAGAGGCTTGCGGTCTTCTTTGTCAGGCCATCCTGCTATTGCTGTGAACAGCACGAGGTGCAAAAGCATGAAGGGATTTCGACGGTTATTGGCCGCTACCCTGGCCACGTTCGGTTTATTGGCTTCACCTGTTCCGGTATTCGCTGCCCAGGCGCCGATCCATTTCGCCGACCTGAACTGGGAAAGCGGCAGCCTGATCACCGATATCCTGCGGATCATCGTCGAGAAGGGTTATGGCTTGCCGACCGACACCTTGCCGGGGACGACCATTACCCTGGAGACCGCTCTGGCCAACAATGACATTCAGGTCATTGGCGAAGAATGGGCCGGTCGCAGCCCGGTCTGGGTCAAGGCTGAAGCGGAGGGCAAAGTCGCGGCACTGGGCGATACGGTCAAGGGCGCTACCGAGGGCTGGTGGGTGCCGGAATACGTGATCAAGGGCGACCCGGCCAAGGGCATCAAGCCGCTGGCGCCGGATCTGCGCAGTATCAGTGATCTGCCACGTTACAAGGACGTGTTCAAAGACCCGGAAACCCCGGGCAAGGGGCGCTTCCTCAACAGCCCGATCGGCTGGACGTCGGAAGTGGTCAACAAGCAGAAACTCAAGGCGTATGGGCTGGACGACAGCTATGTGAACTTTCGCAGTGGTTCGGGGGCGGCGCTGGACGCAGAGATCAGTTCGTCGATTCGTCGTGGCAAACCGGTCCTGTTCTACTACTGGTCGCCGACGCCGTTGCTCGGCCGTTTCAAGCTGATTCAGTTGCAAGAACCACCGTTCGACGCCGAAGCCTGGAAAACCCTGACCGACGCCGACAACCCCAATCCGAAACCGACTCGCTCGCTGCCCTCGAAGCTGTCCATCGGCGTGTCCACGCCATTCCAGAAACAATACCCGCAGATTGCCGAGTTCTTCAGCAAGGTCGATTTGCCGATCGAAGCGTTGAATAAGGCCCTGGCTGAGATGAGCGAAAAACATACCCCGCCACGTCAAGCGGCGGAGGCGTTCATGAAGGCGCACCCGGACGTGTGGCAGGCCTGGGTGCCCAAGGATGTAGCGGACAAAGTCGCTGCGTCCCTGAAATAAACCGGTTTATGTGCAACCGGGAAATCTCGGGTGTACATAGGTCCCGTGGGGAGCGCTTTTAACCGCGTTTGCAGCCGAGCGACTGTTCGATAGTGAATACCCTTACAAAAACGCGTAAGGAAGTTCATCCTGCTGCAACATTTCACGCTGGATGTCTGAATATGAGCCTTTTGGTCGCGCAATGGATTGCTGCAATCTTTTTATTGATCAGCCTGGTCCACCTGTACTGGGCTGCGGGTGGCAAGTGGGGCAGCGAGGCGGCGGTGCCGCGAGTGCCCGGGGAGGGCGGTGGGGCATCAAGGCCGGCGTTCAAACCGTCGGGCTTTGCCACGTTGCTGGTGGCGGTGGGTTTACTGCTGATCGCGATGCTGGTGTGCCTGCGGGTCGGGCTGTATCTGCCCACAGTGCATCACTGGTCGTTGCAATGGGTGATCAGCGCGATCGCGATGCTGATGTTCGCCCGGGCGATCGGCGATTCGAATTTGGTGGGGTTCTTCAAGCAGGAGAAGGGCTCGAGGTTTGCCCGGCTGGATACATGGGCCTATTCGCCGTTGTGTGTGGTGTTGGGGGCGGGGTTGTTGGCAGTGGCCTGGATCTGAAAAGCTTCGCGGGCAAGTCGGACCGCTACAGGCTTGCCCGCGAAGATGCCCTATCAATCAACACAAACCCGCGGATTTAACTCCCCGTTTCCGTCCGCCGACTACTCACCTCTGCCGGCACATCATCCCCCGCCATGCGCTTGCGAAACAGCGCCGCCCGGGCCAGCAGCAGCGTGGTCACCGGCACCGTGATGGATAGCAGAATCGGAATCAGCCAGGCATGTAGCACCGGCGTCGATTTGAGCGCCGAAAAGTAAATGATCGAAGCCAGTGCCACGCACCACGCGCCCAAGGTCGAGGCCAGCGCCGGCGGGTGCATGCGCTGGAAATAATCCTTCATCCGCAACAGCCCGACCGCACCGATCAGCGTAAACAGGCTGCTCAGCACCAGCAGAATCGCCACCGCAATTTCCACCCATAGAGACAGTTCAGGCCTCATTCGATCACCTCGCCACGCAGCAGGAATTTGGCCAGGGCAAACGAGCCGACGAAGCCGAACAGGGCGATCAGCAGCGCCGCCTCGAAGTAAGTGTCACTGGCATAACGAATGCCCAGCGTGAGCATCATCAGCATGGCGATGATGTACAGGTAATCCAGCGCCAGAACCCGGTCCTGAGCCGACGGGCCTTTGAACAGCCGGATCAGGGTCAGAATCATCGCCACCGAAAAGATGAACAGGCTCAGCAGGATCGCGTTCGACAGCAATGCGCTCATTCGAAGATCTCCATCAAGGGGCGCTCGTAGGTCGCCTTGAAGTGCTGGATAAATTGGTTTTTGTCATCCAGATCGAAGACGTGCAGCAACAGAATGCTGCGATCCAGCGCCAGTTCCGACCAGACCGTGCCGGGGACCACCGTGCAGATCATCGACAGCGCCGCCAGGCCGTTGGCATCGCGCAAGTCCAGCGGCACCTTGATGAACTGCGAGCGAGGCGCACGACGGCCCGCGTTGAGCACGCCCCAGGCCACGGCGAGGTTGGACACGAGCACGTCGCGCCCGACCAGCAAGAACAAACGCAGGATCACCCCAGGCCGACGAATGCGGATCGGCAGCGGCCGCAGCTTGCGCATCATCAACGGTGCGCAGAACCCCAGCATGGCGCCCAGCAGTAGATTGCCGGGGCTCATCGACAGGTTCAGCACCAGCCACAGCAGCCACAACGCCAGCGACAGCCACGGTGCAGGAAACAGACGCTTCATGGTTGCACCTCCAGCAGCGCTGTCTTGGCTTGCGGGCCTGGAATCACACGGGTGCCGAGCACCGCCATCACGTATTGCTGCGGGTTGTTCAATGCATCGGCCGCCGCTTGGGTATAGCGCAGCAGCGGTTCGGCCTTGAATGTCAGCGCAACGCCCAGCCCCAGCAGAATGACGATCGGCACGCATTCCAGGCGCCGCAGCAAGGGCGACGGCCGCTCTTGCGGGGTCCAGAAACGCTGGATTCCCAAACGCGAGAAAGCGATCAGCGAGGCCAGCCCGGACAGAATCAACAGGGCGAGCAAACCCCACGCGCCATTCGATATCGGTTCGTCGCTGCCACTACCCAGCCCCAGCGGATTGAGCAGGGCGCTGAGCAAACTGAGTTTGCCGATAAACCCGGAAAGCGGCGGCATACCGATGATCAGCAGGGCGCAGGCGATGAAGCTCAAGCCGAGGAAAGCCATGGTCCAGGGAATCACCTGGCCGACCAGTGCTTTACGTTCGTCATCGAGGTTGAAGCCTTTGGGCGGCTGCAAGGATTCCAGGAGCCGTGGCAACAACTCGCCGTCATCGAACAGCGGCATTTCGTTGGCCGAACGCGAGCGCTCGATCAGTTCGGCCAGCAGGAACAGCGCGCTCAAGGCCAGGGTCGAACTGACCAGATAGAACAGCGCCGCGCCAATCAGGTTCGGCTGGGCGAAACCGATGGCCGACAACAGAATCCCTGCCGACACCAGAATGCTCAGGCTGGCCATGCGTTCCAGGCGTTGCGCGGCGAGGATCGCCACGGCGGCGCAGACGATGGTCGCCATGCCGCCGTAGATCAGCCAGTCGCCACCGAAGTACGCGGATGCCCCGGCCTGCCCGGAGAACAGCAGCGTCCATAGGCGTAGCAAGGTGTAGACGCCGACCTTGGTCATGATCGCGAACATCGCCGCCACGGGCGCGCTGGCCGCGGAATAGGCCGGCACCAGCCAGAAGTTCAGCGGCCACATCCCGGCCTTGGCCAGGAACGCCACCGCCAGAATCGCCGCGCCGGCATGCAGCAAGCCGCGATCGGCTTCCGGCACCAGCGGGATTTTCAGCGCCAGGTCGGCCATGTTCAGCGTGCCGGTGACGCCGTAGATCAGCGCCGCGCCAATCAGAAACAGCGACGAGGCCAGCAGGTTGATCGAGATGTAATGCAGCCCCGACGACACCCGCGCCCGGCCCGAACCGTGCAGCATCAGCCCGTAAGAGGCGGCCAGCAGCACTTCGAAAAACACGAACAGGTTGAACAGGTCTGCCGTCAGGAAGGCGCCGTACAGGCCCATCAACTGAATTTGGAACAGCGCATGGAAACTCGAACCGGCGCCGTCCCAGCGGGCCATGGCGAACAGCAGGGCGCTGACGCCGATGATCCCGGTCAGCACCAGCATCAGCGCCGACAGACGATCAACCACCAGCACAATGCCGAACGGCACCTGCCAGTTGCCCGGCAGGTACACACCGATGGAGCCGGGCACGCCGGTGGTTTGCGTCCATTGCAGCAACATCACGGCAATGCCCAGCCCCAGCAGGCTGGAGAACAGATTGATTTTGGCCTTTAACGGGCGGTGTTTCTCACCCAGCATCAGCATCACCGCGGCGGTCAGCAGCGGTAGCAGAATCGGTGCAGCGATCAGGTGTGCCATCAGATTCATTCTTTAGGCTCCCGGCCATCCACATGGTCAGTGCCGGTCAGGCCCCGGGAGGCGAGCAGCACCACCAGGAACAGCGCGGTCATGGCGAAGCTGATGACGATCGCGGTCAGCACCAACGCTTGCGGCAGCGGGTCGGTGTAGTGCAGTAAATCCTGAGGTACGCCGTCCTTGATGTTCGGCTCCTTGCCGATGAACAGGCTGCCCATGCTGAAGATGAACAGGTTGACGCCGTAGGACAGCAGGCACAGGCCCATGACCACCTGGAACGTCCGTGGCCGCAGTATCAGCCATACGCCAGACGCGGCCAGCACACCGATGGCGATTGCGATGACTTCTTCCATCAGATGGCTCCTTGCGTGGCAGTCGCTTTGGCCACGGGCTTGGGTTGCGCGCTGGTTTTATGACCGCGTACCGATTGGTGGGCGAGGGCGGTCAGGATCAACAGGGTCGAACCGACCACCACGGCGTACACACCGATATCGAAGAACAACGCACTGGCGATGTGAATGTCGCCCAGCAGCGGCAGTGTGAAATGCCAGGTGTGGGTGGTGAGGAATGGATACCCGGCCGCCATCGCCCCGAGCCCGGTGACCGTGGCGAACAGCAGCCCGGTGCCCATCCAGCGCAGCGGTCGCAGGCTCATTTGTGCCTCGACCCACTGGGTGCCGGCGACCATGTATTGCAGGATGAACGCCACCGACATCACCAGACCGGCGACGAAACCGCCACCGGGTTGATTGTGCCCGCGCATGAACAGGTAGACCGACACCACAAACGCAATCGGCAGCAGCAGACGCACCAGCACCGCCGGCACCATCATGAAACCGAGCGCGGTGTCGCTGGCGTGACGCGGGTTGACCAGGTCGGTGACCACGTCGGGCGCCAGCAAACGCTGTTGGGCCGGCAGTTGCAGGCTTTCTTTCGGCGGGCGGAAGCGTCGCAGCAGGGCGAACACGGCCAGGGCCACCGCCACCAGCACGGTGATTTCGCCGAGGGTGTCGAAGCCACGGAAGTCCACCAGCATCACATTGACCACGTTGCTGCCGCCGCCTTCGGGCAGGGCGCGACTGAGGTAGAACGAGGAAATGTCGTTGGGCGTCTGGCGGGTCAGCATCGCGTAGGACAGCAGCGCCATGCCGCCTCCGACCATGATCGACAGCAACAAGTCGCGGATACGGCGGATGCGTGCCTTGCGTCGGCTGCTCGGCAACGGCGAGACCTCTTCGATCCGGCGCGGCAGCCAGCGCAGACCGAGGAGGATCAATACCGTGGTCACCACTTCCACTGCCAATTGCGTCAGGGCCAGGTCCGGTGCCGAGAACCAGACGAAGGTCACGCAGGTCATCAGGCCGCAGACGCTGACCATGGTCAGGGCCGCGAGTCGGTGATACTTGGCTTGCCACGCCGCGCCGAGGGCGCAAGCAATCGCCAGCAGCCAGAGGATCACGAACACGATCGAGCCCTGGATTTTCGGCCGGTCGCCCCAGCTCAGGCTGCTGTGCAGCATCGGGATCAATCCAGCCAGCACGGCGGCGAGCACCACCAGAAACAGTTGGGTTTGCAGGCGCCGGGTGCTGATCCGCCGCTCCAGGCGACGGGCCAGGCGCATCATGATCACCAGGCTGCGCTCGAACAGGCGCTTGCCGTTGAAGTGGCTGATCACCGGTGGGTGCGTGAAGCGCCCGCGCTTGAGCTGATTGCGCAGCAGTAAATAGAGCATGATGCCGCCGGACATGGCGATCAGGCTCATGATCATCGGCGCGTTCCAGCCATGCCAGATCGCCAGGCTGTACTCGGGCAGCGTGCCGCCCACCACCGGCAATGCCGCCGCCGCGAGCAACGGGCCAACCACTTGAGCGGGGAAGATCCCCACCACCAGACAGGTGAACACCAGCAATTCCACCGGCGCGCGCATCCAGCGTGGCGGTTCGTGCGGGGTGTGCGGCAGGTCGGTGGCGGTTGGGCCGAAGAACACGTCGACGGTGAAGCGCAGGGAGTAGGCCACGCTGAACGTCCCGGCGATGGTCGCGACGATCGGAAGGGTCATCTCGATCCAGGCCGTGGCGTTGATGAACACGGTTTCGGCGAAGAACATCTCTTTCGACAGGAAACCGTTGAGCAGCGGTACGCCGGCCATCGACGCGCTGGCGACCATGGCGAGTGTGGCGGTGAACGGGATCAGTTTGATCAGGCCGCTGAGTTTGCGAATGTCCCGGGTTCCGCTCTCGTGGTCGATGATCCCGGCGGCCATGAACAGCGAGGCCTTGAACGTGGCGTGGTTGAGAATGTGGAACACCGCGGCGACGGCGGCCAGCGGACTGTTCAGGCCCAGCAGCAGGGTGATCAGGCCCAGGTGGCTGATGGTCGAGTAAGCCAGCAGGCCCTTGAGGTCGTTCTGAAACATCGCGCAGTAAGCGCCGATCAACAGCGTGCAGGCCCCGGCCCCGCTGACGATGTAGAACCATTCTTCACTGCCGGACAGCGACGGCCACAGGCGTGCGAGCAGGAAGACCCCGGCCTTGACCATGGTCGCCGAGTGCAGATACGCCGAAACCGGTGTCGGCGCCGCCATGGCGTGGGGCAGCCAGAAGTGGAAGGGGAACTGCGCGCTTTTGCTCAAGGCGCCGATCAGGATCAGGGGAAGCAGAATAGGGTAGAGGGCATGTGCGCGAATCAGATCGCCGGCGGCCAGAACCTTGTCCAGGTCATAGCTGCCGACCGCATGGCCGAGCAGCATGACCCCCGCCAGCAAACACAAGCCACCGGCCCCGGTGACCATCAACGCCATATAGGCGCCACGTCGCGCATCGGCGCGGTGGTGCCAGTAGCCGATCAACAGGAATGAAAAGAGGCTGGTCAGCTCCCAGAAAAACACGATCTGGATGAGATTGCCGGAGATCACCAACCCCAGCATGGCGCCCATGAACGCCAGGAAAAACGCGAAAAAACGCGGCACCGGATCGTCTGGTGACATGTAATAACGGGCGTACAGAGAAACCAGCGTGCCGATGCCCAGCACCAGCATCGAGAACAGCCAGGCGAAACCGTCCATGCGCAGAACGAAGTTGAGGCCCAGGCTCGGTAGCCAGAAGAATTCTTCGCGGATCACGCCGCCATGGGCGATTTGCGGGTACAAGAGGGCGACCTGGACGGTGCCGATCAGGGCAACCAGGCCAGCCAACAGCGATTCGGTATTACGCGCGTTGTGCGGCAGCAAGGCTGCCAGACAGCTGCCGATAAAAGGCAGAAGCAGTAGAACTATCAGGGACATAGGCTTCTAATCTGCGGAAGTTTGTGAAGCATCATACGTGCCAGCTCCCCGATCACCAAACGCCAAGCTGTCGCAGAATCCTACAAAGTGCGTGGAAAATTCCTGTTTTTCCTTGTTTCAGATCGCTATCGATCGTTCCCACACTCCCGCGTGGGAACGATCAGTGCTCGGCTTCGCGATCCAGATCGTCCTCAACCTCAAGAACCGCTTTATCCTTGGTCTTCAACTCACTGACAATCACCGCCGCCACAATCAATCCCGCCCCCACCAACGCAATCGCCGGCAACCGTTCCCCGGCAATCCGCCCGACAATCCCGGCCCACACCGGCTCCCCGGCATAGATGAGCGTTGCCCGCGTCGGCGAAACACTCTTCTGCGCCCAGTTCATCGCCACCTGAATCGCCGCACTCGCCGCGCCCAGCCCCAATGCGCTGCACAACAATAACCAGGAGAACCCCGGAATCACTTCCTGAGTCGGCACCACCATCAGAAACGCCAGCACTGAAGTCACCGCCAGTTGCACCACCGTCACCCGGCGCACGTCGACCTGGCCGGCATAGGTGCTGATCAGAATGATCTCCGCCGCAATCGCCACGGCGCTGATCAATGTGGCAATTTCACCTGGGCTGAAATTGAACGAAGCGCCGGCCGGTCCCGACAGCAGCATCAACCCGGTAAAGGCCAGCATGATCCCGATGCTTGGCATCAAGCCCGGCCGCCGACCCAGCACCAGCCATTGCAGCAACGGCACGAACGGCACATACAGCGCGGTAATAAACGCCGACTGACTGCTGGGAATTGTCTGCAAACCCACGGTCTGCAAGCCGTAACCGAGCATGATCGCCACGCCGATAAACGCCCCGGCCTTGAGTTCGAACAGGGTCAGTTCGCGCAGATGACGCCAGGAGAACAGGGCAACGATAATCGCTGCCGCGGCAAAACGCAGGCCGACGAAAAACATCGGCCCGCTGACGGTCATTGCATGCTGCACCAGCAAAAAGGTCCCGCCCCAGACCATGGTGATCAGCACCAACACGCACTCAGCTTTGCTGAACCGTGAGAAACGGGAGGAAGCAGGGGAGGAGTTCACCGACGTCATGACCTTGCGCGCTACCTGAGGGAGACGCACAATGCGCCGGAAGTTGGGCAGTATACTGCGCAACACCACCAAGTGAGCAATATAGTGCACAAAGATTCCACCCAGCGGGCGTCGGTTCTCCAGCACGTTAGCCAGAACGTTAGACGTCTGCGCCACGCCGCCGACATGAGCCAGACCGCCCTGGCTGAAAAGTCCGGGGTCAGCCGCCGGATGCTGGTGGCCATCGAGGCCGGCGAGAAGAACGTCAGCCTGACCACCCTCGACCGCGTGGCCGAAGCGCTGGACGTGGCCTTCAGCGATCTGATCCAGGCCCCGGATGCCCGCGACCCGAGCCGCATCAACGAACTGGCCTGGGCTGGCACCATCCCGGGCAGTAAAGCGGTGCTATTGTCTAAAGCCACCGCCACCCGCGAAGTTGAACTGTGGGAATGGCGCCTCGAACCGGGCGAACATTACCCTTCGGAGCCGGATGCGGAAGGCTGGAGCGAACAGCTCTATGTGTTCGAAGGCTGCCTGACCCTGATGCTCGGCGACCAACTGCAGAAAATCGCGGCCGGTGAGTTCTTCATGTTCGCCAGCAATCAACCCCATTCCTATCGCAATGATGGGGCGGTGGCGGCGCGGTTTGTGCGTAATGTGGTGATCTGACTGTTCGCCGAGCAAACTACTAATGTGGCGCAAATACGCCTCAATGGATCCGTGAGAACGCCATGACTGAAACACCAGGCGCACAGTTGACTCCCGCCATCCGCCACGCAGACATCCTGATCATCGGCGGCGGCCTCAGCGGCGCGATGCTGGCGGCGCAGTTGTTGCGTTTGCCGGGCAAGCGTCAGGTGCTGGTGATCGAACCTCGCGCCGAACTTGGTCGGGGCGAAGCGTACAGCGCGGTGGAGTTGGGCCATACGCTCAACGGCAACGCGGCGCGGATGAGCATCGATCCTGACAACGCTGATGATTTGACCCACTGGCTGGCCGAGTACATTGCGGCCGGCGGTTGGCCGGAGTCGGATCAGCAGCATGTACCGATCAGTGAGCTGTTTCCGCCGCGCGGGCTGTTTGGCGTTTATGTGCAGCAGCGTTTGGCCGAGGCGCAGGTGGTGGGCGCGCGGTACGGTTCGACGGTGGAGCATGTGCGCGCGGAAGTGGTCGATGTGCAGACCGATATCGATTCGGTGCGCCTGACCTTGAACGATGGCCAGCGTTTGCAAGGCGCCTATGCGGTGCTGGCCACTGGCATGTTCGCCGCCGCGCGCACGCCGCAAACCGAATCCAGCGGCTTGAACGCAGCGGCGCTCGACCCATGGGATGTGACCGCCATGCGTCAGCTCGATCCGCAGTCAACGGTGCTGATCATCGGCTCGGGACTGACCATGGTCGATGCCGTGGTGTCACTGGAACAGGCCGGGCATCGCGGGCCGATCGAAGTGTTTTCCCGTCATGGGCTGCTGCCGCATGTGCGGCGACAGCCTCCGGCCTGGGCCGATTTCTTGGCCGAGGATCACAGCATTCGCACGCCGCGTCAGCTGATGCGCGAACTGCGTCGGCAGTGCCACGACGCCATCGCCCAGGGCATCGACTGGCAAGCGCCACTCGACACCGTGCGGGCGCACATCGGGCGGTTGTGGAGCCAGGCGACGGATGTGCAGCGTCGGCAGTTTGTACGGCATGTGCGGCCGTGGTGGGAAAGCCATCACCATCGCTCGCCGCCGTTGAGTGCCGAGTTGGTGGCGCGGCTGCACGGGGAACGGCGGTTGCGGATTCATGCTGCATCGTTCAAAGGGTTGGAGCCTTCATCGGTCGGCGGGGTGAATATCCGCATCCGTCGCCGTGGCGAGACGCAAACCTGCGTGGTGCACGGCGCGGCGCTGATCAACTCCAGCGGCATCGAATACGACTGGCGGCGAGTGGCTCGGCCATTGCCGCAGCAGCTATTGGCGCGCGGGCTGGTGCGGCCGGGGCCATTGGCGTTAGGCATTGCCGCCGCAGATGACGGCGCGGTGCTAAGCGCCGATGGGCAGGTTGCCAGCCGCTTGTTCGCCATGGGCCCACCGTTGCGCGGGATGTGGTGGGAGAGCACGGCGGTGACTGATGTGGCGAGCCAGGCCAAGGCGTTGGCGGTGCGGTTGGCAGGTATGTGTCCGGTGGTTTGACCCTGGGTTTTGAGGGTGTTCTTTTGGGCCTCATCGCGAGCAGGCCAGCCCAATGCTCAGTGAGTTCGCCGGATTGATGGACATGCCACATCGCAACATGATGTTGGGGATTCAACAGGTGGTCATGCTCGGGGAGTTGGCAGTCAACCGGGTGCTGGATAACCTCGATCCACGAGGCTAGCGAGGATGATCATTGATCGTTCCCACGCTCCGCGTGGGAATGCAGCCCGGGACGCTCCGCGTCCCTTCCAGAGCCGAACGCAGAGCGTCCGTTGAGGCATTCCCACGCAGAGCGTGGGAATGATCTTTAACTACAGATTTTGCGTATCAAGCCACCACCTGATAACACGGCACATACTCCGCGCCACCCGGCAGTTTCATCCGGTGCTGGGCGACGAAGGCTTTGAGCAGTTTGTCCAGCGGCTGCATGACGGCGGCATCGCCACGGATCTGGTATGGCCCGTGTTCTTCGATCAGGCGGATGCCCTTGTCCTTGACGTTGCCGGCGACGATGCCGGAGAACGCGCGGCGCAGGTTGGCGGCCAGCTCGTGGGATGGCAGGTTGCGGCTCAATTGCAGGTTGGCCATGTTGGCGTGGGTCGGGTCGAACGGGCGCTGGAAGCCTTCGTCGATCTTCAGCAGCCAGTTGAAATGGAACGCGTCGTTGCGCTCGCGACGGAACTGTTTGACCTCTTTGAGGCCCTGAGTCATCTGCCGCGCCACTTCCACCGGGTCGTCGATGATGATTTCGTAGTGCTGCTGCGCGGCTGCACCGAGGGTCGCACCAACGAAGGCGTGCAACTGTTCCAGGTATGGCGCGGCGCTTTTCGGCCCGGTGAGGACCACGGGGAAGGGCAGGCTTTCATTGTCCGGGTGCATCAGGATGCCGAGCAGGTACAGGAACTCTTCGGCCGTGCCCGCGCCCCCCGGGAAAATGATGATGCCGTGGCCGACGCGGACGAAGGCTTCCAGGCGTTTTTCGATGTCCGGCAGGATCACCAGTTCGTTGACGATCGGGTTCGGTGCTTCGGCGGCGATGATCCCCGGCTCGGTCAAACCGAGGTAGCGGCCACCGTGGATGCGCTGCTTGGCGTGGGCGATGGTCGCGCCTTTCATCGGGCCTTTCATCACGCCCGGGCCGCAACCGGTGCAGATGTCCAGGCTGCGCAGGCCGAGTTCGTGGCCGACTTTCTTGGTGTATTTGTATTCTTCGGTATTGATCGAGTGGCCGCCCCAGCACACCACGATTTTCGGTTCGACACCGGGGCGCAGGGTGCGGGCGTTGCGCAGCAGGTGGAAGACGTAGTCGCTGATACCTTGGGAGGTGCTCAGGTCGATGCTCAAGGCGTCGAGTTCGTTTTCGGTGTAGACAATGTCACGCAGGGCACTGAAGAGCATTTCCCGGGTGCTGGCGATCATTTCGCCATCGACAAAAGCGTCGGCCGGGGCGTTCAGCAGTTCCAGGCGTACGCCACGGTCTTGCTGGTGAATGCGGATTTCGAAGTCTTTGTAGGCTTCCAGAATGGTCTTGGCGTTATCGACGTGAGCGCCGGTATTGAGGATGGCCAGGGCGCACTGGCGGAATAAGGTGTAGGTGAGGCCGGTTCCGGCTTCGCTCAGTTGCTGTACTTCACGTTGGGACAGTGTTTCCAGGCTGCCTTTAGGGCTGACTGAGGCGTTGATTACATGTCGTTGGGTCATTCAATGATCCTTAAAACGATGTCACCCGCCGGCAGGCGCATGGCATCCGAATAGTGTGTATCCATGATGAAGATGGCACGAACTGCGCTGTATCGCTATGTCCCCGTTTGACGATGAAAAGATGTAAAGGAGCCCCAGCATAGCTAAATCCTTCGGGGAGGCGATAATGCCCCGCAGTCTTTTTGCCACAGAGCCTTTCCCATTGATGTAAGGAACCCCGTCGCGATGTTCGAAATCCAGCCAATGAATGCCGAAACCTATCGACGCCAGACGCGACGCAGCACGGTGATCATCGCCCTGATGTTCCTGGCGCTGGCGATGCTGCTGTCCACGGCGGCGGTGGCGCTGTTCGGTGAGCCCGGTGGCGACAATCTGCGTTTCAACGTGGGCGGCGTATTTGCCGCGTTGTTGCTGATGGCGGCGCTGATGCGCGGCAAGTTCTGGACCCAGGCATGGATGGCGCCAGCGGTGTACGGCTGGCAGCTCAAGCGTAGCTTGATGAGCATCACCAACGTCATGCACCAGGTGACTGCAGCGGTGGAGAAGGGCGATCCGAATGCCATGAAGCTGCTGCGCTTTTATCATCTGGGGCTGAGCCAGATGCATCAGTTGGATGGCAACTCCAGTGACCATAGCCAGTTGACCCGTGAGATGGACCAGCACAAGGCGCGGATGGAGGCGCTGGGTATCGAGACTGAGCAAACGCAATTGAATCCGGCCTGGCTTGAGTCAATAAAGCAGGCGCCGCTGTAACAGGCACGGATGATTTCGATGAGCGTTTTCGTGCAAATCACCTATCGTATTCGTTGATGAGTCATAGTGGTGTGAGCGCCTGGCACGGCTGGCCGGCGTTAAAAGGGCGAACAGGAAAATTCGCCATGTCATAAGGGATTCAGGGAGCGTCATGGGACATCCGTCCGTCAACGGTCGTATTGAAAACACTCGGCTTGCCGCGCCTTCGGTACCCGAGCAACTTGAATCAACGCTCAAGGTTCGATACGCGGCTTTTCTGCTTGCGGTGTGCCTGTCCTTGACGGCCATTGTGATCGTGGAAGGCTGGAACTCGCGCCAGTATCATTTGCGCGACAGCGAAGTGGCGATGTCCAACCTGGCGCAAACCCTGGCCTCGCAGGCTCAGGCCTCGATCAAGCAAGCCGATACGCTGCTGTTTGCCTTGGTGGATCGCCTCGAAAACGACGGCATGGAGCCGGAGAAATTTCCCAGACTGCAACGTTTGCTCCACGCCCAGCGCGGTGAGTTGGCGCAGATCCACGGGCTGTTCGTTTACGACGAAGAAGGCCGTTGGCTCGCCAACTCCAATAACGCTGTGCTGCCCAATGCCAATAACGCCGACCGTGAATATTTCATCTACCACCGTGATCATCCCGACCGGGGGCCTCATATCGGTCCGTCGATAAAAAGCCGCTCGACCGGTGAGTGGATCATGACCGTGTCGCGCAGGGTCAATCACGCCGATGGCCGGTTTGCCGGCGTGGCGCTGGCGACGATCTATCTCAACCATTTCCTGAACCTGTACACCGGCATCGACATGGGCAGGAACGGCGTGATCAACCTGATCGCCGACGATGCCACCATCGTTGTTCGCAGCCCGTTCAACGACGCTGAGATGGGCACCAGCGTTGCCAATGGGCCGCTGTTTACCCAACTGTTGCCCAAGGGCGATTCCGGTACGGCCGTGGTCAAGTCCTATATGGACGGGGTGGAGCGAGTTGTGGGGTTTCGGCGGGTCGAGGATTATCCGCTTGTCGTCTTTACCGCGCTCGACAAGGATGAAGTCCTGGCCGTCTGGCGGCGGGAGTCAATCCTGAACGCAGGCATCGTCGTATTGCTGCTGGGGTTCCTGAGCGTTCTCGGTAATCGCCTGATTCGTCTCATGAGGCAGCAGAACAATATTCAGAACGAATTGCTGGAGGCTCAGGAAAAACTCATTGAGGTGAACCACAGCCTTAAATTGCTGGCTCTGGAGGATGCACTGACCGGGCTCTCCAACCGGCGGCAATTCGATGTGTTCATCCTGGCGGAAATGGGCCGCGCCAGACGTACCCACACCAGCCTTGCGTTGCTGATGATCGATGTCGATCACTTCAAGAGTTTCAATGATCACTATGGGCATCTGGCGGGCGATGAGTGTTTGCGAAAGATCAGCACCATCATCACCGACAACATCCAGCGCCCCGGCGATCTTGCTGCCCGCTTCGGTGGCGAGGAGTTTACGGTGGTGCTGCCCGGCACCGATTATGTGGGGGCGTTTCTGGTGGCGGAAAAAATCCGTCGCGCGGTGCAGCAAACCGACATCAAGCACATCGGCAGTCCCGAAGGCATCGTCACGGTCAGTCTTGGGGTTTGTGCCTACAACCAGACGGCGCAAAGCCAGCCCGAAGATTTGATCGGCGCAGCAGACAAGGCGCTGTATGTGGCCAAGGCCAGTGGCCGGAACATGAGCGTCATTGCCAACTGAACTCAACCAGACCGGTTACTGCCCTGAACGAGTCGGGTGCCGCAGCTTCCATAACCGGATCAGACGCAGGTAGATCAGCACGTTGATAGCCAGCACCACGCTGCCCAGCCCCAGCTGAATCGTGGGTGTCAGCCCGGCCGGGTAAATAATCGGCCACACGTAATGCTCGATAAAACCACCGCCGTAACCGGTTTGCCCGGCCGCATGGCGCATGAGGTTTTCCCAATCGGTCAGTGGGCACGTCAGGTGGAAAACTTCCACGATCACGCCCCATGCAGCGGCAGGCAGGTGCCACCAGGCCAAATGGTGCCATTTGAGCACCAGCAGCCCGCCGAACAGCACGAACAGAATGAACAACAAGTGAGACAGGACCAACCCGTCGGCGGCGATTCGGTAAAGCATGTCGATTCCCTGACGCATGATATGAGTCACTTCATGGTACTCGTGCTGGAAGATCGCCAAAAGTGCGCAAGATTGTTCAAGCCATCCACCGCGACTGCTGGCACAGTCTGGGGTCTTTCCCTGGTTGTAGAGCGTTATGTCCAACTCACTCATGCCGCGCAGTGCATTCCTTCGCGGTGCCGCGGCCATCATGCCGTTATCCCTGGCGACCGCGCCTTGGGGATTGCTGGCCGGTTCCATGGCCATCGAGGCCAATCTCACACCGCTGCAAGGCCAGGGGCTGTCGAGCATCGTGTTTGCCGGCGCGGCTCAATTGGTCGCCATCGGCATGCTCAAGGGCGGTGCCGGGGTCTTTTCGATTCTGTTGACCACGTTGTTGCTGACCTCCCAGCATTTGCTTTACGGGATGAGCATGCGTTCGGTGATTTCCCCGTTGCCGGGTCGCTGGCGTGTGGGACTGGGCTTTTTGCTCACCGACGAATTGTTCGCCCTGACCAGTCAGCATGACAAACAGCAGTTCAATCGTTGGTATGCCCTGGGTGTGGGCCTGACGTTTTACATCGCCTGGAACCTCTTCACCCTGGCGGGCATTGTGCTGGGCAGCAGCATTCCGGGCCTTGAACACCTGGGGCTGGACTTCTCCATCGCAGCGACCTTTATCGCTTTGATCACGCCAGTGGTGCGCAACGTTCCGACGGTGGTCTGCGTGGCGGTCTCACTGTTTTGTTCGGTGCTGTTCAGTTATTGGCAATGGGGCTCGGCCCTGGTGTTGTCGGGGTTGGCAGGCATGACCGCAGGCTTTATCTGCAACAAACTCTACGTGGGGCGCACATGATGGTTTGGGCTGTGATTATCGGGATGGGCCTGCTGGTATTCCTTAACCGCTACGTATTTCTCGAGCCTCGACTGCCGGTGCGCTTGAGCAGCAATGCCCGGCAGTTCCTCGGTTTCGCGGTACCGGGCATGCTCACCGCGATCTGCGGGCCGATCGTGTTCATGCCCGACAAGCAGTTGAACTTGCAGTGGGACAACCCCTATCTGATCAGTTCGCTGGTGGCCGTGGGCCTGGTGCTTTACACCCGCAACACCTTGCTGAGCATGTTGTTGAGCATGGGGTTCTTCTTTTTGCTGCGGTGGTGGCTCTGAGTCGTCTCATCCGAAACTGTTCTACGCTTAAAAACAGATGACTGATCTTTTAAGGAAGGGAGGTGGACATGGCCACTGAACCAAAGCGTCCGGACCCGGATGAGGACCTCGATGAACCGACGGAGGAAGAACTCGAGCGACAGAGGCGTTCGACGCCGGACTGGAAGCATCCTGACGACGGTAAAGAACTGTCGGACCGTGACCAGGAGCGTCCGTTGAAACCCTGATCGGCTGGTAATCAAAATCAAAAGATCGCAGCCTTCGGCAGCTCCTGCGCCATTTAATGTAGGAGCTGCCGAAGGCTGCGATCTTTTGATTTTTGGGGCATAACAGCCAGACGGGTACCAGAGTCCGACAGCGAGCGCTGGAACCAAACACTGTGTACCCTTATCCAACCTCGGCTTGCAGTGATCTGCGGGCCGATCGAGGGATGAATGGGCGAGGGGTTTTTGCCATTAAACGTGAGGACCGCAAGGTCTGGTCCAAGGCAAAACATGAAGCAGTTGGTCAAAATTTTCTCCGCATTCGCCATCGCAGTCGGCCTGCTAGGCTGCATCGCTGCGCCCATTGAAATGACGCCGCAGACGCAACAGCGTTTGCACGAGAAAGCGCCGATCCGCTTTCTGCTGACCTTCGACGACGGGCCCAGCGCGTCGGGTTTTTACAACCCGACCGTCACTGTGCTCGACAGCCTCGCGCGCAATCCGCTGCAACCCGACATTAAAGCCGTGTTCTTCGTGCAGACCCGTGACTCACGCGCTGGCGGCAGTGAAGCGGGTCGACAGATCATGCGTCGCGAGTATGCCGAAGGTCACCTATTGGGCTTCCACACGGCCACGCGCCGCCACACCAACCATCGTTCGCTGGACCCGCAAGAACTGGAGCAGTCGCTCACTGATGGCAGCGCAGACATCGCCGCGATTACCCAAGCCTCGCCGACCCTGGTGCGTCCACCATTCTGGAACTACGACAAGCGCACCTTTGCCGCCTATCAACAGCATGGCATGCACGTATTGCTGACCGATCTGAGCGCCAATGACGGCAAGATCTGGGGCTTCAACGCCAGCCTCCGTCGACGGGCCAATCTGCTGCTGCAACTGTCCGAAGTCCGCGAGCGCATTGCCCTTGGCGAGTTGCCGGCGGTGGACGGGGTGATTCCGGTGGTGGTGACCTTTCACGACCTGAATCGCTATACCGCCCGGCATACCCGCGAATATCTGCAAATCCTCCTCGACAGTGCCAGTGCCACCGGTCTGGTCACGGCCCAGAAAGCGTTTTACGACGACACGGCAGCGCTGCAGCGAGCGGCCATGGCGCGTACTGTCCGTGACAGTTCAGAGGCGGTTGAGCTGCCAGGGATCTGGAACTGGTTGTGGGGCGCAGATACCCACTGAGCGATGTCGGGGCGATTAACTGTTCAAAGTGAGAAGTAGCTAACACTAATTGTTAGCGTTCGCTGGCGCGGGTTTATTGAAGTTGATCTACGCTGAGTGGATCCAATCGGGAAACCATCCAGGGAAGGTATTCGCCATGGTTCAACTTGCGCAGCTTTGCCAAATTGTTGAGTCCGGTTTCAAACCGCTCTCCTGCGAATGCACCGTGAATGGCGATGAAACATTGCGGATCAAGGTCTTCGATCGCACTACCGGGCGGATTGAACTGTTGATCACCGGCGTATCGCCCGACGAGTTGACCAGTGTCCGCGATATTTCCAACCTGATCGGCGAACTTCGCACCGAAATGCGCGCCGGACGCAGAGCCCTCGCTGGTGTCATGGCCTAGGGTCTGTCACGCGGGAGCAGTTCATCGATCATCTGCAAACAATGATTCAACCCCGGCGATACATCGCCCACGCGCCTGCTGAGGATGATCGGCGAGGTGGCGTTGTCTTCCAGCACCGGGGTGAAGCCAATATCGTCGCGGTGCAGCAACTGCACTGAGGCCGGCACCAACGTCACCCCGATTCCCGCACCCACCAGACCGATCGCTGTTTGCAGCTCATTGGTCCATTGCGCCACGTTGATGTGCACGCCACAGGATTCGAATAACGCGATCACGTGGTCGGCGTAGCTGGGCCGTGGGTTGCCGGGGTAGAGCACGAAGGGTTCTTTTGCCAGGTCACGAAGGCTGATGGGCCCGGCCAGTAATGGATGGCCTGCGGGCAGGGCGGCGACCAGCCGGTCTTCAGTCAAAACCGTCTGGATGATCGCTGGGTCGTCGATGCGGATTCGTCCGAAACCAATGTCGATGCGCCCGGCCTTGAGCGCCTGAACCTGTTGCAACGTGGTCATTTCCGAGAGCCCCAACTCAAGCGCCAGCGGCTCACCGCTGCGCAGTCGGCGAATCAGTTCCGGCAGCACACCATAGAGGGTCGATGGCGCAAAGCCGATGCCCAGCCAGGTCTTTTCGCCCAGCCCGATCCGCCGTGTGTTGTCGCAAACCTTGGCCAACTGTTCGAGCAGGGCGGTGGAATGTTCATGGAAAAACCGCCCGGCGTCGGTCAGCTTCAGCGGTCGGCCGCGCTCCAGCAGAAGCACCCCGAGTTCGTCTTCCAGCTGCTGGATCTGTCGGCTCAGCGGCGGTTGGGCGATGTGCAGCAGTTCGGCGGCGCGGGTGAAGTTGAGGGTTTGAGCCAACACCTGAAAATACCGCAGGTGACGCAGTTCCATGGGGGCCTCCGAACGTTAATCTGTTGAATACCTTTAAGGTATCGAGTCAGACCAATTCTATATTGGCTTCCCGAAAAAAGCCGTACCAGAATCGGTTCCAGAACTTTAAGAACCTGACGGGTATCGCGACATGCTTGCAACAGCCATTGAATCGATCGAGACGATCATCGTCGATCTGCCGACCATTCGCCCGCACAAGCTGGCGATGCACACCATGCAGAACCAGACCCTGGTGATCATTCGTGTGCGCTGTGCCGACGGCATTGAAGGGGTCGGTGAGTCGACCACCATTGGCGGTCTGGCCTATGGCAACGAAAGCCCGGACAGCATCAAGACCAACATCGACAAACACTTCGCGCCATTGCTGCTTGGCCAGGACAGCGGCAATGTGAATGCTGCGATGTTGCGCCTGGAGCGCAGCATTCGTGGCAACACCTTCGCCAAATCGGGTATCGAAAGTGCCTTGCTCGACGCCCAGGGCAAGCGCCTCGGCCTGCCAGTCAGCGAACTGCTGGGCGGCCGCGTTCGCGATGCGCTGCCGGTGGCCTGGACCCTGGCCAGCGGCGACACCGCCAAGGACATCGCCGAAGCGGAAAAAATGCTCGACCTGCGTCGCCATCGGATCTTCAAGCTGAAAATCGGCGCCGGCGAGGTCAACCGCGACCTGGCCCACGTCATTGCAATCAAAAAGGCGCTGGGCGATCGCGCCAGCGTGCGGGTTGATGTCAATCAGGCCTGGGACGAAGCGGTCGCGTTGCGCGCCTGCCGTATCCTCGGAACCAACGGCATCGACCTGATCGAACAACCGATCTCGCGCAATAACCGCGCCGGCATGGTGCGCCTGAATACCGTGAGCCCGGCGCCGATCATGGCCGATGAATCCATCGAGTGCGTGGAAGATGCCTTCAACCTGGCGCGGGAGGGCGCGGCTTCGGTGTTTGCCCTGAAAATCGCCAAGAACGGCGGCCCACGCGCCGTGCTGCGAACCGCCGCGATTGCCGAGGCGGCCGGGATTGGCCTGTATGGCGGCACCATGCTTGAAGGCGGTATCGGCACGCTGGCCTCGGCCCATGCCTTCGTCACGCTGAACACACTGGGCTGGGACACCGAATTGTTCGGCCCGCTGCTGCTCACCGAAGACATCCTCAGCGAGCCATTGGTCTACCGCGATTTCCAACTGCACGTCCCGCAAACACCGGGGCTGGGCCTTGTTCTGGATGAAGAGCGCCTGGCGTTTTTCCGTAGGGACAAGACATCCACTGCCGTTCATCAAGCCTGAGGAGGGCATCATGCTGTTTCACGTAAAAATGACGGTGAATTTACCGGTCGACATGAACCCGGAACGCGCCGCTCAGCTCAAGGCCGACGAAAAAGCCCTGGCCCAGCGTCTGCAAGAGCAAGGCAAGTGGCGTCATCTGTGGCGCATCGCCGGGCTCTATGCCAATTACAGCGTGTTCGATGTCGACAGCGTTCAGGAACTGCACGACCTGCTGATGCAATTGCCGCTGTACCCGTACATGGCGATCGAGGTCAACGCGCTGTGCCGGCATCCTTCTTCCATTCGCGAGGATGACCGCTGAACCCAGCCTGTTCAGTTCGCTACGCTAATAATTACAAGATGAGGAACCACCATGAACGTCAAGATTTCCCACACTGCCAGTGTCCAGAAGTTTCTCGAAGAGGCCAGCGGTCTGCTCAATGACGCCGGCGATCCGCGAGTCAAGGCGCTGGTTTATCGCATCCTGCGGGATTCGGTGAACATCATCGAAGACCTGGCCGTGACCCCGGAAGAGTTCTGGAAAGCCGTCAACTACCTCAACGTGCTGGGTGCGCGTCAAGAGGCCGGGTTGGTGGTGGCCGGGCTCGGTCTGGAGCATTACCTCGACCTGCTGATGGACGCCGAAGACGAGCAGGCCGGCAAAGCCGGCGGCACACCGCGGACCATCGAAGGCCCGCTGTATGTGGCCGGTGCGCCGCTGTCGGAAGGCGAAGCGCGGCTGGATGACGGCGTCGATCCGGGTGTGGTGCTGTTCATGCAGGGCCAGGTCAAGAATACCGCTGGCGAACCGTTGGCCGGCGCGGTGGTGGATGTCTGGCACGCCAACACCGGCGGCACTTATTCGTACTTCGATACCACTCAATCGGAATTCAACCTGCGTCGCCGTATCGTCACCGATGCTGAGGGCCGCTACCGTTTTCGCAGCATCGTGCCGTCGGGCTATGGTTGCCCGCCGGACGGTCCGACCCAGCAATTGCTCGATCAACTGGGTCGTCATGGTCAGCGTCCGGCGCACATTCACTTCTTTATTTCGGCAGCGGATCATCGCCACCTGACCACCCAGATCAACCTCGACGGCGATCAGTACCTGCATGACGATTTCGCCTATGCCACCCGTGATGAGCTGATCGCCAAAATCACCTTCAGCGATGATCCGCAGCGTGCGGCGGCCCATGGCGTGAGCGGTCGTTTTGCTGAAATCGATTTCGACTTCACGCTGCAGTCGTCTGCCCAGCCTGAGGAGCAGCAACGCCACGAACGGGTTCGCGCGCTCGAGGACTGATACCCTCGACCCGCCGAACCGGCCACGAGATAACCGACCGTTTATCTCGTGGCCTTCTGTGTTTCGGCCAGCACACTAGAATGGCGGCGCAATCAACAATAACAATGAGAGTGATCCGATGATGCAAGCGCAATTGTTGAGTCATCGCAGCAGAGTCTTCGACCACGCCGACCCTTACGCGGTATCAGGCTACGTCAATCAGCATGTCGGCAATCATTGCCTCCAGATGCCCAGGGTCGGCCGACCGCTGGCCAGCCTCGATCATCGCAAATTCGCCAGCCTCGACCTGTGCCGCATCAGTTACGGCGCGAGCGTGCGGGTTATGTCCCATGCGCTGGACAGCATCTATCACTTGCAAGTGCTGCTGCGCGGCAACTGCCTGTGGCGTGGCCATGGTCAGGAGCATTACTTCGCGCCTGGCGAATTACTGCTGATCAACCCCGACGATCCGGTGGATCTGACCTATTCCAGTGATTGCGAAAAATTCATCCTGAAAGTCCCCACGCGGCTGCTGGAGTCGGTGTGTGAAGAGCAGCGCTGGCGGTATCCGGGGCAGGGCATACGGTTTCTGGAGAACCGTTATCAGCTCAATGAACTGGAAGGTTTCGTCGGTCTGCTGGCGATGATTTGCCAGGAGGCGGAAGCCACCGAGCAGATTCCTCGCGTGCAGGAGCACTATGCGCAAATCGTTGTCAGCAAGATGCTTGGCCTGATGAAAACCAACGTCATGCGCACTGATCCCGGCTCACCCTCGGCCACGTTCGAGGCGCTGGTCGATTACATCGCCTGCAACCTCAAGCAGGACATCGACAGCGAAGAACTGGCACGCCAGGCGCGAATGAGCCTGCGTTCGCTGTATGGGTTGTTCGAACGCAACGCGGGGGACACGCCGAAAAACTACATCCGGCAGAAAAAGCTCGAACGTATTCACGCCAACCTGAGCGACCCGACCTGCAACGTGCGCAACGTCACGGAAGTGGCCATGGATTACGGCTTTCTGCATCTGGGCCGGTTCTCCGACAGCTACCGCAAACAGTTCGGCGAATTGCCATCGGACACCCTCAAACGCCGCCACTGACCTCGCAAACGCACCCCCACCGTTATTTGATCGTTCCCACGCTCCCGCGTGGGAATGCCTCAACGGACGCTCCGCGTCCGCTTTTGGGACGCAGAGCGTCCCGGGCTGCATTCCCACGCAGAGCGAGGGAACGATCATCACCTGCTGCACAAAACGGATACAGGTCTGCACCCCGCGGATAGTCCGCCCCATCTCCTCGTCCTAGCATGGCCCTGCCTGAATAAAAACAATGGAGGCGGCGGCCATGACCCTGCGACCTGAATACCTTCACTCCCTGCTTGAAGAAGACCCTGAGCAGGGCATCTATCGCTGCAAGCGTGAGATGTTCACCGATCCGCAGCTGTTCGACCTCGAGATGGAACACATCTTTGAAGGCAACTGGCTGTACCTGGCGCACGAAAGCCAGATCCCCAACAACAACGATTTCTACACCACCACCATGGGGCGCCAGTCGATCTTCATCGCGCGCAACAAGGACGGTGAGTTGAACGCCTTTATCAATGCGTGCAGTCACCGTGGCGCGATGCTCTGCCGGCACAAAACCGGCAACAAAAGCACGTACACCTGCCCCTTCCACGGCTGGACCTTCAACAACTCCGGCAAGCTGCTCAAGGTCAAGGACCCGGCATCGGCCGGCTACCCGGCGAGCTTCAACTGCGAAGGCTCCCACGACCTGACCAAAGTCGCGCGTTTCGAGTCCTATCGCGGTTTCCTGTTCGGTAGCCTCAAGGCTGATGTGGTGCCGCTGGTCGAGCACCTTGGCGAGTCGGCAAAGATCATCGACATGATTGTCGATCAGTCCGCCGATGGCCTGGAAGTGTTGCGTGGCTCCTCCAGCTACATCTACGAAGGCAACTGGAAACTCACCGCCGAAAACGGTGCCGATGGTTATCACGTCAGTTCCGTGCACTGGAACTACGCCGCGACCCAGAACCAGCGCAAACAGCGAGAAGCCGGCGATTGCAACCCGACCATGAGCGCCGGCAGCTGGGCCAAGCAGGGCGGTGGTTTCTATTCCTTCGACAAGGGCCACATGCTGCTCTGGACCCGTTGGGCCAACCCTGAAGATCGTCCGCTGTACGAACGTCGCGATGAGCTCGCCCAGGATTTCGGCAAGGCCCGCGCCGACTGGATGATCGAGAACTCGCGCAACCTGTGCCTGTACCCGAACGTGTACCTGATGGACCAGTTCAGTTCGCAGATCCGCATCGCCCGGCCGATCTCGGTCAACCGCACCGAAATCACCATTTATTGCATCGCCCCCAAAGGCGAAAGCGACCACGCCCGTTCGAGCCGGATTCGTCAGTACGAGGATTTCTTCAACGTCAGCGGTATGGCGACCCCGGATGATCTGGAAGAGTTTCGCTCCTGCCAGACGGGTTACCAGGGCAGCGTCGCCGCCTGGAACGATATGTCCCGTGGCGCCGAACATTGGGTGGAAGGCGCGGATGATGCGGCTAAAGAGATCGACCTGCACCCGCTGCTCAGCGGCGTGCGTACCGAAGACGAAGGCCTGTTTGTGCTGCAACACAAGTATTGGCAGCAAACGATGCTCAAGGCGTTGGCCGCTGAACAGTCCGCACTGATTGCAGTGGAGGCTGTGCAATGACCATTACTTATGACGCGGTGCGCGATTTTCTCTACCGTGAAGCACGCTACCTCGACGACAAACAATGGGACGACTGGCTGGAGTTGTACGCGCCGGACGCCACCTTCTGGATGCCGTCCTGGGACGACAACGACGAGCTGACCGAAGACCCGCAGCGGGAAATCTCGCTGATCTGGTACGGCAACCGCACGGGCCTGGAAGACCGCATCTTCCGCATCAAGACCGAACGTTCCAGCGCTAGCGTGCCGGACACCCGCACCTCGCACAATCTCAGCAATATCGAACTGATCGAACAGGCCGACGGGCTGTGCAAGGTGCGCTTCAACTGGCACACCCTGAGCTTTCGCTACAAGACCGTCGACAGCTATTTCGGCAGCAGTTTCTACACCCTCGATGTGCGCGGTGAAAACACGCAGATCAAGGCCAAGAAAGTGATCCTGAAGAACGACTACGTTCGCCAGGTCATCGATGTTTACCACCTCTGAGGCGGCCGTCATGACTCATTCCATTGCGTTCAATTTCGAAGACGGCGTCACCCGATTCATCGACGCCAATGCTGGCGAAACCGTGGCCGATGCCGCGTATCGCCAGGGCATCAATATTCCACTGGATTGCCGCGACGGCGCCTGCGGCACCTGCAAATGTTTCGCCGAGGCTGGCCGCTATGACTTGGGCGAGGACTACATCGAAGACGCCCTCAGCGCCGACGAGGCGCAGCAGGGTTTTGTCCTGACCTGCCAGATGCGGGCGCAGAGCGATTGCGTGGTGCGGGTGCCGGTTTCATCGGATGTTTGCCGCACCCGTCAGGCCAGCTACGACGCGACCATCAGCGCCGTGCGTCAGTTGTCCGACAGCACCATCGCGCTGTCGATCAAGGGCGAAGCCCTGAGCAAACTGGCGTTTCTGCCGGGGCAGTATGTGAACCTCGGGGTTCCCGGCAGCGAGCAGACTCGGGCCTACTCGTTCAGCTCGTTACAGCGTGACGGCGAGGTGAGTTTTCTGATTCGCAACGTACCCGGCGGCTTGATGAGCAGTTTCCTCACCGGCATGGCCAAGGCCGGCGACAGCATGAGCCTGGCCGGACCGTTGGGCAGCTTCTATTTGCGCGACATCCGCCGTCCATTGTTGCTGTTGGCCGGTGGCACCGGTCTGGCGCCGTTCACCGCGATGCTGGAAAAAATCGCCGAGCAGGGCAGCGAGCATCCGCTGCATTTGATCTACGGCGTGACCAACGACTTCGATCTGGTGGAGCTCGACCGACTTGAAGCCTTCGCAGCACGCATCCCGAACTTCAGCTTCAGCGCCTGCGTGGCCAACCCCGACAGTCGGCACCCGCTCAAGGGCTACGTGACCCAACACATCGAGCCACGGCATTTGAACGATGGCGACGTCGACGTCTACCTGTGCGGCCCGCCGCCGATGGTCGAAGCAGTCAGCCAGTTCATCCGCGAGCAAGGCATAGCGCCTGCGAACTTCTACTACGAGAAATTTGCCGCCAGCGCGGCTTGAGCCGCGCTGTTGTGGGAGAGAGACATGAACAGATTCCACGAAAAAATCGCGCTGATCACCGGTGCCGCCCAGGGCATCGGTCGGCGCGTGGCTGAGCGCATGGCCGCCGAAGGTGCGCGGTTGATTCTGGTGGACCGCTCCGATCTGGTGTTCGAACTCCAAAAGGAATTGGGGCAGCGTAGCCAGGTGCTTGCCCTGACCGCCGACCTTGAGCAATACAGCGAATGCAGCCGTGTGATGCGCACCGCTGTCGAACGTTTTGATCGCCTCGATGTGCTGGTCAACAATGTTGGCGGCACGATCTGGGCCAAACCTTTCGAGCACTATGAAGAGGCGCAGATCGAGGCCGAAGTGCGCCGTTCGTTGTTCCCTACACTATGGTGTTGTCATGCGGCGCTGCCGTTCATGCTTGAACAAGAAAGCGGCGCCATCGTCAACGTTTCGTCCATTGCGACCCGTAGCGTCAATCGTGTGCCTTACGGTGCGGCGAAAGGCGGGGTCAATGCACTGACCGCTTGCCTGGCGTTCGAAACGGCCGGTCGTGGCGTGCGGGTCAACGCGACCGCCCCCGGTGGCACCGAGGCGCCGCCACGGCTGATCCCGCGCAATACCATGGAACTGAGCGCTCAGGAAAAGCTCTGGTATCAGCAGATTGTCGACCAGACCCTCGACAGCAGTTTGATGAAGCGCTATGGCACGCTGGATGAGCAGGCAAGCGCTATTCTGTTTCTGGCCAGCGACGAAGCCTCCTACATCACCGGCATGATCATGCCGGTCGGTGGCGGCGATCCGGGCTGAGCGGCTGTTAATACCTGTGACCTACAAACGACGCTGAAACGCTTTGACGATTCTGAGCGTGGCGTCGCTTGTGTTCAGGTTCTGTACCGTGTCCAGCGGGTACCAGATGCAGTCAAAGATTTCATTCCGTGGCCGAGCCTCTGTCAGGTTGACGACCGACGCCTCGTACACATGGTGCCGGGTGCTGGTCGTTTGCCATTCCATCAGGTACAGCATGTCATCGACCTCAAGCCCTGTTTCTTCATAGAGCTCTCGCATGGCTGCGCCCGCAGCGGTTTCGCCAGGCTCGACTTTTCCGCCGGGCAAGGTCCAGCGACACCTGGGTTTACGCACCAGGAGAATATGCCGGTCCTGCTCGCAAATGACGGTTGCACGTACTTTCATGGGTTACCCGACTGCCGCTTGTCACAAAACAGTCATAAAAATGCAATATTCAGACCGAAATCCGCAGAAGTGTCTGCTTCAAGGGTTGGAGTCGACAGGGCGGCTGAAAGTGCAATGAAATGCCGGAATCCTGACGCGACGTCTGGTTGGCACTTCAGTGAAGGTCGGGTGTAAGGTAGTCGAGTCGATCCAGGACTATCACTGCCAAAATGGAGGTGACTATGAGCGTTCCGATGCTGACTAAAATGCACATGAACGGCTATGACGTACTCAGCGTGAACAACGGCCCCTGGCGGGTGTGCACCAAAGGTGACCGGCTTGGAGCCTTTGGCAGCAGAGAGGAAGCACTGGCTTATGCGGCTGCGCTTCCCGCCTACAGAGCCCGGTCGGGCAAAGCGTCGCGTAGCCACAAATCAGAAAGCCAGAAATCAGACAAATAGCGCGCTTGAAGCCCCGGTTCGCCGGGGCTTTTGATTTGTTCATGGCAGCGTTCTCTAGTGAGCTTTCGTTCGGCTGATGGCTTTTGCCTTTACTTCCTCGGCATAGCCCGCCAATCGCTCTTCATCGCCCTGGAATAGCGCGCACAGCCTTAGCGTGGCCTCTGCGTCCACATCATTGCCGGCCAGGCGCAACTGCTCAGCGATGCGCAAAAGCTCTACCGCTGACCACCTCAGGTCCGAGGCTACACCTTGCAGGTCGCGCCGAAGTTGCTGTTCATATTCGTTAAGCCACATGATGACCTCCTGCAATTCCCCGCTACGAAATAGTAGTCCCATTTACCTGTCTGGAGCGTTATGTTCGTCTGATCGCACGAGAGTCGAAACCATGCAACAACCTGTCTACCAACTGCTGGAAGTCGCCAACGGCAAGCCGATCAAACTCTGGACCGAGGGTGTGCCGGTTGAAAGCGAAGCCCGGCAGCAATTGATCAATATCGCGAAAATGCCGTTCATCTTCAGGCACCTGGCGGTGATGCCGGATGTGCATCTGGGCAAAGGGTCCACCATCGGCAGTGTGATCCCAACCATAGGCGCGATCATTCCGGCGGCCGTGGGGGTGGACATCGGCTGCGGCATGATTGCCGCGCGCACTTCACTGACCGCCGCCGACTTGCCAGACAACCTGCACGGCCTGCGCAGCGCCATCGAAAAGGCCGTGCCCCATGGCCGCACGTTGAGCCATGGCCGGCGCGATGAAGGCGCCTGGAATCACGTTCCACAGCAAGCCGATCAAGCCTGGGCAGCGCTGAGCTCACGGTTCAAGGCGATCACCGACAAGTACCCGAAACTTGCCAGTACCAACAACCGCCATCACCTGGGCACCCTCGGTACCGGTAATCACTTCATCGAGGTCTGCCTGGACGAGGCCAACCGCGTCTGGTTCATGCTGCACAGCGGTTCTCGCGGCGTTGGCAATGCCATAGGGACCCTGTTCATTCAATTGGCCCAGGCGGACATGCGTCAGCACATTACCAATCTGCCGGACCGCGATCTGGCCTATTTCAAGGAAGGCAGCCGGCATTTCGACGACTACGTCGAAGCGGTGGGCTGGGCTCAGGACTTCGCCCGACAGAACCGGGCGTTGATGATGCAGGCGGTGATTCAGGCAGCGCGGCAAGTGATTCGAAAACCTTTCGAGGTCGCGCTGGAGGCCGTGAACTGTCACCACAATTACGTGCAGAAAGAGCGGCACTTCGGTGAAGAGGTCCTGGTCACCCGCAAGGGCGCGGTGTCGGCGAAGAAGGGCGAACTGGGGATCATTCCCGGCTCCATGGGGGCCAAAAGCTTCATCGTTCGGGGGCTCGGCAACGAGCAATCGTTCTGCTCCTGCAGCCACGGTGCCGGTCGTGTCATGAGCCGCACCAAAGCCAAAAATACCTTCACTGTCGCAGACCAGATCCGCGCGACCGCTCATGTGGAGTGCCGCAAGGATGCAGCGGTCATCGATGAGATTCCGATGGCTTACAAGGATATAGACAAAGTCATGTACGCCCAGCGTGATCTGGTGGAAGTGCTGCACACCTTGCGACAGGTGGTCTGTGTGAAGGGATAGTGATGGAAGGTGCTTCCATTGGTCGGGAACATTAACGGAGTGAACAGCTCTGCTGTCGTATTGAGGTAATGATCTATTCGCTCGGGCGAGGCCATCTTCAAAATGACGACTACCGATGATTTCAGACACCATGCACATGAGCTGATCGTTGACCTGGATGCGGCAACCACGGAGATGATGAAACTGATCTCGGCCCATCAGCTGAGCGGTCCGGAATGGGAGCGGGTCACGAAATGGCAGCATGAAGCGTATGAGCGGTGGATGGCGTATCTGAACGCGAGATCGTATCCCGAGTCCGGCTCGGGGGCCGGGCCGGGGCAGGGCGAAGCCCCGTTATAGACATCGTCGGTTGTCCGCTGGATGTCTGCGCAAGTACAGGCTACATTCCCCGTTTTTCAGGATAGGGAAGCGTTATGCGCACGTTGATGGCGGGAATAGCGGTGGCTGTGTTGGCGGGCTGTTCACTACCCGCATCCGTGGTGCCCGGCGAGCCCAATGTCAGCAAGTACAGCGAGAAGGCGCCCAAGGAGTATGCCGCGTGTGTACTGCCATTATGGCGTCAGGACATTCCTGGATCGACGCAATCGGCGATTTCCAACGGCTACCGGATCACCGCACCGAGCATCATCACCGCTGACGAAATTCTGGATATCGTGAAATCGAAGGACGGCAGCCGAGTCTCGCTTTACCAGGGACCACCGTGGGCCAAATCCGGGTCGCTGCGCCAGGCCGTCCGGGATTGTTTGTAACGCTCGCTTCGTTCCTGTTTTTGGATGTCGGTAGCCGCCGTATGTCGGAACCGAGGAACGGTCATTCCTGAATCAACTTCCAAGAGCTGACAGTCCATGGGAGTTTGATTATGAATGATGATCGAAAGAAGGCAGCCCTTGATGCCTGGTACCGGCTTTTGAGAGAACCGGAGGCCGGGATGGATTGTGAAGAACACTACGACAAACTGCTGACGGCTGCGGATGAAATGGAAGGAGCCGGGCTCATCAATAATGCTGAATGGCGTGAACTGGTGCGCGATGCGCGAGGAGCTTTTTCCGCGGTAAACGAAGGTGTCAGTGACGGAACGGTCAGTAGATGACTTAAAAATAGTGTGGATATTTAATGAGTTAGGAGATTTAGTAACTGGATGGTGAATCAGAACATCTTGTTACAAGTCGAGCAATTGGGTAATATTGCCCGGCGTTCACCACCACGGTTTATGCATTTTTAAAGCCCAGGCGTCCATCAGCTGCCTGGGCTTTTTTTTGTCTGGAATCTGATGATTGCTGATGAGCACGCTGCCGGCAAGGCGCCAGCAGCGGGGGGTATGAAAGCTATTGATGCCTGGGACTCACCAAGCCGGATCAGCCTTGCGACGATCTCTACCAGAAGGGTTTCCGGTATTTAGAATCCTTCTCTCTACCAGGACATTTTGCAGCGCCTGGCGTGCCGAAGGGCTTAGCTGATGTTCTCTCTCCTTGAGCTCAAGCAAGATGGGGTTCGACCATGCTCGATAGGTTTGCTCGGAATCACGAGTAGATGTCATCTATCTCTCCTTTGATGAATCGCCCGACGACACAGTGGGCGAAGTCCTGTGCGCTAAAAATCCTAGTTGAGGAAACGACTTGTCGCCAGTGAACGCGATGAGCTGCCGATTATCTCAAGCAACGCGGGTTGTTCGCGATTCGAGCGTAAACTGGCGGTGCTACCTCATCAAAAGGAGCCGCATATGATCGCCGACCAAATGAAGAAACAGGTGTCGGAGCAAAGCGCTGTTTGGGATCAATACTTCTGTGCCGCGTTGATTGCCGAAAGCCATCTGACGGCACCGGTGGTTGGAGAAGCCACCCACGAAGACAGGCAGAATTTGCTGATCCAAAGGGCTAAAGCGCTCGCCGACAAAATGCTTGAGAATAGAAGATGACCGGAGCCCAGCCATTGCGCTGGGCTCTTTACGTTTCGACGATCGATTCTGGCCAAGCGGTCGTGGCGGTCGGCGCGACGGATGATCGGGTTTTCTGCCAGGTGAACGCCCCTTGGTCGCGGATCGTCTACAGTTGGAAGTTCATGGATATGGAGATCGAACATGAAGTGCTTAATCTGTCAGGCAGCCGCTAACACTGTTCACGCGACTGGAGACTGGTCAGAAGTCAAATGCCCGGCCGGATGTGGACGCTACAAGGTCTCGGCGAACCTTGTTGCGAAAATGAAACGCAAGAACGAGTTCTTTGACATCGAACGCACAAGACGATGGCTTGAGATGTCACGCAATGACGATCCGGTGCCGTTGATATCTACCTACGATTACAACGTTTCCTTGTTGCATCGCGACACCGGGGAGAGGTCGGTCATCGCGCTGAGCCGTTCCAGGCAGCCGCTGACTTCGGATTAGTCAGTTCTGGCTTTAAAGTCGGAGCAGCCTTCGGCAGCTCCGACAGGGGCTCAGCTCACGCAGGCATTGCTCGATCTATCGACAAGAAAATAAGCAACCTCCATGGATAGCCCTTGTCGATATCAACATGCCCCGCTATTCGTCATCGCGCCTACCCAGGTTGTCAGCATTTATGGCGGGCTGAAAGCGGCTAACTGAATAATCAGGAGGTGGCTATGCACTGTCCGCTGTGTGGAAACACTAGTGCGCTGGAAGATCTTTCATTCGGGGGCGGCTTGCGCATTCATTGCGAACCGTGCGGTGGTTTCTATCGGATTTCATCAACCCTGGATGCCTTGGCTGAAGGAAAAACCTATGACACCGAGCGCGCTCGAGCCCGACTGAAAAAGAAGCGTGAAACCGACAAGTTGGAAGATCAAGAGCCGGCGCTAGGCGCGGAGGACAAAGACCTGCTCGTCGAGCCAAACTGACTTTTCGCAAGACGCACCGGGTTGGAGGGAGGCTATCTCGGCGAGCCGGGTGGTGAGCTTCCCCGGTGTATGTTTACAGAAAGACTCGCCTGGCCTGGAAATCCGATTCTGCAAGGAATATTTCAGGCCAGGCGAGCGTGCCAGATCCATGCGAGCTTTAATCCTGATGAACGCTAAGCGGCCCGGTCAATGATGAGCCTGTGCCACTCCGCGCAAAACCGTAGCAGCAGCGGATTGAGATCGAGTGCTGGCGATGTTCCCCAGTGATACGACGCCAACCAGACGCTTGTCTCGGTTGAGCACGGGCAGGCGACGCAGTTGCACGTCCGCCATGTTTTTTGCGACCTGTTCTATGTCTTCATCCTCAAAGCAATAACGGATGCCGCCCGTCATTATTTTACTGATGGGGGTGTTGCCAGTGAGCCCTTCGGCTACGGCTCTAATGGTTATATCCCGGTCAGTGATCATGCCAACCAGACGCTCTTGCTCCTCAACCATGATGGCGCCGCTATCGATCCTGGCCATCATGTTCGCGGCCTCCTGGATCGACTGATTTGGTTTGGCTGTTAAAACATCTTTCGTCATGACTTCCGAAATCTTCATGAAAAAACTCCTTTAAAGGGATGCTTCAGTGATTAAGGGCTGCCAATTTTTTCGACTGGGAGGTGAAGGGCGGGTTCAGATTGTTTTATCCCCACTCGTCATGGTAGCGGGGCGTCACTGGGGATTCGTACAGGCAGGGTGAGTCTGAGCGGGCGGGTCATGTGCGCAGGCCGGCGACAGGCTCTATCAGTTCTGAGCCCTGGTTCCTCACATTGCCCACAGCCACGTCCACTTTGAACCATTCGAAGGCATCGCAAGGTTCGCGTTGCTGCAGGATTATCTGTTCGGCACGCTCCTTGGGCGTGTACGGATCAAGCCATTCCCGGGCCAGTTCGGGATTGAGCGTCACTGGCCGCCGGTCGTGAATATCCACCATGCCGCCCTCGCTGTCCGCGGTGATGATCACGAAGCCGTCATGCTCATCCGGCTCCTTTTCGTACCTTGGATACTGACCAATGGCGGCGCACAGGATCGGCGCGTAATCCTTGCGACGGATCAGGTAAGGTTGTTTTTTCGGACCGCCCTCGTAAACCCATTCAAACCAGTTGTCGATGGCAATAATTGCCCGGTGCGGCCATATCTCCTTGAAGAATGGGTCGTGGGCGACTTTCTCAACCCTGGCATTGATCGGTGTTGCGTGATCCTTGGCCCAGCGCGGTCGCCAGCCCCAACGAACCCTGTCGGCGTGCAGCATGCCGCTTTCCTCGTGGAAGAGGGCGAGCTGAGTCGACGGCGCGGCATTGTAGAACTCGAGCGGCTGATCGCCAGCATTGTTGACCAAGGCGTTGGGCATGCTCAGCGCCGCCACGAACTCATGAACACCTCGATACTGCGAAAGTCGTCCGCACATGGCTAAGCCCTCATGCTGAAGCTTAAGCTTAGACAATAGTTTCAAGATGATCGTGTTCGCAACCCGCTGCCAGGGCGTATCCGGCATTCGCGGGTTTCTTGATTGATGTCAACCGCCTGAGTCGAGCTGCTCTGTATTCTTCGCAGAAACCGACAGCTGAACTGAGGGCGAAAAGTCATGCTCTATCCGCTGTTTCTAACCTTTCATCTGTTTGCCGCCCTGATCTTTATTGGCACGGTGTTCTTCGAAGTCCTGTTCCTGGAAAGCATCCGCAAACAATTGCCCGCCAAAGTAATGCTGCTGGTCGAGGAAGGTATTGGCCGCCGAGCCCGCACCCTGATGCCGTGGGTGCTGCTGGTATTGTTCGGCGCGGGGCTGGGCATGGTCTGGCTGCGCTATCTGCCCGTCCTTGCAACGCCACTGACCTCATCGTTCAGCACCTTGTTGCTATTGAAAATCATGGTCGCCGTGAGCGTGCTCCTGCATTTTCTGGCCGCTATGTTTCTGTTCAAAAGCGGCCGAATGAACGCTCGATACCTGCATTTCATCCATGGCAGTGTGTTCTGCCATATGGTCCTCATCGTGTTGCTGGCCAAGGGGATGTTTTACCTGACGTGGTGAGCCGCCGTGCCGCAACGTCAGCCCTGCAAGCACTTGGCTTGCGCTTGATACAAGTCAAGGAGCATTGATCGCCAATCCCGGACACTGTTGATCCGCAGCCAGTCTCGGAGACCTGTCATGCTCGATTTTTCTCACGCCCCCGGCGATCTGATCGCTCGGTGCGATCAGGGCGTACTCGACCCCAACTGCCATGCCGATACGCAAAAGTTTCATGACGGCATCGGCTCTCTGGATTTGCTTCGAGCCTTGCGCGTCAGCCGCCAGAAACGACGCCCGATAGCTCTGAACGTGCAGCTGCCGTCGCGGCTCAAGCCGTCCTTCTGTTCCCCGCGCGATGCCTCCTGCGAGCATGGCGATATCGAACAGTACCTCCAGCGCCTGGAACACGAGATCGACCTCGTCGGTTGCCACCTGAGCTCGGAGCAGCGGGTCGAACAATTTCATCTGGGTGGCGGAACACCCACCATCGCTCACCTCGAGCGGCTGATGAATCATCTGCGTGGCCGGTTCAACTTCCTCGAACACGAATGCGGCGACTACAGTGTCGACGTCGACCTTCACCATACCGATTGGTCGACCATGGGCGCGTTGCGCGACCAGGGGTTCAATCATGTCAGCATTGGCGTTCCGGATATCGATAGTGACTGTGACATGTCCGTGACCTGTTACCAGAACCCGGCGCCCGTTCATTCACTGATCGATGCCGCCCGCACCTTTGGTTATCGATCCATCAACGTCGATCTGGGTTTTGGCCATGCCTGGCAGACGCCAGAAAGTTTCGCGCTGAAACTGACGACCATTATCGAGCTGGAGCCGGACAGGCTGATGGTGTTCGACTACGCACGGCCACCACGCCGCTATCGGCCGATGCTCGGCGACCAGGTCAGAGAACCCTGCAGTCAGGACGATAAAGGCGCGATGCGCCAGATCTGCTTCGAACAGTTGATGGGCGCCGGTTATCACTACATCGGGATGGGGCAGTTTGTGCGGCCCGATGATGATCTGGCAATCGCTCAGGAGCGGGGCCGGTTGCGTCGCACCTGTGACGGTTTTACCCGTCACGGCTATTGCGACCATATCGGCTTCGGTTTGGGGGCGATCAGCCAGATCGACGATTTGTACACGCAAAACACCGACGCAATCGAGCGCTATCAGCAGCAACTGGACCGGAGCCAATTGCCGACGTCTCGCGGCTGGCGTTTCGAAGCGGGGGATCAGATAAGACACATGGTCATGGAGCGCCTGGCGTGTGATCAAGAGCTGGATATCCGCGCCATCGAGCGGCGCTACGGGCTGATTTTCTCCAAGTACTTTGCATCTGTCTGGCCATTGCTGGAGCAATTGAGTCGTGACGGGTTGATTGAATTGTCGGACCGTTTCATCAGCATTCTTCCCGCCGGCCGGCCGGAAGTGGATGCCATCTGCAACCTGTTTGAAAAGGATTCGGGCAGTGCAAGGCATTAACCCACCCGCGAGTTGATTGATCATGAAACCTGCATTCGATTTCGATCGAGCCCTGGTCGAAAAGTATGACCGCACCGGGCCGCGCTATACCTCTTACCCCACGGCGCCGCAGTTTCATCAGGCGTTTGCCGTCGACGATTATCGACGTGCCGCCTCCGACAGCAACCTGGCGGCGGTGCCCAAGCCCTTGTCGGTGTATATCCACATTCCGTTCTGCAAGAGCCTTTGCTACTACTGCGCCTGCAACAAAATCATTACCCAGAAAACCCATCGGGCGGTCGAATACCTGACGTACCTCAAGCGTGAAATCGTCATGCAGGCCGCGTTGTTCGACAGCACGCGCAAACTCACGCAACTGCACCTGGGCGGGGGCACGCCGACGTATTTGACCCGTGAACAGCTGGCGGACCTGATGGATTGCCTGCACCAGGCGTTCGACATGGACGACAGCGATGACCATGAGTTTTCCATCGAGGTCGATCCGCGCACCATCAGCACCGAGCAAATCCAGTCGCTGCGTCAGCTGGGCTTCAACCGCTTGAGCTTCGGCGTGCAGGACTTCGATCCCGACGTGCAGGCAGCGGTCAATCGTCAGCAAAGTGAAGAGCAGATTTATGCGTTGGTTGCTGCGGCGCGTGAGGCGCAATTCAAGTCGATCAGCGTCGATCTGATTTACGGCCTGCCACTGCAAACCGTGAACAGTTTCGACGTCACCCTCGGCAAGATCATCGCCCTGCGCCCGGACCGGATTGCCGCCTACAGCTACGCCCATTTACCCGAGCTGGTACGCGCGCAACGGTTGATTCGCCCGGCGGACATGCCACCACCGGAACGCAAGCTGGAGTTGCTGGAACTGACCATCCGCCGGCTGACCGAAGCCGGTTATGTCTATATCGGCATGGATCACTTCGCCTTGCCGGACGACGAACTGGCGCGGGCCCGCACCCATGGCACCCTGCAACGCAATTTTCAGGGTTACTCGACCCATGCCGACTGCGACCTGATCGGCCTGGGGGTGTCGTCGATCGGTAAGGTCGGTGACAGCTATAGCCAGAGCGTCAAGGAGCTTTCGCAGTACTACGCCCGTATCGATCAAGGTTTGTTGCCGGTGCATCGAGGCTACCGCTTGAGCGCCGATGACTTGCTGCGCCGCGAGGTGATCAGCGACCTGATGTGCCACGGCAGGATCGATTTCGCCAAGTTCGAAGCGGGTCATGGCATTTGCTTCACCGAGTATTTTTCCGATTCGCTGGCGCAACTGGACGAGCATGTGCGCGACGGACTGCTGCAGATTCACAGCGACGAATTAGTGCTGTTGCCGCAAGGGCATTTGATGATGCGCAGTGCCGCGATGGCATTTGACGCCTATCTGGGAGGGGAGCAAAAAGGCCGGTTTTCCCGCACCGTTTGAGGCGTCGGGCGCTCTGGCGCGAGGAATTTTATCGAGTTGATTTCAATCAAGGGCGGGGCACACAACGCTCCCTAACATGGCCGCAAGCCCCTTTGAAATCAGCGAGCTCATGACAATCCATCAGCCTTCGATACCTGGCAACCTGCGCATCTGGAGCGTCGGGCTAGTGGTGATGGTCTTGCTGATGATCGCGATGTTCGCGACGGTGCAGGCCAAGTCATACGGCGACATCGAGCAGCAGCGCATCGAGAAGGTCTTCCCGCAAACCGATTCAGTGTCCGCACCCGAAGGCAAGTTCAAGGTGCGCACGCTGTCCGCCGCCGGAAAGGTCATCGGGTATGTGTTCCAGAGCCTGGATGTGGTGGACATTCCGGCCTACTCGGGCAAACCCATCAACACCCAGGTGATCCTCGACACCGCCGGGGTGATTCAGGACGCCTATGTGCTGGAGCACCACGAACCGATTCTGCTGATCGGCATCCCCGAAGAAAAACTCCATGGTTTCAGCGCCCGATACAAAGGGATCAAGGTCAGCCAGCGGGTGGTGGTCGGCCACTCCAGCGACCCGAGCGCGGTCACCGTGGATGCCATTGCCGGCGCAACGGTCACCGCCATGGTGGTCAACGAGGTCATCATGCGTGCCGCCCATGAGGTGGCCGTATCGCTGAAGCTCATCGAGGACAAGGGCGGGGTGGTGAACAAGCCCGCCACCGTGCGCCAGGATTTTTACGAGCCCGCCACCTGGGAGCAACTGACCGGTAACGGCGCCATTCGCCGGTTGAACCTGACCCGTGGGCAGGTCGATGCCGCCTTCAAGGGCACCGAAGCCGAAGGCGTCGACAACGCCGGCCCGGATCAAGTCGATGATACCTTTATCGAGCTGTACACCGCCGACTTGAACCCGCCGACCATTGGCCGCGCGCTGCTGGGCGACAATCAATATCGCTTCCTCATGCAGGAACTCAAACCCGGCGAGCAGGCCATCGCGGTGCTGGGGCGCGGGCTGTTTTCCTATAAAGGTTCAGGTTATGTGCGCGGCGGGATTTTCGATCGGGTGCAATTGCGCCAGTTCGGCAACGTCATCAGCTTTCGCGACATGGACCATCAGCGGCTTTCCGACGTGTTTGCCGAGGGCATGCCCGAGTTCAATGAAATGTCGATTTTCATTGTGCGCAAACCGGCCGGATTCGACCCGGGATCGCCCTGGTCCCTGGAGCTGCTGGTGCGGCGTCAGACCGGCCCGGTCAGCGGCACCTTCAGCAGCTTCGAACTGCCTTATCAACTGCCCGAACCTTACCTTGAGCGACCTGCGCCCAGTGCCGAAGAACGGGCGGCCATCGAGGAAGCCAGCCGGCCGATGTGGTTGACCATCTGGTACCAGAAACACTTCCAGATTGCCGTACTCGCGAGCGCGTTGTTGCTGCTGACGGCCATTCTGTTCCTGCAAGACAAACTCACCCGCCGGCCACGCTTTCTGCACTGGCTGCGTCGTGGTTACTTGCTTTTTACTGTGGTCTTTCTGGGCTGGTATGCCTTGGGGCAGCTGTCGGTGGTCAATGTCCTGACCTTTGTGCATGCGCTGTTCGAGCACTTTCGCTGGGAGCTGTTTCTCACCGATCCGCTGATCTTCATGCTCTGGGTCTTCACCGCCGCGAGCATTCTGTTGTGGGGCCGTGGCGTGTTCTGCGGCTGGCTGTGCCCGTTTGGCGCCCTGCAAGAGTTGATCAACGAAGCCGCGCGCAAATTGAAAGTCCCCCAGTACGAATTGCCGTTCGCGGTGCATGAGCGGCTGTGGGCGATCAAGTACATCATCTTGCTGCTGCTTTTTGGTATTTCCCTGGAATCGATGTCCACCGCCGAACTGTTCGCCGAGGTGGAACCCTTCAAAACCGCCATCACCCTCAAGTTCGACCGCCAGTGGTGGTTCGTGCTCTACGCGGTGGGGCTGCTGGTGATCAACATTTTCACGCGCAAAGTCTATTGCCGTTACATCTGCCCCTTGGGCGCGGCGCTGGCGATTCCAACCAAATTACGCCTGTTCGACTGGCTCAAGCGCCGCAAGGAATGCGGCAGCCCCTGCCAGTTGTGCGCCAAGGAATGCGAGATCCAGGCGATTCATCCCGATGGCCGGATCAATGCCAACGAGTGCCACTACTGCCTCGATTGCCAGATGACCTACCACAACGAAAACAAATGCCCGCCGCTGATCAACAAGCGCAAGAAGCGCGGCAAACCGGCGCCCGTGGCGGTGCAACTGATACCTGTCGTGGAAGTGCCGGCGACTGAATGAAGCTCGCGAACGCACGTGCGCAGTGACCGTTTTATCTCTTCAAGGAGTACGCAACATGACTGACACAGAATCCAAGAAAGCCATGCCGGAAGAGGAAAAGGCTGGGCTCAGCCGTCGCGGTTTTCTGGGCAGTAGCGCCGTCACCGGTGCGGTGCTGGCGGGGGCCACGACCCTCGGCGGCGCGGTATTCAGCCGTGAGTCCTGGGCCGCGGCGGTCAAGGATGCGCAGGCGAAAATCCATGTCGGCCCCGGTGAGCTGGATGAATACTACGGCTTCTGGAGCGGTGGTCATCAGGGCGAAGTGCGGGTGCTGGGCGTGCCGTCGATGCGCGAGTTGATGCGTATTCCGGTGTTTAACGTCGACTCGGCCACCGGCTGGGGCCTGACCAACGAAAGCAAACGGATCCTGGGCGACAGTGCAAAGTTCCAGAATGGCGATTGCCATCACCCGCATATCTCCATGACCGATGGCAAGTACGACGGCAAATACCTGTTCATCAACGACAAGGCCAACTCCCGGGTCGCGCGCATTCGCCTGGACATCATGAAGTGCGACAAGATCCTCACGGTGCCGAACGTGCAAGCCATTCACGGCCTGCGTCTGCAAAAAGTGCCCTACACCAAGTACGTGTTCGCCAATGCCGAATTTGTCATCCCGCACCCCAATGACGGCCGTACCTTCGACCTGCAAGACAAGAACAGCTTCACCATGTTCAATGCCATCGATGCCGAGAAAATGGAGATGGCTTTCCAGGTGATCGTCGACGGCAACCTGGACAACTCCGACGCCGATTACACCGGCAAGTACGCGGCGTCCACCTGCTACAACTCGGAGAAGGCTTACGACCTTGGCGGCATGATGCGCAACGAGCGCGACTGGGTCGTGGTGTTCAACATCCCGCGCATCGAGGCTGCGATCAAGGCCGGCAAGTTCATCACCCTGGAAGACTCGAAAGTGCCGGTGGTCGACGGTCGTAAAACCGATGGCAAGGACTCCGAGTTCACTCGCTATGTTCCGGTGCCGAAGAACCCCCACGGCCTCAACACCTCATCCGATGGCAAGTACTTCATTGCCAACGGCAAGCTGTCGCCAACGGTCTCGATGATCGCCATCGACCGGCTGGACGACTTGTTCGCCGATAAATTCAAGGACCCGCGCGAGGTTATCGTCGCCGAGCCGGAACTGGGCCTGGGCCCTTTGCACACCACCTTCGACGGTCGCGGCAATGCCTACACCACGCTGTTTATCGACAGCCAGGTGGTGAAGTGGAACATGGAGGAAGCGATACGCGCCTACAAGGGCGAGAAGGTCAATTACATCAAGCAAAAGCTCGACGTGCAGTATCAGCCTGGCCATAACCACGCTTCGTTGACCGAAACCAGTGAAGCGGATGGCAAGTGGCTGGTGGTGTTGTGCAAATTCTCCAAGGACCGCTTCCTGCCGACCGGGCCGCTGCACCCGGAAAATGACCAGTTGATCGATATTTCCGGCGATGAGATGAAGCTGGTGCATGACGGCCCTGCGTTTGCCGAACCTCACGATTGCATCCTGGCGCGCCGGGACCAGATCAAGACCCAAAAGATCTGGAGCCGCAACGACCCTTTCTTTGCCGCCACCGTGGAGCTGGCCAAGAAAGACGGGATCAACCTGGAGACCGACAACAAGGTCATCCGCGACGGCAATCATGTGCGGGTCTACATGACCTCCATGGCACCGGCCTATGGCCTGACCGAGTTCACCGTCAAGCAGGGCAACGAGGTGACCGTGATCATCACCAACATCGACCAGATCGAGGATGTGACCCACGGTTTCGTGATGACCAACCATGGCGCCAGCATGGAGATCAGCCCGCAGCAAACGTCGTCCATCACCTTTACCGCCGACAAGGCCGGCCTGCATTGGTACTACTGCAGCTGGTTCTGCCATGCGCTGCACATGGAAATGGTCGGCCGCATGAAGGTCGAGCGGGCCTGACGGTTGGCATTCGACAGGAGCGGGGCGATGACCGATTTCAAGGAAAACCCGGTGAAGGCCATTGCCCTTGTGCTCCTGTTGATGTCAGGTGGGGCACTGGCGGCGGTGCAACCGATCACCACCTTGCCGTTGCGGGTTGACGCTGAACAACGCTGGCACTTGCCGGCGGGCGAGTACCGTGGCTCGTTCAGCGTCGATCAACCGATGCAGATTGTTTGCGAGCCCGGCGCGGTGTTTCAGGCGCAAGGGCAGGGCAACGGGGTGATCGTCAGTGCGCCCGATGTGCGGATCGAGGGCTGTACCTTTCTGGATTGGGGGCACGACCTCACGGCCATGAATTCGGCGGTGTTCCTCCAGCCCAAGGCCCGTGGCGCGGTGATCAAAGGCAATCGCCTGCAGGGCCAGGGTTTTGGTATCTGGGTCGACGGTACGCAGGATGCGAGCCTGATCGACAACCGCATCCAGGGGGATCCGGCGCTGCGTTCCCAGGATCGCGGCAACGGTATTCATCTGTATGCGGTGCATGGCGCCCGGGTCATCGGCAACCAGGTGCGCGACACCCGCGATGGCATCTACATCGACACCTCCAACGGCAACCTGCTGCAGGGCAATACCCTGGAAGACCTGCGTTACGGCGTGCATTACATGTTCGCCAACGACAATCGGCTGATCGGCAACACGACTCGTCGCACCCGCACCGGCTACGCCTTGATGCAAAGCCGCAAGCTCACGGTGATCGGCAACCGCTCCGAACAGGATCAGAACTACGGCATCCTGATGAACTACATCACCTATTCAACCTTGCGCGACAACTTCGTCACAGACGTGCGCGATGGCTCGACCGGCGACAGCATGATCAGCGGCGCCGAAGGCAAGGCGCTGTTCATCTACAACTCGCTGTTCAATACCATCGAACACAACCACTTCGAACACAGCGCCGTGGGCATTCACCTCACCGCCGGCTCCGAAGACAATCGCATCGCCGACAACGCGTTTATCGGCAACCAACGGCAGGTCAAATACGTCGCCACCCGCTTGCAGGAATGGTCGGCGGATGGCCGGGGCAATTACTGGAGCGATTACCTGGGCTGGGATCGCAACAACGATGGCCTGGGTGATATCGCCTACGAACCCAACGACAACGTCGACCGCTTGCTGTGGCTGTACCCGCAGGTGCGGCTGTTGATGAACAGCCCCGGGATTGAATTGCTGCGTTGGGTGCAACGGGCCTTTCCGGTGATGAAATCGCCGGGCGTCCTGGACAGCCATCCGCTGATGAATCCCACCACACGACCCCTGACCCAGGAGCCCACCGCATGAACGTCATCGACATGGAAGGCGTCAGCCAGCGCTATGGGTACACCACCGTGTTGCATCAGTTGAACCTGAGCCTGGGCGAAGGCGAAGTGCTGGGTTTGTTCGGGCACAACGGCGCGGGCAAGACCACCAGCATGAAACTGGTACTCGGTCTGCTCCAGGCCAGTGAAGGATCGGTCAGGGTGTTCGGTCGCACGCCCAGTGATCCGCAGGTTCGGCGTTTGCTGGGCTATTTGCCGGAGAACGTGACCTTTTATCCGCAGATGAGCGGCCAGGAGACCTTGCGGCATTTCGCCCGACTCAAAGGCGCAGCGCCCGCGCAGGTGGACGTGCTGCTGGAGGAAGTCGGCCTGGCGGGTGCGGCGCATCGACGGGTCAAGACCTATTCCAAGGGCATGCGCCAGCGCCTGGGACTGGCGCAAGCCTTGCTCGGCGAGCCGCGCTTATTGCTGCTCGACGAGCCGACCGTCGGCCTCGACCCCATCGCCACTCAAGACCTTTATCGGTTGCTCGACCGGCTGCGCAGCCAGGGCACCAGCATCATTCTCTGTTCCCACGTATTGCCGGGCGTCGAGGCGCATATCAACCGTGCAGCGATTCTGACCCAGGGGCGCCTGCTGGCCCTCGGCAGTCTGCGCAGTTTGCGCGAAGAAGCCGGGTTACCGACGCTGATTCGCGCCAACGGGCTCAAGCACGCCGGGCCGTTGCAGCGATCCTGGAACAACGCTGGGCACGTCACCCAGCGCTGGGGCGTGGAGGGCCTTGAAGTGGCTGCGCTCAATGGCAACAAATTGGACCTGTTGCGCCAATTGCTCAATGAACATGAGCCGGCCGACGTGGAAATCGACCCGCCGTCCCTGGAGGACATCTACCGCTATTACATGGGCCGGGCCGGTGCGACCCCCAGTGGAGAGACCGTATGAACCCGATCTGGAACATGGCCCGCAAGGAATTCAACGACGGTTTGCGCAACCGCTGGTTGTTGGCGATCAGCCTGTTGTTCGCGGTGTTGGCGACCGGCATCGCCTGGTTGGGGGCGGCGGCTTCCGGGCAACTGGGCTTCACCTCTGTGCCCGCCACCATCGGCAGCCTGGCCAGCCTGGCGACATTCCTCATGCCGCTGATTGCCTTGCTGCTGGCCTATGACGCCATCGTCGGCGAAGACGAAAGCGGCACGTTGTTGCTGTTGCTGACCTATCCACTGGGGCGCGGACACATTCTGCTCGGCAAGTTTGTCGGCCACGGATTGATCCTGGCGCTGGCGACCCTCATCGGTTTTGGCTGCGCGATGCTCGCGATTGCCGTGCTGGTGGAAGACGTCGAACTGAACCTGCTGCTCTGGGCGTTTGGACGATTCATGCTGTCGTCGACGTTACTGGGCTGGGGCTTTCTTGGGCTGGCCTATGTGCTGAGCAGCGTGTCCGCCGAGAAATCCACGGCTGCCGGGCTGGCGCTGGGGGTGTGGTTCTTCTTCGTGCTGGTGTTCGACCTGGCGCTGCTGGCACTGCTGGTGCTCAGCGAAGGGCAGTTCAACCCGAAGGTGCTGCCTTGGTTATTGCTGCTCAACCCCGCCGATGTCTATCGCCTGATCAATCTCTCCGGTTTCGAGCCCGGCGCCGGCAGTGCTGGCGTGCTGACGCTGGGCAGCGATTTGCCTGTGCCGGGCTCGATGCTCTGGTTGTGCCTGTTGCTGTGGGTGGCGGTGCCTTTGAGCTTGGCCTGGTTGCTGTTCCGTCGACGGGCGACATGAATTCACACCTTGGTTTTTGGAGCATCTGACGATGAGTAATCTGTATTCGACGACGGTACGCGCCGTGGCGGGCTTGATGGTCTGTGTGCTGCTGGCGGCTTGTGACAAGCCGGTGCAAACCACCTACAGCGATGCCGCCGCTGCTTTTCATCCCAGTGATGAATGCCATGTTTGCGGCATGATCATCGATGGCTTCCCCGGGCCCAAGGGTGAAGTGGTCGAGCGCAGTGGCATCAAGAAATTCTGCTCCACGGCGGAAATGATCGGTTGGTGGCTGCAACCGGAAAATCATCATGGCGAGGCCCGGTTGTATGTCCACGACATGGGCCGCAGTCCGTGGAACGCACCCAATGATGCCCATCTGATCGATGCCAAGGATGCTTTTTACGTGGTCGGCACCCAACTCAAAGGCGCCATGGGCGTGGTGCTGGCGTCTTTCTCCAGCCAGCAGGCTGCGGAACAACTGGCCGCCGACCAGGGCGGTCGTGTGCTGCGGTTCAGTGATATCGATCAGGCGGTACTTCAGCAGCAGCCAGCGATGTCGCACTCGACTCATTGATCGGCGTGCCACCGAGAAAAGTGATCGCCGTCAAGTCAGTATTTCTGCGCCTGTTCAAAGATAGGGGCTCACAACGTCCCCAGTGCTTGGCATTCACGATGCCCAGGAGAACATGATGCAAACCGAGTTTCAGGATCGTTTGGCGGTGATCACCGGCGCCAGCTCCGGAATTGGCCTGGCGTTGTGCGCCGCGCTGTTGCCACGTGGCGTCAAGGTGCTTGCGATGTCACGCTCTGCCGGTGATTTGCCGACCTTGCAACAGATCTACGGTGAACGGCTGCAATGGTGCGCCGGGGACGTCACGCGCGAGGAAGACTTGCAAGAGCTGGCCCGGCGGGCGGCGGCGCTTGGACGGGTGGATTATCTGGTGCCCAACGCGGGTATTGCCGAAATGGCCGACAGCCTGGACATGCCAGCCTTCGAGCGCCAATGGGCGGTCAACGGTGCCGGGGCGTTGAACACCCTGGCGGCGTTGCGCGGTGAGTTGGCGAACCCGGCCTCGGTGGTGTTTGTCGGTAGTTTCCTGACCGGTTCGAGCTTTCCCGGTCTGGCTGCCTGCATTGCCAGCAAGGCCGCGCTGACGGCTCAGGCGCGCACGCTGGCGGTGGAGTTTGCGCGTTACGATGTGCGCATCAACCTTGTTTCGCCGGGGCCGACCGCGACCTCGATGTGGGACAACCTGGGATTGAGCGACGGTGAGCTCGATGATGTCGCTGATACCCTTGGCAAGCGTCTGCTGCCGGGGCATTTTCTCGATGCGTCGGCGGTGGCCAATGTGATTATTTTTCAACTGTCCCAAGGCGCCCGGGGTGTCTATGGGCAGGACTGGAAGGTTGATAACGGTTATACCTTGGGGTGATGGGTGAGCTCACAATTTTGCGGATGTTCCCGGACCCTTGTGGGAGCTGGCTTGCCTGCGAAAGCGGCGTGTTGGGTGAGGTTTTGATGGTGTACATATCCGTTGCTGCGGTAACGACTACTATTGGTTCCGCCCTTACGGCGGGTCACTTTGGAAAAGCGCCAAAGTAACCAAAACGCTTTCGCCCCTGACGTACGGTGGCTCGCCCAGGCTCGCCATACCCTCACTCCGGTCCTGCTCCGTGGGCCCGCCGCCATCGGCCATCCATGGCCGGGGGCGGCTACCGCGGCATCCTTGCCGCGGTGCCCACTGCGCAGAACCTGCGTTCGGCCTTCCGACGGGGCAGATCAAGATCAAAAGCCAAAGCAAAGCAACAGGAGCCGTTCCCACACAGATCGTTCCCACGCTCCGCGTGGGAATGCCGCCGGGGACGCTCCGCGTTCCGCTCGCGACGCAAGGCTTGAGTCCTGCGTAATGGTGACGCGGAGCGTCACGGGATGCATTCCCACGCGGAGCGTGGGAACGATCATCAACACGCGCAGGCGTAGAGGAAGCAGGCCGGCCGGTAGGCCGCCTCGCGGTGCTTTTGCGGTAGTCGCCCCCTCGAGAGGCCGAGTGGAGGTTCTGCGCAGTGGGCACCGCGGCAGGGATGCCGCGGTAGCCGCCTCCGGCCATGGATGGCCGATGGCGGCGGGCCCACGGAGCAGGACCGGAGCGAGGGCATGGCGAGCCTAAGCGAGCCACCGAACGAAAGGGGCAAAAGCGCTTTGGTTACTTTCGCGCTTTTCGAAAGTGACCCGCCGTAAGGGCGGAACCATAAGTCGCCGTTACCGCAGAAACGGATATACACGCAAGCCTAAGCCCAAGCCCAAGCCCAAGCCCAAGCCCAAGCCCTAATGCGAAGTCCCCTCCACAAACTCAATCTTGTTCCCCACGTTATATTTGCCCGACGGCTTGTTCATCGGCAGTCGCTTGATCTCCTTAAGGGTATTGCTGTCATAAACAATCAGCGCACCCTCATTGGCCCAAATACTCAAAAGCAGGTAGCGACCATCCCGAGTGAACTCAACATGGGCAGCCGTCTTACCAGGCATCGGACGCAAGGTATGGGCGATTTCCAGAGTCTGTTTGTCAATCAAATGGATCGCATCGTTATCAGGCCCGAAGAACACGTCAGTCCAGGCATACCGCGAGTTGACATGACTGCGCATGAAGAACCCCGGCCCCAGGGTCGGAATTTCCTTGATCAGTTTCCAGGTCTTGAAGTCGATGACCGAGATCAGTCCCTTGCTGATGTTCGGCGTGGCGAACACCCACTCACCGTTACGTTTCCAGTAGGTGCCGGACCCCAGGTGCGGCATGCCTGGCAGCGGTATGTCAGTGACCACCTTGCCACTGTCGAGGTCGATCACCTGGCCGCCCTTGGCCTTGCGCGATGTGGCCAGCAGTTGCTTGTAGTCCGGTGAAAAGGAAAAGTCGTCCAGCACATCCTCGGCCTGGATGCGTCGTGGTTCGAAGTCCGGTGTGCCGGCGCTCGACAGCTCCCAGACTTCCTTCACATCCTTTAGCGCCACGATGAAACTGTCTCGTGGCGGGGCGGTGTAGACCGCGCTGACCCGTGACGCGGTGCCGTCCTGGCCGATTGCGGGGATGGTTTTGACCAGCGACAGATCGCGGGCATCGAGCACCACCAGATTGCCGGGTAGATAGTTGCCCACCAGCACCCAGCGGCCATCCTTGCTCACCGCCAGGTTGCGGGTATTGAGCCCGGCGCGGACCTCGGCGATCAGCTTCAGGTTGTGCAAGTCGTACAGGCTCACCCAGCCATCCCGTGAGGCGACATAGACGAAGCGTCCATCCGGCGAGAACTTCGGCCCGCCATGCACCGCAAAGTGCGAAGCAAACCGCGCCAGCACGTCGAAACGATCACCGTCGAGGATGTCGATGTGATGGTCGCCGGCTTCCACTACCACAAACAGGTTCAGCGGATCGGCGCCATGCTGGGGCGTGTCGGGCAGTTTGCTGATATCGGCGAGAATGGAATGACTGCCGCGAATGTCGTCGTTATTCCAGGTGGGCGGGGTGGCGGGTGGTTGCTGAAGGTAATCCACCAGCGCGTCGATCTGTGCCGGACTGAATACGTTGGCATACCCGGTCATCTGACTCGCGGGGCGACCGTTCTGAATGACGCTGCGGATTTCATCGGGTTTGATCCGGCTCAGACTTTCCGGCAGCAAGGCCGGCCCCGTACCGCCGAAACGGTTGGCGCCATGGCAGCTTTGGCAATGCTGTTGGTAGAGGTCGGCGGCCGCGTCGGAGGGTGGAATCGCTGCGCCGGCATGGGCCGTACCGATCCATAACAAGGGGGCAAGCAGCATACGTCTCATATCGCCACCTTACCGTGGCGTTGCAACACCGGAGCGGCGTAAAAGCGTGCCGGGTATTCCTGCTGTTGGGTAGCGAACAGATCGACCACTTTGCCGATCACCGTTAGCGTCGGAATGCCCGGTGGGCAATCCAGCGCCAGGGTTGGCAACTGGTGCAACTTGCCTCGGGCGACGTGCTGGTCGGGACGCGTGCCATTGCTGATCAGCGCCGCCGGTGTATCGGCGGCCATTCCGGCTTCGATCAGGCGCAGGGCGATAATCCCGAGGTTCGATAACCCCATGTAAAACACCAGGGTCTGGCTGCTGTCGGCGAGGCTGCTCCAGGGTAATTGCAACTCACCATCGCGCTGCAAATGCCCGGTAATGAAGCGGCAGGAGTTGACCAGGTCCCGGTGGGTCAGCGGAATGCCCGCATAAGCGCTGCAGCCGGAAGCGGCGGTGATGCCCGGGACCACCTGGCAGTCAATGTTGCGTTGCAGCAGATACTCCAGCTCCTCGGCGCCACGGCCGAATATGAACGGATCGCCTCCCTTGAGCCGGACCACACGCTGCCCCCGATCGGCGAGGTCGGCAAGCAGTTCGTTGATCTGTTCCTGGGGCAGGCTGTGGCAGCCGCTGGCCTTGCCAACGTAATGCCGAGCGCAGGTGAGGGGGATCAACGTCAGCAGCTCGGGGCTGATCAGGCGGTCGTAAACCACGGCGTCGGCCTGCATCAACAGGCTCCAGGCACGCAGGGTCAGCAAGCGTGGATCACCGGGGCCGGCGCCGACCAAGGCTACTTCGCCCGGTCTGAACGGGGACGCAAGTGCGGCCGGTAAAACAATCGATGGGTGCATGGGACGTCCTTGGTTCTTCATCAGGTGAGCCGGCCCCATCCTTTGCCGGATGGCTCGCCAGGCGGGTGCTTCAGTGCATGACGCAAGGGATGGTCATTAATGGCGGCATACCGATTTCTTCATCGCTGAGATGGCAACCGGGGTCCTGGCCCCAGAGGTCGCCTTCGGCCCAGGCACGGGTGCGGGTATTGCCGTTGCAGATGCTCAGCCAGCGGCATTGGCCGCAACGGCCACCGACGGCGCGCGGATGCACACGCAGCTGCTGCAACAAGGCGTCCGGTTGGTCCAGCCAGAGCGTGCGAAACGGCGTGTGCCGGACGTTGCCCACCGAGTGCTGCCACCAATAGGTGTCGGGGTGCACTTCGCCGGTGTTGTCGATGTTGGCGATGCCGCTGCCCGAGGCGTTGCCGCCCCAGGCCCGGAGCATGTGTTCCAGGCGCGGGTAATGTTCGGGTAGATGCAGGCCCACCCATTGCAGCAAGAGAATCGCGTCGGCATCGTTGTTGCCGCTGACAAAGTCGCTGTCGCGACCGTGCTCAATGTCTTCCCAGGCCCGTTCGAAGATCAGCGTCATCGCCTCGCGGCTCATCTGCTGCCGGGCGTCGAGCTTGCGGCTGCGTTTGCCGCGACCGCTGTAGTTGAGGTGCGACAGATAAAACTTCTGCACGTCGTACTCGCGCATCAGCGCCAGTAACTGGGGCAGTTGTTGATGGTTCTCTTGGGTCAGGGTGGTGCGCAGGCCGACCCGGATACCCTGTTCACGACAGAGACGGATCGCCCGCATGGAGCTGGCGAAACTGCCCTTGAGTTGGCGGAAGGCATCATGGGTGGCTTCCAGGCCATCGATGCTGATCCCGACATAGTCGAAATTCGCCGCGCGGATCTGTGCGATGTTTTGCTCATCGATCAGCGTGCCGTTGGTGGACAACGCGACAAAGAAACCCTTGGTGCGGGCGTAGGCGCTGAGCACAAACAGATCGTCGCGCAACAGCGGTTCACCGCCGGAAAGAATCAGGACCTTCACCCCGGCGTCGTGCAGATCGTCGATCACGGTCAGCGCGGCGGACGTATCCAGTTCGTCGCGAAAGACACTGTCGGCGGACGTGGCGTAGCAGTGTTTGCAGGTCAGGTTGCAGCGCCTGAGCAGGTTCCAGATCACCACCGGTGGCCGGTTGCTGCCCGGTGGGCTGGTTCTGGGGGCAGGCGCCTGGCCGGTCAGGGCACGCAGGTATTGGCTGATCCTCAACATGCAAATCTCCTTGAACAAGCGCGTGTTCAGCGTGGCACTGGCGGCAGCCGCAAACCGGTTTTCTTCAGGATGCGACTGCTCACCAACATCTCGTCGGCGGTGCAGGCGTCGCCCAGCAAGTAGCGCAGGTGTTCACGGTAGCTGTCGATTTCCTCGCGGCTGCGGCCGTGGACCATGGCGAACAGGTTGTAGCGCCACGCGGTTCGTCGCGGGCGTCGATAGCAATGACTGACGAAGGGCTGCGCACCGATCAGCGCGCCAAGGCGCGGCATGTCGCTATCGTGCACATCCCAGACGGTCATGCCGTTGTAGCGATAGCCCAGGCGATAGTGATTGGGGACGGCGGCGATGCGCCGAATGGCGCCCTCGGCCTGCAAGCGTTTGAGCAAGTTCAGGGTGGATTCGACGCTCAGCTCCAGCTGTTCGGCGAGCCAGGCCCACGGGTCGTCCAGCAATGGCAAGCCCGCCTGGGTCAGCTCGATCAGACGCTGAGCCAGGGTGTCTTCAGACCGGGAAGTACAGACCGACATGGTAGGTCTCCTCTTTGGGCAAGTTGAGCAGCGGCAGGCCGGTCAGGGTTTCGATGTGCTGCAGGGTCTCGGTGATGCCTTGTTCGGTCGGGCAGCCGAGCACGAACCACATGTTCCAGGCGTGTTCGCGTCGGTAGTTGTGCGCCACTTCAGGCAGGGCCTGCAGTTGCTCGGCGACGTCTTCGAAACGCTCCTCCGGCACCGCCAGCGCAGCGAGGGTGAAGGCGCCGCCGAGGCGTTCGATGTCGAACATCGGGCCGAAGCGCGTGAGCATGCCGTCTTCCAGCAATTCGTGGAGGCGGTCGAGCAGTTCGGTGCTGCTGCTCTCCAGTTCGGCGGCCAGTGCCTGCCACGGGTGGCGCACCAGCGGCAGGCCCAGTTGCAGGCGGTTGATCAACCGACGGTCAAGGTCATCCATGGGTGGAGGCTCCGGTTGGTGAGGGGGCAAAGCGTCCGCCGCACTGTTTGAACGCGTGAGTGCTGAACAGCAGTTGATGGGGCAGATCGCTCAGCAGGTGTTCTTCCAGCAACGCCTGGATCTGTGCCTCGACCTGCGCGCGTTGGCGCCCGTGAACCATGCAGAACAGGTTGTAGCGCCACTGCGGCAGGCGCCGTGGCCGTTGGTAGCAGAGGGTAATACCGTGCGCCCGGCCCAGACGCTGGCCGACTTCGTCGATCAGCGCGTCCGGAACATCCAGCACCAGCATGGTGTTGGCGGTAAAACCCAGCGCGCGATGGTTGAGCACCAAGCCAACCCGGCGAAACAGCCCTTGCTCGAGCCACTGATGCATTTGCGCGAGCACCTGGTTTTCGTCGGCGTCTATCCGTTCGGCGAGGGCCTGGTAGGGGCGCGATACCAACGGCAATCCGCCTTCCAGATGCCGACGCAGCGCCAGTGCCTGTTTCGGACCCAATCCCGGCTTCATGAGTTTTCTCCCAGAGCAAAACCGAGGTCGATGCGGTATGCGGTCAACATCGGCAGATCCAGCGGCATGAGGCCGGTGTCTTTCTCAAGTTGTTCGAGAACGCGGTCGATGTGTTGGCGATCGGGGCCGGTCAGCACAAACCACAGGTTGTAGAAATGCTCCCGCGCGTAGTTATGGTTGACCTCGGGGTATTGGCTGACGTGCTCGGCGACCTGCTGCAAGCGTTCGGCGGGCACGGCGAGCGCGGCGAGGGTGCTGGCCCCGGCGCGACTGTGTTCGAACACCGGGCCGATCCGTGAGAGGGTGCCGGCCTGATCCATTTCTTCCAGGCAAGCCATCACCTGGCCCACGCGACAACCGAGAATCCGCGCCATCTCCTTGTACGGTTCCGCGCACAGCGGCATGCCGTGCTGGAAGCGGTCGATCAGTTGGCGGCTGAGCGGGTCGAGGTTCATTTCAATAGCCCATTTTTTGCGCGCGACTGCTGAAGAAGATGCCGCTCGGCGCGGTGGCGGGAAGGGTGCTCAGTTGCTTCAGGCTGTACGGGTCCCAGACCTGAACCTGATCGCCATCGCGTAACGACAGCCACAGCTGATCGCCGCGTGCGGTGAATTCCATGTGCAGCACCGCCGGGCCTGGCCGCAGATCGGCGACCACGGCACGGGTTTCGCTGTCGATGACTTGAACCCGATCGTTGTCCGGGTAGGCGAAATTGACCCACAGCTGCCGACCGTCCGGCCGCGATGTGACGAACACCGGTTGGCCGGCAACGGGGATGGCTGCGGTCTGCTGCCACGTGCGCGAATCCATCACCAGCACCTGATGACGGCCGACGGCGGGCACGAAGGCCTGGTGATCGGCGACGGCCCAGCCCTCCAGATGCGGCATTTTGTAGACGGGCAATTTCGCCTGGCCGCGTCCGTAATCACCGAGCACTCGTTGCACCCCGCGCTCCGGATGCCAGAGGTCGAGTTGCGCCATGCCGTCTTCGCCGAACAGTCCAGCCATGTAATAGCGACCATCCGGGGTCACCAACGCGTCGTAGGGTTGCTGGCCGATGTCGGTGAAGCGGCTGATCTGAGGCGTGTTGCCCTGACTGAAATCGGCGGTCCAGATCTCGCCGGTATCGAACAGGCTGAACACAAAACGCTGGCCGGGCGCATCCACCAGGCCGACCACCCGTGAGCGCTTGCTGCCATCGGCCAAGGGGGTGGCCGGAATATCGGCCACCAATTGCAGGGTTTCAGCATCGAACACCTTGACCCCTCCGGGCACATAGTTGGACACGGCGATGAGTTTGCCGTCCTGACTGATCGCGCCACCGATGCTGTTGCCGCCCTGTATCACCCGTTGATCGATGCGTTGGGTCAGCAGGTCGATCTTGCTCAGCCCGCCGTCGCGGCCGAACACATAGGCATAACGCTGGTCGCGGGAAAACACCACCGAGGCATGGGACAGATCGCCCAAGCCTTCGAGACGGGCCAGTGCGGTGCGGGTGTCGCTTTCGATGATTTGCACGCTGCCGGTGGCGCGCTCCACCACCACGCCCAGATCGCCGGTACCACGCAAGGGTGACTGAGCGCAGGCGGACAACAACAGCCCGGTCGCCGCTAAAAGCAGGGTTGAACGGATCATGGTGCGGGATATCCCTGGAGAAGAAGATCGACCAGCCAACGGATGTCATCCGGGCTGAGCAGCGGGGCCCAACCGGGCATCGCGGTGCCGGGCCGACCTTGGCTGACGGTGGCTATCAGGCTGTCCCTGGACTTGCCCGCCAGCGTTGCGCGGGTCAGCTCGGGACCCAGCCCGCCGGTCATGCGCAGGCCATGACAGGCGCCGCAGTCCTGGGCCAGCAGGTGTTCGAGTTGTACCTGACGCTGGGCGTCGGGCGCGGCAACCGCGGTTGCGCAAATGAGGAGGAGGGCCGCCAGAATCGCAGCGTGTCGATAAACCTTCATGGCGCCCTCCAGTTGGCTATTTGAGACTCAGTACCCAGGTTGCAAGTGTCTTCGCTTCTTCATCCGTCACCGGGTTGGCCGGCATTGGCATCGGGCCCCAGTTGCCTTGCGTGCCGTTCTTGATGTGGCTGGCCAGGGTGTCCACGGCCCCGGCCACACCAGCGTTTTTGGCCGCGACATCCTTGAGCGCCGGGCCGACCAGCTTGGTGTCGATGGAATGGCAGGCGGCGCAGGGTTTGCTCTTGAACAGCTCCTGGCCGTCTTGGGCCATGGCCGGCTGCACACTCAGCGCAGCGGTCAGGGCGAACAGTGAAAACAGAGTATTTTTCATGGGGATTCCTTGCATTGATGGAGCTCAATAGATGTCGTGTTGGGTGTTGTAGACGTTGAATTTCCCGGTGGGTGTGATCAGTCGTTTGTCCTTTATGACTGATTTGAGCTTCAGCGTTTTGTCGTCGATCACTACCAGCGCCGATTCCTCTGACTGACCGCTCCACACGGAGAACCAGACTTCATCACCGGCCTTGTTGTATTCCGGCTGCACGACCCGCATCGCGCCTTGCTTGATGCCGGCGTATTCGGCGATGGGCAGCACGGTGTAGCCGGCGTCGAGTTTGTCGATGTTGAACACTGCTACCGACTGGCTCAGCTTGGCGTCGGGGTTGAGGGTGGTGTCGACATACAGGTGACGGGAGTCAGGGTGGGTTTTGATAAACAGCGATCCACCGCCCTGGCCCTTGAGTGAGGCAACCTGTTTCCAGGCAAATTGCGGATGCTTGACCGGGTCGGTGCCGATCAAGGAAATGCCGTCATCGCCAAGGTGGCTGGTGGCCCAGACCGGCCCGTAGGTCGGGTGGTCGAAGTTGGCACCGCGACCGGGGTGAGGGGTCTTACCGACGTCCACCAGAGCGGCCAACTTGCGATCTTTGGAGTCGATCACGGCCACTTTGTTGGAGTTGTTGGCGGCGGTCATGAAGTAGCGGTGGGTGCTGTCCCAACCGCCGTCATGGAGGAAGGGCGCGGCATCGATGTAGGTGATGGTGAGGTTCTTGATGTCCTGGTAATTGACCAGCATGACCTTGCCGGTTTCCTTGACGTTGACGATGAACTCCGGCCATTCATGGGAGGCGATGATCGCCGCGACCCGGGGTTCGGGGTGGTATTCCTGCTTGTCGACGGTCATGCCGCGGGTCGAGACGATCTGTTTGGGCTCCAGGGTTTCGCCATCCATGATGGTGAATTGCGGCGGCCAATAGGAGCCGGCGATGGTGTATTTGTCTTCGTAGCCCTTGAACTTGGAGGTCTCCACCGAGCGCGCCTCGATGCCCACTTTGACTTCGGCAACCTTGGTCGGCTCCACCGGCCACAGGTCGATCATGTCAATCCGCGCGTCTCGACCAATCACCAATAGGTAGCGACCGGAGGCGGAAATGCGCGAGATGTGCACCGCATAACCGGTCTCGATCAACTTGACGATTTTCTTGCTGTCACCGTCGATCAGGGCAATCTTGCCGTCATCGCGCAATGTCACTGAAAACAGGTTGGGCAGGTTGAGTTTGCTCAGTTGCTTCTTCGGACGGTCCTCAGGCTTGACCAGCACTTTCCAGGTTTTCAGCGTCTCGGCCATGCCCCATTCCGGCGGCGTCGGCGGCGCGTGCTGAATGAACTTGGCCATTGACGTGATCTGATCCTTGGTCAGCGCATTCGACGTCCCCCAGTTCGGCATGCCCGCCGGTGAACCGTAGGTAATCAACGCCTCCAGAAACGGTTGCCCGCGGGACTGGGTGATGTCCGGTGTCAGTGGTTTGCCGGTGGCGCCTTTGCGCAGAACGCCGTGGCAGCCGGCGCAGCGCTGGAAGTAAATTTCCTTGGATGCGTCGAACTCGGCCTGACTCATGTCGGGCGCCCCGGCGGCTTTGACCATCAGCGGGCTGGCCGCAGCGGCAGCGGGCTCTTCGGCCCGGGCCGCATGAGTCACCGCAAGGGCCAGCGCCGAACACAATGTGGCGACAGTCAGAGCAAACGTTTTTCTATTGCTGATCAGCATTCCATTTCTCCTCAGGCAAGACCTTTGCGATGTGCTGAAACGGCAGCGCAGAACGCAGGTTCTTAGTGCCGTGCAAGGCTATGCCCGAGCAGGCCAATGCTCGCTTGACCGCGATCAAGTTTGCCGGCCATGTCACTTGCCAGGTTGTCGCAGGGGCCCGTAGCGTGTGGCTTGAATCCGCTTTTGGAACACACAGCCCATGGACCGAATCCCGTCTTGCGAACCCTTCTATCAACCGCTCAACAATGAGGAGGCGCTGTTCGAGCAAGCCTGGCGACACGGCATGCCGGTGCTGATCAAAGGCCCGACGGGGTGCGGCAAGACCCGTTTCGTCCAGCACATGGCCCATCGGTTGAAACTGCCGCTGTACACCGTGGCTTGCCATGACGATCTGAGTGCCGCCGACCTGATCGGCCGTCATTTGATCGGTGCCCAAGGCACCTGGTGGCAGGACGGGCCACTGACCCGCGCGGTGCGTGAAGGTGGCATTTGTTATCTGGACGAAGTGGTCGAAGCGCGCCAGGACACAGTGGTCGTACTGCACCCATTGGCCGATGATCGTCGTGAGCTGTTCCTGGAGCGCACCGGCGAAGTGCTGCAGGCACCGCGGTCATTCATGCTGGTGGTGTCGTACAACCCCGGCTACCAGAACCTGCTCAAAGGCATGAAACCCAGCACTCGACAACGCTTCGTGGCGATGCGTTTCGGCTATCCGCCGGTGGCCGATGAAGAGCGTATTGTTGCCCGGGAAGCGCAGGTAGACAGCGTGCTGGCGGCGCAAGTGGTCAAGCTGGGGCAGGCCCTGCGAAGGCTGGATCAACATGACCTGGAGGAAGTCGCTTCGACGCGGCTGCTGATTTTCACCGCACGAATGATCCGCTCCGGCATGAGCCCGCGCGAGGCGTGCATGGCCTGCCTGGCCGAGCCGCTGAGCGATGATCCGTTGACCGTTGCGGCGCTGATGGGCGTGGTTGATGTCCATTTCGGCTGAGTCCAGACGCGTTGCGCCGGGACACTTGCCGGGTGATCTGGCGATGTGGTTTTTCATTCTGGCCGAGCTGTCGGTATTCGCCATCCTGATTCTGGCGTTCGCCGTGACCCAGGCACTCAAGCCGCAACTGTTCGGTGAAAGCCGTCTATTGCTCAACACTTCTACCGGCCTGGCGATGACCCTCAGCCTGCTCACCGCCGGGCTGTTCGCCGCGCTGGCTCAGGAGCAAGTCAAGCGTTCACGGTCTCGCCACGGCGCTGTCTACCTGCTGGCTGCGTTGCTCGCGGCCAGTGTCTACGTGGTGTTGAAAATTACTGAATACCGGCACTTGCTGGCCTCGGGGCTGGGCATGGAGCACAACACGTTTTTCACCCTCTACTGGATCCTCACCGGTTTTCATTTTCTCCATGTATTGCTCGGCATGGTCATCCTCGGCTGGCTGGCCGAGCGTTGCCGTCGAGGCCTGTACAACGTGGCCAATCGCAGTGGGCTCGAATCGGGTGTGCTGTATTGGCACATGGTCGATCTGATCTGGGTCGTGCTGTTTCCGCTGGTCTACGTTCTGAATTGACGGAGGTTCCGATGTCGGCTTCCAGGTTTTTGCTGGTCTGCTGGGCCGCGCTGGCCACGTTAAGCGTGTGCACGGTGGTGCTGGCACAGATGGGCGCGACGTGGCTGCTGTCGGTGGCCATTTTGCTGGTGGCGGTTGGCAAGGCCTGGTTGATTGCCGATGGCTTTATGGAGATGCGCCATGCCCCGCGATTGTGGCGCCGGTTGATGGTGAGCTGGGCGTTGGTGTTGGCCGCCATTGTAGGGCTGACGCTGGTTTCAGTCGGTTAACCAATCCATGTAGCAGCTGGCGAAGCCAGCTGCTACATGGACCGAGTGCGACTTAAGCGTATTACCCGACCAAAACCATCTGCCTTTCTTGATCGCCATCAAGCAGCTTTCAACCCTTCGCTTTCTATCATGGGCACGCCAAGCAAAGAGGAAGCGACCATGTCAGAGACCTTCACCAAAGGCATGGCCAGGAACATCTACTTCGGGGGAAGCATCTTCTTCTTCCTGATATTCCTGGCCTTGACCTATCACACGGAACAGACCTTTCCAGAGCGCAGCAATGAAGCGCAGTTAACCGAATCCGTGATCCGCGGCAAGACGGTCTGGGAGCAAAACAACTGCATCGGCTGCCACACGCTGCTGGGCGAGGGTGCCTACTTTGCGCCTGAGCTGGGCAACGTGTTTCAGCGGCGCGGCGGGGAGGCGGGTTTCAAACCCTTTCTGCATGCCTGGATGAAAATGCAGCCGCTGGGCGTACCGGGCCGGCGAGCGATGCCGCAGTTCAAGTTGAGCGAGCAAGAGGTGGATGACATCGCCGAGTTCCTCAAATGGAGCTCGAACATCAACACCAATGGCTGGCCGCCAAACAAGGAGGGCTGAGAGATGAGCATTGCTAATCCGCATCTGAAATTCGCCTCACAAGCCGTGGCCAAACCGTACTTCGTGTTCGCCCTGATACTGTTTCTCGGTCAGGTGCTGTTCGGTTTGATCATGGGTGTGCAATACGTGATCGGAGACTTTCTGTTCCCGATCATTCCCTTCAACGTGGCGCGGATGGTGCACACCAACCTGCTGATCGTCTGGCTGCTGTTCGGCTTCATGGGCGCTGCCTACTACCTGATTCCGGAAGAGGCCGACCGCGAACTGCACAGCCCCAAGCTGGCGATCATCCTGTTCTGGGTATTCGCCGCCGCGGGCGTGCTGACGATCCTTGGCTATCTGCTGGTGCCTTATGCGGGGCTGGCCAAACTGACCCACAACGAGTTGCTGCCGACCATGGGCCGGGAGTTCCTGGAGCAGCCGACCATCACCAAGATGGGCATTGTGGTGGTGTGTCTGGGCTTCCTTTACAACATCGGCATGACCCTGCTCAAAGGTCGCAAGACCACCGTCAGCATGGTGATGATGACCGGGCTGATCGGCCTTGCGGTGTTCTTCCTGTTCTCCTTCTATAACCCCGGCAACCTGGCCCGCGACAAGTTCTACTGGTGGTGGGTGGTGCATCTTTGGGTGGAAGGCGTGTGGGAACTGATCATGGGTTCGATGCTCGCTTTTGTCCTGATCAAGATCACCGGTGTCGACCGGGAAGTCGTGGAGAAATGGCTGTACGTGATCATCGCCATGGCGCTGATTACCGGGATCATCGGCACCGGTCACCACTTCTTCTGGATCGGTGCGCCCGAGGTCTGGTTGTGGGTCGGCTCGATCTTCTCGGCACTCGAACCGCTACCGTTCCTGGCCATGGTGATATTCGCCTTCAGCATGGTGAAGAACCGTCGCCGGCAACACCCGAACCGCGCCGCCACACTGTGGGCCAAGGGCACGACGGTCACCGCGTTTTTCGGTGCGGGCGTCTGGGGTTTTCTGCACACCCTGGCACCGGTCAACTTCTACACCCACGGTTCGCAACTGACGGCGGCGCACGGTCACCTGGCCTTCTACGGTGCTTACGCGATGATCGTGATGACCTTGATCAGCTACGCCATGCCGCGTTTGCGCGGGCTGGGTGAAGCCGCTGACGAGCGTTCGCAGACCTTCGAAATCTGGGGCTTCTGGTTGATGACCCTGTCGATGGTGATGATCACGCTGTTCCTGACCGCTGCCGGTGTCGTCCAGGTTTACCTGCAACGCTGGCAGGCCGACGGGATTGCGTTGCCATTCATGGCCACGGTCGAACATCTGCAGGTGCTGTTCTGGGCCCGTCTGGGCGCCGGTCTCGGCTTCTTCGCCGGGTTGCTGTGCTACCTGCTCAGCTTCAAGCAACGTGGCCGCGCAGCCTTGCGCGCCCCGGCTGCGGTTGTACCTTCATGAACGAGTGCAATGGCTAGAAAAGGTCGGCCCGGCTGATACAGCGGGCCGTTTTTTTGGTTTCCAGGAAGGGCAAGCATCATGGCGTTTACCGTCGAACTGGAAGAGTGGGTAGGCAGTGTCTGGCATCGTTTCATTACCCGGCGTGCCAGCCCGGACTTCCCTGAAGCACGGGTTGAACTGGCCAGCCAGCAACGCCCGCTGGCGCTGTTGTTTCGTGCCATGGGCGGTGCCAATGGCATCGGAGTGGAAGCCGCCAGCGACCGCGACCTGCTGCTGCGGCGCAACGTGTTGCAGCAGATCGCCGGTACCTGCAAACAAGTGCCGTTGGCGTGGTGCGACGCGACGAACCTGCGCCTGCCGTCGAGCCTGGCGGTCTTCCCTGAAGTCGCATTGAATGAGGAGCTCTATCGCTGGCTCGCGTTGCTGGCGGCACAGGCCGGTCAGATGCGTCACTGGGGTCGGGACAATCAACGCTGGACGCAACAGCTGCTGCGACGCTATCCCGCGCTGCGTGCTCGTTACAAACGACTGGTCGATGCCCATCTGCAATTGCGCCCCGATCCGGCCTCGTTGAATGCCGGCGAAGCGGCTTTGGAGCGGGCGTTATGTCAGGCGTTGCGCGAACCTGGCAGTGTCGAACATTTCCCCCGCAGCGAACGGGCCGCCTGGCCGTTGCCGCTGTGGTTGTACCCGCCACAAAACCTCGCCAGCCCGCAGGCTGCCGATCTGGGCGATGAATCCGAAGAGTCGTTGACCACGCCGCCCGGCGAACAGAAAGGCGGGCGTAAACGCGCGACGCGGATCGACGAAAGCACCCGCGATGGCGGGCTGTTGGTGGTACGTCTGGAGAACCTGTTCAGCTGGACCGAGCACGTCGACCTGGATCGCTGGTCGGATGACAGCGAAGACCCGGACGCTGCCCGAGTCGCCGACGACCTGGATGAACTGACCCTGTCGCGCACTCGCCTGCGCAAGGGCGGCGGTCTCAAGCTGCACCTGGATTTGCCACCGGCCGATGTCGACGATATTCCCCTTGGCGAAGGCATCAAGTTGCCGGAGTGGGACTACCGTAAACAACAGATGCAGGACAGCTTCGTCAATCTGCAAATGATGGTGCCTCGTGATTGTGAGGCACAGCCGCTGCCATTACGGTTGAAGGCCTCGGCGCATCGCTTGCGGCGCCAGTTCGAGCACCTGCGCAATGACCGTCAATGGTTGCGCCAACAACCCCAGGGCTCTGAGCTGGACATGCAGGCCTGGCTGGATTTTCACGTTGAGCGCGAGCATGGCCAGTGTGCCGAACGCGGTCTGTTCATGGAGCAACGACAGACCCGCCGCGACCTGGCGTGCCTGTTGCTGGCCGATGTGTCGATGTCCACCGACGCCCACCTGAACGATGAACATCGCGTCATCGATGTCATCCGCGACAGCCTGCTGCTGTTCGGCGAAACCCTGTCGGTGCTGGGCGATGATTTCGCCTTGTACGGGTTTTCCTCGCTGCGTCGTCAGCAAGTGCGCATGCAGGAACTCAAGGCGTTCAGCCAGCGTTATGACGACAACACTCGAGGCCGCATTCAAGGGCTCAAGCCTGGGTATTACACGCGCATGGGCGCCGCCATTCGCCAGGCCACGCAATTGCTGGGCAACAGCAAGCGGCGCAGCAAACTGTTGCTGCTGCTAACGGACGGCAAACCGAATGATCTGGATCTGTATGAAGGGCGCTACGGTGTCGAAGACACCCGCGAGGCGGTGCTGGAGGCGCGGCGTCAGGGGCTGACGCCGTTCTGTATCACGATCGATCGCGAGGCCGGGGATTACCTGCCGTACATGTTCGGCGCCAATGGTTTCACCTTGATCCGTCAGCCCGAGCAGTTACCGCTGCGTCTGCCGCAGTTGTATCGCCAGCTGACCCAGCCTTGAACCCCGGTTTGATCAACGCAGCATCAGCTGATGCTGCGCGGCAGCCAGAAAAACATCGTCACGCAGAAGATTGTCAGGCCGATGCAGAACCACTTGAATCGGCGCAACCGACGTTGCGCCGCGTGTGCGGCCAATGCCGGCAGGGGCATGCCGCATTGGCGGCACTCGACTTTTTGTGGTGGGTTGGCGTGTTGGCAGTACAGGCAGACGGGCATGGCACTCACTCGAACTGTTCCAGGCGCAAGCGATCAAGAATGGCGATCTGACGGCCGTCCTGAGTGATGATGTTTTCATCGATCAAGCGACGGATGATCCGCGAAAAGGTTTCCGGCTGGATCGACAGATGCCCGGCAATCAGTTGCTTGGCCATCGGCAGCTCGAATTGGCTGTCTACGGTTTGCTGCCGCACCAGTTGCGTCAGCAAATAACGCACGACCCGGTGGGTGGCGTTTTTCAGTGACAGGGTCTCGATTTCGTTGACCCGTTGATGCAAGCGAACGCAGAGCTTGCCCAGCAGTGCAAAGGTCAGCCGACTGTTGCTCTGCAGCAGACGCATGTAAGTGCTGTTGGATAACCGGTAGAGCTGGGTGGGGCAGATGGCTTCGGCCGAGGCCACATAGTTTGGGGTGTCCATCAACATCATCGCCTCGGCGAAGGTTTGCCGATCGCTGATGACCTCAAACACTTTCTCCTGCCCATCGGGTGTCAGCCGGTAGATTTTCACCGCGCCGGCAATGATGAAATAGAACGAATCGGCCGGCTCACCCTGACGGAACAATGGCTCGCCCTTGTCGATGCTCAACAAGTGGCTGGTACTCATCAATTCATCCAGCTGTTCTTCGTTCAATGGCTCGAACAAATGATGACTGCGCAGAATCTGGTGATGGACGCGATGAAGCACCATGAGAATTCATCCTGAAGATTGAGAAGGGGGGATCAGGTCAGACGAGACCCAGGGAAACGCCGCTGGCCAAGGCCAGGATTGAGGTCAGCACAACAAACCAGGCCAGTGGCTGGATGACTTTTTTCATGACGACTCCGGGTAATCGAGAGGGATCCAGGATTTTTAAAAGGTTGCCCATGCAGAGCAAGACGCGGGCCAGGCGTGGAGGGCCTTGTTTATTGGGGCTGTCAGCAATCAGGGTAAAAAATACCGTGATCTTTAGGGTTTAAATGACCATCAAAGGGTCGTTTGTACCCTGAACCCATCACCCTTGCGCGAGCAGGCTCGCTCCCACAAGGGTAAGTCCTCTCGCTACAGGGGGGCGAATGAGCATCGGGGCACGCCCCTTGCACACTTGATCTGCGACAAAGGCAAGGGATCGGTAATGCCCGATGATTGCCCCTGGATTTACCTCGGCGCCTGCGAGTCGGCGCCAGGTCGGCAACAAGGCAGAGGAGTGGTTTTATGCAAGTGCTTGACCGCCGTAAAGCGATGGCAATCACGCCGCTGTTTCGGCTGGCCTTTCGGCCGTTTTTCCTCGCCGGCTCCCTGTTGGCGGTGCTGTTCATTCCGCTGTGGCTGGCGGCTTTTAGCGGTTCGGTGTCGGACTGGCAGCCGGCGGGTGGTTGGCTGGGCTGGCATCGGCATGAATTGCTGTTCGGGTTCGGTTTGGCGATTATCGCGGGCTTTCTGCTGACGGCGGTGCAGACCTGGACCGGTCGCCCCGGCCTCAGCGGCAAACCGTTGGCCGCGCTGGCGTTGCTGTGGTTATTGGCGCGGGCGGCCTGGCTGGCCAATGCGCCGTGGCCGTTGCTTGCCGTGCTTGAGCTGGCGTTCCCGTTGGCGGTGGCGGTGCTCATGGGCTTCACCTTGTGGAAGGTGCGGCAGAAACGTAACTACCCGATTGTGGTGGTTCTGCTGCTGTTGGCCGCGGCCGACGGGTTGTCCCTGTATGGCCTGGTCGAGGGGCATGAAGGCTTGCAGCGCCAAGGCGTGCTGACCGGCATTTGGCTGGTGGCTGCGATGATGGGGTTGATCGGCGGGCGGGTGATTCCGTTCTTCATCCAGCGTGGCCTCGGCAAGGTCGATGGCGTTGCCCCTTGGCCATGGCTGGATTGGCTGTTGCTGATTGGCTCGCCCCTCGTGGCGTTGTTATATGCCGCCGGACCTGCGCTTGCCCCCAATCTCTGGGTGGGCCTGTTGTTCGCCGTGTTGGCCGCAGGGCATCTGGTGCGCCTGGTTCGCTGGCATGATCGCGCCCTCTGGCACGTGCCGTTGCTGTGGTCGTTGTACCTGGCTTATGGCTGGTTGGCGGTGGCGTGTCTCGGGATGGCGCTGTGGCATTTCGGCGTGCCGATTAATCCGAGCCTGGCAGTGCATTGCCTGACCATCGGGGCGATGGGCGGCCTGGTGCTGGCGATGATCGCCCGGGTCAGCCTCGGGCATACCGGCCGTGCGCTGGAGCCGCCGCCTGGCATGACCCTGGCGTTCATCTTGCTCAACCTGGCGTGCCTGAGCCGGGTCGTGTTGGTCGAGTTCTTTCCCTTGCCGGCATTGTGGCTGGCCGGTCTGTGCTGGGCGTTGGCGTTTGCGCTGTATGTCTGGCGCTATGGGCCGATGCTGTTGCGGGCCCGGGTGGACGGTCATCCGGGATGAGCACGCGAACTGACAGAGGCTGGCGCTGATGTATCCCTTTTTACTGGTCACACACCTGCTGGCAGCGATTGCCTTCATCGGCACGTTGTTTTTCGAGGTGGTTATCTGGCATCGCGCCCGTCAGCAGTTGGCGGATACCGCGCAATCCACGGCGGATCAGGCGATTGCCGTGCGCTCGCGCAAGGTGCTGCATGGCGTGGTGTTGCTGTTGTATGGCGCTGGCGTCGGCCTGGCGTGGCAGTACCGGGGCGCATTGAGTCAGCCGCTGGCCAGCAGCTTTGGTACGTTGCTGAGCCTGAAGATCATCCTGGCCCTGAGCATCATCGGTCATTACTTGCTGTTGGCCTATTGGCTGACCCATGCGCGCCTGACCGCGACTCGCGCCAGCTGGATTCGCCGCAGCATCCTCGGGCACATGGTGTTGATCGTGATCCTGGCCAAGGCGATGTTCTATTGGCACGGTTGATCACAAGCAGTTCCGGATAAACAAAACCCGCGTCAACCGGTGGGCTGCCGCGGGTTGGGTGTGACTGTCGATCGATCAATGGCGAGGGTTCAGGGCATTGATGAACAGCACGTTGTTTTCCAGATGAATGTGTTGCATCAGGTCATCCTTGAATTCCAGCAGCCCGCGATAAAGGGCACGCCAGGTGTTACAGGCATCGGCAGGCGGGATGATGTGATTGGTCAGGGCGAGCATTTTCTCCAGTGCTTCACCATGTTGATCATGTTCGAAACGCAGCACCTGAATCGGCGGAGCCGCTTGAGCACCGATGCCTTGTTGCAGCATCGGGAACAGCACCTGTTCTTCCTTGAGCATGTGGCCTTCGAGTTCTTGTTGCATGTCGGTCAGCAGATCGGCCAGGCCGTTGGGGCAGCTGCTGCGCGCACCATGGACCTGCTCGACGCGGCGGGCCAGACGGATCAGCTCCGGCAATTGCTCGCGGTGACGGGCGTGATAGCGCGTCAGAAGGTGGGCGATCAACAGTTCCAAAGGTTCGTTGCGCCAGTCGTGCTGGGTTTCGCCGGCGTCTTGCAGAATGTTCAGGGCGTCGGCAATGAGGACCGGGTCGAGGTGTTTGCCAAGGGCCGCTTCACGCAGGCTTTTATGCCCGCCGCAACAGAAGTCCAGTTTGAAGGTATGGAAGATCCGGGTGGCACCGGGAATGTCGCAGGCCAGTTGGCCGAGGCTTTGTTCCAATAGGGTCTGGCTCATCAGGGTTCCTTGTTTGGGTTTCAACGGTTCCCCTGATCTATTGCATCCGGCATGCCATGTTCAACTGATTGAAAAACAAGGATTAATTTTTAGTTGTGGTGATAGGCACCCTGACGCTTTAGGGTGAATCCAACCATAGAGGGTGATTACTACCATGCTGCGAGAAAGCCTGGCAGCCGACCTGATTGTCGAGCTGCCCAATGCTGTGCGGTTGCAACGATTGGTCCATACCCTGCGCGAATACTTCAACAGTGGCGCCGTGGGTTTGCTGCGTCTGGATGACGACAGCCTCAGGCCCGTTGCGACGGTGGGGCTGGTTCATGAAGCGTTGGGGCGCCGGTTCGTCATCGCCCAGCATCCGCGGCTGGCGGCAATCATGGCGTCGCGCGAGCCGACCTGGTTCGAACCCGACAGTCGCCTGCCGGACCCCTACGACGGCTTGCTCGACAACCATGTCGGCGAACCGCTGCCGGTGCATGACTGCATGGGCGTGAGCCTGTATGTCGAGGGGCGGATCTGGGGCGCGATCACCCTCGATGCGCTGCACGCCGGGACCTTCGACAGCCGCGCGCGGGAAGAGCTCAAGCGCTGCACGTTGCAGATCGAAGCCGCTGTGCGGGTTACCCGTCTGGAACAGGAAAACCGCAGCTTGCGTTTGTCCCGCAGCGATCCCCAGGACTTGCGCATGCCGGTCGAGGAGGGCGAGATCCTCGGGCAAAGTGAGGTGTTGCATCAGTTGCTCAATGAGCTGGATGTGCTGGCCGACTCCGATCTGCCGGTATTGTTGTTGGGCGAGACCGGCGTCGGCAAAGAGCTGTTCGCCCGGCGCTTGCATCGTCTTTCACGGCGCCACCACAAACCGCTGATACACGTTAACTGCGCCGCCTTGCCGGAGTCGCTGGCAGAGAGTGAGTTGTTCGGGCATGTCAAAGGCGCCTTTTCCGGCGCCACCAGTGACCGTGCCGGACGCTTCGATGCCGCCAACGGTGGCACGCTGTTTCTCGATGAAGTCGGGGAGTTGCCCTTGAGTGTGCAAGCGAAGTTGTTGCGCACTCTGCAGAACGGCGAGATCCAGCGCCTCGGTGCCGACAAACCGCTGCATGTCGATGTGCGCATCATCGCCGCCACCAACCGGCACCTGCCGGACAGCATCCGCGACGGCTTGTTTCGCGCCGATCTGTATCACCGGCTCTCGGTGTACCCGGTGCCGATTCCGCCCTTGCGCGAACGCGGTAACGATGTGTTGATGCTGGCCGGGCATTTCCTTGAACTCAATCGGGCGCGGCTCGGCCTGCGTGGTTTGCGCCTGTCGCCGGCGGCCGAACGCGCGCTGCTGCTTTATACCTGGCCGGGCAATGTGCGCGAACTTGAACACGTGATCAGTCGGGCTGCGTTGAAGCAGCTCAGTCGCGGGACGAGTCGCGCGTTGATCATGACGCTGGAGCCTGAAATTCTCGATCTCGACAGCGCGATGGCGGCATCGGGGACGGTGGTCGAATCATCCCCGGACGTTACGGCTGATCTGCCGTTCCAGCCCCTGGGCGAAGCCGTCGACGATTACCAGCGCAAGAAAATCCTCCAGGCCTTGAGCCTGTCCGGGGAAAACTGGGCCAGCGCTGCGCGAATCCTGGAAATCGACCCCAGCAACCTGCACAAACTGGCGCGGCGTCTGCGTCTCAAGTAGGCGACAGTGTTGATGGCGGTCAAGGTGGCTTTGCGCAGTGCCTCGCACACTGCGTAAAACCTTCCGGAGATCACCGTCATGCCCCTTTCCCTGGCTCAGATGCGCCGCAACTACACCCTCAATGGTCTGCAAGATGAAGCTGCGCTGGATGATCCGCTGGCGATGTTCCGGCAGTGGCTGCAACAGGCTCGCGACACCGAGTGCGCACCTGTCGAGGTCAATAGCATGGTGCTGGCGACGGTCGACCCTGAAGGGCGGCCGCACTGTCGGGTTCTGCTGCTCAAGGGCTTGAGTGATGAAGGTTTTACGTTCTTCGGCAACTATCAGAGCGACAAGGGGCAGCAACTGGCCGCCAACCCCTATGCTGCGATGACGTTTTTCTGGCCGGGACTGGAGCGTCAGGTGCGTATCGAAGGGCAAGTGTCCAGGCTCGATCCGGCGTTGTCGGATGCGTACTTCGATACTCGTTCCATGGCCAGTCGCCTGGGGGCCTGGGCGTCACCGCAGAGTCGTCCGTTGGCCAGCCGCGCAGCGCTGGAATCCATGCTGGCTGAAACCATCAAACGCTTCGTCGGCCAAACTGTGTCGCGCCCCGAGCATTGGGGCGGCTACTGCTTGCGCCCTGAACGTCTGGAGTTCTGGCAGGGGCGGGCCGACCGTTTGCATGATCGACTCGATTACCGGTTGCGCGATGGTGCTTGGCAACGGAATCGCTTGGCGCCTTGAGCGACGAATGAATTCCCCGTAGCAGCAGCCGAACGCAGGCTTCGCCAGCTGCTACGGTTATTCACTCCATTGTCCCCCCTGTCGAGGTACCTCCTTGGAGGAATAGGCTCGCTCGCTATTCCGGTTCAGGCTTCGGGCCATACCCTCATCTACGGGAAGACCTGGATATGGCCCATCTGGCGCAACGCACGTTTGAACCCCTGAACATTGCCGTACTGACCATCAGCGATACGCGCACTTTTGACACCGACACGTCGGGACAGACCCTGACGGATTTGCTGCAAACCGCCGGGCATGTGTTGATCGATCGTGAGCTGGTCAAGGACGACATTTATCAGATCCGCGCCACCGTTTCCCGGTGGATCGCCGACCCTGCGGTGCAAGTGGTGTTGATGACCGGCGGCACCGGTTTCACCGCTCGCGACAACACACCGCAAGCGGTCTTGCCATTGCTGGACAAGCACGTTGAAGGCTTCGGCGAACTGTTTCGGCAGGTGTCGCTGGAGGAGATCGGCATGTCCAGTCTGCAGTCCCGGGCATTGGCCGGCATGAGTAACGGCGTACTGGTGTGCTGCGTGCCAGGCTCGCCGGGAGCCTGCCGAACGGCCTGGAACAAGATCCTGCTCGAACAACTGGACAGTCGCACCGGCCCGTGCAATTTCGCCCCGCATTTGAAACCGCAAGCGCAGCGGGTCATCGACGCCTGCGGGACACGCTCATGACCGGTCGGGTATGCGACATCGGCAACCTGATGCCGGTGGACGAGGCCATCAGCCGTCTGCTGGACCAGGCACCGCCGCCGCCCCTGGCGCATATGGTCTGTCTGGATCAAACCATGGGGCGGGTGCTGGCGGCGGACATTCATTCCCCGGTGAACCTGCCCGCCTGGGACAACAGCGCCATGGACGGTTATGCCCTCAGGGCGGCTGACCTGCCCCAGGCGGGTGGCTGTTTATCGATTGGCGGGCGCATTGCGGCGGGGGATCAAGCGTGTTCACCCTTGCTCGCGCAGCAAGCGGTGCAGATCTTTACCGGCGCGCCATTGCCGCCGGGTGCCGATACCGTCGTGCCGCAAGAGCGCTGCCGGGTCGAGGGCGAGCGCGTCTGGTTGCCGCCTGTATCCGTTGGCGATCATGTGCGCAAGGAGGGCGAGGAAGTTCGTCGCGGGGATTTGTTGCTCAAGGCCGGCAAACGCCTGCGCGCACAAGAACTGGGGTTGCTGGCTGGCGCCGGGATCGCGCGGGTCGAGGTCTATCGGCCGTTGCAGGTGTGCTTGCTCAGCAGCGGAAATGAACTGCGTGAACCGGGCGAACCTTTGGCGCCGGGGCAGATTTACAACAGCAACCGGTATTGTCTCGCCGCGTTGTTGCGCGGCTGGGGCGTCGAGGTGCACGACTATGGCGTCATGGTCGATGAGTTGGCGGCCAGCCGGCATGCCTTGAGCCTGGCGTCTTCTGAATGCGACCTGCTGTTGAGTTCCGGTGGCGTGTCGGTGGGCGAGGAAGATCACCTCAAACAGGCGATCGAGGAACTGGGCAACGTGGATTTCTGGCGGCTGGCCATCCAGCCGGGCAAGCCACTGGCTTTTGGCGAAGTGGCCGGCAAACCCTGGATCGGCATGCCGGGAAATCCTTCGGCGGCGCTGATCACCGCGTTGGTGGTGGTGCGTCCGTTCCTGCTCAGGGCCCAAGGCGTGACTGACGTGCTGCCGGTGCCGTTGGCCGTGCCAGCCGGGTTTGACTGGATGCAGCGTAACAAGCGTCGACAGTACCTGCGGGCCCGATTGACGTCCGGCGCCGACGGCCAGTTGAGCGTGGAACTGCACCCTCAGCAAAGCTCGGCCATGTTGACCGCCGCGTGCTGGGCCGATGGGCTGGCGGTGATTGAGTGCGAGCAGCAAGTGCTCAAGCACGACAACGTGATGTTCCTGTCCTTCGCCGACCTGATGCATTGATGGCAATTGATTGCCGTCAAGGCCGTGCCTGCCGGTCTCGCTAGACTGGCAGCGCCTTTTTCGAACGCCCCGGACCCTCGCGTCATGGGCATCAGGCGATGGCCCGGACGCGTTTTTTCATGAGGATTACCCATGCAACTGGTCTGCCCGGCAGGGAACCTGCCTGCGCTTAAAGCGGCGGTGCGCCAAGGCGCCGATGCCGTCTATGTCGGCTTTCGCGATGACACCAACGCCCGGCATTTCGCGGGGCTGAACATGGACGACAAGCAGTTCGACGCCGCCGTCGCCCACATTCGCCAGCATCAACGCAAACTCTACGTCGCGGTCAACACGTACCCACAACCCAAGGGCTGGGAGCGCTGGCAGCGAGCGGTGGACCGTGCCGCCGATTTCGGCGTCGATGCACTGATCGCCGCCGACCCCGGGGTGCTCAACTACGCCAGCCAGCGGCATCCACAACTGGCGTTGCACCTGTCTGTGCAGGGCTCGGCGACCCACGCCGCGGCGCTGGAGTTTTATGCGCAGCGCTACGGCATTCGCCGCGCGGTGCTGCCGCGAGTGTTGTCGTTGGCGCAAGTACGCCAGGTCGCCGCCAGCAGCCCGGTGCCCATCGAAGTGTTTGGCTTCGGCAGCTTGTGCATCATGGCCGAGGGGCGTTGCCATCTGTCTTCCTACATTACCGGCGAGTCGCCGAACCTGTGCGGTGTCTGTTCGCCGGCCAAGGCGGTGCGCTGGAGCGAGGACGCCGAAGGCCTGAGCGCGCGCCTCAGCGAAGTCCTGATCGATCGCTACACCCCTGACGAATCGGCCGGTTACCCGACCTTGTGCAAGGGCCGCTTTCTGGTCGGCGGCAAACGCTTTCATGCGCTGGAGGAACCCACCAGCCTCGACACCCTGGACTTGCTGCCGGAACTGACGGCCATCGGTGTCGAAGCCGTGAAGATCGAGGGCCGCCAACGCAGCCCGGCCTATGTCGAGCAAGTCACCCGCGTCTGGCGCGCGGCACTGGACGCCCATCGCGGCGCGCCGGGCAGTTTTCGGGTCAAGGAGGAATGGCGTCAGGTGTTGGCCGGTTTGTCCGAAGGCAGCCAGACCACCTTGGGTGCTTATCATCGATCATGGCAATGAGGGAGGCGACATGAAGCTCAGCCTGGGACCGGTCCTGTTTTATTGGGACAAAGAGCAACTTAGCAACTTTTACGCCGAGATGTCGGCCTTGCCCCTGGACGTGATTTACCTGGGGGAAACCGTGTGCTCGAAACGCCGGGCATTTTCACTGGATCAATGGCTGGGGCTGGGGCGAGAGTTGCAGGAATGTACCCAGGCACAGTTGATGCTTTCCAGCCTGACGCTGATCGAGGCTGCGTCTGAGCTCTCCAGCCTGCGCCGGCTGTGCGACAACGGCCAATTGCTGGTGGAAGCCAACGACATGGGCGCGGTGCAGTTCCTGGCCGAGCGCAAATTGCCGTTCGTGGGCGGCCCGGCCCTCAATCTGTACAACGGTCACTCATTGGCGCAATTGCTCGACAGCGGCATGACTCGTTGGGTGCCGCCCGTGGAATGTTCGGCAGCGCTGATTGGTGATGTGATCGGGCAGGTGCGCGAACTGGGCCGTGCAGTGCCGGAAGTTGAAATCTTTGCCTATGGGCATTTGCCGTTGGCCTATTCCGCCCGCTGCTTCACCGCCCGTGCGGAAAACCGGCCCAAGGATGACTGCCAGTTTTGCTGCATCAACTACCCCGACGGCCTGGCGTTGACCAGCCAGGAAGGGCAGGCGCTGTTCACCATCAACGGTATTCAAACGATGTCGGCCGAGGTGACCAATCTGCTGGCCGATTACTCCGGGCTGGTGGCCTGCGGTGCCGATCTGTTGCGCTTGAGCCCTCGCGCCCAGGGCATGGCCGAAGTGGTCGCCGCCTATCAACGGGTTCGTCTGGGCGAGACGCCGCCGCTGTTCGTCGAAGGGTGCAATGGTTATTGGCATGGCCAGGCCGGCATGCTGCGTGTCGAGGAGGTCGGCCTGTGTTGAATCGAAAAAAGTGGTTGTTGAAAGGTGCCGACCGGTTGTTGCCGCTGGTGCGCCGGGTACCTTTTGCCGTGCAGCGCCTGGCGTTGCAACAGGCGCTGAATCGCTGCCTCGCCGAGCCATTGCGCGATGGCGAGTTCGAGGTTTTGCGTGGGCGTTGGTTGTGCCTGCGGATTCCGGATCTGGGGTTGTCCTGGTACCTGACCCTCAGTGGTAAAGGGTTGCGAATTGCCGAGCACGCCATGGCGCATGTGACGATCAGTGGTAACTGGCGGGAGTTTTTATTGCTGGCGAGTCGTCAGGAAGATCCGGATACGCTGTTCTTTCGCCGGCGTTTGGTGATTGAGGGTGATACGGAGTTGGGGTTGGCGTTGAAGAACCTGATCGACAGTCTGGATCCTGATGTGCTGCCTGTGTGGTTGTGGCGCAATCTGGAGCGGGCGGGGAAGGGGTTGGCGGCCTGATAGTCGACCTGTTTTTCGGTCGGGGTACATATCCATTTCTGCGGTAACGGCGGCTTTGGGTTCCGCCCTTACGGCGGGTTACTTTGAAAAGCGCAAAGTAACCAAACGCTTTCGCCCCTGACGTACGGCCCTTCGCCTAGGCTCAGGGTACCCTCGCTCCGGTCCTGCTCCGTGGGCCCGCCGCCATCGGCCATCCATGGCCGGGGGCGGCTACCGCGGCATTCTTGCCGCGGTGCCCACTGCGCAGAACCTGCGCTCGGCCTTCCGACGGGGCAGATCAAGATCAAAAGCCAAAGCCAAAGCAAAAGCAACAGGAGCTGTTCCCACACTGATCGTTCCCACGCTCTGCGTGGGAATGCCGCCGGGGACGCTCCGCGTTCCGCTGTCGACGCAAGACTTGAGTCCTGCGCACTGGTGACGCGGAGCGTCACGGGATGCAATCCCACGCGGAGCGTGGGAACGATCAACACGCGCAGGCGTTGAGGAAGCAGGCCGGCCGGTAGGCCGCCTCGCGGTGCTTTTGCGGTACTCGCCCCCTCGAGAGGCCGAGTGGAGGTTCTGCGTAGTGGGCAACCCGGCATGGATGCCGGGTTAGCCGCCCCCGGCCATGGATGGCCGATGGCGGCGGGCCCACGGAGCAGGACCGGAGCGAGGGCATGGCGAGCCCAGGCGAGCCACCGAACGAAAGGGGCAAAAGCGCTTTGGTTACTTTCGCGCTTTTCGAAAGTGACTCGCTGTAAAAGCGAAACCAATAGTGGCCGTTACCGCAGGAATGGATATGTACCCCGACCAAAATTATAGGTCGGCGATCAGTCCGCCATCGCGGGCAAGCCCGCTCCCACAGGTTTTTTTGTTGTTCTTCAGGCCATCGTTTCCTGCCGGCTTTCATGCTGCCGAGCATCACTGGCAATCAACTGCTTGATCCCTTCAAACAACTCATCCCCCTGAGCCTCCGTGCAGTCCTCGCCATAGCGCTTGCGCAACCCGTAATGGCTAAGAATCAAATGCACATCAGCATGCAGCCCATGTTGCTTGAGGCAGTTTTCAACGCATTGCAACGGGCAGCCATCCAGCGCAAAAATCCGCCGCCCCGAGCGTGCCTTGTTGACCAGCGCTGCCACATGCCCGCCAACACCAACGATGCAGGACATTTCAGCCAGGCCGCTGCGGTCCAGTCGCACGGCCAGGCTATTGGCCAGTTGGGCGACGTTGGAGCAACCGGAGCAGGAGTAAACCAAAGGCAGGGTTGAACGGGGCATTTGCACTCTCCGTGGATGGACGCTGCCAGTGTGCAAGGTGCGTGGCATCGCGCCTTGATGGCGGTCAATTCCGACTATTGGAAAGCCGTCAGCTCCTCTTCAGCGAGGATGCTGATATGACGACGCTCCATGGCGATCAGGCCGCACTCCACCAGGCGATGCAAAATCCGCGAGAAGGTTTCCGGTTGAATCCCAAGCTTCGACGCCACCAGGCGTTTAGACACCTGCAAGACAATCTGGCCGGTCACCGGGTGGCGTTCCTGGAACAGAAAGTTGATCACCCGACGAGTCGCACTGGCCATGGTCAAGGTATCGATATCGCGCAGACGCAGGTGCAGGTGAACGCTCATGCTCGCGAGGATCGCCAGGCAGACTTTCGGCTGGTCCTCCAGGGCATTGCGATAATGGTTGCCCTCGATACTCACCAGCACGCTGTCCTTCAGCGCGGTGGCGCTCACCGGGTAGAGCCGGGCCTGGCTGAACAGCAAGGCTTCGGCAAAGGTCTGGCCGGGCTGGATGATCTCCACCAGGTTTTCCTGGCCTTCGCCGGTGAGCCGGTACAACTTGATCTGGCCGCTGACCAGCAGGAAAAAACGCCTGGCCGGATCCCCTTGGTGCATGAGTGTGCTGTGACAACTCAGGCGCTTGAGCATCGCCAGGCCGCAGACTTCCTCGAAGACTTTCTCCGGCAGTTGGCTGAACAGATGATGACGGCGCAACGTTAAAACGATGGAAGGGTGGGTCAGCATGGCGTACCTCCGCTGACCGTCATAGTAGAGAGCGCAGGCCAATTGACCTATGCCTCTGCAGGCCTACCTCCAAGGAGGGATGCCCGTCAGCCCGCACTGCGCAGATGCTCCATGGCCCACACTGCCGCCTCTACCCGCGAGCGCAAGCCGAGTTTGTGCAGCAGGTTTTTCACGTGGACCTTGACCGTCCCTTCGGTGATGCCCAGCTTGTGCCCGATGACCTTGTTGCTGAAGCCGCTGGCGATGGTTTTCAACACTTGGCGTTCGCGTTCGGTCAATTCCACCACGGCCTGGCGCGGCGGCGAGCGCAGCGCCTGGGCCATGACTTGAGTCAGGCCGGGGCTGATCACCAAGGCGCCGTTCAAGGCATCGCGGATGTACTGGATCAACAGTTCGGGCTCCATGTCCTTGAGCAGATAGCCGTCGGCATCCAGCCGCAATGCATCGCGAATATCGTCTTCGGCGTCCGACACGGTGAACAGCAGCACTTTGCCGGTGTAGTGCATCGCCCGTAATCGGCGCAGGGTTTCGATGCCATTCATTTGCGGCATGTTGTTGTCGAGCAAGACCAGATCCGGTCGAAGCGGCTCAATCAGGCCGAGTGCTTCTTCACCCTGACTGGCTTCGCCGACGATCAGGAAATCATCTTCGAGTTCGAGCATCTGGCGAATGCCGTGACGCATCATCGGATGGTCGTCTACCAGCAGGATTCTGTGTTGCGGGGACGGGGTCATAGGGTGCTGCCTTCTGTTTGCTGCCCGAGAAATTCCGGGTGGAATTCCAGTTGGACACGGGTGCCTTGGGGTTCCCTGGAAGATATCTGCAGCTGGCCGTGCAAGCTGCGAGCCCGCTCATCCATGATGTTCAGGCCGTGGTGTTCGCGTTGGTCGACGTTGCCGCTGAAACCGCGACCGTCGTCTTCGACCGACAGCCTGACTGTCTCGCCGTCTTGGCGCAGTTGCAGCCAGGCGTTTTGCGCATGGGCGTGGCGCAGGCAGTTGGAGAGCGCTTCGCGGGTGATCTGCAGAATGTGGATTTGTTCGCTGGCCGAGAGCTGAAAGGCCAGCGCGTCGACGTGCAGATGCACCTGAAATTCCCCGCGACGGGAAAATTCCTCGGCGGTGTCCTTGAGTTCCTGCACCAGCCCCGCGTCGTGGATCTGCAAACGAAAAGTCGTCAGCAACTCGCGTAACTGGCGATAGGCATTGTTCAGTCCCTCGCGCAATTCGGCGGTGACGGTTTCCAGGGTCTGGGTCGGTTCTCCCCGGCGCATCAGGGTCTGCATGCGGCTGACTTGCAGCTTCATGTAAGACAGGGCCTGGGCCAGCGAATCGTGCAGCTCACGGGCGATGATCGTGCGTTCTTCGAGCAGTAGCAGGCGATGATCCTGTTCCCGTTGGCGCTTGAGCGACAGCGAGGTGCCGATCAGGTTGGCCAGGGCCTGGATCAGTCGGGTTTCCCAGGCTTGCATGGAATGCCCGTCGACAAAGTGCGCCTTGAGCTCACCCAGCTCACTGCCCTGGTTGCTGATGCTGAAGGCTTGCGGATTGGCTTTATGGTGCTTCTGGCAAGTGGCGCAGTCGCTACTGGCGCAGACTTCGCGGATGTTCGCGCCATGCAGGGCCAGTAGCTGTTGGGCCGGTGCCTGCAGTTGGCCTTGCAGGCACAGCGACAGGCGCAAGCCGGGCAGGCGTTGCTGGAAGCGTCGGATCAACTCATCCAAGCCTTCGGCATTGGCCAGGCGTGTGGCCAGGCTTCGGCTGCTTTGATACAGGAGTTCCAGGGCGGCATTGGCCTGTTGCAGGTTCAGGGTTTTCTGCCGGACCTGACTTTCCAGGGTGCGATGCGACTCTTCGATCGTCTCGGCCATGGTGTTGAAGCTCGTGGCCAACTGGCCCAGTTCGTCCTGGGACTGATGGTTGACCCGCACCTTGAAGTCACCGCGACGAAAGCGCTGGGTTGCGTCCACCAACTCTTTGAGGGGCGTGACGACACCGTACTGCAACTCGTACAAACCGATCAGCAGGACAATCATGGTGGTAAACAAGGCCAGGCCCTGGATCACCTGTTGCCAGCCCTGCTTTTGTTCGCTCTGGCGCTGCAACAGGTTGACGAACTGGTTCAGTTGTTCAACGAAGGGCAGGGCCTGGACCTGAAAGTAGGCAGCATCGCCGCGCAGCAGTGCCGGGAGTAAATCCTCGTTCCATTGTTGCTGGATGTGCCCATAGCTGACTCGCAGGGCGGCGGTTGGGCCATCTTCCAGCACGGCCTTGAGTGACTGGCTGGTGAGACGGGTTTGCAGGCTGTCGGTGATGGCGGCGATTTCTGAGGGCGTTGCACCCGCGGCCAGTTTCCAGCTCAGGTGATAGGTCTCCATGCGCACCGAGCCAGCGGTGTTGATGGCGGCGGCATCGCCCTGACTGAACCAGGCGATCAGCCCGGCGCTCAATGAACTGGCGAGGGCGAGTACGGCGATCAGGATCACCGCCAGCCCGGCGCGAGCGGGCAGGGAGCTGCGCAACCAGCGCATCATCGGCTCAGGTCCGGGAAAAAGATCAGAAAACAAAGCATGCAAAGTTCCAGCGTGGGGTTTTGCCGCCGATCCCGGGCGCGCTACCTCTAAAGAGTTGGCGACAGTTCCTTGTCAGCAAAAGCGTCGGTTAAAACCTTTAACAAGCTGATAAATAAAGGCTTTTAAGGTTTTTCTGCACTACCTCCTTAGAGGTAGGCAGTGCAAGCATAGGCCTATGCCCCCTTGGGCTTCGTTGACATGGGTCAAGTTTTTGCGGGGTTGGCCTCTCTAGTCTGCCGCCATGGCTAACTGACTGGAGAGCATTGTGACCCAACCGCGTGTACGACAAGGCTTGGTGCTGGGCATGAGCACGCTGGCCTTCACTGTGTGCTTCATGGTCTGGATGATGTTTGCCGTGCTCGGGGTGCCGATCAAGGAACTGCTCCAGCTCAACGAAACCCAGTTCGGACTGCTGGCCGCGACCCCGGTGCTGACCGGCTCATTGGTGCGTTTGCCGCTGGGTTTGCTGACCGACCGTTTTGGCGGGCGCAGCGTGTTCTTCCTGCTGATGCTGGCCTGCGTCGCGCCGCTGTATTTGATCAGTCACGCCACCACCTACTGGCAGTTCCTGGTGCTGGGCTTGTTCGTCGGCCTGGCCGGCGGCTCGTTCTCGGTCGGGATTGCCTACGTCGCCAAATGGTTCGACAAAGAGAATCAAGGCTTCGCCATGGGCATCTTCGGCGCCGGTAACGCCGGGGCCGCGGTGACCAAGTTTCTTGCCCCGGCACTGATCGCCGCCGGCAGCTGGCAACTGGTGCCGAAAGTCTTTAGCGCGATCCTCTTCATTACCGCGCTGCTGTTCTGGTTCCTCAGTGCCGAGAACAAGGACCACCACAGTGCCAACGGCGCCACTTTGCGTGAGCAACTGCGCTCGCTGAAAGACCCTGCGGTGTGGCGCTACTGCCAGTACTACTCGATCGTCTTCGGCGGCTACGTCGCCCTGGCTCTGTGGATGACCAAGTACTACGTGCAGGAATACGGTTTCAGCCTGCAAAGCGCGGCGCTGTTGGCGGCCTGTTTTTCCCTGCCTGGTGGCGTGCTGCGCGCCGTCGGCGGCTGGATGTCGGATCGCTGGGGTGCGCAAAGCGTGACCTGGTGGGTGTTGTGGGTCAGCTGGATCTGCCTGTTCCTGCTCTCGTATCCCCAGACCCAACTGCAAGTGCAGACCATCGACGGTCCGGTGGATTTCCACATCGGCCTGAGCCCCGCGTTGTTCACCGTGCTGCTGTTCGTCATGGGCATCGCCTTCGCGTTCGGCAAGGCCTCGGTTTTCAAATACATCGCCAATGACTACCCGAAAAACATGGGCGCGGTGTCCGGCATCGTCGGCCTCGCCGGTGGCCTGGGCGGGTTTGTGCTGCCGATCCTGTTCGGCGCCCTAGTGGACCTCACCGGCGTGCGCTCTTCCTGCTTCATGTTGATGTACGGCGTGGTCTGGGTCTCCCTCACCTGGATGTACTTCAGCGAAATACGCAAAAGCCCGGTGCTGGGTAAAGCGCCGCTGCTGACCCCATCCCCGATTTCCAGCATTGCCCAAGGAGAAGAACATGTCCGTTCTGCAAAAGCCTGACAAAGGCCCGGTCATTCATGACTGGCGTCCCGAGGACCCCGCGTTCTGGGGAAGTAGCGGCAAACAGACCGCCACGCGCAACTTGTGGATTTCCATCCCCGCGCTGCTGTTGGCCTTTGCGGTGTGGATGGTCTGGAGCACGGTGATTGTGCGTTTGAACGCCATCGGCTTCAGCTTCACCACTGACCAGCTGTTCTGGCTGGCGGCGTTGCCGGGGTTGTCCGGCGCGACCTTGCGCGTTTTCTATTCCTTTATGGTGCCGATCTTCGGTGGCCGTCGCTGGACCGCCCTGAGCACCGCGTCGCTGTTGTTGCCATCGATCTGGATGGGCTTCGCCGTGCAGGACCCGAGCACCTCCTACAGCGTGTTCGTGTTGATTGCCTTGCTCTGTGGTTTTGGTGGCGGCAACTTTGCCTCGAGCATGTCCAACATCAGCTTCTTCTATCCCAAGTCGCAGCAGGGCACAGCTCTGGGCCTCAATGCCGGGTTGGGTAACCTGGGCGTCTCGGTGATGCAGTTCTGTGTGCCGCTGGTGATTACCTTCGGGGTGTTCGGTTTCATGGGCGGCTCGCCGCAAGCGCTGCCGGACGGTGGTCAGTTGTGGCTGCAAAACGCCGGTTTCATCTGGGTGCCGTTCATTGTCCTGGTGACGGTGCTGGCCTGGTTCGGCATGAATGACCTGTCCAGTGCTCGCGCTTCGTTCAGCGAACAGGCGGTGATCTTCAAGCGCAAACACAACTGGCTGATGTGCTGGTTGTACCTGGCGACCTTCGGTTCGTTCATCGGTTTTTCCGCCGCGTTTCCGCTGCTGATCAAAACCTCTTTTCCTGACGTGATTGCCTTGAAATTCGCCTTCCTCGGCCCGTTGGTGGGTGCGCTGGTACGTCCATTGGGTGGCTGGCTGGCGGACAAGCTCGGCGGCGCGAAAGTGACCTTGTGGAACTTCGTGTTGATGATCGTGATGGTGTTCGGTGTTCTGCACTTTCTGCCGCAAAGCGGCCAGGGCGGTAACTTCTACGGCTTCCTCGGCATGTTCATGCTGCTGTTCATCACCACCGGCGTCGGCAACGGTTCCACCTTCCGGATGATCCCGGTGATCTTCCGCACCCAACATGAAAAAGCCTCGGCCGGAAAACCACCGGCAGTGCGCGAACAAGCGCTCAAGGATGCCGGCAAGGAATCGGCTGCCGTCCTGGGCTTCAGTTCGGCCATGGGCGCCTTCGGCGCGTTTTTTATTCCCAAATCCTTCGGCACTTCGATGGCCCAGACCGGCGGCCCGGAGATGGCCTTCTACATGTTCGTCGGCTTTTACCTGAGCTGCATCGTGGTGACCTGGTGGTGGTACGCGCGCAAAGGCGCCGCGACACCCTGCTGAGCCGAGCTGCATCCAACCATTGCGTGGGCGGAGCACAGACTCCGCGACAAAGCCTGAGAGGACTACACCGTGAGTCATTTACTGGATCAATTGCGGTTTTTCAACCGTAAGCAAAACGAGTTTTCCGACGGTCATGGAGAGACCCGCAAAGAGTCTCGCGACTGGGAGAACGTCTACCGTTCGCGCTGGCAGTACGACAAGATCGTGCGCTCCACCCATGGGGTGAACTGCACCGGCTCCTGCTCGTGGAAAATCTACGTCAAGAACGGCCTGATTACTTGGGAAACCCAGCAGACCGACTACCCGCGTACCCGCAACGATCTGCCGAACCATGAGCCCCGTGGCTGCCCCCGTGGTGCCAGTTACAGCTGGTACATCTATAGCGCCAACCGGCTCAAGTACCCAAAAATCCGCAAGCCGTTGCTCAAGCTCTGGCGCGATGCGCGGCAGACCATGGCGCCGGTGGAAGCCTGGGCCAGCATCGTCGAGGACAAGGTCAAGGCCGACTCCTATAAAAGCAAGCGCGGCATGGGCGGCTTCATTCGTTCCAACTGGGAGGAAGTCAACGAGATCATCGCCGCGGCCAACGTCTACACCATCAAGCAATACGGCCCAGACCGGATCGTCGGCTTCTCGCCGATCCCGGCCATGTCGATGGTCAGCTACGCCGCAGGCTCGCGTTACCTGTCGCTGATCGGCGGCGCCTGCCTGAGTTTCTACGACTGGTACTGCGACTTGCCACCGGCCTCGCCGATGGTCTGGGGCGAGCAGACCGATGTGCCGGAATCGGCCGACTGGTACAACTCCAACTACATCATTGCCTGGGGCTCCAACGTCCCGCAGACCCGCACCCCGGACGCGCACTTCTTTACTGAAGTCCGCTACAAGGGCACCAAGACTGTGGCGATCACCCCGGACTACTCGGAAGTCGCCAAGCTCACTGACCTGTGGCTGAACCCTAAACAAGGCACCGATGCGGCGCTGGCCCAGGCGTTCAACCATGTGATCTTCAAAGAATTCCACCTGGACAAACCGAGCGCCTATTTCACTGACTACGCCAAGCGCTTCACCGATTTGCCAGTGCTGGTGCTGCTCAAGCAAATGGTCGACAAGGCACCGGGCGCCGGTTACCAGCCAGACCGTTTCCTGCGCGCCAGCGACCTGACCGACAACCTCGGCCAGGAAAACAACCCGGAATGGAAAACCATCGCCCTGGATGTCAGCGGCGAACTGGTTTCCCCTCAAGGCTCCATCGGTTATCGCTGGGGCGAGAAGGGCAAGTGGAACATCCTGCCGCGCGAAGGCGGCGAAGGCCGAGAGATCGATCTGAAGCTGAGCCTGATCGGTGATGACGTCGCCGAAGTGGCGTTCCCGTATTTTGCCGGCGAGTCCCACGAGCATTTCCAGCACGTGGCCGGCGATGCCGTGCAATACCGCCGCGTGCCAGTGCATAACGTGGTGCTGGCGGACGGCAGCGTGGCCAAGGTCGCCACTGTGTTCGACCTGTCGGCCGCCAACCTGGCCATCGATCGCGGCCTCGGCGGCGAAAACGTCGCCAAGGATTACGATGACGCCTCGGTGCCCGGCACCCCGGCGTGGCAGGAGCAGATCACCGGCGTCAGCCGCGAGAAAGCCATTCAGATCGCCCGTGAGTTCGCCGATAACGCCGACAAGACCAAGGGTCGCTCGATGATCATCGTCGGCGCGGCGATGAACCACTGGTACCACATGGACATGAACTACCGCGGGCTGATCAACATGCTCATGCTCTGCGGGTGTGTCGGCCAGACCGGTGGCGGTTGGGCGCACTACGTCGGCCAGGAAAAACTGCGTCCGCAATGCGGCTGGCTGCCCCTGGCATTTGGCCTGGACTGGAACCGTCCGCCTCGCCAAATGAACGGCACCAGCTTCTTCTACGCCCACAGTTCGCAATGGCGCCACGAGAAGATGAGCATGCACGACGTGCTCTCGCCATTGGCCGATAAATCGCAATTCCCAGAGCATGCCCTGGACTACAACATCCGCGCCGAACGCGCCGGCTGGTTGCCCAGCGCACCGCAACTCAACACTAACCCTTTGCACATTTGCCGCGATGCGGCTGCGGCCGGCATGGACCCGAAAGACTACGTGGTCAAGTCGCTGCAGGACGGTTCGCTGCGCTTCTCCTGCGAACAGCCGGACAGCCCGGTGAACTTCCCGCGCAACATGTTCATCTGGCGTTCCAACCTGCTGGGCTCCTCGGGCAAGGGCCACGAGTACATGCTCAAGTACCTGCTGGGCACCAAGAACGGGGTGATGAACGAAGACATCGGTCAGGTCGGCGATTGCAAACCCGAAGAAGCCGAATGGGTGGACGAGGGCGCCATCGGCAAGCTCGATCTGGTCACCACGCTGGACTTCCGCATGTCTTCGACCTGCGTCTATTCCGACATCGTCTTGCCGACCGCGACCTGGTACGAAAAAGACGACATGAATACCTCGGACATGCACCCGTTCATTCACCCGTTGTCGGCCGCCATCGACCCTGCATGGGAATCGCGTTCCGACTGGGAAATCTACAAAGGCATCGCCAAGGCGTTTTCCAGCATGTCCGAAGGGCATCTGGGCGTTGAAAAGGACCTGGTGACCATCCCGTTGATGCACGACAGCGTCGGCGAACTGGCCCAACCGTTTGGCGGCACCGACTGGAAAAGCGCCGGCGTGGCGCCGCAACCAGGCAAGAACGCGCCGAACCTGCACGTGGTGGAGCGTGACTACCCGAACATCTACAAACAGTTCTCGTCCCTCGGGCCATTGCTGGAAAAACACGGCAACGGTGGCAAGGGCATCAACTGGAACACCGAAGCCGAAGTGAAATTCCTCGGTACGCTCAACCACCGCGAAGGGGCTGCCGGTATCAGCCAGGGTCGGCCGAAAATCGACACGGCGATCGATGCTGCGGAAGTGATTCTGTCCCTGGCGCCGGAAACCAATGGCCATGTCGCCGTCAAGGCCTGGGCTGCGTTGTCGGAATTCACTGGCATCGATCACAGCCACCTGGCGCTGTCCAAGGAACACGAGGCGATTCGTTTCCGCGACATTCAGGCACAGCCGCGCAAAATCATTTCCAGCCCGACCTGGTCGGGTCTCGAAGACGATCACGTCAGCTACAACGCCGGCTACACCAACGTTCACGAAGGGATCCCGTGGCGCACCATCACCGGTCGCCAGCAGTTCTACCAGGATCACCCGTGGATGCAGGCGTTCGGCGAGCAACTGATGAGTTATCGCCCGCCCGTCAACACCCGCACCATCGAAGGGGTGAAAGGCAAGCGCAGCAACGGCGAGATCGAAATCGTCCTGAACTGGATCACCCCGCACCAGAAATGGGGCATCCACAGTACCTACAGCGACAACCTGCTGATGCTGACCCTCAGCCGTGGCGGGCCGATTGTGTGGCTCTCGGAGAACGACGCGAAACGCGCCGGCATCGAGGACAACGACTGGATCGAATGCTTCAACGTCAACGGTGCACTGACCGCCCGGGCGGTGGTCAGTCAGCGGGTCAAGGACGGCATGGTGATGATGTACCACGCACAGGAACGGATCGTGAACGTGCCAGGTTCGGAAACCACCAAGACCCGTGGCGGCCACCACAACTCGGTCACTCGAGTGGTGCTCAAGCCGACCCACATGATCGGCGGCTATGCCCAGCAGGCCTACGGTTTCAATTATTACGGCACGGTCGGTTGCAACCGCGATGAGTTCGTCGTGGTGCGCAAAATGTCCAAAGTCGACTGGCTCGATGGTTCAAGTGGCGATGACCTGCCACGTCCACTGCCGACCGATATCGAGGAGAACTGAGATGAAGATTCGCTCACAAATCGGCATGGTTCTGAACCTGGACAAGTGCATCGGTTGCCACACCTGTTCAATCACCTGCAAAAACGTCTGGACCAGCCGCGAAGGCATGGAATACGCCTGGTTCAACAACGTTGAATCGAAACCCGGGATCGGCTACCCGAAAGAATGGGAAAACCAGGACAAGTGGAAGGGCGGCTGGATCCGCAACGCCAACGGCACGATCAACCCGCGCATCGGCGGTAAATTCCGCGTGTTGGCGAACATTTTCGCCAACCCGGATCTGCCGAGCCTCGACGATTACTACGAACCGTTCGACTTCGATTACCAGCACCTGCACACCGCGCCACTGGGCGAGCATCAGCCCACTGCGCGCCCGCGCTCGCTGATCTCCGGCAAACGCATGGAAAAAATCGAGTGGGGCCCGAACTGGGAAGAGATCCTCGGCACCGAATTCGCCAAGCGTCGCAAGGACAAGAACTTCGACAAGATTCAGGCGGACATTTACGGCGAGTACGAAAACACTTTCATGATGTATTTGCCGCGCCTGTGCGAGCACTGCCTCAACCCGACGTGCGCGGCGTCGTGCCCGAGCGGGGCGATCTACAAGCGTGAAGAAGACGGGATTGTCCTGATTGACCAGGAAAAATGCCGTGGCTGGCGGATGTGCATCAGCGGCTGCCCGTACAAGAAAATCTACTTCAACTGGAAGAGCGGCAAGTCCGAGAAATGCATCTTCTGCTACCCACGGATCGAAGCCGGGATGCCGACGGTTTGCGCGGAGACTTGCGTCGGGCGCATTCGTTACCTCGGTGTGCTGCTGTATGACGCCGACCGCATCAGCGAAGTGGCGAGCACCGCCAATGAGCAGGACCTGTACGAGAAACAACTGGAGATCTTCCTCGATCCAAACGACCCGGCGGTGATTCGTCAGGCCCTGGCCGATGGCGTACCGCAGTCGGTGATCGATTCCGCCCAGCGTTCGCCGGTCTACAAAATGGCCGTGGACTGGAAACTGGCACTGCCGCTGCACCCGGAGTACCGCACCTTGCCGATGGTTTGGTACGTACCGCCGCTGTCGCCGATCCAGAACGCCGCCACGGCCGGCACCGTCGGTATGAACGGGGTAATCCCGGACGTCGACAGCCTGCGTATTCCACTCAAGTACCTGGCCAACTTGCTGACGGCGGGCGATGAAAAACCGGTCAAGCGTGCGCTTAAACGCTTGCTGGCGATGCGCGCCTACAAACGTTCCGAACAAGTCGATGGCGTTCAGGACCTGCAAGTACTCAAGGACGTCGGCTTGAGCGTGGCCCAGGTGGAGGAGATGTATCGCTACCTGGCAATTGCCAACTATGAAGACCGCTTTGTGGTACCGAGCGCGCACCGTGAAGACGCCATGAGCGACGCCTTTGCCGAACGCTCCGGTTGCGGCTTCAGTTTCGGCAGCGGCTGCAGCGGCAGCTCCGACACCAACATGTTCGGTGCGAAGAAAGCCAACCGCCGCGACATCCTGAAAACCGTCCAGTTGTGGGAGGAATGAGCATGCAAATTCTCAAAGTGATTTCGCTGCTGCTCGATTACCCGACCGAGACGCTGATTGGCGGTCGCGATGAACTGGAGCAAGCGATTATCCAGTCACGGGAAATCAGCCCCAAGCAACGCGGCGCGTTGTTCGAATTGCTCGAGCTGATCTGCGGCAATGACCTGATGGATGGGCAGGAGCATTACGGTGCGCTGTTTGGCCGAGGTCGCTCGCTGTCGCTGCTGTTGTTCGAACATGTCCACGGTGAGTCCCGCGACCGTGGCCAAGCCATGGTCGACATGATGGCGCAATACGAAGAAGCCGGTTTTGCCATCGGGGTCAAAGAGCTGCCGGACTATATCCCGCTGTACCTGGAGTTCCTGTCCACCCGCGAAGACATCGAGGCCCGCGAGGGCCTGGCGGATGTTTCTCACTTGCTGGCCTTGCTCGCCGCACGCCTGGAAGAGCGCGAGAGCGCCTATGCCAGCTGCTTCCGCGCGCTGCTGCAAATCGCCGGGGCCGAGCCCCATCAAGCGGTCGCTGACCTGCGCGAGCAGGTGGCCGCCGAACCGCGCGACGACTCCCTCGAAGCCCTCGACAAGATCTGGGAAGAGGAGGCCGTGGATTTCCTCCAGGCCGAACAGCAGGACCGTTGCAGTGGACTGCCAAGCGCACCGGGCAAAGCTCGGGAAGAAAGCGCGGTGCCGTTGCACTGGGTGGATTTTCAGCATGAAGGGTTGGCCGCCGTGCCAGCCAAGGAGGTCGGTAATGTCTAAATGGAATCTGTTGTTGTTCGGGATCTATCCCTATGTCGCTTTGGCGATCTGCCTGATCGGCAGTTGGGCCCGCTTCGACCTGTCGCAATACAGCTGGAAGGCAGGTTCGAGCCAGATGCTCAACCAACGGGGCATGCGCGTGGCGAGCAATCTGTTTCACATCGGTGTGTTGTTTGTGTTGGCCGGGCACTTCGTCGGCCTGCTGACGCCTGCGTCGGTCTATCACCATGTGATCAGCACTGAGAACAAACAGTTGCTGGCCATGGTATCCGGTGGATTTTTCGGCTTGTTGTGCCTGATCGGCTTGCTGATGCTGGTCAATCGGCGGCTCACCGATCCTCGGGTACGTGCCACCTCCAGCCCTTCGGACATCCTGATTTTGCTGGTGCTGCTGGCGCAGTTGCTGCTCGGTCTGCTGACGATTGCCGCGTCCACCGCGCATATGGACGGCTCGGTGATGGTGATGCTCGCTGACTGGGCGCAGAACACCGTGCTGTTGCGGCCGATGGAAGCGGCGGCGGCTATCGCGCCGGTCGGGCTGACCTACAAGCTGCACGTGTTTCTCGGTTTGACCCTGTTTGTGCTGTTCCCCTTCACCCGTCTCGTACACATGATCAGCGCACCGGTCTGGTACTTGGGGCGTCGTTATCAAATCGTTCGTCAGAAGTACTGAGGAGACAATCATGTCAGGTGGATGTGGATGTGGTGGTGGTAACGGCGGCAGCGGTGGCTGCGGGTCTTCCAAAAAAGCCGAGGACGTTCTCGACATCGCGCCAGTCGCACAGGCGCAGTTTGAAGCACTCCCGGTTGAGCCGGCGGTTGCCGATGACGCCCCGGCGCAGTTGATCGCCAGCAGCGAACAGGAATGGCCGATCATCAGCGTCAACGAGGTGCCGATCACCCCGGAGGCAATGGCCCAGGAGCTGCAATATCACCCGGCCGAAAGCCGCGAGGAGGCGGTGTATTTGGCCGCCCGGGCGCTGGTGATCCGCGAGTTGTTGCAGCAGCGCATTGCCGAACTCGGCGTGTCGATGGAGATCGGTGCCGGCGAGAACGAAGAAGAAGCGGCCACGCGCTTGTTGCTCGAACGCGAGGTGCACGTGCCGCAGTGCGATGAGGAAACCAGTCTTCGTTACTACGAAAACAATCGTGGGCGCTTTCACAGCGCGCCGTTGCTGGCGGTTCGGCACATCCTGCTCGAATGCGCGCCGGATGATGTCGAGGCGCGCGCCGTTGCGCATGAACAGGCGCAAATTCTGCTGCAACGTCTGGAAGAGTTTCCCGGCAGTTTCGCCGAGCTGGCCGTGAAGTATTCGGCCTGCCCGTCGAAGGCTCAGGGTGGTTCTTTAGGGCAGATCAGCAAGGGCCAGACCGTGCCTGAACTGGAACGTCAGCTGTTCACTCTGGCGCCGGGCCTGGCCAGCAAACCGCTGGAAAGTCGCTACGGCTGGCATGTGGTCAGTGTCGATCAGCGGATCGAAGGCATGCCGCTGCCCTATGAAGTGGTGTCGACGGCGATTCGCACGCAGTTGCAGCAAGGCGTCTGGCAAAAAGCCCTGGTGCAATACCTGCAAACCCTGATCGGTGCGGCGGATATTCGCGGTATCCACTTGCAGGGCGCCGACTCACCGCTGGTGCAGTGATCCAAGGCAAACCGGGAGATGTGATGAACGCTGTCATGCAGGATGGTTTTGGACGGCAGATCGATTATCTGCGGATGTCGGTGACGGACCGTTGTGATTTTCGCTGTGTGTATTGCATGGCGAAAAACATGACCTTCCTGCCGCGTCAGCAGGTGCTCACGCTGGAAGAGTTGCAGCGTCTGGCAACGCTGTTCGTCGGGTTGGGCGTACGCAAAATCCGTCTGACCGGCGGCGAGCCGCTGATTCGTCCGGGCATTGTCGAACTGTGCCGCAACATCGCCGCGCTGCCCGGTTTGCGTGAACTGGTCATGACCAGCAACGGCTCGCAACTGGGCCGTCTGGCTCGGCCATTGGTGGAGGCGGGGGTCAAGCGGATGAACATCAGCCTCGATAGCCTGGACGGGCAAAAGTTTCGCGCGATCACCCGCATCGGCGATCTCGATCAGGTGCTGGGCGGCATCGAAGCGGCGCGGGACGCGGGGTTTGAGCGGATCAAACTCAACTGCGTGGTGATGAAAGGGCGCAACTTCGATGAGGTCCCGGCGTTGGTGCAATACGCCATCGATCAGCGCATCGACATCAGTTTTATCGAAGAAATGCCCTTGGGCGACGTCGGGCGTTCACGGGGCGAATCGTTTTGTTCCAGCGACGAGGTTCGGTCGCTGATCGCCAGCCAGCATCGGTTACTCGACAGCACTGAAAACAGCGGCGGACCGGCACGCTATGTGCGCCTGGAACGCCATCCCGATACCCGGATCGGTTTCATTTCACCCAACAGCCACAACTTTTGTGGCAGCTGTAATCGGGTGCGGATGACCGTTGAAGGGAAGCTGTTGCTTTGTCTGGGGCAGGACGATGCACTGGATTTAAGAGGATTGCTGCGGCGATATCCGCTGGATGACCAACCGCTGATCAACGCGGTGCAGAAGGCTCTGCGCGGCAAGCCGTTGCGCCACGATTTCACCCCCGAAGGGGAGGTGCAGATAGTGCGGTTCATGAACATGAGTGGCGGTTGAGCTGTCTTGCACGGCTTGTAAGAACACAGATGATCAAATGTGGGAGCGGGCTTGCCACAGGATCTGTGTCGTCATCGGGCGTTTTTTTCACCGCAAAATCTTGATATCGATCAATTGCAGATCAGCCCTTTGTCCGTAGTCTTCACTGCATGTTGTGTTTGTTTGTCTATAAACATCTATATGTAGTATCTGGAGGCCGAATGCAGAGCACGCTGATCTCAGTAGGATGTAACCGCTTGCACAAGCGCGATGGCAGTCTGGTCGCTTTCGATGCGGACAAGATCCGTCAGGCGTTGATCGCCGCCGGCAAGGCAACCGGGGAGTACACCGAGGTTGAGGTTGAAGGTTTGCTTCAGGCGGTACTCGCTCGTCTGGACGGAGTGCCAAGGCTGCATGTCGAGCAGATCCAGGATCGTGTCGAACGGGTGTTGATGGACGCCGGTTTTTTCTTCGCCATGCGCGCCTACATCGTCTACCGCGAACAACACGCGCGTTTGCGTCGCGATCGCCGGACCATGGTCGAAGTGGCGACCTCGATGAACGAATACCTGGACCGTGAAGACTGGCGGGTCCAGGCCAATGCCAATCAGGGCTACTCACTGGGCGGGCTGGTGTTGAACGTGTCGGGCAAGGTCACTGCCAATTACTGGCTGGACGAGGTGTACAGCGAGGCCATCGGCCAGGCCCACCGCGAGGCGGATTTGCATGTGCACGACCTGGACATGCTCGCCGGCTACTGCGCTGGCTGGTCGCTGCGCACACTGTTGCACGAAGGGCTCAACGGTGTGCCGGGGCGTGTCGAAGCCGGTCCGCCGAAACACTTGAGCAGCGCCTTGGGGCAGATGGTGAATTTCCTCGGCACCCTGCAAAACGAATGGGCCGGTGCCCAGGCGTTCAGCTCGTTCGACACCTACCTGGCGCCCTACGTGCGCAAGGATCAGCTGAGTTATCAGGAGGTGCGCCAGGCGATCCAGGAGTTCATCTACAACCTCAACGTGCCGTCACGCTGGGGCACCCAGACGCCGTTCACCAACCTGACCTTCGACTGGGTTTGCCCGCAGGATCTGCGTGAGCAGATACCTGTCATCGGCGGGGAGGAAATGCCGTTTGCCTATGGCGATCTACAGGTCGAAATGGACCTGCTCAACCGCGCCTACATCGAGGTGATGCAGGCTGGCGATGCGAAAGGGCGAGTCTTCACCTTTCCGATCCCGACCTACAACATCACCCATGATTTTCCGTGGGACAGTGAAAACGCCGACCGTCTGTTCGAGATGACGGCGCGCTACGGTTTGCCGTACTTCCAGAACTTCCTCAATTCGGATCTGCAGCCCAATCAGGTGCGTTCGATGTGCTGCCGGTTGCAGCTGGATGTGCGCGAGTTGCTCAAGCGCGGCGGCGGTTTGTTCGGTTCTGCGGAACAGACCGGGTCGCTCGGCGTGGTGACCATCAACTGCGCGCGTCTGGGCTATGTGTTCAAGGGCAACACCAGTGGTTTGTTGCAGCGCCTGGACACGCTGATGGAGCTGGCGATGGAGAGCCTGGAGGTCAAGCGCAAAGTCATTCAGCACCACATGGATGCCGGTTTGTACCCTTACACCAAGCGTTACCTGGGCACCTTGCGCAACCATTTCTCCACCATCGGCCTCAACGGCCTGCATGAAATGCTGCGCAATTTCAGCGGCGACGAGGAGGGCATGCACACCGAGCATGGCCGGCAGTTTGCCCTGAACATGCTGGACCACGTGCGCGCCACGTTGCTGCGTTTCCAGGAGGAAACCGGCCATCTCTACAACCTGGAAGCGACACCGGCAGAAGGCACCACTTACCGCTTCGCCAAGGAAGACCTCAAGCGCTATCCGGACATTCTCCAGGCCGGTAGCCCGTTGGCGCCGTATTACACCAACTCCTCGCAACTGCCCGTGGGCTACACCGAAGACCCCTTCGAGGCCCTGGAACTTCAAGACGAACTGCAATGCAAATACACCGGCGGCACGGTCCTGCACCTGTACATGGCCGAGCGGATTTCATCGACCCAGGCCTGCAAGCAACTGGTGCGAAAAGCCCTTGGCCGCTTCCGCCTGCCGTACCTGACCGTGACCCCGACCTTCTCCATTTGCCCGGTGCACGGTTACCTCGATGGCGAACATGAGTTCTGCCCCAAATGCGACGAGGTCCTGCTGCTGCAAGAGCAGAAAGCCGGCGCCGCTCATTGATTTCGATCCACTCAACCGCAAGGAGCTTCACCATGACTGCATCGCAAACACTGCCCCAGGCTCAACGTCAACGCTGCGAAGTCTGGACCCGGGTGATGGGCTATCACCGTCCTGTGTCGGCGTTCAATCCGGGTAAACAGTCGGAGCACCGTGAGCGGGTGCACTTCACTGAAAGCGCGGCAATGGCCGGGCGCCAATGAGTCGAATGCTTCGGGTCGGGGGCATGGTGCCCCTGACCACTATCGACTATCCGGGACAGCTCGCCTGCGTGCTGTTTTGCCAGGGGTGCGCCTGGCGTTGTCGTTATTGTCATAACCCGCAGCTGATTCCCCCTCGTGGCAGTGAGGAAGTGGAGTGGCGGCGGGTGTTGGCGTTTCTGCAACGTCGTCAGGACCTGCTCGATGCCGTGGTGTTCAGCGGCGGTGAGCCGACTCTGCAGGACGGCTTGCTCGGCGCCATGGATGAAGTGCGGGCGATGGGCTTTCGCATCGGCTTGCACAGCGCCGGGATTAAGCCGGCCGCGTTCGCCAAAGCACTGACCGGTGCGGATTGGGTCGGTTTCGACGTCAAGGCGTTGCCCGAGGATTGCCAGGCCATCACCCGGGTCGAGGGCAGTGGAACCGCCAACTGGCGCAGCCTCGAGCATCTGCTGGCCAGTGGCGTGGACTACGAATGCCGCACCACCGTGCATTGGCATCTGTTCGAGCCGGCGCGCCTTCTGACCCTGGCAAAGCGCTTGAATGCACTCGGCGTCAAACGCTTTGCCGTGCAACTGGTTCGCACCGAGCGGATGTTCGATCCGCTGTTGCCGAGCGTGTCGGCACAAGCGTTGCTGCCAGAGTTGTGGGAGGCCATGCGCGGGTTGTTTCCAGCCTTCGTGTTGCGGGGGTAACGGGGGCTGGGGAACTCAAGCCCAGCCCCAGAACTGCAACCACCAGCCAAATCCCACCATGCCTTCGGCCAGAAGCAGGCAAGCGATGGCGGACCCGCGTTGCACTTGGGAAAGACCTTCGCGGCTCAGCCGTTTCCAACCCAGTAGCAGGCTCCAGCCCATCGCGGCCATCAACAGGCAGGCCCTGACCGGTTGCACCCACTCCAGCAGCAGGCCTTCATAACGCAGCAATTTGACGGTGGTGGCCGACAGCCCGAGAAACAGACCGGCGCCGCCCAGGGGCGTGAGTGTCAGCGCCAGAGGCCAATACAGTGCGCGGTCTTGCGCCAGTCGAGCCGTCAGACGCAGGAGCAGCATCAACGCCGTGCCAAGCACGATCGAACTCAGACTCAGGTAAGCGACGATGCTGAAACCGTCGAGCCAGCTGAAGCTGTCGTTGAGCTGCGGGTAATGGGTCAGCAGCCACCAGGGAGCGTTGTCCTGCAGGGCCCAGAGCTGGTTGTGTTCGACCAGCCACTGGGCCAGGTGTTGTTTGAGGGCAATAAACCATGGGCTGACCGTCCACTGAAACGCGCCCATGGCCAAGCCGATTACGCCGAACAGCAGCAAGCGGGCGTCCCAGGGGGACAGGGTCTGCGCCGTCGCTTGAAGAATCTCCTGATTGCTGGAGCGGGCGATCAGTTGCACGGCACCACGTTGCCCACTGCAGCGTCCGCAGGCGTGACAATCACTGGCGCCTTGCAGGCGGCGAATATCGAGCAGGGGCGCGCAGTTGGGTGGCGGCAGGCGTGGTGCGGCATTCTCTATCCAGCGTTGCTCATCGACCTGAAAGTGCACAGGGGCCAGCCTTGCGAGCAGGGCGAAAACGCCGCTGACCGGGCACAGATAACGGCACCAGACTCGCTTGCCCCGAGCGAACAACAACCCGACGCTGACCGCTGCGACGGTCGAGCCACCCAGAATCAACAGTGCGGCCTGGGCGTAGTCATAGACGCTGATCAACTGGCCGTAGAGGGTCGTCAGGCAGAACGCCAATGTCGGCCAGCCGCCCCAGCGCAACCAGCGCGGCACACCCAGGCCTTTACCGTAATGGCTGGCCCATTCGCTGAGCGAACCTTCCGGGCACAGAACGCCACACCAGAGTCGGCCGAAAAACACCATCGACAGCAACACGAACGGCCACCAGATCCCCCAGAACAGGAACTGCGCGAGCAAGGTCAGGTTGTCTAATATCCGTGCCTGGCTGTCCGGTAGCGGCAACAGCGCCGGGGTCACCAACAGCACTGCGTAAAACACGACAACAGCCCACTGCACCCCACGGATGACGGGCGCATGACGACGCATTCCGTCACCCAAACGCTGGAGCCATCGATTGCGTCGGCTCAGGTCGGGCATGGCAGGTTTTCCGCAGTGCGTTGCCGTAGCCAGCCGCCGACGGCCAGCCAATAACCGATCCACACCAACAAGGTCAGGCCGCTGGGGCTTGCGCGATAACCGGCGAACCCTGCAAGAAAGCCACCCAATCCGTGGCTGTCGCTCAGCAACGTGCTGCTGTCCCAAAGCGCTTCGCCAACGATGCGGTAAACCCCGTCCGGCAAATCCAGGGCGAGCAATTGGCCGCCGATTCGTTCGGTGCCGCTGACCAGCAAGGCGGCGCCGAGCATGAGCAAGATGACTTCGCTGATGGCAAAGAATCGTTGCCATGAAATGAAGCGGCGACTGCTGTGCAGCAGGGTAATGGTCAGCACCGACAGCACCAGTCCCAACACGCCGCCGACGGCAAACAAACCGAGCTGCGGACCTCGCAACCGGGCGCCGGCGCCATAGAGAAAGACCACCGTTTCGCTGCCTTCGCGGCTGATCGCGAGCATGGCCAGCAGTAATAGGCCTGCGCCTCCTTGTCGAGCCAGGTGGCTATCGGCGTGCCGTCGCAAATCGTGGTTGAGGCTGCGCCCGTGACGGTGCATCCAGCCGACCATTTGCACCATCAACAGGCTGGCAACCAGTGCGAGTGCGGCCTGGAACCATTCACTGGCTGACCCGCTCATGGCCTCACCGGCAAACAGAATCAACACCGCCAGCAGGCCCGAGAGCATCAGCCCCAGCACCACGCCCGCCCAGAGGAATTTGACCAGCCGATGACGTTGGCCTTGCTGGCCGGCCCAGGCCTGGAGAATACCGATCACCAGCAACGCCTCGACGCTTTCGCGCCAGACGATGAACATTGATTGATTCATGGAAGCTCCGTGCGCTAACAGGTTATTTCGCGAGGATGCCGCCTTCGGGCAATTGCGGATTGAACTCGTCGAAAAAGGGGTAGTGACCGGGCCTGAGCGGGTGAATGACCACGAAGGTCGTCACGCCCGGCGACAGGACTTTTTCAACCCGCAACGGCGTGCTCTCGAACTCGGCCGGCCCTTGGCCGACGTTCTTCAGAACGATCTTGAAGCGCTGTCCGGCCGGCACCTCCAGCAAGGCCGGCGTGAAGTGGCCATCGCGCAGGATCAGCTCAAAGCTCGGCAACTCGGCATGGGCCGTCAACGGCGCAACGGCTCCGGCCACCATCAGCCAGGCAAGATGCAGGCGCTTCATTCAATAGCCGCCTTTTTTACCGATGCCGGCGTAGATGAATTCGTAGTGCAGTTCGCAGCGTTCGAACCAGGGGGCGACACCGGTTTCCTTGTCGGTGTGGCGCCCGAGGGAGCCATGACCGCCAGGTGGCAGGACGGTGAATGTCAGCTGATATTTGCCGGGGCCGAGCAGCTTCACATTATCGCCATAGTGCGGACCGTCATTGGCCACCATGGCGTGGAAATCGCCTTTGATCTCGGGGTCGCTGCCGTGTTTTTTCAGGTTGAAAGAGACATTCAGGTAGGGCACGAAACTGCCTTCCTGAAAGCCCTGCCGATTGTCCGCAGTCGCCCGGATATCGGCTTCCAGGTGGACGTCGGAATCCGCGGTGGCGCGCATCATCCCCGCAGGTGCCATTTCGATCGGCTGCAAATACACCGCCCCGACTTCCAGCCCGGGACACAACTGTGGTTCCCCGATTGGGTATTCCTTGGCGTGAGCCAGTGGTGTGAGCAAGAGCAGGGCGAGTGGCAGCGAAAAAGGGGTACGCATAATAGCTTCCTGTGCACTGACGAGTAGGAGCCCGAGTCTAGGAAGCTTTGCTGCGAACAATAATGATTGTTATCAAGTTTTGAGCAATTAAACCGATGGCAAGGGATTGCGCGGGGGGCCGGATGTCGATTCTTGATATGTATCAAGGCTGCTGTTGCGCAAGGGCTGTAGGTTGGAAGAACGCCACTCAATGATCGGAGATCGGCATGGCCAAGAACTTCCCCGTCAACCCCAAGCACCCCGAGCGGATCTGTTGGGGATGCGACCTGTATTGTCCGGCGAAGTCCCTGGCATGCGGCAATGGTTCCGAGCGCACGATGCATCCGGCGGAGATGTTTGGAGAGGATTGGCACCTGCCTGGCGACTGGGGCCTTGATGCGGTCATTACTACAGACAAGGTGGTGGATGACTTCCAAACACTGCTCGATGATGCGCTGCCCGCAAAGAGTTGATGCGGCGATCCGACTTGCCGACGAAGGCGCCCTTGAGGACGTCTTCGCCGGCAAGCCTGGCTCCTACAGGTCCGTTTTACTCAGGCGATATCAAGCGTGGGTGATGGAAAGATCGCTGATGATGCACACCGAACCGTCTTCGGGGTCGGTGGTGTCGGAGTAATCGATCTGGTTGTACACACCGCCGTGGAAGGCCAGCGTTTTCGTGTCCCAGGTGTTGTCGAGACGCATGATTGCGGAGGTCGATTTGACGCCGTTACAGCTCGCCGAAACGGAGACCGCGCCATTCGAATTGGCGTGAATGTTGATTTTGAACAGTGCTCCAAGCGGCACATTTTCCAGAACCGTCGTGTTCACCGGGTCTTCTTGAAGATAACTCGACCGAAACCCCATGGTGATTCGGCCTTTGTTCCAAAACACTTTGACAGGTGGTCGCTCTGAACCCTGCACATGAATCTGACCGATCACAACCTTTTGCAGCGAGTTAACTTTGGTCAGCCGCATTTCTTGTCGGTTCCAGTGGTCAGCAGCGCTGGTGAACAGCCAATAACCCGGCTCTTTCCACTCGCAGCGCGTCCGGTGCGTGCTTTTGCTCGAAGCGCCGAGCGTCGGTGCCGTCATTTGCAGCGAGCCATCCGCAAGCATCGAAACGACTTCCGGGCATTCAAGCAGTGCCCGCCAACCGATGAGCTCAAGTGCGATGGGGTTGGTGTCGGAGATAGGAAGCGGTGTAGCGATTGTGTAGTTGCTGATGTCTACGGTCATGGTCATTTCCCTAATTCATTGATGTCACCTTGTGCTCCGATGAGCCTTGCGCTTTTGATGTAGGCCTACATCCCACTGCCCACTCGATGAATGGGCAGAAGTGATGCTTTCGTTGTTGCTCGTGCCGCGACTTTCGATGCTGGGTAGTGTTGTCTTGGCTTGAAGTAAAAGTAGCAGTGCTTATATTTTAAGTAAATAGCATTGCTAATAATATTTTCGACAGACATAAGAAAGCCCGCGCCAGGCGGGCTTCATCGGTAAAAAAAGGGTCTACGGTTCGACTCAATCAGCGGGCGAACATCCCCCACCAGAACACGTGGCCCAGGATCACGATTTGCTGTTCCTGGATCTCGGCAAAGGTGTAGTCCTCATCCGGATGCTCGTCGCGATTGAAGCTGCGCAGGCGGATGCCCGTCGGCAGGCGGTAAACCTGTTTCACGCGTAGCTGACCGCTATGATTGATGGCGTACATGTCGCCGTCAACGATATCGCCCAATGAGCTCTTGCCGACGTTGATGCCTACGGTCGCGCCGTCACGCAGCACTGGCAGCATGCTGTTGCCGCTGACAACCACGCACTTCGCGTTGCTGAACTGAACGCCGTTATGGCGAAGGTCTTTCTTGAAAAAGCGCAGCCGGGCACTGTCGCTTTCCTCAATCACAAAACGGCCTGATCCGGCTGCCAGTTCCACTTCGCGCAGGAAGGGTACGTAGACCTCATCGTCATCCAGGGGAGTGTCGTCATCCCAGGGCTGGATGTCCGACATCAATACGCTTGGCTGAATGCGCTCGAATGGCTGAACGCTTGCAACGGTCGACATCAGGCGCGGGCTCACTTCACTGGCATTGAAACTCAAGGCTTTTGCCAGTTTCAGAAGTGCCTCGACGTTCAGTGGAACCTTGCCGGTGGCGTACTGACTGAAGGCGCTTTGGCCAGACCATCCGCAAGCCTCAGCCACATTCGCTTGAGTGAGATTTGATCCAGCTGCTTTGGCAGCAGACTTTCGCTGGTCGTAAATAGCCTTGAGCCTGGTGCTCTCAGCGACTTCTTCAGGGGTAAGGGGGCGTCGTGTTTTCATGGCGACAAGAGTATTAGCAGAACTGATAATTCTGCAAGTAGCGTTGCTAGTAGTTTTCGACTGATAAAAGCAACTCTGCTGCTCTACGGGGCCGATCGTGATGATCCCCGGTGTGGCTGCAGGATTATCCGGGCATCTTGAAACTATCAACGCTCATCTTTGATGTCGTTGGCAACTTGCGCATAAGCCGCACTGGATTCTCGACATCCTGTTCTTCCCATGTGGCGAAAATCGATAGCCCCATTCTCAGTCGCGCCTGCGCACAAAAAAACGCAAAAACGCCGCTCACTGAGCGGCGTTTTTGTTGCAGAACCTCGCGGCTGACCTTGGTTGTTTTCAACAACGATGCTGAGCAAGCCCTTCTAATAGCGGTGAGGTCGGGAACACAGTGCCACGGCACTCATCACTCAGAAGCGAGCGCGACGTCCTTCCGTACCTGTTGGCTGTCAGCGGCCGTCTGGCGACCCACCTTGAACCATGCGGCGTATAACGCCGGGACGAAGAAGATCGTCAGTAGCGTCGCCATGGTAAGGCCGCCCATGATCGCAATTGCCATCGGCCCCCAGAACACACTGCGTGTTAGCGGGATCATTGCAAGCACGGTGGCCAGCGCCGTCAGCATCACTGGACGGGCTCGGTGAATGGCGGCATCCAGCACAGCATTCCACGGATCACGCCCTTCGGCGATCTCGGTTTGCACCTGATCGATCAGGATCACCGAGTTACGCATGATCATGCCACCCAGTGCGATGATGCCCAGGATAGCGACGAAACCCAGTGGCGACTGAAACACCAGCAGCGCCGGCACCACACCGATAAGGCCCAGCGGGGCGGTCAGCACCACCATCCACATGCGAGAGAAGCTCTGCAGTTGCAGCATAAGCAGTAGCAGGATGCTGATCAGCATCAACGGAGCCACCGCCAGCAGAGCCTTGTTGGCCTTGTCACTTTCCTCCACCGCGCCGCCCACGTCGATGCGGTAGCCCGAAGGCAGCTTCGCTTCGATATCCTTAAGCAGCGGCTGGATCTCCTGCGTCACCGATACACCTTGCTCGCCATCCTTCACGTCGGCACGCACCGTGATCGCCATGTCGCGGTTGCGGCGCCACAGCACTGGTTCTTCCAGCTCAGAGCGCACCTGTGCGACTTGCGACAGCGGCACCACCGTGCCCTGGCGCGTGTAGAGGTTGATGTCTTTCAGTGTGTCGAGGCTCAGGCGCTCAGCGGGCACGGCACGGGCGACGATGTCGATCAGGTCCTCGTGCTCACGCAGCTGCGTCAGGGTGGCGCCGTTCATCACGGTCTGGGTCGCCAGCGACACGTCGGCCGGCGTGAGGCCAAGCACACTCGCCTTGTCCTGATCGAGCTCCAACTTCAGCGTGCGCACCGGGTCGTTCCAGTCGAGCTGGAGGTCGCGCACCTTCGGGTTGGACCCAACCACCCTCTCTACGTCGCGGGCAATCTGGCGCACCACTTGGGTATCGGGTCCTACGACGCGGAACTGCACCGGGTAGCCGACAGGCGGCCCCAACTCGAGGCGAGTCACGCGCACCCACGCCTGCGGGAATTGTTGGTCGGCCGAGGTCACCAGCCTCTCACGTACTCGCTCGCGTGCATCCAGGTCCTTGGTCATCACAACGAACTGGGCAAATCCCGGATTCGGCAACTCGGGGTTGAGCGAGAGATAGAAGCGCGGTGCGCCAGCGCCGGTGTAGGCGGTATAGAAACGCACGTCCTCGTCTTTCGCCAGGATCTCCTCCATGTGCTTGACCTGCTCGGTCGTCGCGGCGAACGAGGCGCCTTCCTTGACGCGCAGGTCAATGACCAGTTCAGGACGCGAACTGTTGGGGAAGAATTGCTGCGGCACTAGCTTGATACAGGCCAGGGCAAGCACCAGAGCGCCAACCGTCGCACCGATGACCACCCAGCGGCGCTCGATGGCGGTGTCGATCAGGCGGCGCAGGCCGCGATAGAACTTCGTGTCGTACAGATCACCGTGCTGATGCTTGCCCAAGTCGTTGGGCAGCATCTTGACCGCCAGGTACGGCGTGAAGATGCCGGAACAGATCCACGAGAACAGCACCGCGGCGCCGACGATCCAGAAAATACCACCCGCGTACTCGCCGGTGGTGGACTTCGAGAGGCCGATCGGCAGGAAGCCCACGATGGTAATGAGTGCGCCGGTCAGGCGCGGCATGGCGGTGGACTGATAGGAGAAGGCGGCCGCCTTTACGCGGTCCATGCCGGTTTCCATCTTCGCCACCATCATCTCGATGGCGATGATGGCATCATCCACCAGCAGTCCCAACGCAATAATCAGAGAGCCGAGTGAGATACGTTCGAGGTTCCAGCCCATCGCCAGCATCACCAGCGCAACGCCGCCCAGCACCAGCGGCACCGTGGTCGCGACCACGAGGCCGGCGCGCCAGCCCAGACTGGCCAGGCTCACCGCGATCACGATGATCAGCGCCTCGGCCAGCGCGCGCCCGAAGTCCAGGATTGCGTCCTTCACCGTGGTTGGCTGGTCGGCCACGAGTTCAAGCTCCACGCCATGTGGAAGCTCCGACTGGATCTTGGCGACTGCCGTGTCCATCGCTTTGCCAAGGTCCACGATGTTGCCGTCGCCGGTCATCGTGATGCCGAGCATCAGCACTGGCTGGCCGTTGTGGCGCACCGTGTAGGTCGGCGGATCTTCGAAGCCACGTGTAACGGTCGCAATATCGCCGAGTTTTATCTGCCGGCCGCCTGCGGAGATGGGCACGTTGCGGATTGCCTCTTCGCTGGCGAATTGGCCGCTCACGCGCACCATGACGCGGTCGCCGCGGGTGTCGATCTGGCCTGCGGGCAACAGGGCGTTCTGGCTCTTGAGGCTTTCGGCGATGGCCAACGGTGTAATGCCCAGCGCTGCCAGACGTTCATGCGAGAACTCGACGTAGATACGTTTGGCCTGCTTGCCGATGACATCGATCTTCTTGACCATCGGCACCTTCAGCATGCGGCGCTTGATGTCCTCGGCCGCGTCCGACAGGTCGGCGTGACCAACACCGTCGCCCTTGACGGCGTACATCAGGCCATACACGTCGCCGTACTCGTCGTTCAGGATCGGGCCGATCACTCCATCAGGCAGCTCGCGGCTCAGGTCGTTGAGTTTCTTGCGCGCCTGGTACCAGGCCTCGCGCTGGTCAGCCTTGGAGGTGCCGCCGCGCACGGTGAGCGTCATGCCGGCGTAGCCTTGCCGTGCGTAGGTGACCACCTTTTCGAAGTTGTCGATTTGCTCGAATTTCTTCTCCATGCGATTGAGGACCTGATCCTGCATCTGCTGGGCGGTGGCGCCCGGCCAGATGACCATGGCGGTCATGGAGGGCACGGAAAAGTTCGGATCCTCGAGCTGACCGAGCCTGGTGAAGCTGAAAGCGCCGGCCACAGCAACAATGAGGAGCATGAACAGGACGATGGCGCGATGGCGCAGCGCCCAGTCGGTGAGGTTCAGGTTGTTCATCGGGCGGCCTGCTGCGTGGTGTTCGCGTCAACAATCGCCGCGCCGGGAAGCGCGACCTTCAGTCCGGATGCCATCTTCTGCACCCCAGCGGTGACGACCAATGCGCCGGCCTGCGGCCCGGAGACGAGCACCTCGTCGTTGCGGTAGCCCAACACGGCCACCTGCACCAGTTCGACGACGCCTACCGGATCCTTGCCCTCGGGCGTGACCACCCACAGCGCCGGCTGGCCGCCGTTTTGCGTCAGTGCCGTGGCCGGCACAGCCGCCACCGAAATGCTGGTCATCACGCGCTCGGCCGTTACTGTGGCAGTGGCACCCAGCGGCAGCGCCTGCATCGGTTTGAGCCGCGCGCGATAGGTGCGTGTTTGCGCTGCAGCCTGGGGCGAAAGCTCACGCAGCGTGACATCGAAGATCTCGTTCGGCGCACTGGCCAGCGAGGCCTTGAAACGCGCCTCCTTGAAGACGGACAGCTGATCCTCGGGCACATCGATGACGATCTCGGATTCATCCGGATTCGCGATCGAGACAACGGGTTGGCCCTCCGCCACGACTTGCCCGGCCTCAGCGCGTACAGCCGTGACGACGCCGCTACGCGAGGCGCGCAGCATGGTGTATTTGAGCCGGTTGCGTGCGAGCTCAAGCTTTCGCGCCTCGGCCTCGGCGGTTGCATGCGCGGTCTGGGCGTTGGTATGCGCGCGCTCGTCGTCGGCCGCGCTGACCGAGCCGTCAGCCTTCAGCGCGGTCAGGCGCTGTCGGTCCGAGTCGGCCTGGCGCGTCTGCTCGACGGCAACCGCCCACTGTTGTCGCGACGCTTCCTCGGCGAGTCGATAGTCGCTGTCATCCAGCACAGCCAGGATGCTGCCTTCGCGTACAAACTGGCCTACATCGACGTTGCGCTGGGCGACTTTGCCGCCTACGCGGAAGGCTTGGTCGACTTCGTGCCGCGACTGTACGGTGCCCACATAGCGATTGATGTCGCGTGCATGGTCGTAGCTGATTTCAACGGTGCGTACTGGTCGTGGTGCCTGCACGGTTGGCTGGTCCGGGCTACACGCGGACAGCATGACGGCTACGGCCAAGGCGCCGGCCGCAGTAAGGGAGGTTTTCAAGGCGGTTCCTCTTTGAAAAAACGGCAGTTTCTTAAGAAAGTGGTGGCCGGTCGGCTTTGGTGGCTGCGGTGGGAGTGGCGGGTTGTTCGAACACCTGCCAGCCCCCGCCCAGTGCCTTGTAGAGCTGCACGCTATCGAGCAGCAGTCGGGTGTTGCTGTCGTTGGCGCTCAGGCGCACCGACAAGCGCGCCCGTTGCGCGTCCAGCAGCGGCAACAGGTCGATCTGCCCCCTGTCGTAGAGCGACTGCGCGTGGCTCAGCGCTGCTTCCGCAGACTCGGTCGCCGACTGCAACGACTGGGCGCGCTGACGCTCTTGCGTCTGCGTGACGAGGGCGTTCTCCACGTCCTCGAGCGCGCGCACAATGCCGTCCTCGGCACGCAGTAGCGCCTCACGCTGGCCGCTCTCGGCGACCTCGTTGATGGCGCGTGTGCGCCCGGCGTTGAAGATCGGCATCGCGAGCAGGCCGGCCACATTGGTGAAGCGGGCGGCGCCCAGATCCAGACCGTTCAGCTCAAGGCCCTGGCGGCCGTAGGATGCGCCGAGGAACAGTCGGGGGAACCACTCGGCTGCGGCTTGTTTACGACGCGCATTGGCGGCATCGAGCTGCGCCATAAGCGCCAATACATCAGGCCGGCGCTGTAGCAGCGTGGCGGGCTGGCCTTGGCGTGCCTCGGGCGCCACCGCGTTGCCACGGGAGGGCTGGATGCTCGTGGCATTAAAGGCCTGGTCACCGATCAGTACCGCGATGCGGTGTCGCGATACGGCTGCCAGCGTCTCCAGCGGTGGGATCTGCGCGTGCGCCGATGCGGCATCGGTCTGTGCGCGCTCGACGTCGAAGGACGTCGCCAACCCTACACGGTGGCGCGCATTAACCAGGCGCAGTGTTTCGTCTTGTGCCGTCGAGATCGCGCGTAATGTTTCGGCCTGGCGCAGTGCGCCGACCAGTGTGAAGTAGTTACTGGCGATGTCGCTCATCACCAGCAGGCGCACGCCGCGCACGCCATCCTCCGCAGCCAGTGCTTCGGCATCGGCCGCTTCCGCGCCAGCACGCAGGCGTCCGCTGAGGTCAAGTTCCCACGAGACGTCCAGGCCTGCGCCCACGGTCTTGGTATCTGGATAAGCCTGCTTCTTGGCAGTGTCGTAGCCGCTGCTACGGTCGGAGCCGAAGGCGGACATTCCGATACTCGGAAAGAGCCAGGAGCGACTGATCGTCTCACCGGCGCGAGCGGTGCGCACACGCTCGGCGGCGATCTTGATGTCACGGTTCTCGCGCATCGCGCGGCGCACCAGATCCGTCAACACCGGGTCGTTGAACGTCTCCCACCACGCGGCTTCGGGTTCCATTTCGGAGGCCGTGCTTGCGGCAAACTTGGCCGGCAGGTCTACCGACGGCTTGGCGACCTCTGTGGAACAACCGGTCAAGACCAGAGCGAAAGACGCGGCGAGTGCCGCACCCACGACGACGCCGAGCAGGCGTTCGGCGTGTTGCAGGGGCGTCTGCCCGGCGTAGCGGTTAAGTGGATGGGTGAGTGGAAGTCGCGGCATCGGATTGGACTCGTGTAGATTCGAGGTGGCATCAGCGTAGGGCCCGGTGTGTGCGAAGTCGTCAGCGAAGCGTCGCCATTCGGTCGCCATATCGAGCGCTCATTCATGTTGGAGGCGTCACTCGCCGTCGGTTTCTGCCGCGTGCTCGCCGGCCGCCGACGTGAGGTCCGAGTCAATCGACTCCAGCAACTCATCGGCGGACGAAAACTCGCGCTGACGCCCGGTGACCAGGTTTTCGAGGCGGCCCACGAGGGCCCCGGGCGTGGCATCGCTGCGCAGCTTCACGACGTACGAGCGACGGTTTGGGTACTTGGATTCAGGGTTCAGGCTCATCACAGACCAGGGGGGTAAGAAAGTTCGACGACAGCGTAGGCCGTCCCCCTGGTCGAGTCGTAAGCGAAAGGTCAGACTTCGGTCGGGCCAGCGCCGGCCTTAACTCATCAAGCCGACTTTGCGCCCTGAAGCAGCGAGCGCGCACGTTTCACCAGCTCGGTTCCCCCCGTTTCGGGCAACTGGTCAAGCAGCGCCGCCAGGGCCTGGCGGTCCTCGGTTGTGGCGTCGTATTGCTCACACAGCTCTACCAGCGCCTGCAGCTCCAGCCACGGTGCTTCCTGGGCGCGAGCCTCCTCGACTGCACGCCGCACCGCAGTGCTGGCGGCAACGAGCCGGCCTTGCATCCGCGCAATCGATGCCTCCAGCAGCAACAGTTGCGGCAGGTATATGCGCTCGCCCAGTTCTTCCCCCACCCGTAGGGCTTCCTGTAGCTCGACTTGCGCGGCGTCGCAATCACCCGCCAGCAGCAACGCCTCGGCGGCGTAGCCGAGCACCTCGCTGGCGCCGGATCGCATGCCGAGCCCGGTGTGTTCGTCGTAGGCTTCGCGGATGCTCCGGTAGCCATCGAGCGGTGCGCCGTTGCGCGCGTCGGCCCAGCCGCGCCACCAGCGGCAAGCCGTGCGCCCGAGTGCGAGCGAATACTCGTCGACCAACGTCTGCATGTCGTCGGCCAGCGCTGCCACCCGTACAGGGTTTCCCATCCGCACCTCGATCAACACCTCTTGCCAGGTGGCGACCAGCCAGGTCATAGGCTGGCGAAGCGATTGTGCGCGGGTCCGTGCCTGCTGCATGTGAGCCCGGCCTTGCTTAACCAGGCCAGAACGCACAAGTTCTATGGCCAGCATGCCGTGCAGCATGACCTGAGGATCGGCCGCAAAGATCTCGTTCGCCCCGATGTCCAGCGGCTCGGCGATTGCGAGGGTGCGCTCCAGCCAGCGGCGGGTCGCCTGCGTGCGCCCCTGGAGGTGATGCACCTCGCCCTGGACGATGCACGCCACCAGCATGAGCGCTGGATCGTTTGCCTCGGACGAGAGGGCTTCGGCGCGTTCCGCTACCGCCAGCGCCTGCGTATAGTTGCCGCGCAGACCGAGCAGATAGCCGAATCCGTGCAGCAGGCGACCGCGCATCGGATGCTCGGGTACATCCGCTAGCAACGTGTAGGCGCGTTCGAACGCGTTCCTGGCTTCGCTGCCGACACCGAGCGTATGGAACGCCGACACGCCTTGCAGCGTGGTCAAGGTGATTTCGAGCGTATCGCGCTCTATCCCTTCTGGCGCTTGGCGCAGCAGGACCAACGCGCGCTCAGTGAGACTGATGCACAAAGCCGGACTGAAGTGCAGCAACGCGGCTTCCGCGGCCTCGGCGTAGTAGCGCAGCGCGGTCATCGGCTGCCGGGCCCGGTCGAAGTGTGTCGCCAGCTCAGAGGCTGCAACCGGCACGCCGGCCATGCGCTCGCGTTCGAGCGCAGTGCCAACCTGGCGATGGAGGTGGGTGCGCAATGAGCGCGGCGTGCGGTCGTACAGTACCTGGCGGAAGAGGGCATGCCGGAACGAGTAGGGTAGCTCCATCGTTTCTTCAAGTTCGGCGGCCCGCGACCGTGTGAGCCATACCTGCTCGCGCACCAGCTCCTCGCAGGTGTCGGCCACCGAAACGAGGTCGCGCTCGAGGGCCAGCGAAACCGTCTCGACCCGGAATTCGACTCCGCATACCGCTGCCGCCGAGAGCAGTGCACGCTGCTCCGGCCCGAGCTTGCTGATGTAGTGATCAATGATGGTCGCGAGGTTCTCGGGAACCGCCATCCCCGTCAGCCGGGCCTCGATGGTGGCGTCGTCGTCGGTGGTGTCCATCACCTCACTGATGACTGACGACACGAACAGCGGCACACCGTCGGTGCGCTCATGCAGGGCTCGCACGAAGGCTTCATCGCGGGCCAGAGAGGTCGAACGCAGCGCGACATAGTCAGCGACTTCGGTTTCCGAGAACGGATCGAGCACCACTTCCTCGCACAGACGTTGCTGGCGCAGTTCGTGGCGCAACGAGTTGAGTGGATGATCGAGCGCCACCACCTCGGCGACGCGAAAGCTCGCCAGCCACATAAGCCGCGTGCGGCCACGTCGCCGCGCTACATAGTCGATGAGCTGGACCGTCGCCCGATCGCTCCAATGCAGGTCTTCGGTTATCAGCAACAGTGGCCGTTGTTCGGTGTAGCGGTCCAGCAGTTCACCCATTTCCCGCAACATGCGATCCGGACCGATGCCGGCAAGCTCGCGCCGCAACGTGTCTCGTTCTTGCGCGGTGCTCAGCCACGGCAGTTGCAACAACCAGGTCGGCGCCACGGCGCGCATCAGCGTCGGCAGGGAGGGGTCGCTGCGGCACAGATCGGCCAACGCCTCCAGCACCGGCAGGTATGGCTCACCGGTGCCGTAGTGCTCCACGCAATGGCCGCGTGCGCAGGCGATGCCACCAAGGCTGGCGAGGAAATGCTCGATCAACGTGGTCTTGCCAATCCCCGGTTCTCCGGCCAGCCAGACCACTGCACGTTGCCCGCTGTAAGCCCGTTCCCACGCCCGTTGCAGTCTTGAGAGCTTGTCGGTGCGACCAATGAAAGGCGGTGACGGATACGCGTCTGCCGCTGACACCGTCGCGGATGCCGGTGGCATCGAAGGCGCAGGGGAGGGCGCGGCGATAAAGCGATAGCCGCGCCGCGACACAGTCTCAATGAAGCGGGGCTGCCTTGGGTCATCGCCCAGCACCTTGCGCAGATCGCTGATGGCCGTCTTCAGCACTGAATCGCTGACGAACCGATGCCCCCACACGGCATCAAGCAAGGCATCTTTGGTCACCAGCGATCCCGGCTGGCGCGCAAGTACGCACAGCAGGGTGAAGGGCGTTGGGGCCAGCGCCACGGTTTCTCCGTTACGCAACAAGCAGGCATTGGCCTCGTCGAGCTCGAACTCGACGAAGCAGAGCTGGACTGGGTTCGGATGGGGCTGCGGACGCGCCACGTTGGATTCCTGAAGACTAAAACATCGTTTATAGCGCTGGGTCATTAATTCAATAACAACGCTGATTGGCGCAGAAGCCAAGCCTCGCCGGTCGGAAATTGACGCAGACGTTACCCGCTGGCCATCGCGGGCCAATTCAATGGCACAGCACATATGGCCTCATTTTCGGGGGTGGTAATGGACCCTGAAATGGTAATGACGAAAATTTCAATATTGAAATATGTCTCAATTTTACATACCTTCACCTTGCCTGACGATGAGATCTGCGCATCTCACGACTTCAATCACAACAAGGGCTCGAGATGAACAACAACAAGAAAGGTACCGAACTGCCTCCCACCGCCGTCGATGTGCTGGTCGTCGGTAACGGTCCGGTAGGGGCGACAATCGCGGCGCTGCTCGGCCGCTACGGGGTAAAGACCCTGGTATTGGACAAGACCCATGAGGTCGTACTCATGCCCCGCGCCATTGCTCTGGACAACGAGGCGCTTCGTATCCTGCAACTCGCCGGATTGTCGGAAGATGCTTTCGAGAAGATCGTTATCCCTGAAGTGAAGATGCATTCCCCGGTCCTCGGGCAGTTCAGTCGGGCCAATACCGCGGGGTGCATCGACGGCCACCCCAAACTGGTGACTTTCTATCAACCCGACCTCGAACACGCGATGCGTTACCAGGTCTCTGGACTGAAGTCGGTGACCAGCCTGGGTGGCTTCGAACTCGAGAATCTGGTCGAGGAACCGGATTGTGTCGTCGCCTCCGTGCGGGACCAGGACGGCCATCAGCATTTCATTCGCACCCGATATCTGGTCGGTGCGGATGGTGCAAGCTCCAGGGTCAGGGCCTTGATTGGCCAGGAATTTGAAGGACAAACCTATGCAGAGGATTGGCTGATTGTCGATGCCAAAAACCGGCATAAGTCAGCCATTGATCACGTTGAGTTTCTCTGTGATCCACAGCGCCCAACCCCACACATGCCCGCGCCCGGCGGAAGGGAGCGTTGGGAGTTCATGCTCCACCCGGGTGAATCCCGGGAAGAGCTGGAAAGCCCGGAAAGCATCGCCCGGCTGATCGCGCCATGGGTCAATCCGCAGGAGCTGGAAATCGAGCGCAAGGCGATTTATCGATTCCACGCGCGTTGCTGCAACAGATTCAGCAAGGGACGAACTTTTCTTGTCGGGGATGCAGCCCACATCACCCCCCCCTTTGTCGGGCAAGGCCTCGTAGCGGGGCTTCGAGATGGCGCCAACCTTGCCTGGAAACTGGCGTGGGTCCTTCAGGGCCAAGCCGCGCCTTCAATACTCGATACCTATGACGTAGAGCGCCGCCCCCATGCCCAGGCGATGATCAATCTGGCGAAACTCATGGGCAGTCTGGTGATGCCGAGAAACAAGGTCGGCGCTTTCTTCATCCACGCAATGATGCGCGTGCTGGCGTTGACTCCCGCTTCCAGAAAGTACTTCGAACAGCTGGACATCAAGCCGAAGAACATCTTCAAAGACGGTCTGTTCGTGCAGCATCGTCGTGGCGACAAGCTGGTGCGTGGCGGTCTGTTTCCCCAGGCCTGGGTTCGCAACACGCAACAGGAGATCCAACTGAGCGACGATGCTCTTGGACACAACCTGACCCTGGTCGGATTCGGTGTTGACCCGTTGTCACTGCTGAGCGCTGCTGAGGTCTTTTCCTGGACAAAGATGGGAGGTCACTTCTTGCAGATAGGGCCTTGCGGTCAGCGCTCCGACAGCGTTTGCGACTTCATCGAAGACCTGAACCATGACATCCTGCCGCTGGCTGCCAAAGGCACGCTCGTCGCGATCCGCCCAGACCGTATCATCATGCACCACGCTCCCGGCTTCGATGCAGGCAGCCTGGTTCGAGACTGCCTGATGCTGATGGGTAGCGCCGATTCCACTGCCGACAGCGTTTCCATTACCATCAACGAGCCTCCTCGATTAAGAGCGTGAAGATGTCTTCTCCCACTTTTCCTTCAGAAGCAACTGAGCAAGAGCCTCTCACTCGGGGCCACAAGAAGCGTGAACGCACCCGTCGCGGCCTGGTGGATGCGGCATTGCGTCTTGTCGCACGTAAGGAGGTGGGGGAGATTGCACTGCTCGATGTCGCCTCGGAGGCCGCGGTATCCAACGGCACCATCTACAACTATTTTCGAACACGCGACGAAGTACTCGAGGCGGTTGGCATCGCCATGGCGAGCGAGTTCTCCGATGCCATTTCCGCCCTGAGTTCGGACGTGCATTGCGGCGCGCAGCGGCTTTCGATTGGCGTGCGCATGTTCGTATGTCGGGCCGCCTACGACCATCAATGGGCCAATGCACTGCTGCGCATCATCCATTCCGATCAAACCATGCGCTCGCGCCTGGCTACTCATGTGCTGGGCGACCTGCGTGAAGGCCTGCGCGCGGGCACTTTCGCTTATGAGGACGAAGGGAGTGCCCTGGACATGGTCGTATCGTGCACAACCGGCGCCATGCGCTCGGTTGTGGAAGGGCGTGTGGTGGCGGAGCATGACCAGCGGGTCGCCGAGATGATTCTCAAGGCTCTGGGCGTCACACCTGCCAAAGCCAAGAAAATCGCCGGTAAGCCGCTACCCTAGTGCTGATGTCATCTTCGGCCGGCTAAGCCCGGCCAATCCATTGCCGATAGTTCTTCGCCTGGCGACGAGACTTCAGCTGATTGCCGATCAATGCCATGAGTGGCGACGTCCTGGGTTTCGTCTGTTTGCCTTGGCTCAACAAGCCGAGTTGCTTCTTGATCACTGACGCCACTGCAAGCGACGCCAGTGCCTTGTTTTTCCAGGGGACGACGACGGGCTCCACTTCGGTGTCCTGACCTGCCATCCACTGGCTTGGCAGGGCCGGCTCGATTGCCAACGCCGTGGCAAGCCCCACCATTGACACCGAGCCGCTCACCACTCGCTCCGCGACCTCCTTTCTGCGCACGCCACCAGTGACCATCAGCGGCATGCGCGCTATTTCTCCTATTCTTTGCGCGATCTCGAGAAAATACGCTTCTCGAGCCAAGCGGCTTCCATCGCGGGTTTGCCCCTGCATCGCCGGGCTTTCATAGCTGCCACCTGACAATTCGACCAGGTCGACCGCCTTGGCATTGAGCATTTCCACCACGCGAGCCGCATCCTCGGCATCGAAACCGCCTCGCTGAAAGTCCGCGGAATTGAGCTTCACAGCGACGCAAAAGGTCGGTGCCACTCGCAGGCGTATTGCGTCGATGGTTTGCAGGAGAATTTGCGCACGATTTTCCAGGCTGCCACCCCAACGGTCGCTACGCCGATTGGTCAAGGGCGAAAGGAATTGGCTGAACAGATAACCATGCGCTGCATGAATCTCCACGCCGGTGAATCCGGCGCGCTCGGCTAGCACTGCAGCCTGGGTATAGCGCTCAATCAGCTCTTCGATCTCCTGCTCATTCAAAGCCCTGGGCGGCACAAAAGCCTTTGATAGTCCGGGAATGTCGACAGCCACCGCGGAGGGCCCCCGTGCCGATTGCCCCATTGAAGCCAACAGCTGCCGTCCGGGATGATTGATTTGCATCCAGGCCTGGGCTCCGTGACTGCGACAAGCGTCGGCCCATAGCCTGAATTTGCCCAGGTTCCGATCGTCCTCAAGCACTACGCCAGCGGGTCCGGTCAAGGCGTGGCGATCAACCATGACGTTGCCAGTGATGATCAGGCCGGCACCACCTTCCGCCCAACGCCGATAGAGCTTAACCAGCGCTTCCCCCGGAGCGTGATCCTCATTGGCAAGATTCTCCTCCATGGCAGCCTTGGCGATTCGGTTTGGAATCACCGTACCGTTAGGCAAACGAAGCGGTTTGAAGAGCTTTGAGCCGGTCATGTTTTGTCCTTCAGCTGATGAGAATTCGGCCAGCCATCGCTAAGAGTCATACCGTTTGAGCACAGTCTGCACAGTGCTTGCTCAGGTTGTTGAGGTCCTGGTTTGCATCGATGGGCCGGCTTGATGACCTGCCGGGACGGCGAGCCAGAAACACGATATAGCTGAACACGCGTGTTCAGTTGTGTCAATGTGCAGAGCCCTCCATCGATCTGCCATATCAATCTAACCATCCAGTTTTTTTCGGTCGTAGAACGGTTTTTATTGGGGTTGACGTACTTGATTGAAAAAACTTTGTTGACGTTGGATGAACACGAGTGTTCAATCAGGCCATAAGGTAATCCTGGAGAGAGAACCGTGGAATCCCTAAATCCAACACAGCGCCGCATTCATCAAGCCGCCTTTCGCCTGTTCGCTGAAAGAGGCACCTCACAAGTGAACATTCTCGACCTCGCACAAGAGGCCGGCGTGGCGCGCGGCACGGTCTATAGCAACATCGACAGCATGGAAAGCCTGTTCGAGGCGGTCGCCAGCCATCTCGCGAAGGAGATGCATGAGCGCGTCAACAAGAGCTTCAATTCCCTCTCTGATCCGGCTCAGCGCCTTGCCAATGGCATTCGATTGTTCATTCGTCGGGCTCACGAGGACTCCCAGTGGGGGGCGTTCATACATAAATTCGCCATGAGCAATTCTTCGTTGCGCGAAATGTTCAGCAGCCAAGCGACGACGGATCTTCTGAGCGGACTGTCCAGTGGGCGCTACACGTTTGAAAAGGAGCAATTGCTCTCTGTACTGACGCTGATATCGAGCAGCGTCCTCGGCTCGATTTTCCTGGTGCTGGAAGGGCACAGAACGTGGCGCGAATCAGGTTCTGACACGGCCGAGCTGGTGCTGCGGGCATTGGGTGTTTCACCAGAGGAGGCTCGTGCGCTGGCGACCACAGAGTTGCCGGCACTTCCTTCTCTCGACTGAGTTAGTTAACTGACCCAACCAGACACCCCTGATTTTCAGGGGTGCGGGGACGGCTTTGCTCTAAAAACCCGGAAAACAAGAACAATGACCCACAAAAATGAAATGCCCCGGTTAGCGACACCACAACCTGCCCGGCATCAGCAACCGACGGTGAAGGCTCGGGATCTGACTCACCTGATCTTTCAACGGCCGGACTTGAACGAGGCGGCGCGGTTCCTGACTGACTTCGGCCTGACGGTCAATCAGCAGGACGCCGATACGCTTTACCTGCGCGCCGCCGACCCCACTGCATACTGTTACCGCATCCATCGTGCAGAACAGGCGCGTTTTGTCGGGTTCGGACTGGCAGTCCAGTCGCTCAAGGATCTGGAAAAACTGACGCGCATCCCAGGCGCGTCACCGGTCGAGAAATCGGAACATCCTGGTGGCGGGTCTTACGTCAGATTGACCGACCCTTCGGGTTTCATTGTGGAAGCGGTTTGCGACCAGACTCCAGGTATAACGCTGGGACACAGAGCTCCTCTTTCCTGGAATCTGGCGCAGGAGCAACCGCGAATCAACGCCACGCAGCGCCCGCCGATTGCTCCATCTGAAGTACTCAAACTGGGCCACATCGTCATCGAAGTGGCTGACTACCAGGCGACCTGTGCCTGGTATACGCAGCATTTCGGGTTTATTCCCAGCGATGTGCAGGTACTCCCCGATGGCACCCCTATTGTCGCCTTCATGCGCCTTGACCTCGGTGACATTCCCGCGGATCACCACACGCTCGCGATAGCGCAAGGGTTCATGGCGACCTATAGCCATAGCGCCTATGAGGTCGTCGATGCAGACGCTGTGGGCATGGGGCAGCGCGTCCTGCGCGAGCGAGGTTGGGTGCACTCATGGGGAATCGGTCGACACATTCTGGGCAGTCAGATCTTCGATTACTGGCAAGACCCTTGGGGCGATAAGCACGAGCATTACTGCGATGGGGATATCTTCACGGCCACGCGGCCTATGGGCATTCATCCGGTGAGCCCCGAGGCAATGGCGCAGTGGGGGCAGCGCATGCCCAAGCGTTTTACAAAACCCAAGATGAGCTTGGCCAAACTGCGTGCGCTATTTCGCAACCTGCGACGCAGCCCGGACCTGAGCATTCGCAAGTTGATCACGCTCATGCGGATGTTCGGGTAGGACTGCCGCCATGTCGGGCAACCCAACCCAGTATGGCCGGCGGGATGTGCTTAAAGCCGGCGCCTTGATCGCCGGCGGCGCGTTGGTCTTCAGCGTTGCCAGCCCCCCCTCAGAACAACACCACAGTTCTCCCGCCACCGAGCGTGAGACAAACGCCGCTCCAGGAGTACCTTCAATGTCTGCTGTACACGTAGTCCGCTTCGAATTTCAGAACGGTATCCACTGGGGCGTGCTTCGCCAGGGCCGTATCACGGTTGTCCCCGGTGTTTTTGAAACCACTGGTGATTTCATTCGCGAGAACAGTATCGACGACCTCGCTCAAATCAAAGGTACGGAGCTTGCGCAGGGCGAAGTGAAACTGCTGTCGCCGGTGACCCGTAACCAGCAGTTTGTCTGCCAGGGCGCCAATTACCGTCAGCACATGATCGAATCGGGCATGGACCCGGATGCGAAGAAATTCAACATGATCTTCACCAAGGCGACGAGTTGCCTGGTGGCGGCTGACAGCGACCTGATCAAGCCGCGCCACGTGCGCTTCCTTGACTACGAGATCGAACTGGGCCTTGTGATGAAGCGCTCGATCACCGGGGCTGTTGCTGTCACCGACGCCAATCTGCATGAGTTCATCGCTGGCGTCGTCATCGTCAATGACTACTCGGCCCGTGACATCCAGATTCCCCAGATGCAGTTCTACAAGGGCAAGAGCTACCGCACTTTCGGCCCGGTCGGCCCCTACCTCTGCCTGCTGGATGCCAAGAGTATGCATTACCTCAAAGCACTGCAGCTGCGCCTGACGGTCAACGACCAGGTGCGACAGAACGACAGCACGGCCAATCTGGTTTTCGGCCCCGCTGAAACCCTTACCGAACTCTCCGCCTTGCAAGATCTCGCCGCTGGAGACCTGATCGCCACCGGTACGCCTGCCGGCTGTGCGCTAACGGTACCTTCGCCTGCCAAACAGCGCATTGCGGCCCTGATGCCAGAAGCCACGAAGTGGAAGCTTTTCCTCAAGGCGCAGGAAGGTCGGACGCAATATCTCAAGCCGGGTGACGTGGTCGAGGCGCGCATTCGCAGCGCCGATGGTGTGATCGACCTCGGCGTGCAACGCAACCGAGTCGTGGAGGAAGCCTGATGGTTGTGCAGACCCTGAGTGACATCGAAAGTCTCGAACAAGTCCCCCTGTCGGAGCGTGGCCTGGCTTGCAGCACTTATGAAGCGCTGCGACAGGCGGCCCGGTGTACCCCCCAGGCACCGGCACTAAGCTTCTTCGCCGACGCCGCCGATTTCCGGCGCACCTACAAGTGGAACTACTCCCAGCTTTTCGCGGATATCACCCGCGCGGCGAATGCCTTCCATGACCTGGGCATAAAACCGGGCGAGGTTATTGCCTTTATCTTGCCCAATCTGCCGGAAACCCATTTCACGATATGGGGCGGGGAGGCGGCGGGCATCGTCATGGCGATCAATCCTCTGCTCGAGGCCAAGCAGATGGCAGGCTTGTTGAATGCCGCGAAGGCATCCGTGGTGGTGACGCTCGCGCCGACGGCAGGCAGCGATCTATGGCCCAAACTGGCTTCGCAGCTGGATCAATTACCCGATATCAGGTCTGTCGTTTGGGTCAGCATGGAGCCCTATGTCGCCGAACCTGTGCGTGGGGCCTTGAAAGCGGCGGCACTGAAGGCGCGAGACTTACACAGCGGTATCGCGATCCACGACTGGCTATCGCTGATGAATACTCAGCCGCGCACACACCTGAAGAGCGGTCGGCAAATCCGCCACGATGAATGCTCCTCTTACATCTGTACGGGCGGCACCACCGGGCTTCCCAAGATCGCCGCGCGTACTCATGGCTCGGAAGTATTCAATGCATGGGCCATGGCCGCTCACTTACAGCCACGCAGTAGTGGCCAGGTTATCTTTTGTGGCCTGCCGCTATTTCATGTCAATGGACAACTGGTTACCGGACTGATGCCTTGGACTCAAGGCGATCATGTGATTCTTGGGACGCCTCATGGGTATCGTGGCGAGGGTGTGATCCCGCGATTCTGGGAGATGGTCGAGCACTTCGGTATCAACTTCTTTTCCGGTGTGCCAACTGTCTACGCTGCACTTCTGCAAAATGAATGTGAGGGCCGCGACCTGTCCAGCCTTCGCTATGCAATGTGTGGCGCCGCCCCTATGCCGGCTGAGCTTTTCCGAGAGTTCGAGCGCCGGACCGGGTTAAAGATCCTTGAAGGTTACGGACTTACGGAGGGCGCTTGCGTTTCCTCAGTCAATCCGCCCAATGGCGAGCGCCATATCGGCTCCATCGGGATACGGATCGCCTACCAGGATATGCGCGCGATCTTGCTCGATGATGCTGGAGAGTACCTGCGCGACGCCAGCGTGGATGAGATCGGCCTCATCACGATTAGTGGTCCGAACCTCTTCAATGGCTATCTGGAGGAGCGTCACAACCAGGGCCTCTGGATCGATATCGACGGTCAGCGCTGGTTGAATACGGGCGATTTGGGTCGCCAGGATGCGCAGGGTTACTTCTGGCTGACCGGACGCAAGAAGGAGTTGATCATTCGCGGCGGCCACAACATCGATCCCAAGCAAATCGAGGAGGCTCTGCAGGCGCATCCCGCCGTCGCCTTGGCCGCCGCAATCGGTAGCCCCAATGCCTACTCGGGCGAGGTGCCAGTCGCCTACGTTCAACTGCGTCCCGGGCAAGCCTGCAACGCCGAAGAGCTTGAAGCATTCGCTCATCTCAATATCAGCGAGCGGGCAGCGGTCCCCAAGCGCATTGAAATCCTTGATGCGTTACCACTGACTGCCGTGGGCAAGATATTCAAGCCTGCCTTGCAGCAGCGGGAGATTGCCAAAGTAGTCCAGGAGGAAGTGGAACGCCTCGGGCTTTCGGATATTGCTGTTGAGGTCGTGCAGGACAATCGCCGTGGGCATGTCGCCTGCATCAGGGCCGGAACTGGCCAAGAAGTCCTGGCTCCGCTCTTGGGGCGCTATAGCTTTCAAGTCGAGTGGCTTAATTGAGTTTCTGATTCGCACCCGTAAGTCCAGCAGTCGTGCCCTGGCGCTGTTCAGCCAGGGCCTTTTACACAACTTCGATCAACTCCAACCGGCACTGAAAAGTGCACAGGAAGGCGAAGCCTTGCCTACGTGCAGTCAACAAAAATAATAAATAAGAGGTGGAAAATGAAACTGAATAGCCGTGCGATTCCGTGTCTCTCTGCTCAGCGAAAGTGTGCTGTCTGGATTAAGTTCACCAGTGCCATGGCACTCCTCGGTGCCTCAACAATGGCAGGCGCCAATGGCATTGGCCTTAACGAACAAAGTGCCAGCAGTGCAGGGACTGCGTATGCGGGAAGGTCGTCATCCGCACTGGACGCCAGCACCATCTTTGGAAATCCTGCAGGCTTGACCAAGTTGAAACGTAGTGAGATTTCCGGCGGCGCCGGGATCATCTCGGCAAGCGACGACATTAGCGATGCTCAGAGCAGTGCCCCAGGAACGAATGAGGGAGACTCGGTGCCTTTGGGGGTCGTGCCCTTCGCCTATATGTCGACGCCGCTTGACGATCGTTTTTCGATGGGTCTGGGTCTCTATGCCCCGAGTGGTCTGATCAATGATTACGAGGGCTCTTTTCAGGGTCGCTATCATGGCTCCTACAGCACGACCAAGGAAATAACCCTGCAGCCCACCATTGCCTGGCGGATCAATGATTACGTGTCCATTGGTGGTGGACCGACCATAAACCATTTCAGTGCAAAGCTTCAGAATTACCTGGCCACCGGCGCCCTGAACAACGGCCAGGACACACTGGTTACCATCAAAGGCGATGACACGGCGATTGGCTACAACGTCGGCCTCTTGGTCGACTTTAGTGAGGCAACCCGTTGGGGGATTACCTATCACTCGAAGGTGAGCTATGAACTCGAAGGGCATACTGAGGTTTCCGCCTCCCCGAGCGTTATCCCGCTGGACGGAAAGTATGACAACAAGATAGACCTCACTATGCCCGAATCCGTGGACACATCCATCACCCATCATTTCAATAGTCGATGGACGGGATACCTGGGGGCCACCTGGACACGTTGGAGCCGGATCCAGAAGGTCGAGGCAGTCAACAGCGGTCTTTCCCCGCTGGGCCAAGCGGCTGGCCTGGGACGTGTGACCGAAGAAATGAACTGGCGCGACACTTGGGCTGCCGCAGTTGGCGCATCCTATCAATTGAACCAACAATGGCTGCTGCGCGCAGGCTACGCCTATGATCCGTCGCCCATTAGAAATGCTGATCGCGGCGTGCGCGTTCCGGTTGGTAACCGCCAAGCCGTGACCTTGGGCGGCGCTTACTCACCGAATTCCGATCTGACGATAGACTTTGCTTATGGTTATCTCTGGGATTCGAAAGTTTCCGTAACTCAGGAGAACAACTCCGGACTTCAACCGGAATACAGTGCCAACTACAAAAATAGTGCGAATGGAATTTCAGTGCAGGCAACCTATCGGTACTGATCGACTCTATTCCCAAGGCATCCCCGTTGCTCCGCCACCAACAGCAACGACTGCGGCACAGGACTTTGCGGGTGCTGCGGTTCCCGCAGGCCGACCAGCCGAAAACCGGCCATGTCCAGCGCATTGAGCCAACTGGACAACGTTCGCAAGTACCACGGCATGGGTTGCCACTGCCCCTTGAACCCAGTGACGGTCTCCTCCCGCCAACCATCCTGATAGTCGCCCGCCGCCACAGTCCACGGATGCAGCGTCTGGATCACCAGCGCGCCGCCAGGGGCGAGCAGGGCGTTTATGGAAACCTCCGTCTAGCGTGTTCAGGTTGAATTTAGGCTCGGCCGGTTTGTTTTCTGTGGGCATGGGGCGTCCCAGGCCGGGCCATGCCCGGACGGAAGGGTTGATAGAGGCGGGATCAGCTACAGTTGATAGATGATTCAAAAAGGAGGTGTATATGAGCATCACTGTCTGCGTCGTATGTGGTGATAGCGCCGAGAAAGCGTATCCAGTAGGCAGTTTTGATGAGTTTAAATGTGCGACCTGTGGCTACTATTCAGTCAATCGGCAGTTGATTGAGGAGATGGAGGCAGCCAATCAGGTCTTTGATACCGAGCGCACCCAGCAATACTTGATGATCCACTCTCGGTCGGGCCAGGTGCCTGCGATTACACGTATCGAGACCACGAAGCATCAACTGATCGTGGAGAGTTCGCGAAAAAAGTGAGGGTGGGTCAGGCAGCGAGGCGCGGCTATAGCCCTGTGATGTCGGCGGCGTTGGCCGCGACCAGGGTTTGCCTCATCGGGGCAGACGCCGTTGCCGTTCAGTCCACCTGGTTGGTCTTGTTGATCGGGAGCCACTCTTCGGCGCCTGTGAGATGTATTCGTGGGCTATTTGTTGATCGCCCGGCATAAGGCCGGATCCAGGAGAATCGATATGGCTTATTGGGATTCAATTCTGTATTGATTTTGTCTTGCAGTGGCTTTAGCCGAGTCGTCTGAGTGGGACTGAAAAACGTAATGCGGCTGACGTGTGACAATATTCATATAGAGTCACAAGTTGTCAGCCTGCGATAGGGTGAGTAAGCTGCTCTCATGAATCAGCCATCAATATCTTCATCCTCGCCGAGCACTCGTGGCCCAGCCGAGCACGACATTCGAGACCAGATTGTCGCCGCTGCCAACGAGCACTTCAGTCAGTATGGCTACGGTAAAACCACGGTTTCCGACCTGGCCAAGGCCATCGGTTTTTCCAAAGCGTACATCTATAAATTTTTTGATTCCAAGCAGGCGATCGGCGAAGCCATTTGCTCAAACTGTTTGGGGCAAATCGTTGCAGCAGTCGAACAGGCTGTTAACACAGAAGCTGTTTCACCGACCGAGCGTTTCCGTCGACTGGTAAAAACCGTGATTGCTACGGGTGTGGACCTGTTCTTCAATGATCGCAAGCTCTACGACATCGCAGCATTTTCCGCTTCGGAGCGCTGGCCCAGTGCCCAGGTTTATGAAGCACAGATCAAGCGCTTTATCTTTGACATCGTGCGTGAAGGGCGAGAGGTCGGAGAGTTCGAGCGCAAGACCCCGCTAGACGAGACCGTCGAAGCGATCCATCTGGCGCTGCGACCTTTCGTCAACCCATTGCTGCTGCAACACAATCTGGATTTTATTGAGGAGGCGCCCACGCTTACCACCAACCTCATCTTGCGTAGCCTCATGCCTTGACTCTTCGCTGATCAAAATATTCAGGTCATTTGAGTCAAGGCGACATCCCCTCATCAGTTTCCTGTTTCCGGTAAACGAGCGCCGGGGAGGGCATTCAATTTTTGCTGATTGTGACCATTGACTGATATGGTCACATGGATAGTATGGGCCCCTGTAGTTCTCGATGTTCTATTTTCAGTGACGCCCATAGAGTCCAAACAATGAAGAAAATAATGCTCAAGAGCCCCGTTGGCCTGGCTGTCGTTCTTGCGTCCTCCAATGTGTTTGCCGGTGGTTTCGCACTCAACGAACAAAGCATCAGCGGGATGGGGTCCGGCTTTGCTGGTCGCTCCTCCTCTGCGGAAGATGCCAGCACAGTTTTCGGCAATCCGGCTGGCATGGCGCGACTTAAAAGAGAGCAGGTCAGCGTGGGGGCGGCGACGCTGTTCGCGAAGTCCGACATCAGCCAGACTCGCAGTACGTTTGGGGGAAAGGAAGACGGTGACATGGTGCCCACGACTACGGTGCCGATGGGATACTACGTCAAGCCTATCGATGACCATTGGGCATTCGGCATCGGATTTTATGTGCCTTTTGGCTTGATCACCGACTACGGCAGTGGTTTTGCCGGACGCTATTACGCCAATAAGAGCGAAGTCACGACACTTACTTTCCAGCCCACCATCAGCTATGCCTTCAACGAAAAAGTTTCGATTGGATTTGGTCCGACCATCAACCGTATCAGCGGTGAGCTGTCCGGGATGGTGCCCAATCCACTAAGCCCTGGGCGTAATGACGGGAAGCTCAAAAGCACTGGCGATGACACTGCACTTGGCTTCAACGCAGGTGTTCTGGTCCAGGCGACAGACCAAACACGCTTGGGGCTGACCTATCACTCCAAGGTTAGCTATCACTTGGATGCCAAAACCAAGGTCACCGATGGCATCTTTAGCTTGCTTGGAGTCAGTGGCCGTAGCTATGACGCATCGTTGGACGTGGACACCCCCGAGTCGGTGGACTTTTCGGTGACTCATCAACTCAATAACGACTGGACCCTATATGTAGGAAGTACTTGGACGCGCTGGAGCCGCTTTAAAGAGTTGACGATTGAGAACAGCGGCTTACCGCCACTACTGAGCGGCCAATTGGGCACCATTACCGAAGAACAGAACTGGCATGATACGTGGGCTCACGCTATAGGTACGGCGTATCAACTAAACAACCAATGGGTACTTCGTGCTGGGTTTTCGGTTGATCAGTCGCCCACCAACAATACCAACCGGGGTCCCCGTATTCCTACGGGCGACCGAAAGGTAATCAGCTTTGGTGCCGGTTGGACTCCAGCGGAAAATGTCACGATCGACGTTGCTTATTCCTATCTTTGGGAGGAAAGCGTGCAGATCAATGAGACCTCGGCGAACAGAGGTGCATACAGTGCCAAATACAAGAACAGTGCCAGAGGCCTCGGTACTTCTGTTAGCTACCGTTTCTAGCTGAGCGCTTTTACATCACAAATGTTGGGTAGGGAGTACGTGTTGCCTCCCTACTCTTAAGGAAATAATTCAGGCCTTTCCTCTCAAAGCAAAGGCCTCTTTTTCTCCTCCTCAGACTCCCATAACTTGCGCCATGAGATTCTGATGAAAGCGACGTGGCGTGGCCCACGTCAAGACAGTGATGGCCTTGTTGCCAAAGCCTGGCACGACGCTCATGCGTCCAGCTTGCAGCGCACGGATTCCTGCCTGCACGACGGGCTGAGGCTGCATCATCACTCTTTTCAAGACCGGCGTGATCTTTTGCTTGGCGCTTTCTGCAAATCCGGTATCCGACATTCCTGGGCAAAGTGCGGTAACGACGACGCCGTCATTTTTCAGTTCGCGATGAAGCGCATCAGAGAAGCGAAGAACATAGGCTTTCGCGGCAGAGTAAACGGCGAAATTCTTCACGCCCTGGAAGGACAGCAAGCTTGCGACCATCAGGATGTGCCCACGTTTGCGGGCTCGCATGTCGGCCGCGAAAAGGCGTGTCAGGGCTGTCAGGCTGGCGATATCCAAATCAATCATGGTCAGGGACTCATCCAGAGGTTGATCCAGGAAAGGCCCCTGCAATCCATGGCCCGCATTGTTGATGAGCACATCGATCACTATATTGCGTTCGCTGAGTCGCTCATGCAGTTCGATGATCGCGGGGATCGAGGACAGGTCTACTTGTTCGACGATCACATCAACGCCGAAGCGTTCGCGCAACTGCGCCGATAGCGCTTCGAGCTTACTCAGCCTTCTTGCTACCAGAACGAGCGATTTTCCCTGCGCTGCATATTGCCGGGCAAACTCCTCGCCAAATCCGCTTGATGCGCCGGTGATGAGCACCCAGGAATTTTCGTTCGACTTCATTTCGCTGTACTCCAGTTGGTTTCTATTGAGCAATTGGTTGAGCGAAACCTGCTCTCGGATTGGGTCGTAGCTGAAAGAGGAGGGGGAGGTGCGTGCATCAAGTGCTACGTCACCTGGTTAAATCATCGTGTCGCAACAGGCTGAGCTTCAGGAGGCTGCCAGCCACCACCGAGCGCCTTGAATGCCGCAACCGCCGCCCGTGCCGATTCCGTTCGCGCTTGTGCCCGAGCATCGGAAGCCTGCAGCATCGTCTCGTCGGCGTGCAGGACATCGATCAGGCTGGCCGTGCCTTTCTCATAGGCAATAAACGACGATTGGCGAGCCTGTGTCAGAGACGCCTCACCCCCGGTGAGAGTGGCTGCTTGAGCTTCCCGATTCACCAGGGAGGAGAGCGCGTTTTCGACATCCTCGGTGGCGCGCAGCACGGACTGACGGTAAGCGGCCAAGGCTTCGGCTTCTTGTCCCTTGGCTTGATCGATTTGAGCGTTTATGCGGCCAAAGTCGAAAAGTCTCCAGCGCAGCCCCAGTACGCCCGCCGACTGATTGGCGCCGCCAGTGAAAAGGTTGCCGCCGGAGACGGCCGTGGCGCTCCCCAGCAATGCGCTGAGGGAGAATTTCGGGTAGTACTCAGCAATCGCGACCCCGATGCGTGCATTGGAGGCCGCAAGGCGGCGCTCAGCCATGATGAGATCTGGCCTGCGGCGCAGCAGATCGGCCGGCGTTCCCGTGGCCTTTATCTGCGGCGCAAGAGGAATGCTTCCTGCACTTGTCAGTTTCGTGCGATGAGTGCCTGGCGGTGTACCGAGCATTACATCCAGTGCATTCATGGCAGCATCCAGGCCGGTCTGCAGCACTGGCACTGTCGCCTGGACCTGCGATAACGCTCCCTCGGTCTGGTGAACCTGATAGTTGGCAGCGAGGCCCTTGCCGTAGAGCAAGCGGACTTTCTCTAGCAGTCCCTGTTGCGTTTTGACTTGTCGGTTCGCAATGTCCAGCCGGGCCTGCAAACCGCGGAGGGTGATGTAGATATCGGCGGTCTGCGCGGCGATGGTCAGTCGTGTGGCAGCGGCGCCCGCCTCAGAAGCCTGGTACTCGGAGAGTGCGGCTTGGCGTCCGCGTCGCAGGCCGCCAAAGACATCAACCTCCCAGCCAGCACCGAGATTAACCTCGTAGGAGCTTCCATACCGATCATAGCCAGGCGTTGAGTTCAACACCTGGCCGAGTGGAGTCTCGATTGATTGGTAGGCGCGCGCGGCCTGGCCACTGATGTTCCCCGAGGGCAGTAAGGCGGCATTGGCGGCACCCAATCCTGCCCGTGCCTGTTTGACTCGCGCCGACGCCTGCGCCAGATCCAGATTCTGTTCAAGAGCCTTGGAGACGAAGTCGGTTAGCACGGGATCACCAAAACCTTCCCACCAGGTCACAAGACTGGCTGGCGCCGCTACAGGCCTTTGCTCGACAGCAGGCTGACCCAGGTAACGATCCGAAAGAGGGGAGTCCGGACGTTGATAGTCCGGACCGACCGCACAGCCTGCCATCAGGCTGGCGCTCACCAAAAGAGCAATGGGGCGAAGGGGAGGCATTGAGGTTCCTTCAAATCGGGGGATGATTTGTGACCATATTACTTTATGGTCACGCCCTGTCAATCAATGCCATTTGATCAAATTGTAAGATTACTCCAGTAGATATGGCGTTTATCGCATAGGCACAGAGAATCTCGATAGCTCATATTGCGTGACCATTGACATAAATGGTCACTGTGCTGAGAATGTGGCGCATGTCCTATTGTTTAAGTAAGGGAACCTATGCGCCGGCTTCTACCTGTCCCTGTTGCCGCTTGCTTGTTACCTCTCGTCCTGACGGCGTGTGGCGACTCATCCGTCGTTGAAGATCCACGCACGCATGCCCCTCTGGTGAGGTCCTCTGCGGTTCAGGTGGCGTCCGACGTTTCACGTTCTTTCACTGGCATAGTGGCCGCCCGCGTCCAGGGTGACCTGGGCTTTCGGGTCTCAGGCAAGATCCTTGAGCGTTTGGTTGACACTGGCCAGACCGTTAAGCGGGGTCAGCCGCTCATGCGCCTCGATCCAATCGACCTGGGGTTGCAGGCGCGAGCACAGCAAGAGTCGGTCATAGCCGCTCGGGCCCGAGCCAGGCAGACAGCAGATGACGAGGCTCGATATCGCGACCTGGTCGCCGCGGGTGCTATTTCTGCATCGGCGTACGATCAGGTCAAAGCAGCGGCTGATACCGCAAAAGCGCAGCTCAGCGCTGCCGAAGCGCAGGCTGACGTGGCTCGCAATGCTTCTGGTTATGCGGTGTTGTTTGCTGATTCCGATGGAGTTGTGGTGGAGACGCTCGCCGAGCCCGGGCAAGTCATCAGCCCGGGGCAGCCTGTTGTTCGACTGGCGCGGGCCGGGCAGCGCGAAGCCATCGTGCACTTGCCCGAGACGCTACGCCCGGCAGCAGGATCCACTGCGCAGGCGACGCTTTATGGCAACACCACGGATGCAGTTACAGCGAAGCTGAGGCTGCTTTCTGATTCGGCCGATCATATGACGCGCACCTTTGAGGCACGGTATGTGCTTGATGGCGCGCTGGCCAATGCGCCGTTAGGTTCGACCGTCACGCTTCGGATTGCCGAAGGCACCGCAAATGGACAGGTGTTGCAAGTGCCGATCGCTGCCGTTTATGACCCGGGCAAAGGCTCTGGCGTGTGGGTCATTGTTGGCAAACCAGCGAAGGTGACCTGGACACCCGTTCGGGTCTTGGGCTTGAGCGATGACGCAGCGCGAGTTGCAGGTGATCTCAAGGTCGGCGAGCAGATTGTAGCGTTAGGTGCACATCTACTGCGCGATGGTGAGGAGGTGAGATTGGCTCAACAGGGTGACGTTGAAGTTGCCGGGAGCCATCCATGAGCCAGGGGCGCTTCAATCTTTCGGCGATCGCCGTTCGCGAGCGCTCGATCACGGTGTTCCTGATCTTCCTGATCGGTGTTGCAGGGATCCTGTCGTTTTTCCAACTGGGGCGTGCGGAGGACCCTCCGTTTACGGTCAAGCAGCTGACGGTCATTACCGCGTGGCCGGGCGCTACTGCGCAGGAGATGCAGGATCAGGTAGCAGAGCCACTTGAAAAACGCCTGCAAGAACTGAAATGGTACGACCGCACGGAAACCTACACCCGTCCTGGTCTCGCCTTCACCATGGTGACACTGCTCGATCGCACACCGCCCTCCCAAGTGCAGGAGGAGTTCTATCAAGCGCGTAAAAAGCTTGACGATGAGGCCCGCAAGCTACCGGCGGGTGTGATTGGCCCGATGGTCAACGACGAGTTTTCAGATGTGACATTTGCGCTTTTCGCCTTGAAAGCCAAAGGCGAGCCGCAGCGACTGTTGGTGCGTGAAGCGGAATCGTTGCGCCAGCGCCTGTTGCATGTGCCGGGCGTGAAGAAGGTCAACATCATTGGTGAGCAGACCGAACGCATCTTTGTTTCCTTCTCCCATGATCGGTTGGCCACGCTGGGAGTATCTCCCCAGGACATTTTTGCCGCACTGAACAATCAGAACGTGCTCACACCTGCCGGCTCAATTGAAACCAATGGGCCGCAAGTCTTCCTCCGTCTCGACGGTGCGTTCGATAAGGTGCAGAAGATTCGTGACACACCTCTTGCGATTCAAGGTCGAACACTGAAGCTCTCGGACGTGGCGACGGTCGAGCGTGGTTATGAAGATCCGGCAACTTTCCTCGTGCGTAATAACGGTGAGGAGGCCCTGTTACTGGGGGTCGTGATGCGTGAGGGCTGGAACGGTCTTGACCTGGGCAAGGCATTGGACGCGGAGACGACCAGGATCAATGAAGGCATGCCGCTGGGCATGACGCTCGCCAAGGTCACCGATCAGTCTGTGAATATCAGTTCGGCCGTCGACGAGTTCATGGTCAAGTTCTTCGTCGCCTTGCTGGTTGTGATGCTTGTCTGCTTTCTCAGCATGGGCTGGCATGTTGGCATTGTGGTGGCGGCGGCTGTGCCGCTGACGCTGGCCGTGGTGTTTGTGGTGATGGCGGCCACTGGAAAGAACTTTGATCGTATTACCCTCGGGTCCCTGATTCTGGCGCTTGGGCTGCTGGTGGACGACGCCATCATTGCTATCGAGATGATGGTGGTGAAAATGGAGGAAGGCTACGACCGCATCAAAGCTTCCGCGTATGCCTGGAGTCATACGGCCGCACCGATGCTTTCCGGTACGCTGGTGACCGCTATCGGTTTTTTGCCCAACGGCTTCGCACAATCGACAGCCGGCGAGTACACCAGCAACATGTTCTGGATCGTGGGCATTGCCCTGATTGCCTCATGGGTGGTCGCGGTAGCCTTCACCCCCTACCTGGGTGTGAAGATGTTGCCGAAGATCAAGAAGGTCGAAGGTGGTCACGCGGCCATTTACAACACCCCCAACTACAACCGCTTCCGCCGGATTTTGACGCGCGTCATCGCCCGCAAATGGCTGGTGGCCGGTACTGTTATCGCTACGTTCGCCCTGGCGATTCTTGGCATGAGCCTGGTCAAGAAGCAGTTCTTCCCCACCTCGGACCGTCCAGAAGTGTTGGTCGAAGTGCAAATGCCCTATGGAACCTCCATCGAGCAGACCAGCAGCACCACTGCCAAGATTGAGGCTTGGCTGCAAAAGCAGGATGAAGCAAAAATCGTCACGGCCTATATCGGACAAGGTGCGCCGCGCTTCTACCTGGCGATGGCGCCGGAGCTCCCTGATCCATCATTCGCGAAGGTTGTGGTGTTGACGGATAGTCAGGAGGCACGTGAGACCCTCAAGTTCCGTATTCGCGAGGCAGTTGCTGAAGGACTTGCCCCAGAAGCGCGTGTCAGGGTGACGCAGTTGGTGTTTGGTCCGTATTCACCCTTTCCTGTCGCCTATCGGGTGATGGGGCCTGACCCATCAAAATTGCGTGAGATCGCCGGCCAGGTACAGGAAGTGATGCAGGCGAGCCCCATGATGAGAACCGTCAATACTGACTGGGGCCCGCTAACGCCGACGCTGCATTTCACCCTGGATCAGGACCGCTTGCAGGCGGTGGGACTGACGTCCAGTGCTGTCGCGCAGCAGCTGCAGTTCCTGCTCACGGGAGTACCGATCACGGCCGTTCGTGAAGACATTCGTTCAGTGCAAGTGATCGGGCGTGCAGCGGGTGAAATCCGGCTCGACCCTGCAAAAATAGAAGGCATTACGCTCGTGGGCACGGCGGGCCAGCGGGTTCCGCTGTCCCAGGTAGGGGAAGTGGACGTGCGTATGGAGGATCCGATTCTTCGGCGGCGTGACCGCACGCCGACCATTACCGTGCGCGGCGACATTGCCGAAGGCTTGCAGCCACCGGACGTCTCGAGCGTGATCATGAAGGAGCTGCAGCCGGTCATTGACAAGTTGCCTGATGGGTATCGTATCGAGCAGTCGGGGGCTATTGAGGAGTCGGGCAAGGCCGGCCAGGCGATATTACCGCTGCTCCCGATCATGATTGCCATCACGCTGCTGATCATCATCCTGCAGGTACGTTCGGTCTCGGCGATGATCATGGTGTTCCTCACCTCGCCACTAGGGCTGATTGGTGTGGTGCCGACATTGCTTATCTTCCAGCAGCCGTTTGGTATCAATGCGTTGGTCGGTCTAATCGCCCTGTCGGGTATTCTGATGCGTAATACGCTTATTCTGATTGGACAAATCCATCACAACGCTCAAGAAGGACTTGATCCGTTTCACGCCGTTATCGAAGCCACAGTACAGCGCGCTCGCCCGGTGCTGCTGACAGCGCTGGCGGCCATCCTGGCGTTCATCCCCCTGACACACTCCGTCTTCTGGGGAACCCTGGCTTACACACTGATCGGAGGTACGTTCGTCGGAACCATCGTGACGCTGGTGTTCCTGCCGGCGATGTACTCCATCTGGTTCAAGATCAGTCATGTCAGTCAGAGGCAAACTGAAACAGCCGAACTGATGTAAGCAATCGAATCTACTCGACGAGAGGGCACCACCGAGTCCTCTCGCTGTTTACCTCATCACAAGCATTAGCCGTACACCATAGCTTGCTTCTTTTGACGGGCGTCGACTGAAAAATGAAGAGGGTTCAATGATTAATCCCGAAGCTCAAAAGCGAATCGCACGCGACCTCTACTCCAGTTGGCGACAAGGGTGAACTGGCAAAAACGACAAAGCCCTGAATAATCAGGGCTTTGTCGTATAAAGATGGCGGAGGCGATGGGATTCGAACTCATGGACCTGTTACAGTCGACGGTTTTCAAGTCCGAAGATTAATCCTTATATTTCAATACCTTAAGTTTTATTCATTTCCGCTAGGCAGTATTCATTGATGCTCTGGAGGCCTCTGAAATCAAGGGGGGGAACTTATTTACGGAAACGAATTTGGCCGGTTATTTGGCATTCTGGGTGGGCTCATGATCGCCCTAAATTTCATAGCTGCAATCGAGAGACTGCGCTTGGTGGAAAACGGCCTTCATCAGAAGTGGGATTTGGAGTCAGCCCTGGTCAGTCGTGACAGGTAGAAAACGGCCAAAAGCGGTCGCTGAGGAATGAGCTGATCACCCCTCGCGTCCGTTCAGGGCACAGTAGTCATTTAAGATGGCCACGCTGGTTTACCGACCCGGCATGATGAAAATCCCGGTCTAGTGCTGGTTTTTAGATTATGCGCGGGACTCGGAAGGAATGAGGACGACCAGATCAGTATCGCCTACGTCGACACCACCTTGTGACAGCAAAGTAGTAACTTGGCCTCGGTGATGAGTCTGGTGGTTGAAGAAATGCATGACCAAGCCATAAAAGCTCTTGTCAGCGGGGGCTCCTTTCATACTTGTGTAATTGAGGGTGTAATCTAAATCCGACTCTGTAATGGAGCGAGACCACTCGACAATTAGCTGATCGAGCCAAACGCGATGTGCCGAAAGTTCTCGGATATTTGAGAGCAGTAACTGGTCGAGGCTTTGGGGGGCAGGGAGCTGTCGAATCGGCTCCAGAGCCAAGTGATTCGCTGGGTGCTTGGCAAATCGCTTTAGCCAGATAGTGTCCCCGGCCACCAGATGGTTCAACGTCCCGAGAATAGAACCAAAGAATGCTTTCCTATCCACTGACAGCTCTTCATCTGTCAGACTTCTGGCCGCCTCATAAACCTTTGCGTTCATCCAATCATTATAGGTCGCCATCAGGCAGATATGGTTGGTGCGGCCCATCGTGTTCATCCTTTGAGTGAGTACAAGCGATCCACGCTCATCTGGGGGGCCATTCTAGAGCAGGTTTTTTTGAATCGCCGCTGATTTCGTAGACACGTGACCGGCTGCTTTGGGTCCAGGCTGTGTGAAAACGCCAGTGATTGTCTAACCTTCTGATCGTCTAGATCGTATAGGGGGCGATCATGAAGCGATTCATTGAGGGTGAGGCTCGGACGCAAGTCACGTTGCTGCCTGAGTGCTTGGACGATTACGTAGCCGAAGAAAATCCAGTGCGCGTGGTCGACGTTTTCGTCGATGAACTCGACCTGGGTGCACTTGGGTTTGAAGGCGTTGATCCTGCTGCAACGGGCCGTCCGGCCTACCATCCAGCGATCTTGCTGAAGATCTATATCTACGGCTACCTCAATCGGATTCAGTCCAGCCGCCGGCTGGAACGGGAGGCCGAGCGTAACGTCGAGTTGATGTGGCTGACGGGGCGTTTGGCCCCAGACTTCAAAACCATTGCCGACTTTCGCAAGGATAACGGCAAGGCTATTCGCAGTGTCTGCCGGCAATTTGTGGTGCTTTGTCGCAACCTCAATCTCTTCTCTCAATCGATCATCGCCATCGACGGCAGCAAATTCAAAGCCGTCAATAATCGTGACCGTAACTTCACCCAGGGCAAGGTGAAGGCACGCATGCAGCAGATCGAGCAGAGCATTGACCGTTATCTGGCGGCGATGGATTCGGCGGATCGGGCAACGCCCGAAGTGGCCGAGGCCAAGGCCGAGCGGCTGAAAGAAAAAATCGAAACCCTGAAACAGCAGATGCAGAAACTCTAGGACATCGAGGCGCAGCTTCATGACAGTCCGGACCAGCAAATCTCTCTTACCGATCCAGATGCACGCTCAATGGCCACGAGCGGCCGAGGCACCGGAACGGTTGGCTATAACGTACAAACAGCCGTCGACGACAAGCACCATCTGATCATTGCCCATGAGGTGACCAATGTTGGCAATGACCGGACGCAACTCAGCAATATGGCGAACCACGCGCGTGAAGAGATCGGCGCTGAGTCGCTGACGGTGGTAGCCGACCGAGGTTATTACAAGGGTCTGGAAATCCTTGCCTGCGAGCAGGCTGGCATCACCACCTTCGTACCGAAACCCCTGACCTCGGGCAGCAAAGCCGAAGGCCGATTTGGCAAGCAGGACTTCATCTACGTTGCTGCATCGGACGAGTATCGATGCCCTGCGGGGCAGTTACTGACCCGGCGGCATTCGTCGGTGGAAGACGGCATGTTATTGCATTGTTACTACTTCTCGGGCTGCCAGTCCTGCGCAATGCACAAGCAATGTACGACGGGTAAGGAGCGCCGTGTGAAACGCTGGGAGCATGAAGCGGTAGTCGACGCAATGCAGGTTCGGCTAGAACATGATCCAGCGATGATGAGGGTTCGTCGACAGACCGTTGAACATCCTTTTGGAACGCTCAAGTTCTGGATGGGAAGCACCCACTTCCTGACCAAAACACTGCCGAAAGTGAGCACTGAGATGAGCCTTCACGTGCTCGCCTACAACCTCAAGCGAATGATGAACATCTTTGGCATCGCAGGATTGCTTGAAGCGATCAGGTCGTGAATCCAGCCGCATGATTGTCCGTGAGCGGCGGTTTGGGCCGCTGGCGCGGCCCAAACCGCATTTACGAACGCCTATGTAGCGGACTAAGGCAATTCGCGCGTCCGTCTGCTGGTTTCGCAGGCAACGCGCGCAACTCTCCGTTTTCGACGTATTCAGTGCGTTTTCACACAGCCTGGGCCGAAAGCTGCCTGTTGCACCACACCAAACGCATCCTTCATATCAGGTCGGGCAGTTGATGTTGGCGGGAGGAGGGCGGGCTGAGAGGCAAGGTTGCGGAAATGGCCGAAAAGATGCGGAAACGATCCAGAAACGCTGCGACAGAGTCTGCGAACCCCAGAAACGACAAAGCCCTGAAAAATCAGGGCTTTGTCATACATAAGATGGCGGAGGCGATGGGATTCGAACTCATGGACCTGTTACAGTCGACGGTTTTCAAGACCGTTGCCTTAAACCACTCGGCCACACCTCCGTTTGCGTTGCGGGCGCCATAATACCTGAATGAAACACACTGTCAAACTCTCTGCATGGCTTGTTACAGAGCGTCTGTTATGATCTTTGCGACTGAACGTTTCAAACCCAACAGGAGTGTCGCCATGCGCGAACAGGATTACGCAGTTAATAACAGCGTGCAGGCTGAGCAGCTAGAGGTTAGCCGCGTCCTGCGCAACACTTACGGCTTACTCGCCCTCACCCTCGCATTCAGCGGCGTGATGGCGTTTGTCGCGCAGCAGATGCGTGTCGGCTACCCGAATATCTTCGTGGTGCTGATCGGCTTCTACGGTCTTTTCTTTCTCACCAACAAACTCCGTGATTCGGCGTGGGGCCTGGTTTCTGCGTTCGCGCTGACCGGCTTCATGGGTTTCCTGCTCGGCCCGATTCTCAACCGTTATCTGGGTATGCAGGGCGGCGCGGAAGTCGTCAGCTCGGCCTTCGCGATGACCGCGCTGGTGTTCGGCGGCCTGTCGGCTTATGTGCTGATCACCCGTAAGGACATGAGCTTCCTCGGTGGTTTCATCACGGCCGGTTTCTTTGTGCTATTGGGCGCGACTCTGGCGAGCTTGTTCTTCCAGATCAGCGGTCTGCAACTGGCGATCAGCGCAGGTTTCGTGCTGTTCTCCTCTGTGTGCATTCTGTTCCAGACCAGCGCCATCATTCACGGTGGCGAGCGCAACTACATCATGGCGACCATCAGCCTGTATGTATCGATCTACAACCTGTTCGTCAGCTTGCTGCAACTGTTCGGCATCATGAGCCGCGATGATTAATCGTCAGCCTTGAGTAAAAAACCCGCTTCGGCGGGTTTTTTATTGCCTGGAAATCGGAGCACCGATCATCCAGCGTGTCTGGGGAGGCCAAGATTATTCGGCAATGACAATGCTGCCATCAGCCTGCTGCCGATAAATGGTGTAGGGCAGCAGCATGGTGTCGAGTGCGCCCGAAATAACTACGTCGATCAGCACAAAGGGCGTGGCATTGTTGTATTGATACTCATCGATGCCCGGGCCTGGAAGCGCATGCAGGGTGCAAAAATCATAAGTCACGCCGCTATAAATCCGTGGAACCGCACCGCAGTAGGTTTTCTGTTCCTTGAGACTCTTTGCCGCAGCCTCGTCACTGCGCACTACCGTCTGGAACGTGCCGCAGCCGGCGAGCATCAGCGCCGCCAGTAACATGACTTGAGTTTTCATACCGCCAATCCTTCGCCGGAAAAAGATCAATCTACGCTTTTGCGAACAAAACAGCACTCACGCCATCGGTGGCAGCCGGCGCTTGACCGGGGTCTTCTTGACGATGGCGGTGCTGGTTTCGGCGTGGCTGTTGAGGCGGTCAAGGAGAGTGTCCAATTGTTCCATCGAGCGCACATGCAGGCGGGCGATGAAACAGTCGTCGCCGGTGACTTTGTCGCACTCGGTGAATTCGGGGATGGCTTGAATCTGTCGCTCTACTTCCTGCAACTGGCCCGGCAACGGGCGAATGCGGACGATGGCCTGGAGTTGATAGCCGAAGCATTTGGGGTCGATCTCGACGGTATATCCCTTGAGCACGCCACGTTCTTCGAGGCGGCGCAGGCGCTCGGCGACACTGGGCGAGGACAGGCCGCTGATCTGTGCCAGGGCCTTGAGCGAGCGGCGTGAGTCTTCCATCAACGCGCTGATCAGCACTTGGTCGATGTCATCGGTCATGGCGAACCCCTGTTAGGCAATCGAATGAATAAGCCTTGATAAAAAAGGCAGAAACCGAGTTTAGCCTGCTTTTTGCGCTGGAGTAGCCCCTCGGTGGATTGGCATACTTTGGGCTCAAACACAGGAGGTTGATGATGGACAAAACACTACGTCACGGCTCATTCGAAATGACCGCCGCCATGCTCATTTCCGGGACCATTGGTTGGTTCGTGCTGGTCTCCGGGCAACCGGTGCTGGACGTGGTGTTCTGGCGCTGCGTGTTCGGTGCCGCCACCTTATTGCTGATCTGCGCGGCGTTCGGCTTTCTGCGCCCCGGCATTTTGACATCCACCACTTTCTTGCTAGCCGTACTGAGCGGTGTGGCGATTGTCGGTAACTGGGTGCTGTTATTTGCGTCCTACTCCCGCGCCTCGATTGCCATTGGCACGGCGGTTTATAACGTCCAGCCATTCATGCTGGTCGGGTTGGCCGCGCTGTTTCTGGGAGAGAAGATCACCCTGCAGAAACTGTTCTGGCTGGGCATTTCGTTTCTCGGAATGCTGGCAATTGTCAGCGCGCATGGTGAGCAGGGCGAGGGCGGCAACGATTACCTGATGGGGGTTGCTCTGGCGCTGGGGGCTGCCTTTCTGTACGCGATTGCCGCGCTGATCATCAAACGCCTGACCGGCACGCCACCGCATCTGATCGCGTTGATCCAGGTTTGCACCGGCGTGCTGTTGCTCGCGCCTTTTGCACATTTCTCGGCGATGCCGCAAACGCCCGATGCCTGGGCCAGTCTGGTGACCCTGGGCATCGTGCATACCGGTTTGATGTATGTGCTGCTCTACGGTGCGATTCAAAAACTGCCGACAGCGCTCACCGGCGCGCTGTCGTTCATCTACCCGATTGCGGCAATTTTCGTTGACTGGTTCGCCTTCGGCCATCGCCTGGAGCTGCTGCAGTGGATCGGTGTCGCCGCGATTCTGTTGGCCGCCGCCGGGATGCAACAGGGCTGGAGCCTGAAGCTTCGGCGGGTGGCGACGCAATAATCGACCTCAGAAGATGTAGTCGGTGGTCAGGAAGCTCGAGTTACGTCCGCTGATGATCTCGCTGAGAAGCTCTTTGCTGCTCTCCTGGAATTTGGTCGCCACCAGTGTCCGAATCGAAAACACCCGCAACGCATCATGCACCGACAGCGTGCCCTCGGCGGAGTTCTTGCGGCCGTTGAACGGATAGGTGTCCGGACCGCGCTGGCACTGGGCGTTGAGGTTGATCCGGCCGACCTGGTTGGCGAACGTGTCCACGAGCCTGCCGACCGCCACCGGGTTGGTGCCGAAAATGCTCAGTTGCTGGCCGAAGTCGGATTCCAGGACGTAATCGATCACGGTGTCCAGATGACGGTAAGGCACGATCGGCACGACCGGGCCGAACTGTTCTTCCTGATAGACGCGCATCTGCGGTGTCACCGGGTACAACACGGCCGGGTAGAAGAACGATGCGCGGGCTTCACCGCCGTTGGGGTTGACCACGGCTGCACCTTTGCTGACCGCGTCCGCCACCAGCGTGTGCAGGTAATCGACCTTGCCTGATTCCGGCAATGGCGTCAGGGCCACGCCACTGTCCCACGGCATACCGGGTTTGAGGCTGGCGAGTTTGGCGTTGAATTTCTCGATGAACGCCTCGACCACGTCTTCGTGGACGAAGAGGATTTTCAGCGCGGTGCAGCGCTGGCCGTTGAACGACAGGGAACCGGTAACGGCTTCATTGACCGCGTTGTCCAGATCGACCTCCGGCAGAACGATGCCGGGGTTCTTCGCATCCAGGCCCAGTGCCGCGCGCAAGCGGTGAGGCCTTGGGTGGAGTTTTTTCAGGTCGCTGGCGGCCTTGTTGGTGCCGATGAACGCAAAGATATCGATCTTGCCGCTGGCCATCAGTGCGCTGACAGTCTCGCGGCCGCTGCCGTAAATGACGTTGATGACCCCGGCCGGGAAGCTGTCGCGGAATGCCTCCAGCAGCGGGCGAATCAATAGCACGCCGAGCTTGGCCGGTTTGAACACCACGGTGTTGCCCATGATCAGCGCCGGTATCAGCGTGGTGAAGGTTTCGTTCAGCGGGTAATTGTAAGGCCCCATGCACAACGCCACGCCCAGCGGAACGCGGCGGATCTGGCCGAGGGTGTCCTGTTCCAGTTCGAAGCGGCTGGAGCGGCGGTCGAGTTCCTTGAGGGCGTTGACGGTGTCGACGATGTAGTCGCAGGTGCGGTCGAACTCTTTTTCCGAGTCCTTGAGGTTCTTGCCGATTTCCCACATCAGCAACTTGACCACCGCCTCGCGCTGTTCGCGCATGCGAGCCAGGAAGGTTTCGACGTGTTGGATGCGCTCGGCCACGCGCATGGTCGGCCACAAGCCCTGGCCCCGATCATAGGCGCGGACGGCGGCGTCGAGCGCGGTCAGTGCGGTATCGGCATCGAGCAGCGGCGTGCTGCCGAGGATTACTTGTTCATCGCCATTCGCGCCGCTCAGGTACACCGGGCTACGGACTTGGGCGAGGGGCCCGGACCAGGTTCTCAGTTCGCCATCGACCAAGTATTCGCGCTGTTCGGTCTGGCCGTTGAGGCGGTACTTTTCCGGGACGTTGTCGGCGGTGGGAAACAGGTTGCCAAGGATCTGTGCTGTGGTCATATCGCTACCCCGTCTGGATTGGGTGATGCACTGATGAATCGTTTTAGCAGACCTCGGACTCGCTTGTCATGGCTCATCTTATGATTTTTTGGCTTGGCGTTGTGGATCGCGAATCTGTCGGCTCCCCCGGTCATGAAAGCGGCGATCTTTCGCCTGAAAACACACAAGTAACGATCCCCCGGTTAAACTTCATGCTCTTTTCTGAAGGAGTTCATATGAGTTATTACCAGCCGGGCATTCTCGCCACCCCTGTTCCGCCTCAAGCTCGTCATATGTTCTTCGCCCTTGAATCCGCCGAGGCACTGCCGGCTGCGCTGGATAACCTGATGCGCCTGGTGGACGGAAAGTCGGCGGTCGTCGGCTTCGGTGAATCCCTGGTCAAAGCGCTGCACGCGCAGATCGACGGGCTGCGCGCTTTTCCTGCGCTGGTCGGTGTCGGCGTCGACAATCCGTCGACCCAACACGCGCTCTGGTGCTGGCTGCACGGTGTTGACCGTGGCGAACTGTTCAATCGCAGCCATGCGATCGAAGCCGCGCTGGCACCGGCCCTGCGTCTGGTGCAGATGAACGAAACCTTCCGCCACATGACCGGCCACGACCTGACCGGTTACGAAGACGGCACCGAAAACCCTCACGCCGAAGCCGCTGTAGCGGCCGCATTGCTGAGCGAAGGCGCGGACGGTCTGGTCGGTGGCAGCTTCGCCGCGATCCAACAGTGGCAGCATGATTTGAAAGGCTTCCACGCGATGCCGTCCCATGAGAAAGACAACATCATGGGCCGTCGCCTGAGCGACAACGAAGAGCTCGACGACGCGCCGATCTCCGCCCACGTCAAACGCACCGCTCAGGAAAGCTTCACACCCGAAGCCTTCGTGGTCCGTCGCTCGATGCCGTGGATCGAAGGCGATGACGCCGGCCTGATGTTCCTGGCTTTTGGTTTTTCCCTCGATGCATTCGAATCCCAGCTGCGGCGCATGAGCGGTCTGGAAGACGGCATCACCGACGGTCTGTATCGCATCAGCCGACCGATCACTGGCGGCTACTACTGGTGCCCACCGCTCAAGGACGGTCGCCTCGACCTGCGCGCATTGCGCATCGGCTAAACATCGGACCGCGGCCTTCGGCAACTCCTGCAAGGGATCACGTACAGAACTGTTGCAGCGCAATCCCTGTAGGAGCGGTCGACTGGTGCGGGTGATGGCGGACTACGACATCGACCCAGACAGCTTTGGCCCGCACATTCTGGCGGTGTATCCGAGCCATCGGCGAGCGACCGCCAAAGTCGTGGCTTTTATCGATTACATCGCAGGGTTTCTGGCCTCACGCGGGCTGAGCTGACTGGCGGTCCTTGTCAGGAAAAACCCAAAAGAGTACAAATGTACTCCATGACGACTTTAACTCCCCGCCGTACCGCCATCCTGACCTTCATCCGCGATCGAATCGCCGAACACGGTCAGCCCCCGAGCCTCGCTGAAATCAGCGAGGCCTTTGGCTTCGCCTCCCGTAGCGTGGCGCGCAAGCATGTGCTGGCGCTGACCGAAGCCGGTTTTATCGAGGTCAATCCGCATCAGGCGCGAGGTATCCGGCTGCTGAATCAACCGCCGCGGCCCGAACTGCTGGATGTTCCGGTTCTCGGTCGAGTGGCGGCCGGTGCGCCGATCGGTGCTGATGCCGAGGTCCACAGCCGTTTGCTGCTTGATCCGTCGATCTTCTCGCGGCTACCGGATTACATGCTGCGGGTGCAGGGCGATTCGATGATCGAGGACGGCATTCTCGACGGCGATCTGGTGGGCGTGCGGCGCAATCCCGAAGCGGTCAATGGCCAGATCGTCGTGGCGCGGCTCGACGGCGAAGTCACCATCAAGCGTTTTGAACGGGTTGGCGATTCTGTCCGCCTGTTACCGCGCAATCCGGCCTATAAACCGATCATTGTTCGAGCCGATCAGGACCTGGCCATCGAAGGCGTGTTCTGCGGTCTGGTGAGGCAAGGGTGATGGGCGCCGTCGTTGCGTTGGATACGCTGTTCAATGGCGGCCAGGTCTGGAAGGGCCGGCCTGCGCCACCGGCCGTCAGCCCGCAACCCACCGGGCATGCGGCGCTGGATGCGGCATTACCCACTGGCGGCTGGCCGGAAGCGGCGCTGACTGAAATCCTGTTGGCCGGGCAGGGCGTGGGTGAGTTGCAACTGGTGTGGCCGGCGCTGGCGCGGCTGTCGGCGGCAGGTGAGCGCATCGTGCTGGTGGCGCCGCCTTACGTGCCGTATCCCCAGGCCTGGCAGAACGCCGGGGTCGATTTGCGGCAACTGTCGATCATCCAGGCCAGTGAGCGCGATGCGCTGTGGGCGGCGGAGCAATGCCTGCGTTCGGGCAGTTGCGGGGCGGTGTTGTGCTGGCCGCACAAAGCCGACGATCGAGCGTTGCGACGTTTGCAGGTGGCGGCGGAAACGGGTCAGACCCTGGCGTTCGCCTACCGCTCGCTCAGTGAAGCCATCAACCCGTCGCCAGCGGCCCTGCGCATCGCCATCGACGCCAAACCTGCGCAATTGCGGGTGCTCAAGTGTCGGGGCGGGCTGGCCCGTTCGGCGCCGATTGCCTTTGCCGTCGGGCATTGAGGTTGCCATGCGCTGGGTTTGCATTCTCTTCCCGCAATTGGCGCTGGACGCGGTACTGCGTCAGCGCCCCGACCCCGATGAGCCGCTGGCGCTGCTGACCGGTCCGGCCCAGCGTCGGGTACTGCAGGCGGTCAACGGTTCGGCGCGGGCGCTGGGCTTGCGGCCCGGCCAGTCGATGACCGCCGCCCAGGCCCTGAGCAAAGGTTTTGTCACTGCCGAATACGACGCCGCCGAGATCGAGCACTGGCAGCAGTTCCTGGCTGCCTGGGCCTATCGGTTCAGCTCTCAGGTTAGCGTGCATTACCCGCGCGCCGTGGTGTTTGAAATCGAATCCAGCCTAGGCTTGTTCGGGCCCTGGCCGAAGTTCGAGGCGCGATTGCGGGCGGAACTCGGCGAGCTGGGGTTTCGTCACCGGATTGTTGCCGCGCCCAACCCGGTGGCGGCGCGGGTGCTGGCCAACGTTTATGACGGTCTGGTGGTGCCGGACAATGAAGCCTTGCAGCACCACCTCGGGCAGTTGCCCGTCGACCGGATCGCGCTGGAGCCAAGCGTTGCCACGGCACTGTCGCGCATGGGGCTGCGCACCTTGAGTCAGGTGCAGGCGTTGCCACGACATAGCCTGGCCCGGCGTTTCGAAGCTCAGGTGCTCAAGCATCTGGACACCCTGTTCGGCGAGCGACGGCTGGCGCTGGCGTTTTACCTGCCGCCGGACCGTTTCGATGTGCGCATCGAGCTCAATTTCGATGTGCAGTCTCATCAGGCGTTGCTGTTTCCGTTGCGCAGGCTGACCGGCGATCTGTCGGCGTTCCTCTGCGGCCGGGACAGCGGTGTGCAGCGTTTTGATCTGCACCTGGAACACGCCGGGTTGCCAGACACGCTGATCAAGGTCGGCCTGCTCAGTGCCGAGCGCGATCCGGCGATGCTGTTCGAGCTGGCCCGGGGGCGCCTGGAACAGGTTCAGGTCGAGGCGCCGGTGCGCGGTTTTCGTCTGCGCGCTGAAGACTTGCCGACCTTCGTGCCCCAGTACCAGGAACTGTTCGATGATCGTCCGCAGCAGTCCTTGCCCTGGGAGCAACTGCGCGAACGCTTGCGCGCGCGATTGGGAGATGACGCGGTGCAAGGCTTGCGGTTCCAGGCCGATCACCGGCCGGAATGCGCGTGGCAGGCCAGTGTCGACAGCCAGGCCTGCGGGGGGCTGCCTGCCGTGCAACGTCCGGGCTGGTTGCTGACGGAGCCGCAGGCAGTACACGAAGGTTCGACGCGCATCCTCATGGGGCCGGAACGCATCGAATCGGGCTGGTGGGATGGCGACGACGTGCGCCGCGATTACTACCTGATCGAAACCCGCTCCGGCCAGCAGGGCTGGGCCTATCGGGCAGTGGGTGAAGACGGTCCGTTGTGGCTGCAAGGCTGGTTCGCATGAGTGTTGATTATGCCGAGCTGCACTGCCTGTCGAACTTCAGTTTCCAGCGCGGTGCTTCCAGTGCGCTTGAGCTTTTTCAACGGGCGAAAAAGCAGGGCTATCAAGCGTTGGCGATCACCGACGAATGCACCCTGGCGGGTATCGTCCGCGCTTGGCAGGCAGCCAAGGCCGTGGAATTGCCGCTGATCATCGGCAGTGAAATACGCATCGAAGACGGCCCGAAACTGGTGCTGCTGGTGGAAAATCTCGAGGGTTACCAGACCCTGTGCCGACTGATTACCCGCGCCAGACGCCGTACGCAGAAAGGCCAGTATCAGGTGCTGCGGGAGGATTTCGGCGAGCCGTTGCCGGGGCTGTTGGCGTTGTGGGTGCCGGACGCCGTCGATGACTTTGAGCAGGGCCACTGGCTGAAGCGGGCCTTCGCCGAGCGCTTGTGGCTGAGCGTTCAGTTACACCGCGGGCAGGACGACACCCGGCGACTGGCGGCGCTGCTGACCCTGGCGCGGGAACTGCGAATCCCTGCGGTGGCCAGCGGCGATGTGCACATGCACGCTCGCGGCCGGCGTGCCTTGCAGGACACCATGACCGCGATCCGCCATCACCTGCCGGTGGCCGAGGCCGGGTTGCGTCTGCACCCTAACGGCGAACGGCATTTGCGCAGTCTCGACGCCTTGCGCGATCTCTATCCGCAGGCACTGCTCGACGAAACGCTGGCCATCGCCCGGCGCTGCACGTTCGACCTCAGTCAGTTGCGTTATCAATATCCCCGGGAGCTGGTGCCTGACGGTCAAACGGCCACGTCCTGGCTGCGGGAATTGGCAGAGAAGGGTGTTCGGTGGCGCTGGGAAAAAGGTCCTAAAGCCGAGGTGTTGGCGCAGATCGACAAGGAACTGGAGCTGATTGCCGAGCTGGGGTACGAAAGCTACTTCCTGACGGTTCACGACATTGTGAATTTCGCCCGCAAGCAACACATTCTCTGTCAGGGGCGCGGTTCTGCCGCCAACTCGGTGGTGTGCTACGTGCTGGGTATCACGGAGATTGACCCGGAGCGGAGCACGTTGCTGTTCGAGCGTTTCCTCTCCAAAGAGCGCAATGAGCCGCCAGACATTGATGTGGATTTCGAACACGAGCGGCGTGAAGAAGTCCTGCAGTACGTGTTTCAGCGTTATGGCCGGACCCGTGCGGCGCTGACGGCGGTGGTCAGTACTTACCACGGTGCCGGCGCGGTCCGCGATGTGGCCAAGGCACTGGGCTTGCCGCCGGATCAGGTCAACGCCCTGGCCGACTGTTGCGGCCACTGGAGTGATCAGGCGCCGCCCGTCGAGCGCCTGCGTGAAGGGGGGTTCAATCCCGATAGCCCGGTGTTGCGCCGGGTGCTGAGCCTGACGGGACAGTTGATCGGTTTCCCCCGGCACCTGTCCCAGCACCCTGGCGGTTTCGTGATTTCCGAACAGCCCCTGGATAGCCTGGTGCCGGTGGAAAACGCCGCCATGGCCGAGCGCACCATCATCCAGTGGGACAAGGACGATCTGGACGCGGTCGGGTTGCTCAAGGTCGATATCCTCGCGCTGGGCATGCTCAGCGCGATTCGTCGTTGTTTCGACCTGCTGCGTCGGCACCGTGGCCGTGACCTGAGTCTGGCGACGGTGCCGGCCGAAGACCCGCAAACCTATGAAATGATTGGCCATGCAGACACCATCGGGGTGTTCCAGATCGAATCCCGGGCCCAGATGTCGATGTTGCCGAGGCTCAAGCCCAAGAATTTCTACGATCTGGTGATCGAAGTGGCGATCGTTCGTCCGGGGCCGATTCAGGGCGGGATGGTGCATCCCTATCTGCGGCGGCGTAAGGGCGAAGAAGAGGTGATCTACCCGTCGAAAGAACTCGAAGCGGTGCTGGAGCGTACGTTGGGCGTGCCGCTGTTCCAGGAACAGGTGATGCAGATTGCGATTGTCGCCGCCGACTACAGCCCCGGCGAGGCCGATCAATTGCGCCGTTCCATGGCCGCCTGGAAGCGCCACGGCGGACTGGAGCCGCACAAGGAACGTCTGGCGGACGGAATGAAGAAAAACGGCTACACGGCGGAGTTCGCCGCGCAGATCTTCGAGCAGATCAAAGGCTTCGGCAATTACGGCTTTCCCGAATCCCACGCCGCCAGTTTCGCCTTGCTGACTTATGCCAGTTGCTGGTTGAAATGCCACGAGCCGGCGGCCTTCGCCTGTGCGTTGATCAACAGCTGGCCCATGGGTTTCTACAGCCCGGACCAGATTCTTCAGGACGCCCGCCGGCATCATTTGCAGATTCGCCCGGTGGACGTGCGGGCCAGTGACTGGGATTGCAGCCTGGAACCGATCACCGGCGCGCAGCCGGCCATTCGCACGGGGTTGCGGATGATCAAAGGCTTTCGCGAGGATGATGCCAGGCGTATTGAAGTCGCCCGGTCGAAAGGGGCGTTTGCCGACATCGCCGACCTCGGCGAACGGGCGCGACTCGATGCCCGCACCCAGGAGCAACTGGCCGATGCCGGTGCGTTGCGCGGGCTGGCCGGTGATCGGCATCGGGCGCGCTGGGAGGTGGCGGGGGTGCAGAAACAGCTCGGCTTGTTTGCCGGTTTGCCGAGCCCGGAAGAGCCGGCGGTGTCTCTGCCCAAACCCACCGTGGGCGAGGACCTGCAAGCCGATTACAACAGTGTCGGCACCACCCTCGGTCCGCATCCGCTGGCATTGCTGCGGGGTGAATTGAAAGCCCGGCGTTGCCGCAGTTCGAAAGAACTTATGGATGTCGAGCACGGCCGACCGGTCAGCGTTGCCGGGCTGGTCACCGGCCGGCAACGCCCAGGCACCGCCAGCGGCGTGACCTTCGTGACGCTTGAAGACGAGTTCGGCAATGTCAACGTGGTGGTCTGGCGTGACCTGGCCGAACGGCAACGGCAGGTATTGGTTGGCTCGCAATTGCTCAAGGTCGATGGGCGCTGGGAAAAGGAAGGCGAGGTGCGGCACCTGATTGCCGGGCGCTTGAGCGACCTGAGTTCATTGCTCGACGGCATCCATGTGCGCAGCCGGGATTTCCGCTGAACCTGCGACATTCGTCTATACCTCTATGAAACCATTGGCGTCGGCGGTGCTCGAAACAAACGGGCACGCACCGTCTCCTCACGCCGTTGCACTGCCTGAAACATGTCATTCACAGGACATAAGGCCAGTCGATGCAGTTTCTAGACAATAGCCACGGATGTACCGGCTGGAGCGGCGAAATGGCCGGACGCATTCGTGCGTTCGACTGGAGCCTGACCGAGCTCGGGCGCATCGATACCTGGCCCGGGAGCCTGTGCAGCGCGGTGCAGTTATTGCTCGCCTCCCCCCTGCCGATGGTGATGCTGTGGGGCCGGCCCGGTTACATGATCTATAACGATGCCTACTCCAGATTTGCCGGTGGGCGCCATCCTTACCTGCTGGGTTCCCCGGTGGAATTGGGCTGGCCAGAGGTCGCCGAATTCAATCGGCATGTGGTGAATACCTGCCTTGCGGGCGGTACCTTGTCCTATCACAACAAAGCCTTGGTGCTGTTGCGTGATGGCGTACCCGAAGACGTCTGGATGGATCTTTACTACAGTCCCGTCGCCGATGATGACGGGCATCCCTCGGGGGTCATGGCGATGGTGGTCGACACCACTGACCATGTGATTTCCGAGCGCCGCCGTCAGGAAGCCGAACGCGCTTATCGCGCCGACAACGAAAGAGTTCGCCTGGCGCTCAATGCCGGGGCTTTGCTCGGCTCGTTCGTCTGGGACATCAAGGCTGATGTGCTGTCTGCCGACGAACGCTTCGCCCGCACGTTTTCCTACCCGCCCGATCAGGACCTGGCCAACCTGCCACCCCTCATCGCCGAAATGCAGATTCATCCCGACGACCGCAGTTGGGTTCAGGAACGGATCAACCAGTCGGTGGAAACCGGCATTCCCTATAACGCTGAATACCGGGTTCTGCGTCCCGATGGCAGTTACCTGTGGGTGCTCGCCAGCGGGTGTTGCGAGTTCAATGAGCAAGGTGAGGCGTTCCGCTTTCCCGGGGTGTTGATCGACATCCACGAACGCAAGAGCGCCGAAGAGTCGTTGCTCAAATTCACCCGCAACCTGGAGCAGCGCGTCGCCGACGAAGTCGAAGCGCGGCTGGCGGCCGAAGAGCAGTTGCGTCAGTCACAAAAACTCGAAGCCATCGGCGGTCTCACCGGCGGCGTGGCCCATGACTTCAACAATCTGTTGCAGGTCATCGCCGGCAACCTGCATTTGCTGGCGCGTCACGAGCCGGACAACGCCAACGTGCAACGTCGGGTCAGTGCATCGATTGCCGCGGTCGAGCGCGGTGCCAAACTGTCGTCGCAATTGCTCGCGTTCGCCCGTCGTCAGCCTTTGTCGCCGGCGGTCTGTGATCCATGGCAGATCTTCGAAGGACTGGGAGAATTGTTGCAGCGGGCGCTGGGGGAAACTATCCAGATCAAGGTGACGGCGCCTGACGCTCCATGGCATCTCTACGTGGACCGCAATCAACTGGAAAATGCCATTCTCAACCTCGCGATCAACGCCCGAGATGCGGTGAACGGCGAGGGGACCATTGCCCTGAGCGCCGAGAACATTGCCCTGGACCGCAGGTTTTGCGCAGGCAAAGGCATCGTCGCCGGCGACTATGTTTGCGTCGCGGTGACTGACGCGGGTGTCGGCATGCCGCCTCAAGTGCTCGCACAGGCCTTCGAACCGTTTTTCACCACCAAGGCCGACGGCCAAGGCACCGGCCTGGGTTTGAGCATGGTGTTCGGTTTCGTCAAACAGAGCGACGGGCATATCGAGATCTCCAGCGTCGTCGGGCAGGGCACTCGGGTGCAGCTGTATTTCCCGCGTAGCTTGCGCCCATTGCCCGGTGAAACAACGCGCCATGATCCGCAGCACCCGGGCGGGCACGAAACCATTCTGGTGGTCGAGGACAACGAAGCGGTGCGTGGCTCGGTGGTGGACTTGTTGCGTGAAGAGGGCTATCAGGTGCTGACCGCGGCCAACGGTGACTTGGCCATGCAGATGTTGCTCGATGGCGTGGCGGTGAACCTGATCTTCACCGATGTGGTTATGCCCGGTCTGATCAAAAGCTCGGACCTGGCCGCCTGGGCCAAGGTGCAGAATCCCCCGGTGGCGGTGCTGTTTACCTCCGGCCATACCCGGGACATTATTTCGCGCAATCACCAACTCAGCCCCGACACTTATCTGCTGAGCAAACCTTATGGTCCTGAAGCGCTGTTGAGCATGATCCGCAGCGTGCTGGGTGGTTGAGACCTGTAGGCCGTAATGCGATCGCTCCTACAGGGGACTAACCGACCGACATCAAGGCTTACCCGTGATGAGCGATCACTGGGTAAACCTTGTTTCCGCGAGGGTTATTTATCGGGATGAGCCGCCTGGAGTTTTTTTGCCTGCTCCAGGTGTTTTTCCAGCGCAGGCAACATTTTTTGCGCGAACGCCTTCAGGTCGGTGGCGCCTTTCTCTTTGTCGTCCGTCACCGTGTTGGCTTCTTTTTTGAACCGTTCAATGGCTTCTTCGTGAGCCTTTACCTGATTGTTGGCATAGGCCGCATCGAAGGATTCATCGCGCAGATCGAGAATTTTTTCCTTGGCCTGTTTGACCATCGTCGTCGTGTCCGGCACCTCGATGTCATGCTTTTTCGCCAGTGCCGCCAGTTCATCATTGGCTTTGGAATGATCGGTGACCATCATCTTGGCGAACTCTTTGACGTCGGCCGATGAGCTTTTTTCCAGAGCCAGTTTGCTGGTCTCGACTTCCGCGATACCACCCTCCACTGCGTCATCGACGAAGTCATTGGAGGCGGCGGCAAAAGCCGTGCCCATGCTGGTGCTCAAGGCTACGGCCAGGGCGAGGTGACGCAGATTGAATCCGTCCATCGGTCATTCTCCACACAGGTTTTTATGGGCGATCCAGGTGATCGTTAATCAATGGAGGCGAGCGCGAATACAAAGGTTTTATCTCATTTGCGACAGGGCGACGAACGGACACCGCTGGTCTGATAGACGGTCGACAGAACAGGGTGAGCAAGGCCATTCTGATAGCTGGTGAGCGCAATCAATCGCGTTTGCTACCGATTAACAAACGGAGGTGTTCCATGCCGGTGACTCATGATCTGTATCAGGATCTGAAACTTTCAAAGGAAGAGATCCAGCAAAAACGCACCAAGGATACGTTACTGGATTCACTGCTCAACAAGTACTCCCAGGTGGATGCCGAGGTGTTGAAGGCCGAGTCCGCACAATCGGATGCGCCCAGCGATGAGGCACTGAAGAAGCTCAAGGAGAAGCGCGTACAGGTCAAGAACAAAATCGTTGATCGACTTCAGACGCCCTCTTGAGACGCTATGCAGAATCACCGACGACCGGTGACTGAAAAATTGGAACGGGGATAAATACCGGCACCTCGAACGATCAGAGCCGACTTTGCGGCTCGTGCGAGGTGCCCCATGCCCCATCCAGCCTTTCCCCATAAAGAAAAATACCCCAGCGAAGAACAGGGCGGCTACGATCCGATCCCGACTCATCCCGAACCCCTGAGCCCAGGACGCACCACCGTCAACCCCGAGGATGAACCGGGCATCGATGAATTGCCGGACAATGAGGACATAACGCCTCTGGAGCAGGATGACGTCACCGACATCGACCCGGAACGAGTGCGCGAAGAGACAGACAATTCGGAACGCGATGGTGAGATCGATCCGCGTTGACTCACGATCAAAAGATCGCTGCCACGCCTATTTCAATGCCGTACTCAACGGCAACCGCGCCATGTGCCGCGCTTTCAGCGACCCCAGATACAACCAGTCCCCATACTCGCGCACGGTGGTGATGGGCGAATAATTGCCGCTGCTGGCGTCCTGCAGATTGGCAATCACTTTACCGTCGAGGTCCAGGCCGAGGGCGAAGGCGCGGCTTTCCACCGGTTTGGGCAAGACCGTCAGCGCGCGCACGATCATTTTGCGTACCAGAGGGTAGGGCGCTGTGGCGTCGAGCAATGCATTGCGCGGGGCATACAGCGCCACCCAGAAACGGTCGCGGCCATTGAATGCCAGGTTGTCCGGCAGCCCCGGCAAATTATCGATGAACAGATCATGGGTTCCGGCTTTCGGCCCGGTCAGCCAATAGCGGCTGATGCGATAGGCGCCGGTTTCGTTGACCAGCACAAACGCATCGTCAGGCCCCAGGGTCACGCCGTTGGCGAACTCCAGCTTATCCAGCAAGACCGTCGTCGTGCCGGTCTGGAAGTCATAACGCAGCAATCGACCGTCGCCGCCGTGCTCGATGATCGCCTCGCCATCCTTGCCGTAACCCCAACGGCTGGAAGCATCGCTGAAATAGGCGTAATGCCCGGGTTTGTCGATGACCACGTCATCGGTAAAGCCGAAGGGCACGTTATTGGCCGCGGTGCTCAATGCAATCACACGGCCTTGAGCATCGAGCGAGAGCAAACCCTTGACCCCATCGGCGATCACCAGCAAACCATTGGGATGGCGCGCCAGACCCAATGGCCTGCCACCGGTATCGGCCAGCACCTTGGTGGTCTTGCCATCGAGGCTGGTGCTGATCAAGCGGCCGTCATGCAGGCCGGTGATGAGAAGGTCTTCCTCCAGTAGCAACGCCTCCGGGCCGTCGATGTCAGCGGCGCCGACACGTTCCACGCCTTTGAGGCGCTGATTGTCTGTGTAGATGCCATCGATGAGGGAGGGCGCCGGTGACGGGGTCCAGGCGATTGGTTGGACTTTGGTGGGTAATAACAACAGGAAGCCGCCAATCACAATGATCAACAGCAACAATAAATGCCGAAACTTGAGGGCTTTCACGCGGTGACTCCTGTCGAGGCCAGATGTTTTTGCGCCATCTCGCGTAACGCCAGCATTGATTGCGCCGATTCACGCTCGATGCGCCGCTTGAGCAACAGTCGATTGGCGATGCGCATCACCACACCGCTGAAGCAATATTCCAGGGTGCGGACAAATCGCGTGCCGTCCCCAAAAGCCTCGCACTCGTAAGTCACCACCAGTGACAGTCCATGATCGCCCCGAGCCCGAGCGCTCCAGCGGCGACCAGGCAAGTATTCGTCGACCTCCCAACTCAAGTGTCCCTCACGCCCACCGGCCCGAATGTCTTCCTCGAACCGCGTCCCGGCATACAACGGGCCGCTCTGGCCATCGACCTTGAGGGAGGACGGATGCCACTCCGGCCAACGTGTCGCCGTGCTGGCGTAGGCGAGCACGGCGAGCGGATTTCCAGCGATGTCGACCACGTGCTGCAGGCGGGTGGGCGTTCTCGTCAGGTGTGGAGGCGCTTGTTCCGGCTCCCAGTACAGGGTGCCGAACAGGTAGTCCATCAGTGGAAACACGATATTGAAATTGCGCTCCTGCATCCGCTCACGGCGATGGTGCAGTTCGTGCAGACGGCGCATCTGGCGAATCCACGGCAGACGTGTCAGCGGGTTGCCGGGCGGTAAATGTTCGCAGGCATGGAACACTTCATAAGTCAGGTAACCGAGGACCATGCAGCCGCCAAACAGCCCTGCGATGTTGCCATTGAGCTGCGCCAGCAGCCACCACGCGGGCGCGGTGATGACGAGGGTATGCAACACAATCAGCCAGGCCGGAAACAGAATCACCCGCCAGTCGCGTGCGTTGTCGTAGGTCATGTGGCCGGGGGTGAAAAAGCTGTGATGGTCACCGGCGTGACGGGCGTAGAACATTCGCGCCAGACGCTTTTTGTGGTGCCCCAGATGTCGATGCACGACGTAGACGCCGAAATTGAAGAACAACAGAGTCAGCGGCACCGCCAGCCATTCCAGGGGGTGTACCTGATGCACGGTGCTCCAGAACGCGCCGATGGCCAGCAAACCGAACAGCAACACAAAGGCGCCATGCAGCCAAGGGTTATAGAGTGGATGAATAGCGGCACGGTAGCGCGCGCGGAATGCTTCGGTGGTTTGCCTCACTGCGTTCACCTGGGGTTATTGTTATAACCAGCAGATTAGTCGATCCCGCCGTAGAGGCTGGCCCAACCTTGAGGCCACATGCGCCATGCTCCGGTGCAAGACGCCTGGCGTCAGGTCAAGGGGTTCCAGCGCTGGGACCAGTCGTCATCCGTCTTGATCACTTCGCGCAGCAAATCGAAGGCTCGTTGCAGGGTCGCCGAGTCGCGGTCCCGGGAGTAAACCAGGTAGGTCGGGTAGCTGAACTCCGGAGCTTTGGGCACTGGCTCCAGCACGCCGCTTTCCAGGTAGCTCTGGACCACGCGGGTACGGAAATAGCCGCTGCCGCCGTTTTCCAGGATGTACTGCAAGGCCAGCGGTCCGAGGTTGAAGCTCAAGGCCGCCTTGGCCTTTTCCGGCAGCGCGGCATCGTGCTGACGACGGAAGTCCGGGCCCCAATCGATATACACGTAAGGATCGGGCTGCCCGGCCAGGCGGACCAGGATGAGTTTTTCTTCCAGCACCTGCTCCACTTGCAGGCGTGGCCAGTACTCGGGCTGATAGACCAGCGCCGCATCCAGCACTCCCAGTTCCAGTTGACGCAGCAGGTTTTCGCCGTCGCGGATTTCCATGCGCAGGGCATGGCTGGGGATTTTCTCGCGCAGCTCGCCGGCCCAACTGAGCATCAACGGGTTGCACAGACTGACCTCGCCACCGATGTGCAGCACATCGCGGTAGCCCTCGGGCAGCGGCAAGTCACGGCGCGCCGCTTCCCAGGTCTGCACCAGTTGGTTGGCGTAAACCACAAAGGCCTCACCGTTCGGCGTCAGGCGTGCTCCGGCGCGGTTGCGCACGAACAGCGTGCTGCCGAGCTGACTTTCGAGCTTCTGCACACGGGCGGTGATCGCGGTCTGGGTGACATGCAGTTTTTCAGCCGCTGCGGCCAGACTGCCGTGGCGGACAATTTCCAGAAAGGTGCGGGCGAGGTCAATGTCCATGGGCAGGCCGATGTGGGAGGTCCGGGCATTGTAAGAGCAGGCGCCGCCTGGGGATAGAAAGCAGGTCAAAAGATCGCTACCGATCACCCGGCCAATTCAACTTCCTTCACCACCGCCCACTGCGCCACCAACCGTTGCGGCGTGCCACACGCCTTGCGCTTGAACACAAAGTTACGGCACTTCTCGGCAAACTGTTTGCGGTTCTGCACCATGTCCTGGTGCATTTCTTCCAGCTCGGCATTGCGACAGTGTTGCATCAGCTGAGTATCGAGCTGGTTTTTACGTTCGCGTATCGCCTGATACGCCGGATCACTCAACGCACCATTGGCCCGTTGCAACAACCACAGATCAAACTCGTCGGGGCAGCGAGGGCCGATTTCCTGGACCATGCCCAGTTGCAAGGCCTGGGCGGTGCTGATCGGCAGACAATCCTCCGTGAGTTTTTCCGCCATTGCCTGGCCGACAGCGCGGGGCAGGCTGTAAGTCCAGTACTCGGAGCCGTACAGGCCCATGGTTTTGTAATGGGGGTTGAGCACGATGTCGGACCGGGCGAAGACGATGTCGGCCGCCAGTGCCAGCATCAAGCCGCCGGCCCCGGCGTTGCCGGTCAGGCCGCTGACCACCAGTTGCCGGGCGCTGAGCAGTTCCTGGCAAACGTCGTCGATCGCCTGAATATTGGCCCAGGCTTCCAGCCCCGGAACCGCTGCGGCCTGGATCACGTTGAGGTGCACGCCGTTGGAGAAACTGCCGCGCCCGCCCTTGATCAGCAGCACTTGGGTGTCCCGGGACTTGGCCCAGCGCAGGGCTTCCACCAATCGCTGGCACTGTTCGGTGCTCATCGCGCCATTGTAAAACTCGAAGGTCAGCTCGCCGACGTGGCCGGATTCGCGATAGCGGATCGGTTGATAATTTTCATTGTTGAACGGCTGGGAGGCGATCGACCAATCAAGGGGCGGCACTTGCGCCAGCTGTTCGGCGAGCACATGCCGGGCTGGGCGTTTGAAGGTTTCTTCACCGGGCTGGGGTTTGTGTCGCAGCGAGCCGATCCACAGGCTGGTATCGCCGGTCGCCACCAGCACCGCATCATCGTGCACCGCGAGAATCTCCCCCGGCATGCCGCTGCGCGAATCCAGGTGAGCGTCGTACAGGTAATACTGACCGCCGGCCAGGCTCGCCAATACGCCGGGCTGGCCGTCGGCAGCGTCGATGCAGCGTTTGATGAAGCGCGAGCTATCGTGCCAGCTGAAGGATCGGTCGGCTTGCTTCATGTTCGGCTGCAAGCGGCCAATCACATGGCGTTGGCTGTAATCCAAGGGCACAGGCACGAACCCGGCGATGAATTTTTCCACGACTTCGCGGATGCAGGAGATCGTGGCATCGCTGACGCGCCCGTTGTACAACTCGGATTTGCGCAGGTCTTGGGGCAGGTTGAATTCACAGGTGGCCCAGACCGGCCCGGCATCCATTTCCTCCACTGCTTGCAACGCGGTCACACCCCAGCGGCTGAGTTCGCGGGTGATGGCCCAGTCCAGCGCACTGGCGCCACGGTCGCCGACAATGCCCGGATGAATGATCACCACGGGACGCTGGTGGTTGCTCCATAGTTGTTGGGGTACCCGGTCCTTGAGAAACGGGCAGATCACCAGGTCTGCGCCAGAGTGTTCGATTTGCTCGCACACCGCGTCTGCATCGGTGAACAGCACCACGCTGGGTGAGTGACCAGCCTGACGCAAGTCCAGCCAGGCCCGTTGGGTCAGCCCGTTGAATGCTGATGCCAGCAGAATGATTTTCAATGACCGCATGATTGACTCTTCCTTGAGAAAAATGGGCCGCAGGCTCCCAATGAGCCGTCCGTGGCCTTCGATGGAAGCGCGATAGTAGTGATTGCGAGGGAGTGAGCGACTGATCGAGATCAAGCTTGTGTCAGTGGGTGTTTCATTGGCCCGTCAGTTAAGGGCAAATCAGACATGTAGGAGCCAGGCTTGCCGGCGAAGGCGTCCTTGAGAGCGCCTTCGCCGGCAAGCCTGGCTCCTACGAAAAGCGGTTTACTCGCTTGATTCAGAGGGGCGCCTTCCTCAGCGCCCAAAAGTCCCAATCAAAACGCGAAACACGAACAGCCAAACGCCCCCCAGAACCCTTGAAAGTCACTGACCGGCGCTGACGACAACCGCGCCCGCTCATGGCTGTGGGCATGCACCGCGCAAGCGCCCACACACTGGTGTACTTGTGCGGTCAGCGGCGCCAATGGTTTCCAGTGCCCCGGTACATTCACCACGGGCGACCACTCAGGCACCACCGGAATGGGCGGAGGCCCCAGTTTTTCAAATTCCACGCTGCCGTAGACGATCTTGCCGTCGACAATGGTCAGCACCGACTCGATCCATTTGATCGCTTCGTCTTCGATGTGAAAGTAGTCCGCCGACAGTGCAATCAGGTCCGCCAGTTGCCCGACCTTGATCTGGCCTTTCTTGCCTTGTTCGGAGGAAAACCAGGCGCTGCCATGGGTGAACAGTTCCAGCGCCGTATCCCGGCTCAAACCTTGCGGGTACAACGCCAGCCCGCCAACGGTGCGGCCGCTGACCAGCCAGTACAGCGAGGTCCAGGGGTTGTAGCTGGACACGCGCGTGGCATCGGTGCCAGCGCCCACCGGCACCCCCTCGGCCAGCATGCGCGCGATCGGTGGTGTCGCTTCGGCCGCCTTCGCGCCGTAACGGTCGACAAAATACTCGCCCTGGAACGCCATGCGGTCCTGTATCGCGATGCCGCCCCCCAAGGCTTTGACCCGCTCAATGTTCCGTGGGGTGATGGTTTCGGCATGATCGAAGAACCATGGCAAGCCGTCGAACGGAATATCCCGGTTGACCTTCTCGAACACGTCGAGCATGCGGCTGATGGATTCGTTGTAGGTGGCGTGCAGGCGGAAGGGCCAGCGCTGCTCGACGAGGTGCCGCACCACCGGTTCCAGCTCCTGCTCCATGGTTTGCGGCAGGTCGGGGCGGGGTTCGAGGAAGTCTTCGAAATCCGCTGCCGAGAACACCAGCATTTCCCCGGCACCGTTGTGCCGCAGGAAGTCATCGCCCTGACCGTAATGGGAAGTGCTGGTCCAGTTTTTGAAGTCGGTCAGCTCTTCCTTGGGTTTCTGGGTGAACAGGTTGTAGGCAATGCGTACCGTGAGCTGCTGGTCTTTGGCCAGTTGCTGGATGACTTGATAATCGTCTGGATAATTCTGATAACCGCCGCCGGCATCGATGGCGCTGGTGACGCCCAGGCGATTGAGTTCGCGCATGAATTGGCGGGTCGAGTTGACCTGATACTCCAGAGGCAACTTCGGTCCCTTGGCCAGGGTCGAGTAGAGGATCATCGCATTGGGGCGGGCGATCAGCATGCCAGTGGGGTCGCCATTGGTATCGCGCTGGATCTCGCCGCCCGGCGGGTTTGGCGTGTCGCGGGTATAGCCGACCACTTTTAGCGCCGCGCGGTTGAGCAGGGCGCGGTCGTAGAGGTGCAGGACGAACACCGGGGTGTCCGGCGCAGCCTTGTTCAGTTCTTCAATCGTCGGCAGGCGCTTCTCGGCAAACTGGAACTCGTTCCAGCCACCGACCACTCGCACCCATTGCGGCGTTGGCGTGCGATCGGCCTGGTCCTTGAGCATGCGCAAGGCATCGGCCAGGGACGGCACGCCTTCCCAGCGCAGTTCGAGGTTGTAGTTCAGACCACCACGGATCAAGTGCAGGTGGGAGTCATTGAGCCCGGGAATCACCGTGCGGCCATGCAGGTCGATGATCTGCGTGCCAGGACCTTGCAGAGCCATGGCCTGGGCATCGCTGCCGACCACCACGAAGCGCCCGTCCTTGATCGCGACAGCACTGGCCTGGGGTTTCTTGCAGTCGACGGTGTGCAGGCGTCCGTTGTACAGAATCAGATCGGCCGGAGCATCGGGCATGGTTTTACTCCCTGCGAATAGTGGGCTGACCCAGGCACCGACGGCGCCTGCCGAAAGGCCTTGCAATACACGGCGACGGCTGAAGTCGTTGGGCTCGTCAGGTGGACTCATGGCACTGCTCTCCACTAAGTTCTTCACAAAGAAGTGAGGGCAAACAGCCGATGTCTGACGCATGCGGCCAGAAGGAATATAGTCGGCAAATCCATAGATAGCCGTTTTCCGAGGGCGAAAACGACGAATCCCGCCACAAGGGGCGGGATTCGTATGCAGCCAGACGTGCTCCCGAAAGACGGGAGCGGCGTGCTTAGGCCGGGAACAGCTCGGACAGTTTCATGGCCAGCATCATGTCGCCTTCGGCGCGCAGTTTGCCACCCATGAACGCTTGCATGCCGTCGGTCGAACCGTCGACGATGCCTTGCAGGGTTTCACCGTCCATTACCAGAGTGACCTGGGCGTCCGGGTTCTCGCCTTCTTGCAGTTCGCAGGTGCCGTCTTTGACGATCAGCGAGAAGTTCTTGGTGTCGTCGATGCGGAAACCGAAGACCAGGTCCAGACCGGCAGCAGCGGCTGGGTTGAACTTGGCTTTCATTGCTTGTACGGCATCAGCTACGGAGGTCATGGTTCGATCCTTTCTTGGGTAATAAGAGCTGGGTGATTACAGCCAGGGTCACAATAATCCGGACTCAGCGAAACGTGATGAGTTCCGGGGCCTTCAGCAGTTGCAGATGTGCATGACTGTTGAAGGAAGCCAGGGCCACCTCGCGACCGCGAAACTTCAGCAGATTGAGCGAGGTGTTGACGATTTGCCAGTTCAGTTCAAAGGCCTGCTTTGCGGGCATTTGCGTAATGAGGTGGAGCAGGGCAGTGATGGTACCGCCGGAGGTGAACACGGCGATTTTCTGGGTGTTGTCGGCTTGTTCGAGCAATCGATGCAGACCGGCCTGCACGCGTTCGACGAAACCCAGCCAGCTCTCCAGGCCCGGTGTGTCGTAGGTGCCGGCGAGCCAGCGCTCGATGATCAAGGCAAAGATGCGTTGGAATTCAGTACGGTTTTGTGCGGCGTTGCGCAGGATATCCAGCGCTTGGGGCTCGTCCTCCAACATGGCCGGCAGCAGGGCGCGGATCACCGCGTCGGCGTCGAATTCGTTGAAGGCGGAATCGATTTCCAGCAGCGGCACCGGCATACCGACGGCGGCGAATTGTTCCAGCGCACTGTTGGCGGTGTGTTGCTGGCGGCGCAGGTCGCCCGACAGGCAGCGATCGAAGCTGACACCGAGTTCGGCCAGGTGCTGGCCGAGGAGTTCTGCCTGGCGAATACCGGTCGGCGACAGGACGTCATAGTCGTCTGCACCAAAGGAGGCCTGGCCATGTCGAATCAAGTAGATGCTGCCCACGTCCGCGTCATCCCGGTACGTTGAAGGTTTGGCGAGGTTATGAGGATGGCGGTGAGCTGTCAATGAAAAAACATACGCTTGTTTGAAATGCCCGTTACAGGCCTGTTGCCAGTGGTCGTCAGGCTGGCGGATGGGTATGCTGGAGGTATCCCGCGCGTGTTAACCCCGCGCATTGATTGAAGGAGTCCCTGTGGAGCTTTTGTTCGAGTACGCCATTTTCCTGGCCAAGACCGTGACTCTGGTGATCGCCATTCTGGTGGTCCTGGCCAGTTTTGCGGCGTTGCGCAGCAAAGGGCGGCGCAAGTCGGCCGGGCAGTTGCAAGTCAACAAACTCAATGATTTCTACAAAGGGCTGCGCGAACGCCTGGAGCAAACCTTGCTCGACAAGGATCAGCTCAAGGCACTGCGCAAGTCCCAGGCTAAAACCGAGAAAAAGCAAAAGAAGAAACCCGAGGCCAAACCACGGGTGTTCGTGCTGGATTTCGATGGTGACATCAAGGCCTCGGCCACTGAGAGCCTGCGCCATGAAATCACTGCTCTGTTGACCCTCGCCACGCCAAAGGATGAAGTGGTGCTGCGCCTCGAAAGCGGCGGTGGCATGGTCCACAGCTATGGCCTGGCGTCTTCGCAACTGGCGCGGATTCGTGACGCCGGCGTGCCGTTGACCGTGTGCATCGACAAGGTCGCGGCCAGCGGCGGCTACATGATGGCGTGCATCGGCGAGAAGATTATCAGTGCGCCGTTCGCGATCCTCGGCTCGATCGGCGTGGTGGCGCAGTTGCCCAACGTCAATCGCCTGTTGAAAAAACACGACATCGACTTCGAAGTACTGACGGCCGGTGAGTACAAGCGCACCCTGACGGTATTCGGTGAAAACACCGAGAAAGGCCGGGAGAAATTCCAGGAAGACCTGGACATCACCCATCAGCTGTTCAAGAACTTCGTTTCCCGCTATCGCCCGCAACTGGCCATCGATGAAGTGGCCACGGGTGAAATCTGGCTGGGCGTCTCGGCCTTGGACAAGCAACTGGTGGATGAACTCAAGACCAGCGATGAATACCTTGCCGAACGGGCCAAGCAGTCCGAGCTCTATCACTTGCATTACGCCGAACGCAAAAGCCTGCAGGAGCGCATCGGCATCGCGGCCAGCGGTTCGATCGATCGCGTATTGCTGAGCTGGTGGAGCCGGTTGACCCAGCAACGCTTCTGGTAAGCCTCTGGCGGGCGTCTCCGGAAAAAATCAAACCGCGGATTTCCGCGGTTTTTTTTCGTCCGGCGTTTCAGACTGTCACTTTCCTGCGGACTCTGCGAAACGTCCTAACTGGCCTGCCGATCATTCCGACTTACGCTTGAGTTGCGGCTGGGTAATGTGGTGATTCCCAATAGTTTGCAATGGAATGCACATGAATGATCACGCACATGGCGACGCCCCAACGCCCAATGTCCTGATACGTAACGAACTGAAGGCCGCGGTGGAGACCGCACTACCGCAAACCCCCGCTCAGTTTGGCGAGTCCTTGATCAAGGAGAAGTGGGGGGCCGACATTGATCCGCAGACGGCCCTGCTGGTAACGCTCGACTACAACTACCATGGGCATCCTCCTGAGAGCGGTGTCCACCAGGGGCAGGTGGGGAGTTCTCGCTCCCTGATCCAGGCGCTGCTTGGCAATTATCAGACGGTGGGTGATGGGCGCTTCGGCGAAACCGCGTTTGGGCTGTACACACCGCCCGACATCGGGCCGTCGGTGCGCATTGTCGAAAAGGTCGATGAGTTTGCCTATGTGGGCAACGGCAATCACGACACCTATGAAGGCATTTACCGCGCCACGGTTCCGCAATCCTATGGCCCGCACACGCAAATCAATCTGCGGCCTGCCGATTTCAAGCAGTGGGTCTGGGGGTTGTTTCTTCCCCGTCGATACCAGACTTATCTTGATCAGGCCTGGCCGTCGGACGCAGTCATTGCTGTTCCCGGTTCTTATGCCTTGAGGACATCGGTCAAGGCGGCTTTCGTCATGGCGGCCCGGCTGCAATATCAAGAACGGTGTCTGTCCCGAAAGGGGCTGGAACTCGCCATGCAAGCCGCCGGGTTGCCCGCCGCGCAGACCTGGGAAACGCTGACAATCAAGCAGTTGCAGGCGCCGACAAGAATGCCCCCCGGCGTCGAGGCGAGTCGGTTGAAACTGTACCGTTATACGGCGACAGATATCTGGTGTTTTCGAGCGCGATCAGGCTCCAGGGTGCTGCTGTACATCCCCGGAAATTCTTCACCGCTGCACGAATTCACCGATAGCCGGCAGTTGCGTCAGTGGATCGTGGCGCAGGGCCGGGTGGCTGATACGAAACAGGCACTGGCGGCTCACTTTTCTGAAGAGGATCGCGAGGACGGCACCTTTCATGCGGGTGTACTGACCGCGCTGGAGGGCATGGCGATTTATCCCAAAATGCACAGGCTGACGAAGAGTGCCGGGTTCTTCAATAATGATGGCCATTGGGATCCGGATGACTACATCGACTTTGATCGCTCACCCGGCGCATCCGACCCTTTTGCGCAGTTGGTGCGTTCCATGAAGCAGGCCGCCCAGGACAGCGTCAAGACTATCCGCGACGATGCCCAGGTCAACCGTGACAATCTGAGCGCTTTCGTCGAGCCGATCGTGCAATGGATCAACCAGTTCGGGCCGCTGGCGTTGTTTGTGCCCGGAGGTGAGGGATTGTTGGTGCTGGCCGGGCTAATTGACGCCGGTTACGGTCTGCATGAGGCCATTGAGGGGAAAACGGCCAGTGAGCGTTCTGAAGGCGTGACGCGAACCGTGTTCGGCTTGCTCAATGCACTGCCGCTGGCTGGGGCTGTCGCTTCGTTAAAAGGCGAAGGCGCCGAGGCCGCCGCGCTGGCCAGGGCCGAACACGGGGTCGAGGAGCCCGCTGTGCGGCTCGATGGTACGTCGGTGGGCGCTCCACCCGTTCATGTCGCCCCCGTGGAGTCGGGGGCGCAGATGCCGACCCGTCTGAGCCTGCTGCGAGGGATCGGCGCCCCGGTGGATTCCTTCAGCGACGAAGTGCTGGCGCAAATCGGCAAGGTCAGCGCTGTTGATGACGATCTGCTGCGAATGATGCAGACCGGTCGTCGACCCACTCCTGTGTTGGCCGACACTATCAGCCGCTTCAAAATCGATCAGGACGTCGTGGAGGTCATCGACAAAACGCAGGCTGACGGAAGCGAGGCGTTGCAGGCCCGGCGAGTGGAGTTGTTCAACGCTCGCTATCAGGCGCTCCAACACTCGGAGCATGAATGGGTTCGATTGTTTCAACAGCAATATCCCGGCCTGCCGAAAAGTGCGGTGGAGCAGATGCTTGATCGCTGTGGCGTAGAGTTCACGGCGACGCCGGATGCGAGCCAGGTCAAGGGAGTCTTCAGACAACTGGACAGCAAGGCCCGCCAGTACCAGCAGCATGTGAGGCTTACCCGAGCTTACGAAGGCCTTTATCTGCGGTCGGTGGCCCATTCCGGTTCGGACACGCTGGCCTTGCATTCGCTGAAAAACCTGCCCGGCTGGCCGAAAGGCCTGCGAATCGAGGTGCTCGACGGCTCGCTGCAAGGTCGGGTGCTGGATCGTTGCGGCTCGCTTGATGCGGCTGATTGTCGACGCTTGATCAAAATCGGCGACCACTATCAATACGTCGATGTGCCCGCCCAAGCCATCGCGCGCACGGATTTTTACGGGGCCATCATCGGTGTGTTGTCCGCGGACGAGCGGGTGGCGCTGCAGTTACAGTCGCTGAACCCGGCCAGCGAACTGAAGCTCAAACTCCGCGACCGGGCACTGTCACGCGCCGAGTTCGCCTTGGGCCTGGGCAGAATGGACGGGGGGCTGCCTTTCGAAATGCAGGGTTTGAGGGGCGGCGGTTTTCCGACGACTCCGCAGGCCGCAGCGTTGACCCATCAGACGATGAGGCTGCAAGTGAGGGAACTCTATCCCGAATTCAGCAACGCGCAGGCCGATGAATGGCTGCAACATGCCGGAGCAAGCGCTCAGTCACACCTTGATGGTCTGAAGCAACAGTTCGAGCAATTGAGTACGGATTTGACCAGTTGGATTGACCGGACCCTACTGGATCTCGATGACATGGACATCGACTTTCTGGCCGCTGGCGACGAGGACGCCGTGGGCATGACTCATGCGCAAATCGCGGAGCATAACGTCGCGCAGGTGCAGTACACGATGGAGTTCGAGCGCGAGACCCGGATAGACCTGGCTGACGAGCTGGTCTCAATCTGGCAAAAGTGCCCGCCGCAGGCCAATCGCCTCTATTCCGGCGAAGCGTTAGTGGGATACAAACTGGATCTGGAGTTCGAGGACTACCACCGCTTGCCGGTCATGAACGTCAAGTTCAACGACGTGATTGAGCTGTCGATGCGCGGATTGCACCTGACGGAACGTGAGAGCTTGAACGGGTTTCTTGAATCTTTCCCCAACCTGCGCGTATTGAGTCTGGAGAAAGTCGATCTGCGACTGCCTGATGCCATGGAGGTATTGGAGAGCGTTCTACCGCCGGCGATCCCGCGAATGAGCCATCTCACAACGCTGAATCTGAAAGCCGCGTTTCTCAAATTCAGGGAGGACACGGCGTCTCAACTGTGTGACTTGATCAACTTGCAATCACTGGACTTGAGTGAAAACCCCCTGAGTGTTTCGCCTGTGTTGTTAGGGATGGACAAACTGCGGGAGGTGAATTTGAGGAAAACAGAGATCCGTTCGTGCCCGATCGGGATTCGGGATGAGCCCTACCTGACGTTGCTGGACCTGCGTGACAACCGAATAACCCGGGTTCCGCCGGCGGTATTGAGCCAGGCCATTGCCCGGGATCGGGTAAAGCTCTGGGGCAATCCGCTGACGGACGAAGACACGCTGCTACGCCTGATCAGGCATCGACAGCGCACCGGGATCAACCTTTGGTTGAGCGCGCCAGGAGCCGATTATGGCAATCCGGTTGCGTGGTTGCAGGAGGGTGACGAAGCACTGCGGCAAGCCAGGCGAACGATCTGGCAGCAATTGGCGGTCAAGCCGTCAGGCAGTCGATTCCTGAGGCTCATTGATGGGCTCAGCCTGACGGCGGACTTTCAGGTCGATTATCTGGCGTTGCAAGCGAGGGTCTGGCGACTGTTGAGCGAGGCGCAGGCATCGGACGAGTTGTGGAACTGGCTGATCTGGGTGGTCGAGGGCACAGAGGTCGATGCTGAAAATCCGTTGGAGATGTTCATGTCGCTGGAGGATCGGGCCAGGCTTTATCGCGATTGGGTGGCGATGGGGCGGCCATTTCCGGTGATCGCCGAGCAGGCCTAGAGGATGGCCTTGAACCCCGCAAAGGGTTCAAGGCCTGGACATCAACGGCGACGGAACAGCGGCAGCGGCTCGTCGGTGGCGGCCTGATACGTCACCGAGAAATCCTGGAGACTTTCCAGGGCTTCGTACGGGTCTTTATCGGCGCGCAATGCAAAGGCATCGAAACCGCAGCGATGCATGTAGAACAGTTGGTCGCGCAGTACATCGCCGATCGCCCGCAGTTCGCCTTTGAAACCATAACGGTCTCGCAGCAAGCGAGCATTGGAGTAATTGCGTCCATCGGTGAACGCCGGGAAGTTCAAGGCGATGACCTGGAACTGATCGACGTCATCTCCGATTTCTTCGGCTTCTTCATCGGCGTCCAGCCACACGCCCAGGCCGCCATCGCGAGCCTTGAGCATACGGCTGTGTTCGCGCCACAGTTGCAGCGGGACGATAAGGTCGTCGCAATTGCTGATCTCGTCGATGTTGAAGTCCTTCGGCAGCAGGTGCCAGGTTTCGTCGACGACTTCGTTGTTCTTAATTATTCGCTGCATAGACGCGCTCCTTGAAGAGGTCGATGCCGATACGCTGATAGGTGTCGATGAAGCGCTCGTCTTCGGTACGTTGTTCGATGTACACGTCGATCAGCTTCTCGATCACGTCAGGCATGGCTTCCTGTGCGAAAGACGGGCCGAGGATCTTGCCCAGGCTCGCATCGCGACTGGCGCTGCCACCCAGGGATACCTGGTAGAACTCTTCGCCTTTCTTGTCCACCCCGAGGATGCCGATGTGGCCGACGTGGTGGTGACCACAGGCGTTCATGCAGCCAGAGATGTTCAGGTCCAGTTCGCCGATATCGAACAGGTAATCCAGGTCTTCGAAGCGACGCTGGATCGACTCGGCGATCGGGATCGACTTGGCGTTGGCCAGGGAGCAGAAGTCGCCGCCCGGGCAGCAGATGATGTCGGTCAGCAAGCCGATGTTCGGCGTGGCGAAGCCCTGCTCGCGTAACTCGCCCCACATCGCGAACAACTGACTTTGTTCAACGTCGGCCAGAATGATGTTCTGCTCGTGAGACGTGCGCAGCTGACCGAAGCTGTAACGGTCGGCCAGGTCGGCCACGGCGTCGAGCTGCTTGTCGGTGATGTCGCCCGGTGCAACACCGGTCGGCTTCAGGGAGAGGGTCACGGCGACATAACCTGGCTTCTTGTGAGCCAGGGTATTGCGGGTGCGCCAGCGGGCGAAGCCTGGGTGCTGTTTGTCGAGTTCGGCCAGTTCGGCAGTCTGGTTGTCCAGAGCCTTGTATTCGGGATCGACGAAGTGTTTGGCCACGCGATGCACTTCGGCCTCGGTCAACGTGGTCTGGCCACCGCGAAGGTGTTCCATTTCCGCGTCGACTTTTTGCGCGAACACTTCAGGCGTCAGGGCCTTGACCAGAATCTTGATCCGCGCCTTGTACTTGTTGTCGCGACGGCCGTAGCGGTTGTAGACCCGCAGGATGGCGTCGAGGTAGCTCAACAGGTCTTGCCATGGCAGGAACTCGTTGATGAACGCGCCCACCACCGGGGTACGGCCCAGGCCGCCACCGACCAGCACACGGAAGCCCAGTTCGCCTGCGGCGTTGTGCACCGGCTCAAGGCCAATGTCATGGACTTCGATGGCCGCACGGTCAGACGTCGAACCGTTGATGGCGATTTTGAATTTACGCGGCAGGTAGGCGAATTCCGGGTGGAACGTGGTCCACTGACGGACGATTTCGCACCATGGACGCGGGTCGATCAACTCGTCGGCTGCAACACCGGCGAACTGATCGGTGGTGACGTTGCGCAGGCAGTTGCCGCTGGTCTGGATCGCATGCATCTGCACGGTCGCCAGCTCAGCCAGGATGTCCGGGATGTCTTCCAGGGCCGGCCAGTTGAACTGCACGTTCTGCCGGGTACTGATGTGGGCGTAGCCCTTGTCATAGTCGCGGGCAATCTTGGCCATCATTCGCGTCTGGCGCGAAGTCAGTTGGCCATAAGGCACCGCCACCCGCAGCATCGGCGCGAAGCGCTGGATATAAAGGCCATTTTGCAGGCGCAGGGGGCGGAATTCTTCTTCGCTCAGCTCGCCTGCCAGATAGCGTCGGGTCTGATCACGGAACTGCTTGACGCGGTCCTCGATGATCCGCTGATCGTACTCGTCGTATACGTACATATAAGTCCTGTTCTCAGGCTTGGGCCGGTCGGATCCAGTTGCGTTTTTCGCTTGCTGAAGTCTCCGATACTGCCTCGGCAATTCTGCGCGCACGGCCGCGCACTCCCAACGGAGCGGAGGCAAGATACCAGTTTGCAGTTATGCGCAAAAGTGATGTTTGAGTATATGTAAAGAACCAAAACGACTAATGAAACACATGGGAGTAAAACCCACATTTGTGGTGCGGGCAATCATCGTCTTAACTGTGCTCGAGTCTTTATGCAATCACCGATAAAACCGACAAGAGGCGATGCAATGAGCAACCCCACCAAAGCAAGGAAAAGCGATAGCACGGTCGATGCCTGGGCGATTTTGTTCCTGATCATCCTGGTCGTGGGCACAGCGGTGTTCTGGGTCAGCCATCAATAAACGACCCCGTCCGGGCCGGTGCCGACGATTGTCGGACAAAAAACGGAATAAGCGCCGTTTCAAGGAACTTCGCTGGCTATAATGCGCGGCGGATTTTCGGGGGCTCGGACGTTAATGTTGAAGTATCTCTGTGGTGTAGTGCTGACGCTTGGCATGGGGGCGTGTGCCCAGGCGGCGTCGGTGTTGTTCCTCAATCCCGGGACCACCCAAGAGACGTTCTGGGTCAGTTACTCGCAGTTCATGCAGGCCGCGGCCAAGGACCTGGGCATGGATTTGCACATCCAGTATTCCGAGCGAAACGCTGAAACAACCCTCAAGCAGGCCCGCGAAGCTCTGCAAGGGCCGAATCGACCAGATTATCTGGTGTTCGTCAACGAACTGTACGTCGCCCCCGAAATCCTGCGCCTGGCTCAGGGCAGCGGCGTGAAGCTGTTTTTGGTCAACAACGGCCTGACCGCTGACCAGATGCGCCTGCTCGGCGCCCAGCCGGACAAGTATCCCGACTGGTTGGGCAGCCTGGTGCCCAACAATGAGGAGGGTGGCTACCTGATGCTCAAGGAGCTGATTCGCCTGCATCGCCCAATCGCACCCGGTGAAGTCATTGACCTCGTGGCCTTTTCCGGCCTGAAGATCACCCCAGCCGCGCAACAGCGTGAGAAGGGCATGATGCGGGCATTGGCCGAACACCCTGAAGTGCGGTTGCGCCAGTTGGTCTATGGCGGCTGGAACCGCAAGCGCGCCTATGAACAGGCCAGGTTATTGTTCAAGCGTTATCCGCAAACGTCGCTGGTCTGGTCGGCCAACGATGAAATGGCCTTTGGCGCCATGCAGGCCTACGCCGAAACGGGTGGTCAACCCGGCAAGGACGTGCTGTTCAGCGCCGTCAACAATTCACCGGCCGCGTTGCAGGCGCTGCTGGAGGGGCGGTTGAGCGTGCTGCTGGGCGGGCACTTCACCCTGGGTGGTTGGGCCCTGGTGCAACTGCATGACTACGAGCAGGGGGTGGATGTCAGCCAGTACGGCGGGCGCGACCGGCAGATCCCGCTGTTGCAGCTGATCGCTCACGCACAAGCCAAGCGATTGCTGGCGTTGAATGCCACTCAGGATTACGGCGTGGATTTTCAAAAGCTCTCGGCCAAGGGGCGACCGACGTCGTATCGCTACCCGTTCAGCTTGCAAACCCTGATGCACTGAGCTCGGTCAAATCCCGGCCAGGAGCAGCACCAGTTTCACGATGGCAAACAGCGTCAACGCGAATACTGCCGTGAACAGGATCCCCAGAATCACGAAATGACTCGGCTTGCCGTGGGTGAAATCCCGGGCCCGATTCTTCCCGCTCTGCACCCCGAACGCCGCCGCCATGACGCTGTGCAGCATCTGCCAAAAGGTTGGTGGTTTGTTGTTTGGATCGTCCATAAATCCCCCGTCATCAATGCATGAGAGGTAAGCATAGACAATACACCCGAAACCTGGAGCGAGGCTTGCCCACGAAGAACGATGACGCGACTTTCCCGTGAGACCGCATCATCGTTCTTCGCGGGCAAGCCTCGCTCCTACGAAGGCAAAAGCAAAAGCAAAAGCAGGCCTAGGGTTAGTTGTCGTAACCCAGGTTAGGCGCCAGCCAGCGCTCGGTCACGCTCAATTCCTGACCTTTGCGCGAGGTGTAGCTCTGCACCTGATCCTTGTCGATCTTGCCCACGGCGAAGTATTGCGCCTGCGGGTGCGCGAAGTACCAGCCGCTGACCGCTGCCGCCGGGAACATGGCGTAGTGCTCGGTGAGGAACACGCCGCTGCGGCCGGCCTTGAGTTCTTCCGCTTCCGGGTCCAGCAGTTTGAACAGCGTGGCTTTCTCGGTGTGATCCGGGCACGCCGGGTAGCCCGGAGCAGGGCGGATGCCGGTGTATTGCTCTTTGATCAACGCCTCGTTGTCCAGCGTTTCGTCTTTGGCGTAGCCCCAGTAGTCTTTACGCACCTGCTGGTGTAGCCACTCGGCACAGGCCTCGGCCAGGCGGTCGGCCAGGGCCTTGACCATGATCGAGTTGTAGTCGTCGCCCGCATCCTGATAGGCCTTGGCCACTTCTTCGGCGCCGATGCCGGCGGTGGTGATAAAGCCACCCACGTAGTCGGTCACGCCACTGTCCTTGGGCGCAACGAAGTCGGCCAGGGAGAAGTTCGGCTTGCCGTCGGTCTTGATGATCTGCTGGCGCAAGTGGTGCAGCTTGGCCAATGGCTTGCCGTCATCGCCGTAGACTTCGATGTCATCGTCGCGCACCTGATTGGCTGGCCAGAAGCCGAATACCGCACGGGCGCTGATGAGTTTTTCGTCGATCAGTTTGGCAAGCATTTCCTGGGCATCGGCGTACAACGCGGTGGCGGCTTCACCGACCACTTCGTCTTGCAGGATGCGCGGGAATTTACCGGCCAGATCCCAAGAGATGAAAAACGGCGTCCAGTCTATGTATTCGGCCAGAACTTTAAGGTCGATATTGTCCAGCACCTTGGCGCCGGTGAACGTCGGTTTGACCGGTTCGTAGCTACCCCAGTCGAACTGCGGTTTCTTGGCGATGGCCACCGGGTAGCTCAGGCGTTCGGTACGGGCGCTGCGGTTGGCAGTGCGCTCGCGAACGTCGATGTATTCCAGGCGAGTCTTCTCGACGAAACCGGCCTTCAGTTCCTTGGACAGCAACTGCGTCGCCACGCCCACGGCGCGGGAGGCATCGGTGACGTAGATCACCGCGTCGTTGCTGTACTTGGGCTCGATCTTCACCGCCGTGTGCGCCTTGGAAGTGGTCGCGCCACCGATCATCAACGGCAGATGGAAGTCCTGACGTTGCATCTCGCGGGCCACGTGAACCATTTCGTCCAGCGAAGGCGTGATCAAACCGGACAGGCCGATGATGTCGCATTTCTGTTCTTTGGCGACTTGCAGGATCTTCTCCGCCGGCACCATCACACCGAGGTCGACGATGTCGTAGCCGTTACAACCCAGCACCACGCCGACGATGTTTTTGCCGATGTCGTGCACATCGCCCTTGACCGTGGCCATGAGGATCTTGCCCTTGGCTTCCGGCTTGTCGCCTTTTTCCAGTTCGATGAACGGGATCAAGTGGGCCACGGCCTGTTTCATCACGCGGGCGGACTTCACCACCTGCGGCAGGAACATTTTGCCGGCGCCGAACAGGTCGCCGACGATGTTCATACCCGCCATCAATGGGCCTTCGATCACTTCGATCGGGCGCGAGAACGACAGGCGCGACTCTTCGGTGTCTTCCACGATATGTGTGGTGATGCCCTTGACCAGCGCATGTTCCAGACGCTTGTTGACGTCCCAGTTACGCCACTCTTCGGTCTCGGCTTCCTTGACGCTGCCGTCGCCCTTGTACTTGTCGGCGATGGCGAGGAGGGCGTCGGTGCCTTCCGGGGTGCGGTTGAGGATCACGTCTTCGACGGCGTCGCGCAGCTCGGCTGGAATCTGATCGTAGATCTCCAGTTGGCCGGCGTTGACGATGCCCATGGTCAGGCCATTACGGATCGCATACAGCAGGAACACCGAGTGAATCGCCTCGCGCACCGGGTTGTTGCCACGGAACGAGAACGACACGTTCGACACGCCGCCGGAGGTCAGGGCGTACGGCAGTTCGTCGCGGATGTAGGCGCAGGCGTTGATGAAGTCCACAGCGTAGTTGTTGTGTTCTTCGATACCGGTGGCCACGGCGAAGATGTTCGGGTCGAAGATGATGTCTTCCGGCGGGAAGCCGACGTCGTTGACCAGAATGTCGTAGGAGCGTTTGCAGATTTCTTTCTTGCGCGCTTCGGTGTCGGCCTGGCCGGCTTCATCGAAGGCCATCACCACCACGGCGGCGCCATAGCGCTTGCACAGTTTGGCGTGATGAATGAACTGCTCGACGCCTTCCTTCATGCTGATGGAGTTGACGATGCCCTTGCCCTGGATGCACTTGAGGCCGGCTTCGATCACTTCCCACTTGGAGGAGTCGATCATGATCGGCACGCGGGAGATGTCCGGTTCACCGGCAATCAGATTGAGGAAGGTCACCATGGCCTTCTTCGAATCGAGCATCCCTTCGTCCATGTTGATGTCGATCACCTGGGCGCCGGCTTCGACCTGTTGCAGGGCGACTTCCAGGGCTTCGGTGTAGTTGTCTTCACGGATCAGCCGGGCGAATTTGGCGGAACCGGTAATGTTGGTGCGCTCGCCGACGTTGACGAACAGCGAGCTGCGATCGATGGTGAACGGTTCCAGGCCCGACAGGCGGCAGGCCTTGGGAATGTCCGGGATTTCACGCGGCGCATAACCGGCCACCGCTTTGGCGATGGCTTCGATGTGGCCCGGCGTGGTGCCGCAGCAGCCGCCGACGATGTTCAGGAAGCCGCTTTGGGCGAACTCTTCGATGACCTTGGCGGTTTGCGCTGGCAGTTCGTCGTACTCGCCGAATTCGTTCGGCAGGCCGGCGTTCGGGTGCGCCGACACGTAGGTGCTGGCCTTGTTCGACAGTTCTTCCAGGTATGGGCGCAGTTCACTGGCGCCCAGGGCGCAGTTCAGGCCGACGGAGATCGGCTTGGCGTGGGCCACGGAGTTCCAGAATGCTTCGGTGGTCTGGCCGGAGAGGGTGCGGCCAGAGGCGTCGGTGATGGTGCCGGAGATCATGATCGGCAACTCGACGCCCAACTCTTCGTAAACACCCTGCACAGCGAAAATCGCGGCTTTGGCGTTGAGGGTGTCGAAAATGGTTTCGATCAGGATCAGGTCGGCGCCGCCTTCGATCAGGCCTTTGGTGGCCTCGGTGTAGTTTTCCACCAGCTCATCGAAGGTCACGTTGCGGTAGCCGGGGTTGTTCACGTCAGGTGACAGCGAGCAGGTACGGCTGGTCGGGCCGAGCACGCCGGCGACAAAACGCGGCTTGTCCGGGGTTTCCAGGGTCTTGGCGTCCGCCACCTTGCGCGCCAGGCGTGCGCCTTCTACGTTGAGTTCGTATGCCAGGCCCTGCATGCCGTAGTCGGCCTGGGACACTTGGGTGGCGTTGAAGGTGTTGGTTTCCAGAATGTCGGCGCCGGCATCCAGGTAGGCTTTTTCAATAGCACCAATCACGTCCGGGCGCGTCAGCACCAACAGGTCGTTGTTGCCTTTCACGTCGCTCGGCCAGTCGGCGAAGCGTTTGCCACGGTAATCCTGCTCCTCGAGCTTGTAGCTCTGGATCATCGTCCCCATGCCGCCATCGAGAATCAGGATGCGCTCTTTGAGGGCGTGCTTGAGAGCTTGAAGGCGAACGCTGCGATCGGACATTTGGACTACTCGGTAAGGCCATGACGAAGGCCCGGGATGATAACAAACCTGTGCGCTTTTGGAGCATGTGCGGGTTTTGCATGAATATCGTTCATGTTGGTACGAGGGTCAGGCCGGTAGAATCGCGGCGTTTTCTCATGATCAGGACCAGGGATATGTCGTATCGCGTCGTCACCAGCCTATTGATGCTGTTTTTAAGCGGGGGCGCCGCTGCACAAGCTCCGGATATTTCCTACGTCCGCGACATTCAACCGATCTTCACCGAAAAGTGCGTGGCCTGCCATGCCTGCTACGACTCCGCCTGTCAGCTCAATCTGGGCAGTGGCGAAGGGGCGGTTCGAGGCGCGACGAAGGTGCCTGTCTATGACGGCGAGCGTAGCCAGGCCGCAGCGCCGACCCGGCTGTTTTATGACGCCTTCGGCAAGCGTGCCTGGCAGCAAAAGGGCTTTTATTCGGTGCTTGACGCCCAGGGCAGCCAGGCGGCGCTGATGGCGCGCATGCTCGAGCTGGGCCACAAAACGCCGTTGCAACCTAACGCCAAGTTGCCGGAAGACATCGTCCTGGGCCTGAACCGGGAAAACATGTGCGCCATGCCGGCGGAGTTTGACGGTTATGCCAGCTCCCACCCGAAAGAAGGCATGCCGTTGGCGGTCACCGGCCTGACCGATCAGCAATACCAGACGTTGCAACGCTGGCTGGCCTCCGGCGCGCCGATTGATGAACAGGGCCTGGTGCCCAGCACCAAGGAAGCCTTGCAGGTGGTGCAGTGGGAAAATTTGCTCAACGCGCCAGGCGCCCGGGAGAGTCTGGTGGGGCGCTGGTTGTTCGAGCACTGGTTCCTGGCGCACCTCTATTTCAAGGACGGCGAGCCGGGGCATTTCTTTCAGTGGGTACGTTCGCGCACGCCAACCGGGCAGCCGATCGATCTGATCAACACTCGCCGTCCGAATGACGATCCGGGCACTCAGGTTTACTACCGTTTATGGCCGGTGCAAGGCGTGATCGTGCACAAGACCCACATCACCTATCCGCTGAGCGCGGCGAAGATGGCGCGGATCAAAAGCCTGTTTTACAGCGGCAATTGGCAGGTCAATGCGCTGCCGGGTTACGGGCCGGAGCGACGGGCCAATCCGTTCACGACCTTTGAGGCCATCCCGGCTCAGGCGCGCTACCAGTTCATGCTCGATAACGCCGAGTACTTCGTGCGTACCTTTATTCGTGGCCCGGTCTGCCGGGGCCAGATCGCCACCGACGTGATCCGCGACAACTTCTGGGCGCTGTTCCAGGCCCCCGAGCATGACCTTTACATCACCGACCCGAATTATCGCGGCCAGGCCACGCCGTTGCTGGCGATGCCGGGGCAGAACGATGACGTCGGCAGTGTTCTGAGCCTGTGGCACGACTACCGCGACAAACGCAACGAATATGAAGCCTTGCGCCGGGACAACTACGCCGATTTACCGGCACCGAGCTGGTCGACCCTGTGGGCCGGCAATGACAACGCACTGCTGAGCATCTTCCGGCATTTCGACAGCGCCTCGGTGAACAAAGGCCTGATCGGTGACGTGCCGCAAACCATTTGGCTGTTCGATTACCCGCTGCTGGAACGCACGTATTACCAGTTGGCGGTCAACTTCGATGTATTCGGCAACGTATCCCATCAGGCCCAGACCCGACTGTACTTCGACCTGATTCGCAACGGTGCCGAGCAGAATTTCTTGCGCTTGATGCCGGCCGACTCACGGGATGGCTACCTCGACGATTGGTATCAGAACGGCGGCAAGTTCAAGATGTGGCTGGATTATGAGTACATCGATAACGACAAGCCGACGGCGCTGACGCTGGACGAAAAGGACCCGAAACGCGATTTTGCCCTGCAATTGCTGGCCCGGTACGGCGACCTCAATGCCAAGCCCGACCCGATCAACCGTTGCGATGGTGCCTACTGCTCGCGGCCGAACATCGATCTGGCGTTGCAGAACGCCGAACAGGCCTTGAGCCGCCTGACTTCACGTCCGGCTGCGGGGCTGAAGGTCATCGATCAGTTGCCAGAAGCCACGATGTTGCGCATCGAGACCCAAAGCGGCAAACGCGAGGTCTACAGCCTGCTGCGCAACCGCGCCCACAGCAACGTGGCGTTCCTGCTCGGTGAGTCGCTGCGCTATCAGCCAGGGCTCGATACGTTGACGATCTATCCGGGTGTTCTCAGCAGTTATCCGAACTTCATGTTCAACATCCCGGCCGGGCAAGTACCCGCGTTCGTCGACGCGATGGAAAATGCCAGGGACGCCGCCAGTTTCGAGAAAATCGTCGAACGCTGGGGCATTCGCCGCAGTCATCCGCAGTTCTGGCAGTATTTCCATGATCTGAGCCGCTACATCCACGACACCGACCCGGTGGAAGAGGGCGTGCTGGATATGAACCGCTACGAGAATCTTTGATTGAGGGCCTGAACACGCACCGCCGAACCCTGACCGAACCCTTGTAGGAGCGGTGATCAGAGGATCATCGACAGGCGCATCTTTCCCGACAAAAATACTAGGACTTTGTCCGGCGCGATGATTGGCGTAAACTGCGTCCAAGCCTGCGAGGAGTTTCCATGACCGCTATTACCATTACCGACGCCGCCCACGATTACCTGGCTGATCTGCTCTCCAAGCAGAACACTCCGGGTATCGGCATCCGCGTCTTTATCACCCAGCCTGGCACCCAGTACGCCGAAACCTGCATTGCCTACTGCAAGCCGGGCGAAGAAAAACCTGAAGACACGGCGCTGGGGCTCAAAAGTTTCACCGCTTACATCGACTCGTTCAGCGAAGCGTTTCTGGACGATGCGGTAGTCGACTACGCCACCGACCGCATGGGTGGCCAGCTGACCATCAAGGCGCCAAACGCCAAAGTACCGATGGTCAACGCTGACAGCCCGGTCAACGAGCGCATCAACTACTACCTGCAAACCGAAATCAACCCGGGGCTGGCCAGCCACGGCGGTCAGGTCAGCCTGATCGATGTGGTCGAAGACGGTATCGCCGTGCTGAAATTCGGCGGCGGTTGCCAAGGCTGCGGCCAGGCAGACGTTACCCTGCGCGAAGGCATCGAGCGCACCTTGCTCGAGCGCATCCCCGAGCTCAAGGGCGTTCGTGACGTGACCGACCACACGCAGAAAGAAAACGCCTACTACTAAGGTGTTCGCTGCAAACATAAAAAAACGGTGCCCGTGAGCACCGTTTTTTTTGATCGTTCCCACGCTCTGCGTGGGAATGCAGCCCGGGGCGCTCCGCGTCTCAAGAGCGGACGCAGAGCGTCCATTGAGGCATCCCACGCAGAGCGTGGGAACGATCATCTCAGGGTCTGTAGAGGTGCGCATGCCCCGCGCGATACAGCGACGACTCACTGAAGTGATCGCTACCCAACACCCGACCCACCAGAATCAGCGCCGTGCGGCGAAATCCCTTGGCTTGAACCTTCCCGGCAATATCCGCCAGCGTCCCCACTACCCAATCCTGATCCGGCCAGGTCGCCCGATGAATCACCGCGATCGGGCAATCGGCGCCGTAGTGCGGTAGCAATTCGGCAAGGATCTTCTCCAGATGATTGACCCCGAGGTGGATTGCCATGGTCGCCCCATGCTGCGCCAGGCTACCGAGCTCTTCACCGGCCGGCATCGCGGTCTTGTCGGCGTAGCGGGTCAGAATCACGCTCTGTGACACGTCCGGCAGGGTCAGTTCAGCACCCAACAGGGCCGCGCAGGCGGCGGTGGCGGTGACGCCGGGAATGATTTCGAAAGGGATGTCGAGTTCACGCAAGTAGCGAATCTGCTCGCCAATCGCCCCGTACAGGCTCGGATCGCCGGAATGCACCCGGGCCACGTCCTGGCCGTTGGCATGGGCGGTCTTGATCAGCTCGATGATCTGTTCCAGGTGCAATTCGGCGCTGTTGACCACCTGTTCGGCCCGGTGACCCTCCAGCACAGCGGCAGGGACCAGGGAGCCTGCATAGATGATGACCGGGCAGCTACGAATCAGCCGCTGGCCTTTGACGGTGATCAGTTCCGGGTCGCCGGGGCCTGCGCCAATGAAGTAGACGGTCATCGTCGTTTCCTGTCAGAAAAAGGGCATGGGCACACTTCAGATGAAGATTGCTCATGATCGAAGGCGGGGATTATCGGGGATTTTACGCGGCGCTGGCCAATGCAAGGGTGGCCTGGGCGTATTTTTGTCGTGGAATCAGCAACTTTGCCGGTGCCTGAGCAAGTTGTTCGGCCAGTGCCAGCGCGGCACTTTCCGCTACGCCGTAACAGCCGGTGCGCTCGAACGCGATGTCCGAGTGGTGGCTGAGTTGCGGTTCATAACCGGCCAATTGTTCGCTGCTGAAGTACATCAGCGGCAATGCCAGTTGCTCAGCCAGTTCGATCAGGGCGGGTTCTTCGCGCTTGAGGTCGATACTGGCCAAGGCCTTGATCTCACGAAGCTCGATTTGATGGGCCTGTAACGCCTGATCAAGCAGCGCCCGCAGCGTGCTGACGGGGCAGCCGCGCTGGCAGCCCAGGCCGACCACCAGGGTCGGCACTGCGCTGATGTCAGTCATGCGGAGTATTGACCATCGCTTTTGCGGCGGAACAACCAGGCGCTGATCAGGCCCAGGGCCAGCCAGAACGCCATGTTGGTCAGCTGCGAAGCGATTTTGAATTGCGCTTCCAGGGCTTGCGGCGCCAGCATCGAATGGACTTCCGGTTGCGGCGCGCCAATGACGTGCGGAACGGCCAGAATCGCTACACCGAGGATCTTCATCAGCCAGTGGCGGCTGAACACGATCAGCGCGATGCCGACAGCGGTGGACGCGGCAGTGCCAATCCACCAGATCTGCCGTTGCGCCAGGTCCGCTGCGGCTGTGCCTGGCAGTTCAGGTGGCAGGCCGAGGGTGGGCGCCAGCACGAATGTCGCATAACCGGCCAGACCCCAGAGCAGGCCCTGAGAGGTACGGCGTGGAGCGCGCAAGGTGTAGAGGCCCGCAAGCATCAGGGCGAAACCGACCGCGACCACCAGGTTGCCGCCGGTGGTCGACAGCACGCGCTGCCAGCCGTCTTCCGGCTCCCAGGCTTCGGCATCGTGGGTGTGAGCGGCGACTGCACCAGCAGCGTGCTCGTGGACTTCAACGGCGGCCGGCTCGGATTTTTCGTAGGTCTCGGCCTGCAAAATCAGCGGGGCGACCCAGAAGCTTTGCAGCAGGGTCAACAGCAGGGCGGCCAGCAGCCCGGTGAAACCTGCGGTTTGCGCAATACGCTTGCTCATGTCAGCAGGTCTCAATGGCACGGAAAGGCAGAGCTGTGACGGGTATCGTGCGCGGCGTTGTGTACCGCTTCGATGTGCGAGAAACCGGCGAAATACACAAGGCTGGCGCCAAGGATCGACGCACAAAAAGCGGCGGTCAGGCGTTGGCTCAGGGTTGTGGTGGTGCTGATCGTGATCTTTTTATCGGTGTTGCTGCCGGTGCTGCTGATGATCGACATGGCGCTTCCCTCTGGTCTGTCAGCGGGTGAATAGAGCGCATGAAAACCGCCGCACGCCGGGGCACGCAGAGATTTCGAACAGCGCCCGCCCACCGCGGGTTTGTTATTCAGTGAACGTAAAAGTCACTTTAGTGTTGCGGGCCGGTCTCCGGGCTCGCGAGGGGCAGGGCTTGCGCCGAAACCTGCAAGCATCACCTTCCCATGCCGTGTGACGGGCACAGTGGATTTGACGCTTCACTCGCTTACCGTTGCGGGGGCAGCACCGGACTGACATGGCTTTAGAGTAAAGCACATGATTCACCGGTTTCCCGTTTCACCCTGTGAAGGGCACCCGTAACAAGGCGTGTAGGAGAGCATGGGCGGGGGCGGGGAGTCAATTGGCAGGGGTTCTCAACTCGGAACCCGGTCGTCTGCATCGCGGGCAAGCCACGCTCCCACAAGGGAATGCGATCAACTGTGGGAGCGGGCTTGCCCGCGATGGCGTCATCCCAGCCGCCACAGAACGCGGCATGGACATTGACCCGCCCCCACACGATGCGTAGCCTTGCGCTTTCGAGGTTCTTCGGCATCTGCCGAAGCTAAGAAGGGAACGCGGTCGATGCCGCGGCTGCCCCCGCAACTGTGAACGGTGATGTTCGCTGCCACGCCACTGCAAACCCTGATCCATCAGGGTCGCGGGAAGGCGCAGCAAACGCCAGTCGAACGATTGGCACACCGTCAGCCAGGAGACCTGCCTCGATACAGATTCTCACTACAACCGGGCGGGGTGATCCGGTGGCGGAACTCTTGCGCGCGCGCACCTGCCGCTGCGATTGTCGTCCCGTATGCCCGCCACCTTGCCAAAGGGCATCCGATGAAAACACTGGCCAAACTCCCCGTCACCATCGTTACCGGCTTCCTCGGCTCGGGCAAAACCACCTTGCTACGCCACATGCTCGACAACGCCCAGGGCCGCCGTATCGCGGTGATCGTCAACGAGTTCGGCGAGCTGGGCATCGACGGCGAAATCCTCAAGCAGTGCTCGATCGGCTGCACCGAAGAAGAAGCCAACGGTCGCGTCTACGAACTGGCCAACGGCTGCCTGTGCTGCACGGTTCAGGAAGAATTCTTCCCGGTGATGCGTGAACTGGTCGCTCGTCGCGGCGACCTCGACCACATCCTGATCGAAACCTCGGGTCTGGCCCTGCCAAAACCTTTGGTTCAAGCCTTCCAATGGCCAGAGATCCGCAGCGCCTGCACGGTTGACGCGGTGATCACCGTGGTCGACAGCCCGGCCGTCGCTGCTGGCACCTTCGCTGCGTTCCCGGATCAGGTCGATGCCCAGCGCAAACTCGACCCGAATCTGGACCACGAATCGCCGCTGCACGAGCTGTTCGCCGATCAACTGGCCAGCGCCGACCTGGTGATCCTCAACAAGGCCGATCTGATCAGCGCTGAAGACCTGGCCCGTGTGCGCCTGGAAGTCGCCGAAGAACTGCCGCCAGCGGTGAAAGTCATCGAAGCCAGCAGCGGCCGTCTGCCACTGGACGTGCTGATCGGCCTCGGTGCCGGTTCCGAAGAGCACATCGACAGTCGCCACAGCCATCACGATCATCACCATGAAGGTGAAGACGACCACGACCATGACGCGTTTGACTCCATCTCGATTGAGCTGCCCCAAGCCGACGAAAGCCTGCTGATGGATGCGCTGACTCAATTGGTGGTCCAGCACGGCATCCTGCGGGTGAAAGGTTTTGCAGCGGTGCCGAACAAGCCGATGCGCCTGCTGATCCAGGGCGTGGGCACGCGCTTCGACAAGCACTTCGACCGTCAGTGGGGCGCTGAAGAAGCGCGCACCACCCGTCTGGTGTTGATCGGTCAGGCGCTGGATGCCGCACAGCTCGAAGCGCAATTGCGCGCTGCGCTCAGCGTTTAAACCATGCACCTGCTCAGGACCCAGCCCGGCGGTTTCGTGTCGGATGACAACATTGCCGACCTTGGACAAACCCCCGCCGAGCTGGTGATCCTGTGCAGCGGCGATTCCAGCCTGGCGTTGCTCGCCGAAGCGGCGCAGCAGTTGCCCGACGATTACCCGAGCGTACGCCTGGCCAACCCGATGCAGGTGCAGAATCACGCCTCGGTCGATCTATACGTCGACGAAGTACTGCGCCACGCCAAGGTAATTCTGATCTCGCTGCACGGCGGCATCGCCTATTGGCGTTATGGCATTGAGCGTCTGGTGGAATTGTCCGAGCGCGGCGTGCAGCTGATTCTGGTGCCGGGGGACGATCGGCCGGACCCGGAACTCAGTGACCTGAGCACCGTCACCGCGCAAGACCGCGACCGGCTCTGGCACTTCCTGCGTCAGGGCGGCATGGCCAACGCGCTCGACCTGTTTCGCTGCCTCGCCAGTCGTTGGCTCGGCCGCGACTATCCATGGTCCGAGCCGCAAACCCTGCCACGCACCGCGATCTATCACCCGCAAAAAAGCCCCGCAGAACTAAGCGATTGGCAAGCCGACTGGCAAGCTGATCAGCCGGTGGCGGCGGTGCTGTTTTACCGCTCGCATTTGCAGGCGGCGAACACCGGTTTCATCGATATTTTCTGCCAGCGTTTGCAAGCGGCGGGGTTGAACCCGTTGCCGATTGCGCTGGCCAGTTTGAAAGAGCCCGGCTGCCTGATGGTGGTTGAGGACCTGTTGGATGAAGTGGAGGCGGGGGTGATTCTCAACACCACCGGTTTCGCCCAGTCCAGCCCCGAAGCGCCGCACTTGCGGCCGTTTCGCCGCAACATTCCAGTGATCCAGGCGATCTGCGCCCAAGACAATGAACCCGGTTGGCGCGCCAGCGAACAAGGCCTCGGGCCGCGGGATCTGGCAATGCACATCGCGCTGCCGGAGCTGGACGGGCGGATCATCAGCCGGCCGATCAGTTTCAAGGATCTGGCCTGGCGCAGCGAGCGCAGTCAGTCCGACGTGGTCTGCTACCGGCCGCAACCTGAACGCATGGATTTTGTCGCTGAACTGGCACGGCGCTGGATCGATCTGGCGCGAGTGCCTAACGGCGAAAAATGCATCGCTCTGATCCTCGCCAACTACCCGACGCGCGATGGGCGCATCGGCAATGGCGTAGGCCTCGACACACCGGCTGCGGCATTGAACATCCTGCGCGCCCTGCACGCCGAAGGTTACCCGCTGCCGGCCGAGTTGCCGGACAGCGGCACCGCGCTGATCCAGCAATTGCTCGGCGGCGTCAGCAACGACCTAGACACCCTCGACCAGCGTCCCTGTCATCAAAGCCTCGCGCTGGACGACTACAACCTGATGTTCAACGCGCTGCCCGAGGCCAATCGCCAAGCCGTGCTGGAACGTTGGGGCCCCCCCGAAAACGACCCAATGTTCCGTGGCGGACGAATGATGGTGGCCGGTCTGCGCTTCGGCCTGACCTTCGTCGGCATTCAACCGGCCCGGGGTTATCAGGTTGACCCGAGCGCGGTGTATCACGACCCGGACCTGGTGCCGCCTCACGGCTATCTGGCGTTCTACTTCTGGTTGCGCAACACCTACGGCGCTCACGGCGTGATTCATGTGGGCAAGCACGGCAACCTCGAATGGCTGCCGGGCAAAGGCGTCGGGCTGTCGGAAAACTGCTGGCCGGATGCGTTGCTCGGGCCGCTGCCGAACATCTATCCGTTCATCGTCAACGACCCGGGTGAGGGCGCCCAGGCCAAGCGCCGTACACAGGCAGTGATCATCGATCACCTGATGCCGCCGCTGACCCGCGCCGAAACCTACGGTCCGCTGCGCAATCTCGAATTGTTGGCCGACGAATATTACGAAGCGCAATTGCTCGATCCGCGCCGTGCCCGGGAACTGCAGCGCGACATTCTGCAATTGGTGCGCGACACGCACATCGACCGCGAACTGCAACTGGACGAGAAGCTCGACAGCGATGCCGATGTGGCGATCTGGTTGCCGCGCCTGGACACGTACCTGTGCGACTTGAAGGAGTCGCAGATCCGCGATGGCCTGCATGTGTTTGGCGAATCGCCGGTCGGGCGGTTGCGCATCGACACCTTATTGGCCTTGCTGCGTATTCCTCGCGGCGATGGTCGTGGGGCGCAATCGAGTCTGTTGCGGGCGTTGGCCAAGGCGTTCGAGCTGGGGTTTGATCCATTGGATTGTGCGTTGGCCGAGCCGTGGACCGGACCACGTCCCGTGGAACTGCAATCGCTTAACGATGAACCCTGGCGCACCGCCGGGGATACCCGTGAACGCCTGGAGCTGTTCGCCACTCAACTGATTTCGCACACGTTGAACCAGCCTCAAGCCCAACCCGGCCCACAGGAGGGTGGTTGGTCGGAGGTGAACGCCATCATCGATAGCTTGCGCGAAGTCGTTGCCCCACGCCTGGACGCCTGCGGCCCGGCGGAAATGCGCGGCTTGCTCGACGCCCTCAACGGCCGATTCGTCCCGGCCGGCCCGAGCGGCGCGCCGAGTCGCGGCCGGCTGGACGTGCTGCCCACTGGGCGCAATTTCTATTCGGTGGACGTACGCAACCTGCCGACCACCACCGCGTGGCGCATTGGCTTCCAATCCGCGAACCTGATTCTTGAGCGGCACTTGCAGGACCACGGCGATCACCTGCGTCAGCTCGGTCTGTCGGTCTGGGGCACCGCAACCATGCGCACCGGCGGCGACGACATCGCCCAGGCCATGGCGCTGATGGGCGTGCGTCCGGTCTGGGCGACCGGCAGTCAGCGGGTTGACGACTTCGAGATTCTGCCGTTGAGTCTGCTGGACCGCCCACGGGTGGACGTGACCTTGCGCGTCTCCGGATTTTTCCGTGATGCCTTTGCCAACCTGATCCGGCTGTTCGACGCAGCCGTGCAAGCGGTCGCCGCGCTGGATGAACCGGACGATCTCAACCCGTTGGCGGCCAAGGTCCGCGCCGAGCGGCAAGCGCTGCTGGAGTCCGGGCTGGATGAAGAAGCGGCGCGGCGGCAGGCCGGCTGGCGCATCTTCGGGGCCAAACCGGGGGCTTACGGCGCGGGCGTGCAGGGCGCCATAGACGGTCGCTTGTGGCAAAGCCGTGAAGACTTGGCCGAGGTTTACCTGAACTGGGGCGGTTACGCTTACGGCGGCTCCGATGAAGGCACCGCCGCCCGCGAACAGTTCGCCCAGCGTCTGAGCCAGGTGCAGGCGGTGCTACAAAACCAGGACAACCGCGAGCACGACTTGCTCGATTCCAACGACTATTACCAGTTCCAGGGTGGCATGCTGGCGGCCGTCGAAAGCCTCAGCGGTGAAGCGACGGCCAGTTATCACGGCGATCACAGTCAGCCGGACTTGCCGAAGATCCGCACGTTGAAGGAAGAGCTTAACCGGGTGATTCGTTCCCGCGCGGCCAATCCGAAATGGATCGACGGGGTCAAGCGCCATGGCTATAAAGGCGCGTTCGAACTGGCGGCGACGGTCGATAACCTGTTTGCGTTCGACGCCACCACGCAGTTGATCGACGATCATCAATATGCGTTGCTGGCAGACGCCTATTTGCTCGATCCGGCGACCCGGGAGTTTGTTCGCGAACACAACCCCCACGCCTTGCGCGACATGACCGAGCGCATGCTGGAGGCCCAGCAGCGGGGAATGTGGAAAGAGCCGGGCGAGTACCGCGAGGCGCTGGAGAATTTGTTGCTGGATATAGAAGAAGACGGCTAACCGGATCGTTCCCACGCGCAGCAAAGGAATGCGGCCCGGGACGCTCCGCGTCCCAAGAGCCGAACGCGGAGCGTCCGTTGAGGCATTCCCACGCAGAGCGTGGGAACGATCACACCACCGACCACAATGAGTAATGCCACATGACCGACACCCCCCATTTCCCACTCTCCGCCGTGGTCGGCGCCGACGACTTGAAACTCGCGCTGTACCTGACCGCCATCGACCCGAAAATCGGTGGCGTGCTGATCGAGGGCCCGCGCGGCATGGCCAAATCGACCCTGGCCCGAGGCCTGGCGGACCTGTTGGCCAGCGGTCAATTCGTCACCTTGCCGCTAGGCGCCACCGAAGAACGGTTGGTAGGCACACTCGATCTTGACGCGGCCTTGAGCGAAGGCCGCGCACAGTTCTCCCCCGGCGTACTGGCCAAGGCCGACGGCGGCGTGTTGTATGTCGATGAAGTCAATCTGCTGCCCGATCACCTCGTGGACTTGCTGCTCGACGTGGCCGCCAGCGGCACCAACCTGATCGAGCGCGACGGGATTTCCCATCGGCATTCGGCGAAGTTTGTGCTGATCGGCACCATGAACCCGGAAGAGGGCGAGCTGCGTCCGCAACTGCTCGACCGCTTTGGCTTGAACGTCGCCCTCAGTGGCCACACCGCACCCGCCGAGCGTGGTCAGATCATCCGTCGCCGACTGGATTTCGACAGCGACCCGCAAGGGTTCTGCGCCGAATGGGAAAGCCAACAACACGCACTGCGCGAGCGTTGCCAAAAGGCGCGCTCGGCACTGGCGAGCATTCCACTCGACGATGCCGCGCTGGCGCAGATCACCGAGCGTTGTTTTGCTGCCGGCGTCGATGGCTTGCGAGCCGATCTGGTCTGGTTGCGCGCGGCACGGGCCCACGCGGCATGGCGGGGCGCGACCGCGATCAGCGAGGACGATATCGACGCGGTCGCTGAATTTGCCTTGCGCCATCGTCGTCGCGAACACTCGCCACCGATGCCGCAACAATCCCAGGCACCGCAGCCGCCCTCTAACCAGAATCCCAACCCAAGCGAAGGTCAGGGCCAGTGGGGCGAAATGCCCGCCCAGGCGCTGCCGGTCGGCGCTCGACGTGAAGTGCCGAGCTGGCCAAAAAAGCCCTAGGCATTCGCCCTCGATCAGACGCGGGGGCGAATGCCAGACCCCGCGCAGGACGGCTGGATCACGGTAAACAGGGCAAGCGTCACGCCGCCCTGAGCGGTTCGATCAATTGGCCCGGCACCTTGCTCAATGGCCGACCGCGTCAACGCGATGATGTGTTGTTTCACCTGCGCACCCGCAGTCCTCATGAATTATGGCTGGTGATCGTCGATGCCTCGGCCTCGACCCGGCGTCGTCAAGCGTTGAGCGATGCCAAGGGCTTGCTGGCGCAACTGTTCGACGATGCCTATCGACAGCGTGCGCGCTTGGCTTTGCTGACCGCCAGCGGCCATGTGCCGACGTGGCAGGTGCAAGGTTTGAAAGCTTCCGCTGGCTTGCGCGACTGGCTCGAGGGGCTCGGTGCCGGCGGCGGCACACCGGTGCTGGCGGCATTGGGCGAGGCAGGGCGTTGGCTGTCGGCACGGCAAAAGCGCTTTCCGGCAGAGCAGCAACGGCTGCTGCTGGTGACGGATGGACGGCTGAAGGAATGGTCAACGTTGCCGGCGCTGGATTGCCCGGGGTTGCTGATCGACATCGAGCGCGGACCGATTCGTCTTGGCCGGGCAAAGGTGTTGGCGGCGCAATTGCAGGTTGATTATCGACATATCGATGAGCTGATTTCTGGTTGAGTTTTGTGCTGACAGTATTGACCCCATCGCGAGCCTGCTCGCGATGGCATCACCTCGGAAACGGATAATCGCAGCTCATCTGCATCGCTGCCCTATGCTGCTGTAAGCAAGCCAATCACAGGAGTGACCCATGCGTGTTCTAGCCCGCAATGACCAGGACGATTTTCGCGTCAAAGCCTACGCTGGCACCAACGGCGTGTTGCTGGCGATCGATCTGGCCGAACCCCGCCGCAAAGGTCTGCTGGGTTTCGCCATCGAAAAACAGCAAGGCAGCAAACCCTGGCTGTTTCTGTTCAACAGCCTGACCTTCCCCGGCAAGGCTCATACATTCCCCCAGTTTCGCGCCACCCCCAGCGATACCGCGCCGTTGCAGAAATTTCGTTGGGCCGATTACGCGGTCAATCCGGGTGTGACGATCCATTATCGGGTTCACCTGGCCTACGGCACCGCCGATGCGCCGCAGCTGGGTGAGTTTCTGGAAGTGACGCTCACCACCGACAATGGCCTTCCAGCGGGCCAGAACGTCATCTTCAACCGGGCGGTGGCCGCGAGTCAGGCCTTCCAGCGCAAGTTCGCCGACCTCGATGCGCTGCTCAGCGCCAACAAGAAACTGCCCATCGAAGCCTGGCCCGACGCGCCGCGGCAATGGCTGGAAAACGGTCTGCTCGCACGCTTGCTGGGGTTCATCGAGCGGGCCGAGGATGGCCAGTGGGCGCTGGACATCGCGATCTACGAATACCAGTTGAAGGTGATCGTCGATGCGGTGAACGCTGCCTTCGAGCGCGGCGTGAAGGTTCGGGTTCTGTACCACGCCCAACCGGACGAAGACACCACGGCGCTGAACGAAGCCAGCCTGGAAAAAATTCCGGTGGCGAACAAGCGTGGGCGGGTCACCCACAACATCTTTCACAACAAGTTCATGGTCCTGAGCCGACTCGACGCAGCGGGGCAGCATCAGCCCGAAGCGGTACTCTGCGGCAGCACCAATTTCACCGCCAACGGCGTTTATCGTCAGGCCAATGTTGTGCATGTGCTGGACGATGCTCGGATCGGCGCCAGTTATTTGCAAACTTTCGAGCAAGTCTGGGCCACACCGGCGGACGTCGGCGCTACCCGGGAATGGCTCACGGAAAACAATCCGATGGAGCCGGACCAGGCGCTGTTCGCCGGCTTCTCACCGCGCTCTGGCCAGGGCGACTTGCGTGAGTTCGTCGAAATCATCAGCGCCGCGAAAAAAGACCTGCTGTTTGTCACGGCATTTGCCTTGCCGGACGAAGTGCTCAACGCGTTGCTCGGCCAACCCCACGACGACATCTTGCGTTACGGCCTGCAAAACACCGCGAGCCGCATCACCGGTTTCCACGCCGACCGCACCGCCCAATTTGCCGCCACTGCACTGCTCAACACCGGCCTGGAAGGCTGGCTCAAGGAAAACATGAAGGGCCAGAAGGGCAACCTGCTGGTGCACACCAAAGCCATCGTCGTCGACTTCACCACCGACACACCGACCATCATCAGCGGCAGCCACAACCTCAGCGCCGCAGCCAGCAACGGCAATGACGAGAACTACCTGATTATCCGCGGTGACACCGACCTGGCCGATCGTTATGGGCTCGAGCTGCTGCGCTTTTACGAGCATTACCGGTTCCGCTACTTCGCAAAAAAACTGGCGCTCAAGCAAGTCCGGCCGTTGGCTCCGGATGACAGCTGGACCGATGATTATTACCTCCCGGGCGATCTGCGCATGCTGTCGCGGTTGCGTTTTGCCGGACGATAACAGCCCGGCAAGGAGGGGAACCTGTGGGAGCGGGTTTGCTCGCGAAGGCGATCACCCAGACGACTCAAACATGACTCATCAAACGTACATTCAACAGCTCCCGTGCCCGAGGCGCGGTGCATAAAGTGCTGAAGGTTTTCTGCAACCACGGCAAGTCATGGCGGGATTTGCGGGCAATCTGTTTGGGCCTGAGCTTGCCGATGTGCTTTTTGAAGTTTTCTTCCAGGGTTTCCCGGGTTCCAATTCCTTTGAGTTTCTTCAGCAACTTCCCGTCCTTGTAGAACAGCACAGTGGGTGTGCCGGTGACTTCCGGATGCCTGGGCGATTCGCCGGTATTGAGCATGTAGATTTGCGCGTGATGCCGATAGGGCTCTGCAATCTGACGGAAAATCGGCCCGGCCATTTCGCAGGCGGGACAGTGTTGGCTGCCGAAATACAGAATCACCGGGCGCCAGGTTTTCAGCGCCTTGCGGTAGACCGCAGCCATGGTCGGGTGGGTGGTCATCGAGCTCATTGAAATCTCCTTTTCAAAGACTATCGAAGGCCTGTTGACGTTAAAGGAGGCGAGCAGGTGGGTCTACTGTCAGAAATTACAGGTAGGGCTCTGCTTCATTTTGAATCGCTACGGCTTCAGATGTGGTGCAAGTACTCGAGCGTTGTGTCCCACGGTAGCGTTCTCTTATTTGTGCGTTTCGTAACGCCTTCCTCGCGCTCATGCGCATCCATCTGATTCAAAACACTTTTCAATTCCCCGAGATTCCCCCCACAACCTGTGGCACACTTTCTGCTGTCTATTCCGTTGTTACATACCTAGTTCCGGTATAGCGGAATAAACATGACCCTGGAGTGCTTGCCATGCAACGCCGACCTTCTTTGTTTAAAGCGTGTGTTTTCGTTCTCGCGGCTTCGGCCGCTGTCATGGGTGTCGCCCAAGCGGCAGACAGCAAGCTCGACAGTGTGCTGGCCCGTGGGAAGTTGATTGTGGGCACGGGCAGTACCAATGCGCCGTGGCACTTCCAGGGAGCGGATGGCAAGTTGCAGGGTTTTGACATTGATATCGCGCGGATGGTGGCCAAAGGGCTGTTCAACGACCCGAGCAAAGTCGAATTCGTGGTGCAGTCGTCCGATGCGCGGATTCCCAATCTGCTGACCGACAAGGTCGACATGAGTTGCCAGTTCATCACCGTGACCGCCAGTCGTGCCCAGCAAGTGGCGTTCACGCTGCCGTACTACCGCGAAGGCGTGGGCCTGTTGTTGCCGGCCAACAGCAAGTACAAGGAAATCGACGACCTGAAAGCCGCCGGCGACGGTGTGATCGTGGCGGTGCTGCAGAACGTGTACGCCGAAGAACTGGTGCATCAGGCGCTGCCCAAGGCCAAGGTCGATCAGTACGACAGCGTGGACTTGATGTATCAGGCGGTGAACTCCGGCCGTGCCGACGCTGCCGCCACCGATCAGTCGTCGGTGAAATACCTGATGGTGCAGAACCCCGGTCGCTATCGCAGCCCGACCTACGCCTGGAGCCCGCAGACCTATGCGTGTGCCGTCAAACGCGGCGATCAGGACTGGCTGAACTTCGTCAACACCGTGCTGCATGAAGCCATGACGGGCGTTGAGTTCCCGACTTACGCGGCGTCGTTCAAGCAGTGGTTCGGTGTAGACCTGCCGACCCCAACCATCGGTTTCCCCGTCGAATACAAATGATCCCGTGAGAGCGGGGCGGTTTTAAATCGCCCCGCTCAAGGTACTGCTGACCATGAACTATCAGTTGAATTTTGCCGCCGTCTGGCGCGACTTCGACACCTTGCTGGCGGGGCTCGGTCTGGGGCTTGAGCTGGCGCTGGTGTCGATCGCCATCGGCTGCGTGATCGGCCTGTTGATGGCGTTTGCCTTGCTGTCAAAGCATCGGGCATTGCGGGTGCTGGCGTCGGTGTATGTGACGGTGATCCGTAATACGCCGATTCTGGTGTTGATCCTGTTGATCTACTTCGCGTTGCCAAGCCTGGGCATTCGTCTGGACAAGATCCCGTCGTTCATCATCACGCTGTCGCTGTATGCCGGGGCGTACCTGACCGAAGTGTTTCGCGGCGGGCTGCTGAGCATTCCCAAGGGGCTACGTGAAGCCGGCCTGGCTATCGGGCTCGGTGAGTGGCAGGTCAAGGCGTACATCACCGTGCCGGTGATGCTGCGCAACGTGCTGCCGGCCCTTTCGAACAACTTCATTTCGCTGTTCAAGGACACCTCGCTGGCGGCGGCGATTGCCGTGCCGGAGCTGACCTATTACGCGCGCAAGATCAATGTCGAGAGCTACCGGGTGATCGAAACCTGGCTGGTGACCACAGCGCTCTATGTTGCGGCCTGTTACCTCATTGCCATGATGCTGCGTTACCTCGAGCAGCGTCTGGCGATTCGCCGATAGGAGGCCCCCATGTACGAATCCCCCAGTTGGTTGCATGAGTTATGGGTGGCGCGGGAAGTCCTGTGGCAGGGTTTTCTGGCCAGTGTGCAGTGTTCGGCGCTGGCGATTTTGTTGGGCACACTGGTCGGCATCGTTGCCGGTCTGGTGCTCACCTACGGCACGGTCTGGATGCGCGCGCCGTTCCGGTTTTACGTCGACATCATTCGCGGCACGCCGGTGTTTGTATTGGTGTTGGCCTGCTTCTACATGGCGCCGGCATTGGGCTGGCAAATCAGCGCATTCGGGGCCGGTACGTTGGGGCTGACGCTGTTTTGCGGCTCCCACGTCGCCGAGATCGTGCGCGGTGCATTGCAAGCGCTGCCCAGTGGCCAGATGGAAGCAAGCAAGGCCATCGGCCTGACGTTCTACCAGGCTCTGGGCTACGTGTTGTTGCCCCAGGCATTGCGGCAGATCTTGCCGACCTGGGTCAACTCGTCCACCGAGATCGTCAAGGCCTCGACGCTGTTGTCGGTGATCGGCGTCGCCGAATTGCTGCTCAGCACTCAGCAGATCATCGCCCGGACGTTCATGACCCTGGAGTTTTATCTGTTCGCCGGTTTGCTCTTTTTCATCATCAATTACGCCATCGAATTACTCGGCCGGCACATTGAAAAGCGGGTGGCCTTGCCATGACACAAGCTCAAGTTTCGACACAGAATCAAGCGCTGCTGGACATCCGCGGCCTGCACAAACAATACGGCCAGCTCGAAGTGCTCAAGGGCGTCGACTTGACCCTGCAGCGCGGCAATGTGGTCACGCTGATCGGCTCCAGCGGCTCGGGCAAGACCACGCTGCTGCGCTGCGTGAACATGCTCGAAGAGTTCCAGGGCGGGCAGATTCTGCTCGATGGCGAATCCATCGGCTATCACGAGGTCAATGGCAAGCGTGTGCGTCACCCGGAAAAAGTCATCGCCCGTCATCGAGCCATGACTGGCATGGCGTTCCAGCAATTCAATCTGTTCCCGCACCTCACCGCATTGCAGAACGTCACCCTCGGCTTGCTCAAGGTCAAAAAGCTGCACAAGGATGAAGCCGTGGCGCTGGCGGAAAAATGGCTGGAGCGGGTTGGCCTGCTGGACCGACGCGATCATTACCCCGGTCAGTTGTCTGGCGGCCAGCAACAGCGCGTGGCGATTGCCCGGGCGATTGCGATGAACCCGAGCCTGATGCTGTTCGATGAAGTCACCTCGGCCCTCGATCCGGAGCTGGTGGGCGAAGTGCTGAACGTGATCAAGGGCCTGGCCGAAGATGGCATGACCATGCTGCTGGTGACCCACGAAATGCGCTTTGCCTTCGAGGTGTCAGACAAGATCGTGTTCATGAATCAGGGGCGGATCGAAGAGCAGGGGCCACCCAAGGAACTGTTCGAACGCCCGCAGTCGCCGCGTCTGGCGGAATTTCTCAAGAACACTCGCTTTTAACCTTTTCAATCAGGAGAAACACCCATGAGCATTACTCGTTACGGCACCGGCAGCACCGCCGGTGGCGGCCAGCCCCGTCCTTTCGCCCGCGCCGTCGAAGCCGATGGCTGGCTGCACGTGTCTGGCCAGGTGCCGGCGCTGGATGGTGAAATTATCGTGGGCGGCATTGTCGAGCAGACTCACCAGACCATGAAAAACCTGATCGCGATTCTGGAAGAGGCCGGTTACGGGCTCGAAGACGTGGTCCGTACCGGCGTGTGGCTGGAAGACCCGCGGGATTTCTGGAGTTTCAACAAGGTGTTCTCCGAGTACTTCAAAAGCGAACACGCACCGGCGAGGGCCTGCGTACAGGCGAGCATGATGGTCGATTGCAAGGTTGAGATTGATTGCGTCGCGTACAAGAAAAAGGCCTGAGTTCCGACACCGATCGTTCCCACGCTCTGCGTGGGAATGCATCCCGTGACGCTCTGCGTCACGCTCGGAAGCGGAACGCGGAGCGTCCCTGGCGGCATTCCCACGCGGAGCGTGGGAACGATCTTCAAGGGCGTGATCTGGTAGATTGCCCGGCACTTTGAATGGGAACCTGAAACATGATCGAAGACACCATCAAGCGCCGGGCTCGCGGTCTGGACCGGGCGTTCGACATTCTCGATTTCCTCAAGGAAATCGGCCAGCCCCTGCGGCCGAACGAAATCGCCAGCGGCATCGGCAGCCCGAAATCAACGGTCTACGAACTGGTCGCGTCCTTATTGGAGCGGCGTATCCTCGAACCTGTGGGCAAGGACGGTCACGTTTACCTCGGTCGTCAGTTGTACTTCCTCGGGCAGGCGCATTTGCGCCATTTCGACCTGACTCGCGAGGCCGATCTTGCCTTGCAGGAGATCGTCAGCCAGACCCGTGAAACCGCGCAGATGTGCCTGCTCAACGGGCGTAAATACACCGTGGCGTTGATGAAAGAGGGCGAGCGACATTTTCGCATTTCCTCGGACATCGGCGAGAACGCACCTATCCCCTGGACCGCTTCCGGGCGCCTGTTGCTGGCGCATCTGAGCGATCAGCAGATCGTCGATTTGATCGACCCCGACGACTTCATCCTGCCCGACGGCGAACGTCTGCCGCTGGAGCGGTTTCTAGAGGAAATCCGCCAAGCCGGTATCGACGGGTTCTTTTCCTTCGATAGCGTCGCCGACACCTTTACCCATTGCTTCGCCGCCCCGGTCAAAGACCCGAACGGCGTGGCCATCGCGACCCTGTGCATCGTCGCTCCACGGGCCGATGCCAAGAACAATTACAACGACTATCGTCGGGTGCTGATCGACAGTGCCAACAGCCTGGCCCGGCGTATCAACGAATAAAAGCGGCTGTCTGCGGCCGCGAGTGTGAGGAGATCGACCATGTTTTCTGCCAAAAATACTGCCGCCGTGGAAAAGGGCTTCGCCCACACAGGCGCCAATCTTGTGCGTGACGTCAGCCTGCCGGCCCTGGTGCTGCACCGCGACGCGCTGGAACACAACATTCGCTGGATGCAGGACTTCGTCAGCAACAGCGGCGCGGAGCTGGCGCCGCACGGTAAAACCAGCATGACCCCGGCGCTGTTTCGTCGCCAACTGGACGCCGGTGCCTGGGGCATCACCCTGGCCAGCGCCACGCAAACCCGCGCGGCTTACGCCCATGGCGTGCATCGGGTGCTGATGGCCAACCAATTGGTCGGCACGCCGAACATGGCCCTGATTGCTGATCTGTTGGCAGACCCGACCTTCGATTTCTATTGCATGGTCGATCACCCGGATAACGTCGCGGACCTGGGCGCGTATTTCGCCTCGCGCGGTGTGCGCCTGAACGTGATGATCGAGTACGGCGTAGTCGGCGGTCGTTGTGGTTGCCGCACCGAGGCCGAAGTGCTGGCGCTGGCCAAGGCAATCGCGGCTCAACCGGCGTTGGCATTGACCGGCATCGAGGGTTACGAAGGGGTGATTCACGGCGATCACGCGGTGAGCGGCATCCGTGCGTTCGCCGATTCTTTGGTGCGCCTGGCCGTGCAGCTGCAGGACAGTGGTGCTTTCGCCATTGCCAAGCCGATCATCACCGCATCGGGTTCGGCCTGGTATGACCTGATCGCCGAGTCGTTTGAAGCGCAGAATGCCGGCGGCCGATTCCTCAGCGTGCTGCGTCCCGGCAGTTACGTGGCCCATGACCATGGCATCTACAAAGAAGCGCAATGCTGCGTGCTCGACCGTCGCAGCGACCTGCACGAAGGTTTGCGCCCGGCGCTGGAGGTCTGGGCGCATGTGCAGTCGTTGCCGGAACCGGGTTTTGCGGTGATCGCCTTGGGTAAGCGCGACGTGGCCTATGATGCCGGTCTGCCGGTGCCGTTGCTGCGTTACAAGGCCGGTGTGGTGCCGGCGGTCGGCGATGATGTGAGTGCCTGCAAGGTGACGGCGGTGATGGACCAGCACGCGTTCATGACCGTGGCGCCGGGGGTTGAATTGCAGGTGGGCGATATCATTTCGTTCGGTACTTCACACCCGTGTCTGACGTTCGACAAATGGCGCATTGGGTGTTTGGTGGATGAGCAACTGAATGTCATCGAAACCATGGAAACCTGTTTCTAAGGTTTAGACCGAGGTGCGGCCTTCGCGGGCATCCAGACACCACCGAAACACCAGAGACACCACATCAATGAACAACATCAGCCCCCTGGGCCCCAACACCCCGCGCATCGCCCTGATCGGCGAATGCATGATCGAATTGCAGCAGCGCGCCGACGGCTCCCTGCAACAAAGCTTCGGCGGCGATACCCTGAACACCGCGGTCTACCTGGCCCGTGAACTGGGCGATGGCGGCACGGTGGATTACGTCACTGCCCTGGGTGACGACAGTTTCAGCGATGCGATGTGCCAGAGCTGGGCCAGCGAAAACATTGGCCTGGACATGGTCCAGCGTTTGCCCGGTCGCTTGCCCGGCCTGTACTGCATCCAGACCGATGCGGCCGGCGAGCGGCGCTTTCTCTACTGGCGCAATGAAGCCGCAGTGCGCGATTGCTTTACCACCCCGGCCGCCGCGCCGATTCTGGCGGCGCTGCCGGATTACGACGTGTTGTATTTCAGTGGCATCACCTTGGCGGTGCTCGGTGTGCAGGGGCGGGAAAAGCTTCTGGAAACCCTGATCGAAGCCCGACAGCGGGATGCGCGGATCGTGTTCGACAACAATTATCGACCACGCCTGTGGGCCTCGGTTGAGGACGCGCGGGAGGCCTATCGCAGTGTTCTGCCCTATATCGACCTGGCGTTGCTGACGGTGGATGACGAGCAGGCGCTGTTCCACTTCTCCGATTGCGCGGCGGTGTTTGCCGCGTATGAGCAGATGGGCACACCGGAAGTGGTGCTCAAGCGCGGCGCCGAGGCGTGTCTGATTCGCTGTGACGGTGAGTCGTTCGAAGTGCCGGCGCAGGTGGTCGAACGGGTAGTGGACACCACGGCGGCGGGGGATTCGTTCAGTGCGGCGTATTTGGCTTGTCGGCTCAAGGGCGGCAGCCCGGTTGAAGCTGCCGAGGCGGGGCATCGGTTGGCGAGTCGGGTGATTCAGGTGCCGGGGGCGCTGATTCCGAGATAAGCAGTGGTTGGCCGCTTGCTGCGCAACCGGATCGCGGGCTTGCCCGCGATGAGGCCCTGAAGCCAAGCCAATCAATCCCGGTAAAACACCTGCACCAGGTGATAACCAAACTTGCTCTTGATCGGCCCATGCACCACCCGCAGCGGTTTTTTGAAGATCACCGCATCGATCACCCCGACCATCTGCCCGGGCCGCACTTCGCCCAGGTCGCCGCCGCGTTTGCCGGACGGGCACGTGGAGTATTTCTTGGCCAGCACATCGAAGGCTTCACCCTTGGCGATGCGTTGTTTGAGCTGCTCGGCTTCTTCCGAGGTTTTCACCAGGATATGGCGGGCTTGGGCTTTCATTGGCAGTACCTTGCAACGGTGGTGGCTATGTTGGTGCCAGCGTGGGGCGCGCGATTATGCCTTAACTCAGCCCGCTTGGCCGATCATCGTGCGAATCTTGTTGGCCAACAGGTCAATGGAAAAGGGTTTGGCCACCATGTCCATGCCTTCCTCCAGGAAACCCTGGCGTTCGGCAGCTTTCTCCGCATAACCGGTCATGAACAGCACTTTCAGATCCGGGCGATGCTGACGCGCGATTTCCGCCAGCTGCCGACCGTTCATGCCCGGCAACCCGACATCGGTCACCAGCAGATCGACCCGCAGGTCTGATTCCAGCAAGGGCAGGGCGGCCTTCGCGTCTTCAGCTTCATGAGCGTGATAACCCAACTCATTGAGCAGGTCGAGCACCAGCATGCGCACTGCTGGATCGTCTTCCACCAACACCACGGTTTCACCGGCAACCGCTGCCGGTGTTTCGCCGTTGAGCGGCTCCAGGGTGTGCTCCGGCACCGCGACGTGCAACCGTGGCAAATACAGCCGAACGCAGGTGCCCTGGCCCGGCAGGCTGTGAAGATTGACATGCCCGCCCGACTGCTGGGCGAAGCCATAGATCATTGACAGCCCAAGGCCGGTGCCCTGGCCGATGGGTTTGGTGGTGAAAAACGGGTCGAAGGCCTTGGCCAACACTGTCGGGGTCATGCCGGTGCCGTTGTCGCTAACGGCAATCATCAGATAATCCCCGGCCCTGACCGGTTCCAGAGGGGTAATGTCGCTACCGTCGAGGTGAACGTTGGCGGTTTCGATCACCAACTCGCCGCCTTCGGGCATCGCATCCCGGGCATTGATAACGAGGTTGAGCAGGGCGTTTTCCAGTTGGCTGACGTCAGTACTGACCGGCCAGACTTCATCGGCCAGCTGCATTTTGAGCTCGATATGGTCGCCCTTGGTCCGGCGGAACAAATCTTCCAGGGAATGCACCAGCTGGTTGGCATTCAGCGGTTTGCGATCCAGCGACTGACGCCGGGAGAACGCCAACAGGCGATGGGTCAGGGCGGCTGCACGGTGGGCCGAGGACACTGCGGCTTCGGTAAAACGACCGATCTCGGCGGCACGCCCGTCGGCGATATAGCGCTGCATCAAATCGAGGCTGCCGATGATCCCGGTGAGCATGTTGTTGAAATCATGGGCGATGCCGCCGGTGAGCTGTCCCACCGCCTCCATTTTCTGCGCATGCCGCAAGGCGTCTTCGGCGCGCTCGCGTTCGAACATCTCGTTCTGCAGTCGCTGGTTGGCTTCGGCCAATTGCTGCGTGCGGGCGCTGACGCGTTCTTCAAGGGTTTCGTTGAGGTTGCGCAGGGCCTCTTCGGTCTGTTTGCGCTCGGTTTCGTCGATCACGAAGATGTAAAAGCCATTGACCGCGCCGTCCGCGCCATGACGGGGCAGGTAGTTCATCAGGGCCTGACGGGTGCTGCCATCACGGTGCGCGGCGCTGATGCTGAAACTGCAAGCCTTGCCTTTCAGCGCCTCGGCAATGTATTCGGCGCGCAAGGCATAGGCTTCATCGCCCAGCACTTCACGTACGGTGCGGCCGTAAAGCTCCTGCGGCGTCAGGCCGTACCATTCCAGGTAGGCGGCATTGTTGAGGCGAAAGCGCTCCTCGCTGTCGACGTAACTGATCAGGATCGGCATGGCGTTGATGATCAGCTGCAGCTCGGTCTGGCTTTGGCGCAAGGCCTGTTCGATGTGTTTGCGTTCGGTCAGGTCCAATGCGGCGCCGAGGAAACGGATCGGCCGGCCATGATGATCCTTGTAGCAACGACCCCGGGCAAACACCCAGCGCAATTGGCCGTCGGCTTGCAGCAAGCGATATTCCTCGGCGTACTCGCTGCCATGAGTAATGCAATGCTTGATGCTGCGGGCAATCATGGCGCGATCTTCCGGGTGTACGCCGTGGAGGTATTCGCTGATGGGCAACTGGTTGGCCAGGCTTGCGTCGACGCCATGCAATTGGGCGAAATGGGCATCGGCGATGAAACGGTCTTCGCCGATGTCCCAGTCCCAGGTGCCGACCGCATCAGTGGCAGCCAGCGCCAGTTGCAGGCGCTGCTCGGTTTCCTGCTGGGCCTTGAGGCTGGCGGCGGAGCGCTGCTCGAGTTCCAGGGCGATGCGGCGGCGTTCGTTGGTTTCGATGGCCGTGACCAGAATGCCGGCGACCTCGGCGCTTTCATTGCGAATGGGGCTGTAGGTCAAATCCAGCCAGAAGTCGGAATCTTGCCCGTCGCGTTGCAAGGTAAAGCGCTGTTCGCTGTAGGTTCGCACCTGGCCCTGTAGGACGGCGCTGTAAATCGGGTCGGTGAAGTCTTTCAGTTCTGGCCAGATCAGGTGCGTCGGTTGTCCGAAAGCGTGAGGGTGTTTGCTGCCGGCGAGGAAGGCGAAGCCGTCGTTGTAGATCTGCGTAAGCTGCGAGCCCCACAGCAACAGCATCGGCATTGGCGAGTGAATCACAATGTCCACGGCGGTGCGCAGGCTCTGCGGCCAGTGATCGGCGGCGCCCAGCGGGTTGTTTGTCCAGTCCAGTCGGGCAATCAGGGCCTGGGCGTCGCTGGCGGTCGGTGGTGCGTTCATTACAATGTCCTGCGCGTGAGTCGGTGTGGCGGCGTCTACTATCCTTGCATGGCGGTAGACGCTGGATGACCCGTTTTGGGTCATTTTTTCAATTGAATGCTTCGCGGGTGCTTTTTGCCATGGAAATCGATGCACTGTTGCAAACTCTGGCCAGCCGCAATGGCTCCGATCTCTACCTGTCCACGGGCGCGCCACCCAGCGCGAAATTTGACGGTGTGCTCAAGTCCCTGACCGAGCAACCGTTCAAACCGGGTGAAGTCGCGGCTATTGCCGCGTCCATCATGGACGCCGAACAGCGCCTGGAGTTCGATCGCGAACTGGAAATGAACCTGGCGCTTTCCCTGCCGGGGGTCGGACGCTTTCGGCTCAATATCTTCAAGCAGCGTAACGATGTGTCCATCGTGGCGCGCAACATCAAGCTCGACATTCCACGCTTCGAAGACCTCAAGCTGCCACCGGTGCTGCTCGAAACCGTGATGCTCAAGCAGGGGCTGATACTGTTCGTCGGTTCGACCGGTTCGGGCAAATCGACCTCGCTGGCGGCGCTGATCGATTACCGCAACCGCCACAGCAGCGGCCACATCATCACCATTGAAGACCCGGTCGAGTTTATCCATCGGCACAAGAAGTCGATCATCAACCAGCGTGAAGTCGGCGTAGACACCCGCAGCTTTCATGCAGCGTTGAAAAACACCCTGCGCCAGGCGCCGGACGTGGTGCTGATCGGCGAGATCCGCGACCGCGAGACTATGGAGCACGCGCTGGCGTTTGCCGATACCGGCCATCTGGTAATTTCCACTTTGCATGCGCACAACGCCAATCAGGCGCTGGACCGCGTGATCAACTTCTTCCCCGAAGAACGCCGGACGCAACTGCTCCATGACCTGGGCAATAACCTCAAGGCCTTTGTTTCCCAGCGTTTGGTGCGTACCCGCGATGGGCAGCGCCGGGCGGCGGTGGAGGTGATGCTGGGAACGCCGACCATCGGCGACCTGATCAGGCGCAATGAGTTTGGCGAGCTCAAGGGAATCATGGAGAAATCTTCAGAGGCGGGGATGCAGACGTTTGATGGGGCGCTGTTCGCGCTGTTTGCCGAGGGCGCGATTGATGAGGCGCAGGCGCTGAAACATGCGGACTCGGTGAACAACTTGCGACTGCGCCTGAAAATGCACGCCGAGGCCGCGCCGGGGCCCCATACCCCGCCGGGAGAATGGGGATTAGTGGACTGACGCATACCCTTGTAGGCGCTGCCGAAGGCTGCGCCTACAATAAGTTGGTTGTAGCAGGTGTTAAAACACACTGTCTCGGTTGCTAACCTGAAGTTACATCTAAAACTTAAGAGTGGTTCTGCTTCTGTGATTGACTCAAGTTTTAGAGAGTAGGGAGTTTGAGGCTGATTTGTAGTTTGCTGGTTTTTACGTTGTTGGCTTGTCGGAAATGTTACTTAATAGATTGCTGCTGGATTGTCTGGTTTTGGTCAGTAAGACTGTCTTGGCTGAATAAGTCGGCAAGTTAATTTATATAAGGTTAGTCATGAGCTTTGAACGTGTAAATAAATCCTATAAGTATGCATCAGATAGTGATGAGCAACAGCGTCAAGAAGCGGATGCCGTGGAGCGGCAATTGGTTTTGACTGGCCTGAAAGAATGCTTGAAAGACTACAGTGGTGACGAACCAATCGATTGGTTCGAATATGAGCTGGAGTTACAGAAGGATTCTTCGTTGTATGAGATTTATGTGCCGGGAAGCGTTCTATTGAATGAATTGACCAGCACAGTTGCTATAAGAAGTGCATTGACTCAAGAGTATGTTATCGGACCCCTGCCTCTTCGCGTTACCGATTCCGGCAAGCTGGAAGTATGGAGTGGCTCGGACTGGAAAGATTTCGTCAAGCTGGGTTACTTCGAAAATTTTCCATATGGCCAAAAGGCTATGGAAATCCTTGTGGAAGTTGCCAGGGAAGCTGGAGGTAACATATGGACGGACAATATTATAGTTGTCGACCAATGGCTTCAGTTTCACGGTTTCGATGTGCCCAAGAATGTTGCGCAAGTCAAAGGCCTGATAGATTATTTTGAATTTGATTTTCCTGAAATCGATCATCTTGGCAATTACTGGGGACAGATCGTTGCCGATGATCAATCGTTGATCGTTTTGTCTGCCGAACAGTGCAAAGCCATCAGGAACGCAACTGCCAAACTTGTTCCGAAGGGCGAAAGACTGCTCGATGTCCTGTTCCGCGAAACAGCTTCCGCGATTGCACTGCACGACAATGCCGCCGTGTTGATAAAACAATTGATCAGCCACTCGATCTCTCAGGAGTATGCCAAGAAGTACCTGGAGCTGTTGGGGTGGTTTGGAGTGGAGGCCGATCAGGAAATTTCCCCGCAACAACTTGGGCAAGTATTCATTACCGCCATGTTGCTGGATATCAATCCTTTTATTGGCAAGAGCCAGGGAAGGAAATCTGTCGGCAGCTTTGAAATGTACTCGCCAAGTTATATCGGGAGGCCGTCAGCCATCGTCCTTGAGGCTTTGCGCGATCACATCGTTGTCAATGGATGGGCAACGCACGACACGGCTCCCTTGGCGATTCATCTGTTGTTGGCGCAAACGGCGCCCGAGTTCCTGGTCAGACAGGTTCCGACTTCCATTCTGATCGGTTCGGTTGAATGGGTGTCCTTTTGCCGTGGAGTGGCACTGGTCGAAGCCGTCACCCGTGGCGCTTCGCGTGTGATGACTTATGCGCAGATCATGGCATACGCGGAACAGGAACCGGTCAGCCAGTCTTTGGCGAATTTGCACACCTTGGCATTGATTGATCCGATCGTTGACTGGGCCCTGGTTAACGGCGTGGTGACGAATGAAGAACTGCGTCGAACCGAACAAGAAACGACGCAACGTGCAATTACCGCGTATCAGCAATATGGGGCTAATTTTTCACAGGTCGTCCAAGCGTATTCCACCCCATTGCCCGACAGGAAAACCATCGCGCGAGCGGCCTTGGAGCGCGCTGCCCCGAACTGTGATTTCCTCGAGCTGCCGGTACTTTCTCAGCAACCGGGGCTCTATGCTTCGCCGACCAAGATGTCCATGGTTGACTTGCATATGTCGGGCGATCTGGTGAAAGGTCAGTGGGACTTTCGCGCTGTTTTCCCCAATCACCGTTCCCCGGATCTGTTGCGCGATATCAGCGGCCAGAAAGAACCGAACCTCTACGATCCCACGGTTGCCAGTGTTTACACTCGTTACCCGCTGCTGTTACTGATGAGGAAAAATAACGATGAATTTCATCGTCAATTACATCTTTACCTGAGCGAGTTGAATAAAGCACTCGCGACAAGCATCAAGTTAGCGCTCGCGCGGCTTTCCTTTTTCGAATTGCAGAATGTTCTGAACGGTGAGGTCACTTTTTTCACCCTCCGTCACTCAGCGGTATTCATGCGAGAAAGGCCGATATCAGGCCCATTTGTCTTTCAGGAACCGGTGGAGAGTCAAAAAGGTAAAGATGCCGCTACAGGGCGTTTTGGCATTGTGATGTGCGTTTCCTATCGTGGCCGCGTATCGTGTTATGAGATTTTTACTTTGCGCGGCGAGATACATAAAAACGACGAACTCGGAAGGCTGATCGTCAGTACCGGAAAATTACAGTCGGCTGCAAGGATGGATTTCAGCGGCGATCTGAAAACACATGTGTCGCCGACACCTGAAGAAAGTCTGCCAGTCAATTTCAAATGCTATACCGAGGGCGTAGCGAACGATTTCCAGGTCATCCGCAGCAAGGCGATTATCGACAAGTTAGCCGTATTGCCAGCGCCGGTCACGCCATCAAGTCCGAAGAGAAGTGAGTACCAGAATTTCGCAGAACCGCAGCTTGCCCGAGTCGCACAATTCATCGTAGCTCATCACCCGTTGATGACGTTCGAACAACTCGAAGCGAGCGCTACTCAACCCACGGCGCTTGAACTGGAGCGTGCAACAGGCGAAAGAATTGCCACCTATATCGTCGATCTCGCGGTGCCGTTCAAAAAGTGCGTACAGGATCTGTCTACCGGGGAACACAATCTTGTGGTTGATGGCATCTATGGTTGCGCCATGGATGCTATTGCTCTGGTGGCGACCTTTGCAGGCGCAGGCGCCAAGGCCGCGAGTATGGTGGCCAAGACTTCTCGCATGGCCTCCCGGCTCACAGGTCTGGCCAAGCTGGTTATTGGTACGGGCATTTCCATCTTTAACCCGTTGGACGACGTGCCATCGATACTGAAAGGTACAGGGAAGCTGGTTTACAAGGGAGGGATGCGATTGAGCGGGCAGGTCCAAGAGATCGTTGCCATGGCGAAGGAACAGCTGAGGCATATCAAAGGAGCCCATAAACCTCAAAGCCTGATTGGCACAACCCATGGCGTGAAAACCGGGCAGGGCACTTGGCGACCCCACAGCGGAAGTGCTGAAACGTTGACCGTTGTGGCGGCGCGTAAAGACTTCAAATGGTATGCCCTTGACCGAACCGGTAAACCCTGGGGGCCGAAGCTGAGCAACTTCACGTTTCAGACACCCGTCAGAATTCCTCGATTCAAAACGTTGCCAGTCAGTTATACCCGTCATTTCATTGAGAAAAGCTTGCCACAGGCAAAAGCAAAAATTGAAAACGCGATCAATGCTTTGAGTCTTCATGACTTCACAAAGGAACGCGATGTTGTCATGAAGATGTTTTTGGGCAGAAATACGGCCGGTGCCCGTGATCGAGTATTGAAATACCTGAAACTGATCAGGACAGACTTCGCAGGTTTCTCCCTGAGCAATTTTATTCTCGACCCGTTCAAGGATAACGGCAACATTGCTGCATTCAACACGGACGCTTACAAGCATTGGAAGGCCTTGAATGCTGCTGATCAACCCGGTACAGCGTTCATTGAAATCTACACGGGAAATCTAAATAAGCATTTCATCCGTCATGGTTTCAACCATGGCGTAGTGGCTGACGATCTGATTCATGAAATGCTCCACGGTGCGGCTCAGACAAAGGATGTCGGCTATGCCATCGATATGGCAAATGCAGGTGGCAAACAGCAAGTGCTGGATGTCGCGCCACTGCTGAACTTGGCTGCAGGGCAACTTCCGGTGGCCGAGGATGGTGCGGTGGTGCAATACAATGCTTTCGAAAATGCCGACTCCCTGGCTGTGGTCACGTCGCTGCTCAGTCAGTTGTACACCGACAAGCTGACCTATGACAACAACATGTCCATCCTGCAGGCCGCTATGGCAAGCGGCGATGGCAAAATTGCCGAACCGGTCCTGGTAACCCTGAACTAAATTTAGCGGCACCCTCCTGGCGACCCCCCATAGGAGCTGCTGAAGGCTGCGATTTTTGGATATTTAGCAATTTATCTAACACCAAAAATCAAAAGATCGCAGCCTGCGGCAGCTCCTGCGAAGGGTGTTTCAGTCATTCAATTCGGGGCGGTCGCGAAACTGCTCCAGTGCCTCGGGGTTGGCCAGTGCGTCGGTGTTCTTCACCTTCTGGCCATGCACCACATTCCTCACCGCCAGCTCGACCACTTTGCCGCTGATGGTCCGTGGAATGTCCGTCACCGCGACAATCTTCGCCGGCACATGCCGTGGAGTGGTGTTGGCGCGGATCACCTGGCGGATCTGCTGTTGCAGCGGTTCATCCAGTTCCACGCCGTCGCGTAAGCGCACAAACAGCACCACTCGCACGTCATCCTGCCATTGCTGACCGATGGCGACGCTGTCCAGCACCTGCGGGACTTTCTCCACCTGACGATAGATTTCCGCCGTGCCGATGCGCACGCCACCGGGGTTGAGCACCGCATCCGAGCGGCCGTGGATCAGCATCCCTCCATGGGGCAGTTGCTCGGCATAATCGCCCTGGGCCCAGACGCCGGGGAACAGGCTGAAATAGGACTTTCGCAGCTTTTCCCCATCAGGGTCATGCCATAGTCCGATGGGCATCGCCGGAAAATGTCGGGTGCACACCAGTTCGCCCTTTTCCCCGATCACAGGCTGCCCGGCGTCGTTCCAGACTTCGACCGCCATGCCCAGGCCTTTGCACTGCATTTCGCCACGGCGCACCGGCAGCACCGGATTGCCGATCACAAAACACGAAACGATGTCGGTGCCGCCGGACATCGAGGACAGGCACAGGTCGGACTTGAACGCGCGGTAGACGTAATCGAAGCTTTGCGGCGACAGCGCCGAGCCGGTGGACAGGATGGTTCTCAGGCTGCTCAGGTCATGACTTTCGCACGGCTTCAAGCCATTGCTTTCCAGCGCAGTGAGGAATTTCGGGCTGGTGCCGAAGACGTTGAGGCGTTCGTCGTCGATCAGGTCGATCAAGCGCTCCGGACCCGGATGAAACGGCGAGCCGTCATACAGCACCACGGCGCTGCCGACGGCAAGGGCCGAGACCAGCCAGTTCCACATCATCCAGCCGCAGGTGGTGTAGTAGAACAAACGGTCGCCGGCACCGAGGTCGGTGTGCAGGCCATGTTCCTTGACGTGTTGCAGCAGCACGCCGCCGGTGCCGTGCACAATGCACTTCGGTACGCCGGTGGTGCCGCTGGAGTAGAGGATGTACAGCGGATGGGCGAAAGGCACGGGAACGAATTGCGGCTCGCCGCCCGGGTCGTAAAAATCGTCCCACAGCGTCACATTGGCCTGGCAGCGGAAATCCTCGATGCGCGCTTGAGGACGTGCGTAAGGCACAACGATCAATTGCTGCAAGGACGGCAGTTGTCCGAGGATTTCATTGACCTTGGTGGTCTGGTCGATCTCTTTGCCGGCGTAGCGGTAACCGGCGCAGGTGATCAGCACTTTCGGCTCGATCTGGCCGAAGCGATCGATCACCCCGTGGGTGCCGAAATCGGGTGAAGAACAGGACCAGATCGCGCCCAGACTGGTGGTGGCGAGCATCGCCACCAGGGTTTGCCAGGTGTTTGGCATGCACGCGGCTACACGATCGCCGAGGCCGACACCGGCGGCTTTCAGGCCATTTTGAAAACCCGCGACATGGCTCACCAGTTCGGCCCAGGTCAGTTGTTCTCGTTGGCCGTTTTCGCCGATGGCCACCACCGCCACGGCATCGTCGCGACGGCGCAACAGGTGTTCGGCGAAGTTCAGCGTGGCGCCGGGAAACCACTGGGCGCTGGGCATTTGTTCACCTTCTATCAGCACAGCGTCCGGTTGATCGTGAAAACGGATGTCGAAGAAATCGACGATGGCCTGCCAGAAAGCTGCCCGTTGATCGATGCTCCATTGGTGCAGGGCAGGGTAGTCGGCGATCTCAAGGGTGTGTCGCTGATTGACGAAGCGCCGGAAGGCCTCCATGCGGGTCTTGCCGATGCGCTCGGTGCCGGGTTGCCAGAGGATGTCGGACATGGCTTGGCCTCTTCTTGTTTATGCATCCAGATCGTTCCCACGCGCAGCAAAGGAATGCCCCAATGGACGCTCTGCATCCGCTTTTTGGACGCGGAGCGTCCCGGGCTGCATTCCCACGCAGAGCGTGGGAACGATCAGTGTCAGGGGGCTAGCGGCGAGTTACTGCGCCAACCACCCACCATCAATATTCCACGCGGCGCCACGCACCTGGCTACCGGCTTCGCTGCATAAAAACAGCACCAACTCGCCCAGCTGCGGCGGTGTCACGAATTCAAGGGACGGCTGCTTCTCGGCCAGCAAATCATGTTGCGCCTGCTGGGGGTCGATCCCGGTCGCGGCGCGATCATCGATCTGCTTCTGCACCAGTGGCGTCAGCACCCAACCCGGGCAGATGGCGTTGCAGGTGACGTTCGTCGTAGCGGTTTCCAGACCGACCACCTTGGTCAGGCCGATCACGCCATGCTTGGCCGCGACGTACGCGGCCTTGCCCACCGAACCGACCTGGCCATGCACCGAGGCGATGTTGATGATCCGTCCCCAGCCCTTGGTGCGCATCCCCGGCAAGCTCAACCGGGTGCTGTGAAACACCGACGACAGGTTGATCGCAATGATCGAGTCCCAGCGCTCCACGGGAAAATCTTCCACCGGCGCCACATGCTGGATGCCCGCGTTGTTGACCAGGACATCCACGCCGCCGAACTCACGCTCGGCGTACTCGATCATGTCGGCGATCTGCGCCGGGTCGCTGACGTCGGCCGGATGATGGCCGACCTTGCCACCGAATTGTTCGACCTCGGCGATCACCGTCGACGCATCGCCGAAACCGTTGAGAATCAGATTGGCGCCAGCCCTGGCCAGGCTCAGGGCGATTCCCAGGCCGATGCCGCTGGTGGAACCGGTGACCAGTGCGGTCTTGCCCGAAAGAGTCGTCATGAATACCTCACACAATGCCAGTGGCGTAGAAAGTACCGATCACCACAAAAACAGCGAGTGTCTTGATCAGCGTAATACAGAAAATGTCTTTGTAGGCCTCGCGGTGGGTCAAACCGGTGACCGCCAGCAAAGTAATCACCGCGCCGTTGTGCGGCAGGGTGTCCATGCCGCCACTGGCCATCGCGGCGACCCGGTGCAGCACTTCCAGTGGAATATTGGCGGCGTGGGCGGCGCTGATGAATGTCTCGGACATTGCTGCCAAAGCGATACTCATGCCGCCCGACGCCGAACCGGTGATGCCGGCCAGCAGGGTCACGGTAATCGCTTCGTTGACCAGCGGGTTGGGAATGCTTTTGAGCCAGCCGGACAGCACCAGAAAACCCGGCAACGAGGCGATCACTGCACCGAAACCGTATTCCGACGCGGTGTTCATCGCCGCCAGCAGCGCTCCGCTGACCGCACTTTTACTGCCTTCTGCCAACTTGCCGCGAATCGTCTGAAAGGCGAACACCAGCACCATGACGATGCCTACCAGCAAGGCTGCCTGGACCGCCCAGATCGCTGTCAGCTTGGCGATGTCGGTGGTCACCGGTGCTGCCATACCCGGCAGCGAAAGGCTGTGCGTCTTGCCGTACCACTCTGGAATCCAGCGGGTGAACAGCAGGTTCATCAGGCCCACCATCAACAGCGGCGACAGTGCGATCCATGGGTTGGGCAGCTTGATGTCCGGTGCGGTTTCCGGCTCGTTGCGCAGCGCTGAACCATACCCTTCACCGCTGCGCTGGGCCTTGTTGCGCTGGCTCTGAAGGAACAGCATGCCGGCGCAGAACACGAAAATCGTGCCGATTACACCCAGCCACGGCGCAGCCCAGGCGGTGGTGTTGAAGAAGGTGCTGGGGATGATGTTCTGGATCTGCGGCGTGCCGGGCAGGGCGTCCATGGTGAACGAAAATGCGCCGAGGGCGATGGTCGCCGGGATCAGGCGCTTGGGGATATTGCTCTGGCGGAACATCTCGGCGGCAAACGGGTAGACCGCAAACACCACCACAAACAGCGACACGCCGCCGTAGGTGAGCAGGGCGCAGACCAGCACGATCACCAGCATCGCCTGGCGAGTGCCGAGCAAACGAATCGCCGCTGCGACGATGGAGCGGGAGAAGCCCGACAACTCGATCAGCTTGCCGAACACGGCACCGAGCAGGAACACCGGGAAATACAGTTTGACGAAGCCGACCATTTTTTCCATGAACACCCCGGTGAAGACGGGGGCAACGGCGGAAGGGTCGGTGAGCAGGACCGCGCCGAGGGCGGCGATCGGGGCAAAGAGGATAACGCTGTAGCCACGGTAGGCAGCCACCATCAGCAGCGTAAGAGCTGCCAAGGCAATGATCACACTCATGGTGTGTCTCCTTCGATTGTTATTTTTGTAGGGTGAAGCTTTGTGGGAAGGGCTATAGCGAGTTTCGTGCCAGAAGATAAGTTGTTGAAATATAAAGGGTTTATTAATTAATGAGAGAGTTGTGTGGGTTTTTGTCTCTGTATTGAGATTTTTGGTGGTTGGGCTGACGCTTTCGCGGGCAAGCCTCGCTCCTACGGGGAACGTCAACGCACCACTTGTAGGAGCGAGGCTTGCCCGCGAAGAGGTCATATCTACCAATAGAGATCAATGTCTCTTTATAGAGACTCAGCAATCCCCAACGCCACCATCTTCTTGTACAACGTCGATCGCCCCAGCCCCAACCGCGCCGCCGCTTCGATAACCTTCCCGCCGCATTGCGCGAGGGCGGATTCAATCAACTGCCGATCAAACCGTTCGCGAGCTTCACTGAAGGTTTCATGGGCAATCGGTTGAAGGGGCAGAGGCACCACACGCTGCACTGGGGTAAAACTGCCAATCGCCGAGCGGATATCCGCCGCGTTCAGCATCAAATCATCACTGAGCAAGGCCGCGCGTTCCAGGACGTTGCGCAGTTCGCGGATGTTCCCCGGCCAGGCGTGTTGACCCAACAAATCCAAAGCTTCGGGGTTCAGTTCGTGCTGACTGCGCAGCTCTTCGAGGATCGCTTCACTGAGGGCTGGCAGGTCGTCGAGGCGATCACGCAGGGGCGGGACCTGAATCGGCAGCACGTTGAGGCGGTAATACAAATCGGCGCGAAACTCGCCGCGTTTGATCGCCGCTTCCAGATCGGTAGAGGTGGCTGCGATCACCCGCACATCGCTCTGGATCACTTCGTTGGAGCCCACCGGCTCGAATTCCTTTTCCTGCAGCACCCGCAGCAACTTGCTTTGCAGAGGCAGCGGCATATCGCCGATCTCATCGAGAAACAGCGTGCCGCCCTGAGCGATCTGCAGCTTGCCGGTGCGACCCTTGCGATCGGCGCCGGTGAAGGCGCCGGGGGCAGTGCCGAAGAACTCGGCTTCCAGCAGCGACTCGGGAATCGCCGCGCTGTTGATACTGACGAAAGCTTTGTGCGCACGAGGCGAGGCGCCGTGGATCGCCTGGGCCAGCAACTCCTTGCCGGTACCGGTTTCGCCGAGCAGCAACACCGGTGACTCGGCACTGGCGCTGCGCCGGGCGCGGCGTTTGACTTCGAGGCTGGCGGCGCTGGTGCCGATGAAATGGGCGAAGTTGTACTTGGTCTGCCGCGCCCGCAACAGCGAGCGGGTCGATGCCAGTTCTTCCTGCATGCTCAGGTAGCGCTTGAGCATCGGTGACAGGCTGCGCAATTCATCGAACAGGGCAAAACCGATGGCGCCGATCACCGCGCCGGCATCGTCGTGAATCGGCAGGCGCATCACTATCAGCGGTTCCTTGGGGGTGTCTTGCATGTCCAGCAGGATGGGGCGTCCAGTGCGCACCACTTCGCGCAACAGGCTGCCGGGGATCACGCTTTCACAGGCCCTGCCGATCGCACCTGCGGCCGACTCCAGACCGAAGCGCCGGGCATAGCGCTCGTTCATCCAGACGATGTTCGCATCGCGGTCGACAATCACCGTGCCTTCGCTCGATTGCTCGATGATTTCGAACAGTGAGCGGATCGCCAGGGTGCGAACGCGCTGGTAGTCCTTGAGGCTTTCGGTGGTGTTCATGGGCTTCATGTCCAGAATGTAGGGTGTCTGGGCGGGCGCCTTCGCGGTCCAACTGCATGACACAGATTATGCCTACCCCGGATGCGCCGCCGCCAACAGCTCTTTGGTATACGGATGCTGCGGCGACTCGAACACATCATGGCTCGCGCCGCTTTCCACTACTTTGCCGTCCTTGATCACGATCATGTCGTGGGCCAGGGCGCGCACCACCGCCAGGTCGTGGCTGATGAACAAGTAGGTCAGGCCATATTTTTCCTGAAGCTGGCGGAGCAGGGCGACCACTTGTTTTTGCACCGTGCGATCCAGCGCCGAGGTCGGTTCGTCGAGCAGAATCAGTGCCGGTTTCAGCACCAACGCGCGGGCAATGGCGATGCGCTGGCGTTGGCCGCCGGAGAATTCGTGCGGGTAGCGATGACGGCTTTGCGGGTCGAGGCCGACTTCTTCCAGCACCCTGATCACCTGGGCTTCGCATTCATCCGGGGTGGACTGGCTGTGCACCTCAAGACCTTCGCTGATGATCTGCGCCACCGACATTCGCGGACTGAGGCTGCCGAAGGGATCCTGGAACACCACCTGCATCTTCTTGCGCCATGGCCGCAGCTGCTTTTGCGTCAGGCCATCCAGCGCCTGCCCCTGAAAGCGAATGCTGCCTTCGGAATCAAGCAAGCGCAGGATCGCCTGACCAAGGGTGGACTTGCCCGAACCGGACTCGCCGACGATGCCCAAAGTCTTGCCGCGCTGAACGTTCAGGCTGATGCCGTCCACCGCGCGCAGGTAAGTTTTACGCTGGAACAGGCCGCCACCGATGACGAACTGCACCTGCAAATTGTTCACTTCCAGGACCTTTTCACGCTCGTCCCGGGGCAGGGCTTCACCTTCCGGTTCGGCGTTCAGCAGCACGCAGCTGTAAGGGTGTTTTGGCTCGGTGAACAGCGTTTCGCAAGGTGCCTGCTCGACGATTTCCCCGGCGTGCATCACGCACACCCGTTGGGCCATGCTGCGCACCAGATTGAGGTCGTGGCTGATCAGCAGCAGCGACATGCCAAGCTGCTCTTGCAGGGATTTAAGCAGCCGCAGGATCTTGCGCTGCACCGTCACATCCAGCGCGGTGGTCGGCTCGTCGGCGATCAGCAATTCCGGTTCGCAGGCCAGGGCCATGGCGATCATCACCCGTTGCCGCTGGCCGCCGGACAGTTGGTGCGGGTAGGCCTTGAGCCGCTCTTCGGGTTTCTGGATGCCCACCAGCTGCAACAACTCGAGAATCCGCGCTTGTGCCGCTTTGCCACCCAGCCCTCTGTGCAGCAACAGGGTTTCGCCGATCTGCTTTTCGATGCTGTGCAGCGGATTGAGGGAGGTCACCGGCTCCTGGAAGATTATCGCGATCCGGTTGCCGCGCAGTTCGCGCAAGACGTTGGCGTCGGCGCCGATCAATTCCTGGCCGCGATAGCGAATGCTGCCAGTGGTTTGCGTGCCGTTTTCGGGCAGCAGTTGCAGGATCGAGTGCGCGGTCACCGACTTGCCGGAGCCCGACTCGCCGACCAGCGCCAGGCATTCGCCGGGGCGGATGTCCAGGCACAGGTTGCGCACCACGGTCTGGCCGCTGAAGGCCACGTTGAGGTCACGGATTTCGATCAGGTTGTCAGTCATATCAATAGTCCGCGTCAAGATCGTGGGTCAAAGGCATCACGCAATGCCTCGCCGATGAACACCAGTAAAGAAAGAATCAGCGCCAGGGTGAAAAATGCCGTCAGCCCCAGCCACGGTGCTTGCAGGTTCTGCTTGCCTTGACCGATCAACTCACCCAGCGATGCACTGCCGGCCGGCATGCCGAAACCGAGGAAATCCAGCGCCGTGAGAGTGGAAATCGCCCCGGTCAAAATGAATGGCAAATAACTCAGGGTGGCATTCATCGCGTTGGGCAGAATGTGCCGCACGATCACCTTGCGGTCGGTCAGGCCCAGCGCACGGGCGGCCTTGACGTATTCCAGGTTGCGCCCGCGCAGGAACTCGGCGCGCACCACGTCCACCAGGGCCAGCCAGGAGAACAGCGCCATGATTCCCAACAGCCACCAGAAATTCGGCTCGACGAAGCCCGACAGAATGATCAGCAGGTACAGCACTGGCAGCCCCGACCAGACTTCCAGCAAGCGCTGACCGAGCAGGTCGACCCAACCGCCGTAATAGCCTTGCAGCGCGCCGGCGGTGATGCCGATCAACGCGCTGATGAAGGTCAGCGCCAGTGCGAACAGGATCGACACCCGCGCACCGAAAATCACCCGGGCCAGCACATCGCGGGCCTGATCGTCGGTACCCAGCCAGTTGACCTTCGAGGGCGGGCTCGGTGCCGGTTGGTTGAGGTCGTAATTGGGCGTGTCATCGCTGAACGGGATCGGCGGGAACAGCATCCAGCCGCCATCCTTGTGGATCAGCTTTTGTACGTAATCGCTGCGGTAATCGGCCTGGAATGGCAATTGCCCGCCAAATTCCTGTTCGGTGTGGCGTTTGAACGCCGGGAAGTACAGCGAGCCTTGATAACTGACCATCAGCGGTTTGTCGTTGGCGATCAGCTCGCCGCCCAGGGTCAACAGGAACAGGCCGATAAACAACCACAACGACCACCAGCCCCGGCGGTTTTTCTTGAAACGCTCGAAACGGCGACGGCCCAGCGGCGAGAGCTTGAACATCAGGCGTTCCTCGCGGCGAAGTCGATACGCGGGTCGACCAGGGTGTAGCAGAGGTCGCCGATAAGTTTTATCAGCAGGCCGAACAGGGTGAAGATGAACAGCGAACCGAACACCACCGGATAGTCCCGTGACACCGCGGCTTCATAACTCATGCGACCCAAGCCATCGAGGGAGAAAATCACTTCGATCAACAGCGAGCCGGCGAAGAAAACGCTGATAAAGGCCTGGGGAATTCCCGACACCACCAGCAGCATGGCGTTGCGAAACACATGGCCGTAAAGCACCTGGCGTTCGCTCAAACCTTTGGCGCGGGCGGTGACCACGTATTGGCGTGTGATTTCATTGAGGAAGGAGTTTTTGGTGAGAATGGTCAGGGTCGCGAAACCGCCGACCACCAGCGCCGTCACTGGCAGCACCAGGTGCCAGAAGTAATCGGCGATTTTGCCCAGGGTCGACAGCGACTCGAAATTGTCCGAGACCAAGCCACGCACCGGGAACCAGTTCAACGACGTGCCGCCAGCGAAGACCACGATCAGGAACATCGCGAACAGGAACGCCGGCATGGCGTAACCGATGATGATCGCGGTGCTGCTCCAGATATCGAAATGGCTGCCGTGGTGCACGGCCTTGCGGATGCCCAGAGGGATCGACACCAGGTAGGTGATCAACGTGGCCCAGAGCCCGAGGGAAATGGTCACCGGCATTTTTTCCAGAATCAGGTCGGTGACAGTGGCGCCGCGGAAAAAGCTCTTGCCGAAGTCGAGGCGGGCGTAGCTCTTGAGCATCAGCCACAGACGTTCTGGCGCGGGCTTATCGAAGCCGTATTGTTTTTCGATCTCTTTGATCAACTGAGGGTCTAGCCCACGGCTGGCACGCGAACTGCCCTGCACGGCTTCGCTGGAAGTGCCGCCGACACTTGCGCCGCCGATGCCTTGCAGGCGCGCGATGGCCTGTTCCACCGGGCCACCGGGTGCGGCCTGGACGATAACGAAATTGACCAGAAGAATGATCACCAGTGTCGGAATGATCAGCAGCAAGCGCCGCAGTATGTAAGCCCACATCAGTGCGGCCCTCCGGGTTTGCCGCGTTTGATGAGCTCGGCAGTCATCTGTTGGTTGGTCAAAGGGGTGGTGCTCACTTCCCACCAACTCTCGATGGCTTCGTCATTGCTCGCTTGCACAGAGGGAATGCCGAAGCGGTTCCACCACACGGTCGAGCTGCCTGGCGGGTAATAATTGGGAATCCAATAGAAGTTCCATTGCAGTACTCGGTCCAGGGCATGGGCGTAGCGAAGCATGTCAGCCTGGGTGGTGGCGCGAACCAGGCCATTGACCAGCGTATCGACCGCCGGGTTCTTCAGCACCATGTAGTTGTTGGAACCGGGATCGTTGGCCGCCATCGAGCCAAAGTAGTTGTACAGCTCGTTGCCCGGCGAAGTGGTGACCGGGTAGCCGGTGACGATCATGTCGTAGTCCCGGGACATCAGGCGGTTTACGTACTGGGAGGCGTCGATGCGGCGAATATTCAGGTCGATGCCGATTTGTTTCAGGGTGCGCTTATAAGGCAGCAGTAGCCGGTCCATGCCATTCTGGCTGACCAGGAAAGTGAAGCTCAGCGATTGACCTTGGGCATTGACCAGTTGATCGCCATCGGGTTTCCAGCCTGCCTGTTCGAGCAAGTCCAGGGCCTGCAGCTGTTTGTCGCGTATCATGCCGCTACCGTCAGTTTTCGGGGCTTCGAAGACCTGGGTGAAGACTTCGTCGGGGATCTGCCCGCGCAACGGCTCGAGAATCGCCCGCTCACCCGCGTCGGGCAGTTGTCGGGCTGCGAGGTCGGTGTTGGAAAAGAAGCTCTGTTGGCGGATGTACAGGTCACGCATCATCTGCCGGTTGCTCCATTCGAAATCCCAGAGCATGGCCAGGGCCTGGCGCACGCGGCGGTCATGGAACATCGGGTTTTGCAGGTTGAACACAAACCCCTGGGCCGTTTGCGGTGCCTCTTTGGCCAAGTGGGCCTTTTGCAGGCGACCGTCACTCAGGGCCGGGCTTTCGTAGCCGATGGAGTAGGCGGTGGCGGAGAATTCCCGGTTGTAGTCATAGGCGCCGCCACGCAGCACCTGACGGGCAACGTCGGTATCGCCGAAGTACTCGATGCTGAAATGATCGAAGTTGTACAGGCCGCGGCTGACCGGTAAATCCTTGCCCCACCAGTCGGCGTTACGCTCGAAGGTGATGCTGCGCCCGGAATCGACTTTACTTACCCGGTACGGCCCGCTGCCCAGTGGCGGCTCGTAACCACCGCCGCTGGCGAAGTTGCGGGTCTTCCACCAGTGCTCGGGAAACACCGGCAAGGTGGCGATGTCGAGGGGCAGGGTACGGTTTTCGTTGCTCTTGAAGTCGAACCGAATGGTGAGTGGTGACTCCACTTCGACGCCTTTGACGTCGGCAAATTGCGTGCGATAGCGCAGGCTGCCCTGGGTCATCAGCAGGTCGAAGGTGTAGCGCACGTCTTCGGCGGTGATCGGCTTGCCGTCGGCAAAGCGGGCCTTCGGATTCAAATAGAAGCGCAGAGACAGTCCGTCGTCGGAACGCTCCATCTGTTGGGCCACCAAGCGGTAAACGGTATAGGGCTCGTCCAGCGAGCGCTGGGCCAGAGGCGAGTAGATCAAGCCGTCGATCTGCGTGACACCCGTGCCCTTGTCGATGTACGGCAGGATATGGTCGAAATGGCCAATTTCCATCGCCGAGCGACGCATCGTGCCGCCCTTGGGCGCTTGCGGGTTTGTGTAGGCGAAATGGCTGAAGCCCGCGGGATATTTCGCCGGTTCACCGTACACGGTCAACGCATGTTGCGGTGCAGCGCACAAACCGGCGGCACTCAGCAACAGGGCCACGGCAGTGAACAATAAAGTAGGGAAAGCCAGTCGCATTGTCAGCCTTGGAGCCGGGTGGTCGATAACCACAATTTGTACGCTAGCGGCGCGTCCCTCGCCAGCCGTATCACGTAACGAAAACATAACGGCCCGCCAAAAGGCGGGCCGTTATGTAGCAAACTCAAAGCGTTGATCAGTCCTGACGGCTGGTCACTTCCAGCAGGTGATAACCGAACTGGGTCTTGACCGGACCTTGCACCACATTGATTGGCGCGCTGAAGACCACGGTGTCGAATTCCTTGACCATCTGGCCCGGGCCGAACGAACCCAAGTCACCGCCCTGGCGGCTGGAAGGGCAGGTGGAGTTGGCTTTGGCTACTTCGGCGAAGTCGGCGCCGGCTTCGATTTGGGCTTTGAGTTCGTTGCACTTTTCTTCGCTGGAAACCAGGATGTGACGGGCAGTGGCTTTGGCCATGGGAAAATACTCCATTCAATGTTCAATAAAGTGCGGAGCCTACCGGATTCAGTGGGCTATTTCTCTCTCAAAGTTCCGTCAAAATCAGTTCCATCAATATCAATTCCGGCAATTTCAGTCCCGTCTACATCGCGCGGCATCCTGGCATTGCTTAAAGGCCGGCATTTCTCAAGCGTTCGGCATGCTGGACATACAGGGAGATCGGGTCGATGCCCTGGCGGACCTGACCGGTTGTCTGGCCCAGGCTGTCCAGATGATCCAGCGGGTAGTCCGAACGGATCACTTTACCCAGATGGGTGCTGAATCGGCCGACCAACCCATCATTTTGCTCGGCTTCGGTGGTGAAATAGTGGGAGAAGGCCCGCAGGAACCCGTGCAGCGGATTGAGTGCATGGAGCCCCTCATCGACGACATTTCCCTGCAAGGTGCCGCTCCAGGAATAGTAGCGCACGCCGTTCACCAATTCGCGACCCTTGCCGCCCCAGGTTTTCGGTAACCCTTGAGGGTATTTGTCGTTGAATGCGCCGACACCTTCGGTAGTCAATGCATTGAGCGCGGCGATGGCGTTCTGTGGCAGGTGTCGGTTGCCACTGAGCAACGACAGGAAGTCGGCGAACAGGGTGGCCACCGCTCCGGCCACCTGTTCCGGCAGGCGCCCGGGCGTCAGCGCCTTGCGCAAGAAATCGGCCAGTTCCGAGCCATGGTTCGGCCCGCTGACCGATGTCACCGAAGCGACCGCCTCCGGCGCAAGCGCTCCAGCATACCGTGCAGCCAGTGCGCCCTGACTGTGACCGATCAGGTTGACTTTGCTTGCACCGGTTCCTTGCAATACCCGATCGATCTGGGCCAACAGTTGTTCGCCGCGAGTTTCATTGCTGTGGGTGGCTGACAGATGAGGGATGAAAACCCTCGCGCCGGCACTTCTCAGGGCCAGTTTGACGTCATGGAACAGTTCCAGATTGCCGATGCGATCGAAGCCGAACAGCCCATGGACCAGCAGGATCGGATACTGAGTGGTTGCATTCCGTAGCATGTAGATTCCTTTTTCGCAGTAGGGTCAGGTGTGTGGTCAAGGGGGCACTCTAAAGCACACAACCCGCTCAGCGATGTATGAAAAAGCCGCTGTAACCTGATGAAAACGGAATAGAAATGGTAGGAAAGTTCGGATGAGCGTGAGGTCTTGGTCGGAATATTCGGACATCTTTTTAGCGATGACGGCGAGCTTCCTCGCAATGACCTACTTCTGAAACGTCCTTTTACCGCGCAAGCCGACGCGATTGTCCGGCAGCGCGAATCAGCACTGCGGGTTTCAATAAGCTTCGTTCGATGCCGACCTCAAGGCGGCATTGATTCCAAGGACTGGAGTGTATGAATGGCTACTTATGAAGCAGATAGTTTGAATGTTGTAGAGCAATGCATGGCGGCACCACAGCTGGATCAGGCGGATAACGCCACGCTCGATCCGTCCGACAATAAGGCCATTGTCACTGTCACGCCTTACCCGCACATGGCTTGCGGGGACAAGCTGGTCATGTTCTGGTCAGGTATCGATTCAGAGGGTGTTGCGTATCGGCATGAGGTGTCACGTTTTGTCAGCGAAGCTCAGGTGGGCAGGGCGATTGTCTTTTGCGTATCGGCCGTACACATCGCCGCACTGGATGGCGGGTCACTCGAGGTTTATTACACCCTCTACACTGCGCGCCTTCGTGGACCTGTGGAGTCCGGGCGTTTATACCTGAGCGTCGGTGATGCCCGGCCAGACTTGCTGCCTGTGATTGTGAACGATGCGGTGGGCGGCACGCTCGATCCGGACAGAGTTACGGAGGGCGCGCGCGTAACGATCAGACCGTATGCCCGGATGGCGGCTGGAGATCGGGTCTTGCTGTCCTGGGCAGGTGTTACGCCACAAGCGAGTTTCAATGACACATTGAAAATCGAATCCTTTGCTGTTGGCGGCGAACTGTCGTTCTGGGTAAGTCCCGACTGTATTGCACCTAATCTCGGGACAGCCGTTACGATCAGCTATTGCGTCGAGCAGAAGGGGCAAGCGTCACGCTTCTCAGAGCCTGCAAAACTGTTGATTGGCCCGTTGCAACGAGAGCCGCTTTTGGCACCGACCGTGCTGGAAGCCGATGAGGGCTGGCTGGATCTGCAAGATGCGATCGATGGTGTCACCGTTGTAATCGACAATGCTCAGGCCGAAGAGGGGGAACTGGTTTACCTGAAATGTGACGGTGAGCATTTCAATCATCGCGATGATCGTGAAATCTCCAGGGAAATGGCCGGTCAACCGCTTGTATTTATCGTTCCCTACAGGTTTTGGCGTGAGCATCAGGACTTGACGGTCCGAGTAGCCTATTCGGTCGAGCGTCTCGATGATGTGAGCCAGCAGTCCGAAGCCACGTTGGTTCAAGTGCACTCGTAAACCTTTATAACGTCAACCGCCTTCCGGTATTCGATTGAAAACCGGAAGGCGGGCATTGGTCACTTTGGCTGTCGAGTAAGGCGCTGCGCACGAAGTCGCTCGGTTGCCTGCAATAACAATTGTTCCGTCCCGGCCCAGCCAAGGCAGCCGTCCGTGACCGACACACCATAACGCAGCGACGGGCTCAACGGCTGGCAGCCTTCGAACAGATGGCTCTCAATCATCATGCCGATCAGCGAGCGATCACCTTGCAGGCGCTGCTCAAGCACGTCATTGAACACGGCTGGCTGACGCAATGGATCTTTACCGCTATTAGCGTGGCTGCAGTCGACCATGATTCGCGCCGGGATCTTGAGCCTGGTCAAATCGTTGTGCACTTGGGTGATGCTGTCGCGGTCGTAGTTCGGCCCGCGATGGCCGCCACGCAGTACCAGGTGGGTGTCGGGGTTGCCCGGTGTCTGAATAATCGCAGGATGCCCTTGGCTATCGACGCCGAAATGGCGATGCGGATGGGCGGCCGAGCGCATGGCGTCGCTGGCAACAGCCACACCGCCATCGGTGCCGTTCTTGAACCCGACCGGCATGCTCAGGCCGCTGGCCATTTCCCGGTGGATCTGTGATTCGGTGGTGCGGGCGCCAATCGCGACCCAGCTCAGCAGGTCGTCGAAGTAGCCGGCGGCCATCGGTTGCAGCAGCTCGGTGGAAACGGGTAAGCCCAGCTGGAGCATTTCGCGCATCAATTCGCGAGACAGCGTCAAACCGCCTGCCATGTCGTCGCTGCCATCCAGATGCGGGTCGTAGGCCAAGCCTTTCCATCCGATCGTGGTGCGGGGTTTTTCGACGTAGGCACGCATCACCAGCAGCATCTCATCGCTGACTTGCGCAGACAGACGGGCCAGGTTGGCGGCGTATTCGAGGGCTGAACGGGGATCGTGAATCGAGCAGGGGCCGACGATGACCAGCAGACGGGAGTCTTCACCGTTGAGGATCGCGCGAACTGCCTGACGGTGGTCGGCGACTTGCCGGGTCAGGGCGTTGCTGAGGGGTAATTGCTGTTTGAGTTGCAATGAGCTGGGCAGACGCAAGGTCAGCGCTTCATTGGCAGGGCTCAGGGTGGACAGCGGCAGAGCAGAGACGGACGAGTTCATATTCGGGCTTCCTGGGCTGGCGGCGGGTTCGTTCCCGCACGCTCGGCCCTACTGGGGTGTTCGACAATTGGCCGGATTGGCTGCGTGTGTGTGCTTGCCACCTGTGGGTGACCGATCGGAGGCGGCAGGCTGTCCCGAGCGGAGGCTGGTAAATCGCCAGGCGGTAAAACTGTCGTAACGGTAATAAGTGGCGTAGTTCATGTCGTGAATCCTCTAATTGTCTGGTTGACGCTAAAAATGTTCAGGGCTGAAAAAACAAAACCCCCGGTCGGGAGGCCGACCGGGGGTTGAGAATTCTCTGGTGGCGACCCGTTTAAAGTGGGCGCCTTGTAGGTATCAGGCGCGCCAGTGGCTAAACCAATACCCAAAATAAAAGCTGACCGAAGCACAAACGTCATTCGCCCGGGCAGCCGCAACCGAGCGCGGGGCGCTGGCGGTACGAAGCTGTGAGAGGGCGTTGAGCATGGTCTGTCTCCGATGAATGCGCCGAGCTTACTAGAGGCCGGTACGCGGATTCAATCAGAAAATGCTATCGATGATCATGGGGGGTCTATCGCTTGAGTACGTCGGGGGTTGTGACACACTTCGCACTGCGCCCAACCACCACAGCGTCACAAGGACGAACCATGACAACACTGACCATTGCCGCTGCTCAATCGATCTCCATCGCCGGTGATCTTGCCGCCAATATGGCCTGGCATCAGCGCTTCATGCAGGTTGCTGCGGAGCAAGGCGTGCAATTGCTGGTGTTTCCGGAACTGTCACTGACTGGGTACGAACGCGGCTTGGCGGCGGAGCTGGCCATCGTGCCAGACGTCGGGGTGCTGCAACCGCTGCGCGATTTCGCGCGGGAAGTCGGTGTGACCAGTGTCGTTGGGATGCCGATTCGTCTGTCGGACGATTCACCGGTATTGATCGGTGCTCTGGTATTGGGCGCCGATGGTTCGCTCGAGGTTTACAGCAAGCAGTATCTGCATCCCGGCGAGGAAGTGGCATTTGTCCCGGGAACGGGCGGTTCGACATTGAAGATCGGTACCGACACCGTCGCGCTGGCGGTTTGCGCCGATTTTTCTCACGCCAGTCACGCGGCAGCCGCGGCACGGAGGGGGGCTGATCTTTATGCCGCGGGCGTGTTGATCACAGAAAACGGCTACGCTCCAGATACCGCGCTATTGCAAGGCTATGCTTGCACCCACTCGATGGCGGTACTGATGGCCAACCATGGTGGCGCAACGGGTGGCTGGGCGTCGGCTGGGCGCAGTGCGGTCTGGGCAGCGGACGGGACGTTGATTATGGCGGCGCCGGGGGCGGGGAATCTTATGGTGGTTGCTCGCCGCGATGCTGACGGCTGGAAAGGGCAAATCGTGGCGGTCGCGGAGGCTTGAATGGGTTTCGAATTGCGTCCGGCAACGTCTCGGGACTTGGACTTTGCTCGTGACCTGACTTGTCGAAATATGCTTCGCTACTACATTCAACATGAGCTGTTGTGGCTGGATGATGCCTTCGATGTCGCTTGGGAGGGACGCGAAAACTGGCTGATTGTGCGTGATGACACGTTGATGGGGTATGTCAGTCTGAGCCGCGATGCTAAAGCCTTGTATATCCGCGAATTGCATTTATTAGAAGCGTACCAGGGGCAGGGCGCCGGTTCCTGGGCGATCGATCAGGTATTCGCCATGGCGTGCAAGGAACGACGCCCGGCATTACGCCTGACTGTTTTTGAAAATAACCCGGCGAAAGTGCTCTACGAAAGAAAGGGCTTGAAGGTGGTCGGTAAAGACGAGTGTTTCCTGAGAATGCAGCGTGATATCAATGAGCTGCATCGCTGAAACACACAGGTGGCAAGCCTTGTCAGATAAATTGAAACTTTTTATATGCTGCTTGCCGCTAGGTCTGCCAGTTGCTTTTTGCTAAGGTGTCCGGCAACCCAATAAGACCAAATCGCGAGGTGTCTGCTTGATTAGGGTGCTAGTAGTCGATGACCATGATCTCGTTCGTACAGGCATTACACGAATGCTGGCTGACATCGATGGCCTGCAAGTAGTCGGCCAGGCTGAGTCAGGGGAGGAATCCCTGCTTAAAGCACGTGAGTTGAAACCTGATGTGGTGCTGATGGACGTCAAGATGCCCGGGATCGGCGGTCTTGAAGCCACGCGCAAATTATTGCGCAGTCATCCGGACATCAAAGTCGTCGCGGTCACGGTGTGCGAAGAAGATCCGTTTCCTACCCGCCTGTTACAGGCAGGGGCTGCAGGTTACCTGACCAAGGGCGCCGGATTGCCGGAAATGGTCCAGGCCATTCGCCTGGTGTTTGCCGGGCAGCGCTACATCAGCCCGCAGATTGCCCAGCAATTGGCGATCAAATCGTTCCAGCCAACCAATGATTCGCCCTTCGACGCCTTGTCGGAGCGGGAAATCCAGATTGCTTTGATGATTGTCGGCTGTCAGAAGGTGCAGATCATTTCCGACAAGCTGTGCCTGTCGCCAAAAACAGTGAATACCTACCGTTACCGTATTTTCGAGAAGCTTTCGATCAGCAGCGATGTCGAGTTGACGCTGCTGGCGGTTCGTCACGGCATGGTTGATGCCAGCCTCTGAAAATGACTGAAATCTTCGATCCAAGTGCTTTTCTGTCGACGGTCAGCGGGCGGCCGGGTGTCTATCGCATGTTCGACTGCGATGCGCGGCTGCTTTATGTCGGCAAAGCCAAAAATCTCAAGAAGCGTTTGGCGAGCTATTTCCGCAAAGCCGGTCTTGCCCCCAAGACCGCTGCGCTGGTGGGCCGTATCGCCCAGGTCGAAACCACTATCACGGCCAACGAAACCGAGGCCTTGTTGCTTGAGCAGACGCTGATCAAGGAATGGCGTCCGCCGTACAACATCCTGCTGCGCGACGACAAATCCTACCCTTATGTTTTTCTCTCGGATGGCCAGTTCCCACGCTTGAGCATCCATCGGGGGGCAAAAAAGGCCAAGGGTAAATATTTCGGCCCTTATCCCAGCGCAGGGGCGATTCGCGAAAGCCTGAGTCTGCTGCAAAAGGCTTTTTTTGTTCGTCAGTGTGAAGACAGCTTTTACAAGAACCGCGCTCGACCTTGTCTGCAATACCAGATCAAACGCTGCAAGGCGCCGTGTGTGGGGCTGGTGGAGCCTGAAGTATATGCCGAAGATGTACGCCACTCGGTGATGTTTCTTGAAGGGCGCAGCAACGCCCTGGCGGACGAGTTGTCTGCGGCCATGGAGGAGGCGGCGGTTAACCTCGAATTCGAGCGTGCCGCCGAGCTGCGTGACCAGATCTCATTGCTGCGTCGGGTCCAGGACCAGCAAAGCATGGAAGGCGGGACGGGCGATGTCGATGTGATCGCGGCGTTCGTCAACCCGGGAGGCGCCTGCGTGCACTTGATCAGCGTGCGCGGTGGCCGGGTGTTGGGGAGCAAGAACTTCTTTCCGCAGGTGGGTATCGAGGAGGACGTTTCCGAAGTCATGGCCGCGTTTCTCGGCCAATATTTCATCAGCAGTCCCGAGCGCGACTTGCCGAGCGAGTTGATCGTCAACGTGGTTCACGAAGACTTCCCGACCCTGATCGCAGCCATCGAAGAGCTGCGCGGTCGTGAATTGACCATCAGCCATCGAGTGCGCGGCACACGAGCGCGCTGGCAGCAATTGGCGGTCACCAATGCCGAGCAAGCACTGGGCGCGCGTCTGGCTAACCGGCAGCACGTTGCGGCACGTTTCGATGCCCTGGCCGAAGTGCTGAGCCTGGACGAGCCGCCGCAACGTCTCGAGTGTTACGACATCAGCCATTCCAGCGGCGAAGCCACTGTGGCGTCCTGCGTGGTGTTCGGCCCGGAAGGCCCCATCAAATCCGACTACCGCCGCTACAACATTGAAGGCGTTACGCCGGGCGATGACTATGCCGCGATGCACCAGGCCCTGACCCGACGCTTCAGCAAATTGAAGGACGGGGAGGGCAAGTTGCCGGACATCCTGCTGGTCGACGGTGGTAAAGGTCAGCTGTCCATGGCTCGTGACGTGCTTAACGAACTGGCTGTGCCCGACCTGATTCTCCTGGGTGTGGCCAAGGGCGCGACGCGCAAGGCCGGTTTCGAAACCCTGTACCTCAACGATGCGGCCCATGAATTTACCTTGCGCGGCGATTCCCCCGCACTGCATCTGATCCAGCAGATCCGCGACGAAGCCCACCGTTTCGCCATTACCGGGCACCGCGCACGTCGTGGAAAAACTCGCCGTACGTCTACGCTTGAGGGCGTTGCCGGCGTCGGTCCGACGCGTCGACGCGATTTGTTGAAACATTTTGGTGGATTGCAGGAGCTGTCTCGTGCCAGCATCGAAGAGATCGCCAAAGCACCCGGAATCAGCAAAAAGCTCGCAGAGTTGATTTATGCAAATCTGCACAGCGAGTAGAATGCCCAACTCACCTCGTAGCCAGTTGTGCCGATGAATATCCCTAATCTGATTACCGTTCTACGCGTCCTGCTCATCCCGATCTTCATTTTGCTGTTTTATTTGCCTTACCACTGGAGCTATTTGGCGTCCGCCTCGGTCTTCGCATTTGCCGCCGCGACCGACTGGCTCGACGGGTATCTGGCCCGTCGTCTGGAACAAAGCACACCGTTCGGGGCCTTTCTCGATCCTGTTGCAGACAAGTTGATGGTCGCCGTTGCCCTGGTTCTGCTGGTGCAAGAGCATGGCAATCTGTGGCTCACGCTGCCGGCCGCCGTTATCATCGGTCGCGAAATTGTCGTCTCGGCACTGCGCGAATGGATGGCCGAACTCGGTGCCCGCGCCCATGTTGCGGTGTCGAACCTGGGCAAATGGAAAACCGCCGCGCAAATGCTGGCGCTGGTGATCCTGCTGGCCAACCCTTCGGACTTCACCTTCTGGGTACTGATGGGTTACGCCTTGCTGCTGGTGTCCGCTGGCCTGACGTTGTGGTCCATGGTCCAATACTTGCGGGCCGCCTGGCCGCATCTGAAGACGGACGTGGAAAAGAAATAAACTATTTTGAATCAAGGGGTTGACGGGGCATCAGGATTCTATAGAATGCGCCTCACCAAGACGCGGGAATAGCTCAGTTGGTAGAGCACGACCTTGCCAAGGTCGGGGTCGCGAGTTCGAGTCTCGTTTCCCGCTCCAAATATTGCGCTGCAGAGTTCCACTGAATTCTGTAAGTGATTGAAATCAGGACCTTCGGGTCCTTTTTTCGTTTCGGCGGGAACCACCGAAATCCAGCACTATCCGGTGTGTTTAAGTCCAGGATTGAGTCCAGGATTCTGACGAGCACTGAATCGGTTTATGGCTGGAGCAGATTGTGTAGCGAGATGAGCATCTAGTCCTGACTCTGTTCAGGAGCTCGCGATGGCACTCTCAGAAATGTCTATTCGGTACGCCCGAATCACTGGTATTGACTACACGCTCGGTGACAGTGACGGCCTCACGCTCAATGTGACGGCCAGCGGTGGAAAGATCTGGCTTTTCCGTTACTACTGGACGGGCAAGCAGAAGCGCATGTCCTTGGGTTGTTACCCGCAAATTAGCCTCAAAGAAGCGCGTACCCGTCGTGATGAAGCGCGTGCCTTGGTTGCCCAAGGCATCAATCCCTATGAGCACCGTAAACAGCAGCGCCGTGCTGTTCGTTTTGCGACAGAGCATACCTTCGAGGCCGTGTTCGATCAGTGGCTGGATCTCAACCGGCAACCCTTGTGGTTCTGCCCAGTTGCCGGGTACTCCGCCCACGTTCACGATCAGTTTGGTGAACTGTTGGATGTAGACGTCTTCCTCGGTTTCCAGGTAGGGCTCGGGCTCGAGTACGAAGATATGGTCACCCAGTGAGCGCACCAACTCCCGTGGAATCGACGCACGATAGGCAGTCGTTTGGTTATCGCGACTCTGCCACTGGACAGGGCGCAAGTATTGGCGCAGATCGATTTTTTCCCCGCCGTGCGAGCTGATGTGGCTGAAGGCGCGGGGTTCATCCATGGTCATGGTGGGGCCGCCGGAGAAGGGATGCGTGAACACTAGCGCGAACTCCAGTTTGTCCGCACGCGGCAGCGCCGTTTCCTCGACGTAGAGCATCTGGAAATGGGCCTGTGCAGCGCCTGTCAGGCAGCCTAATGTTACGGCGGCAAGTGCTTGGAGCAGTCGTCGTTGGATCGGCATGGTCGATTTCACCTTGAAATGTCGGAGGACTGAATCGCAGCCGGGCACCGTAGTTGGCCTTGAGCTGGCGCAATCGGTCTTTGAGTGCGGCGAGGTTGCGCTCTATCCGAGGCGCATCGAAGGGGGACAGGCGTGCCAGGTCGGTAGCGATAATCGCCGACATGCGCATGGCGTTGACGGGGCCGAGCCAGGCGTACGGCGACAGTCCGCCATCGACGTCGCGTTCGCCAGCAGCGACAGGACATTGTCCGGGTTCAGCGTCGTGGCAACGGTGTGGACGACGATGTCGGGGTTCAACTGGTTGATGCGGCGCAAGGCTGCCAACACTTTCAGGTCGCCTACATCGGCAATCGAATAGAGTATTTGTCGGTGCAGATTGCTCACGTCGACGATGTCGTTATCAATGATGCCGATCGTCCCGACGCCAGCACCTGCCAGGTACAGGAGTACCGGGCAACCCAGCCCCCCGGCACCGACCACCAGCACCTTGCTGTCTTTGAGGCGCTGCTGTCCCTCAGCGTGCTATCTCAACCTTGGACGGTAGATAACGCATGGAATGTAATTCGGACGGGTACCACCAAATTGTACAAATTGGCCTCCCTGACGGCGGTCACCAAGGCGACGATGTTTCTTCCAGGGTGATAGTGCGGTTGTCGGGCACCGTCTTGGCCACGCCACCGCCATGGGTGGTTCAAGGCCGGGCTGGGACCAGGTAATGGGCAGCAAAGAAGCCCAGAACCCTGTGATTTTTTGCGCGGTATTCGCAAGGCACTAGTGGCGTCCCTGGCAGGTGGGAGGCGAATGCTGGGTGCTTTACCATCATTTTTCGGCCACCCGAGCGCAGGCGAACGTATTCGCCGGGTTGGAAGGTGTTCATGTTCATTATCCTCATAACGTCGCATTCAAACGTTCTGTCCAGCCCCCACCCAGTGCCTTGTACAGATTGACTTCGGAGGTCAGTTGCGCCAGCCGGTCAATGATCAATGTTTGCTGGGCGCTGAACAGGGAGCGTTGCGCATCGAGAAAGGTCAGGTTGTTGTCTACGCCGATGCGATAACGACGTTCGGCCAGACGGTAATAGTCCTGGTTGGCCTGCACGAGGTCGTGTTGCGCGGTGAGTTGGTCGCGGAAGGTTTTGCGTGCGGCCAGGCCGTCGGCGACCTCCTGAAAGGCTGCCTGGATTGACTTCTCATATTGCGCAACACTTATGTCTTTCTGGATTTTCGAATAGTCCAGGCTCGCCCGAAGGCTGCCGGCGTTGAAAATGGGGATGTTGATTTGCGGTTGAAACAACCAGCCGCCGGAGCCACCCTTGAATAGTCCGGACAATTCGCTGCTTGAGCTACCGGCGTTTGCGGTCAGGCTGATGCTCGGGAAAAACGCGGCACGGGCCGCACCGATGTTGGCGTTGGCTGACTGCAGCAGGTATTCGGCCTGGAGGATATCCGGGCGTCGTTGCAGCAGGTCCGAAGGCAGGCCGGCGGGAACTTCGGCGAGCAAGTCGGACGCCAGCGGGAGGCTGGGCAGGTCGTCCGATACCGATGTGCCCACCAGCAATGCAAGGCTGTTGAGGTCCTGGGCAACCTGGCGCTGGAATTTGGCCAGGCTGGCCCTGGCGCTTTCCACCGAGGTTCGCGACTGGCTCAGGGCCAGGGCCGAAGTGGTACCGACCTGATTGGTGCGTTCGGTCAAGCGCAGGCTTTGCTCGTAGGATTGGAGCGTGTCCTGGGTCAACTTCAGCAACTCCTGATCGGCACGCCAGGTCAGGTAGGCATTGGCAACGCTGGCCACGAGACTCAACTGGGTGCTGCGGCGGGCTTCTTCGCTGGACAGATAGATGAATGAGGCCTCTTCGCTGAGGCTGCGTATGCGTCCGAAAAGGTCCAGTTCATAGGCGCTGATACCCAGCGTCGCCGAATACGAGCTGCTGATCGCGGAGTCACCGGTTTGCGTCAGGCTGGATGGCAGGCGCTGGCGCGAACCTGAGCCATTGGCACTGATCGCCGGGTAAATATCGGCACGCTGGATTCGGTATTGCGCCTGATAGGCCTCGACGTTGAGGACCGCCACCCGCAAGTCGCGATTGTTGAGCAGCGAGCTTTCGATGAGTTGTTGCAGCACCGGATCGCGGAACATCTCTCGCCACCCCTGATCGGCGCCGATTGGACCCGACAGGGCCGGGGCGTAGGCGGACGTCTGCGGGTACTGTGTGGCTATCGGGGCCTCGGGGCGCTGGTAGTCCGGGATCAGCGAGCAGCCGCCAAGGATGAATGCAGCGGACACCAAGGGGCTCAGGGATTTATACATCGGCCTGTCTCATTGTCTGGAAATTCCTGGTCGTTATCCGGTCACACTGCCCGTGCCTCTGAGGCACAGGCGAGGTTTACCTTGTCTGCCGTTGCCCGTGGCGAGTCGTCATGACCCGATCATCCACTTGGCCAGGCCATGTCGTCCGCTGACACCCAACTTGGCGGCGGCGCGTTTGAGATAGGTTTCGATGGAGCTGTTTTTGACACAGAGTTTTTCGGCCATCTCCGGTACGGTGCCCCCGGCCAGCAGCCCCAGACAGACTTCTTTTTCACGCACCGAAAGGGTTACGTCGCATGGCATCAGCCGTTCATCGAACTCGCGCTGCAACTGCGTCTGTTCAAAGGCATTGAGCGAATGGGCCGCAGCGGTGCCAGGGTTCCTGGCACTGGACTGACGATTGATATGTGCATGTCGTTCCGCCAGCGGCAGCAGTGTCTCCGAGAGGTATTTCAAAAAGGACAGCTCTCGCAGGGAGAAATCGCGGTGATCACGGGGACGGTGCAGTGAGATCACGCAACGACGATTGGCCTTGCGTGAAATCAGACTGCATTGATGGGATACACCGAGCCAGCTATTGCCGTTCTCGTTTTTTATCCGCCCGTTCAGATGAATCAACAGGGCATCGTCTACTTCCAGCACTCTTTTTACCAAGGGATGATCGTGACGCTGTTTGGCGCTGGTCGGGCAAGCGGAATGCATTTGCGCGCTTTCCTGCAATCCGGCGTAGCCCAAGAGTTGCACATCGACAATATTTGATTGTGTGTCGTCAACTGTCCATTCACTCAGAACGATCCGACTGACAGCTACCGAAGTCACAATCAGCTGGTGCATATTCGTCAGGAATTTTTCTTGTCCAACACTTGAAATCAGTTTTCCCAGCTCTAAGTAGATGTGTGTTTTTTCCACACTCCTAACAACACTCGTTTGTTGAGTCATTATGCTTATCCTGCATATTCGAAATTGCTTGTAGTTCATGGGGGCGTTGACGGATGAAATCCGACTCGATACCCATTGCTGCAGCTATTTCTGGAATTGATACCTAGGGAGTCAGATATCACCTGTGGGATCCGTCCACAAAAACGATTCAGCCTGTAGGGTTATTAAGCGTTCCTTCGTAGGAAAAGTCTGTAGTGGAAAACAGGGACATCCTACGCCATTGACTTGGCGCTGTTTAGTTGGCGGTGTCTGTTGAACACGGAGATCGCGCAGGTTTTTTTCTATGGCTGCGGCTAAGGAGAGTTCGTGGTGGTGAGCGCTTTTAAAGAAAAATATTTAGCTAAAAGAATGAGTTGGGTTGCTTGCATAGATGCGCTTCGCTATTTCCGTGTGATCTTTTTGGGTTGATTTTCCCGGGATAAATGCATGGAAGAAATTTTCTATGGCTGTCAAAAAAATCACGTTTTAAGATTTATTTTCTATTTATTGCCCTGAGTTATGGGTAGTTTTCCCCATATTTCAGCTTTTTTTTCGTTGAAAACGGCAGTTTTCTGCTGAATACAAACCCTGGGTTGTACGGCGTGTTTATCGCCGTACAACCAGGCCTGTTTATGACGCCGTATCGGTTTTCAATGCGTGGGAAATCGCCTCGCCCAGAGCGCTCACATGGGGGGCCCTGACCAGTGTGTTATGCGTTCCGGGCAATGTCGTCACACTCACCTGATCCTTGAGCAACGCACCCCAGCCCAGGGTTGGATCGCTGCGTTTCTGCTCGCTCGCGGTAAACAGCGACACTTTGAGCGAGGTGGGCGGGCTGACGTAGGCGCCGATGGCCAGGCGTGTCGCATAGGCCACCCCAAGGTGGCTGCGCAACAACCCGGCATCGATATCGTGAGGCAGTTCCTCCGGGAGCAAGCGGTTGGCGATGCACAGGGCCAACATCGCCTCGATGTCCGCGTTTTGCGCCAGCGCTGTCAGTTGTCGGAACACCTCGTCATCGATCTGCTCGGGCAGCCAGGCCATCAGGAACTGCGCTTCGCTCACGGATTCATTCGGTGTCGGAGCAGGGCGTGCCGACGCATCGATGATGCCCACGAAGTCGATGGGCTCGCCGCCGGCCTGCAGTTGCCGAGCCATCTCATAGGCAATCAAACCGCCGGCCGACCAGCCGGCGATTCGGTACGGACCTTGCGGCTGGACCTGGCGAATCGCCGACAGGTAGCGCGCCGCAATGGCCGGTACGTCGGACAGCGGCGCTTCTCCCGCCACCAGGCCGCTGGCGGCCAGGCCGTAGACCGGCACTTGTGGGTCCAGCGACGGAGCCAGATCCCGCGCATATTGCACTTCGCCGCCCAGAGGATGGACCAGGAACAGCGGGCGCTGAGAGCCGGTACGGCGGATGGGCACCAGATTGCTGCGAGACACTGGCCGTGCCTGGCCGTCGAGGGCCCAGGCGAACCCGGCAATGGTCGGCTCGACAAACAGGTCGCGAATCGCCACCGGCTTGCCGAGTACCTTGCGCAAGCGTGAGGCCATCTGGACCGCCATCAAGGAAATGCCGCCAATGCTGAAGAAGTCGTCATGCCGACTGATTCGCTCCAGTTTGAACAAGTCTTGCCAAATTGCCGCGATGGCGATTTCGGTGTCCCCCTGGGGGGCCTCGTAAGGTAACGCCGGGGGTGGGCTGTCTTCGGCGGCGGGTGGCACGACCACGGCGTTGGTCGAACGGACCAGCGTCGGCGTGTCGCCCAACAGATGACCGATCGACTGCTGCCCATCGGCCACCAGGTTTTCCAGCACCTTGGCGAACAGTTCGGCAATGTTTTGTACGGTCGCGGTGTCGAACAGGTCGTTGGCGTATTGCAAACTGCCGCTGATGCGGTCGGTGTTGTCGATCAGTGACAGCGACAGGTCGAACTGCGTGGTGCGGTGGGCGCTTTCTATTGACTCCACCTCCAATCCCGGCAATTGCAGGGGGGCCGGTGGCGTATTGTTCAGGCTCAACATCACCTGGAACAACGGGCTGTGGCTCATGCTGCGGGTCGGTTGCAGGGCGCTCACGACTTGCTCGAACGGCAGGTCTTGATGGTTATAGGCGGCCAGGGTCAGGTTTTTGATCTGGCCCAACAGCTCAGCAACACTCGTTTCACGCCCGGTGGCGACTCTCAATGCCAGGGTGTTGGCGAAGAAGCCGATCAAGGGCTCCAGTTCCGGACGCTGACGATTGGCTACGGGGGTGCCAATCACCACATCATGCTGACCGCTCAGATGGCTCATCAGCACCGACCAGCCGGCCAGCAGTGTCATGAACAACGTGGTGCCCCGGGCCTGGCTGAACGCTCGCAGATCGGCACTGAGTGTGGGTGAAAAGACGCAGTCGACGATACCGCCGGCATAGCTTTGAATGGCCGGACGCGGGCGATCCAGCGGCAGGTTCAACAGGCTTGGCGCACCCTCCAGATGTTGCCGCCAGAAGTCGATCTGAGCCTGCAGCGCCGAGCCTTCCAGCGCGTTTCGTTGCCAGGCGGCGTAGTCCACGTATTGCAGCGCCAGGGCGGGCAACGGGTCCTTGCGCCCCTGGCTGAACGCGGTGTAGAGCACGCTCACCTCATGCGCCAGCACGCTGTTGGACCAGCCATCGGAAACGATGTGATGCAGGGTCATCAACAGCACATGTTCCTCGTCCGCCAACTGCACCAGATGGCCGCGCATCAGTGGTCCGTGGTTCAGGTCGAACAGCTGCGTCGCATTGCTCTGGCCGAGGCGGGCGAGGGTCGCCGACCGCTCAGCCGCCGATAGTGCGCGCAGATCCTCTTGCTCCAGCGTGAAGCGGTAATCGGCTGGAGCGATTTTTTGCAGCGGTTCGCCGTCCACCAATTCGAAACGGGTGCGCAGGGTTTCGTGGCGTGCCACCACACGATCCAGGGTGGCGTGCAATGCCGGTTTGTTCAGCGCCCCCTTGAGGCGCAAAGCCAGCGGAAGGTGGTAGGCGGCACCGGCGGCGTGGTCCAGGTGGTCGAGGAACCACAGCCGTTGCTGAGAGAACGACAACGGCAAGCGTCCCGAACGGTTGGCCAGCGGAATCGACTGCGACTCGGTCGGCGAGGCGGCGCTGACCAGTGACGCCAGGCCGCGTACCGTCGGCGCGTCGAACAACTCGCGCAAGGTGATCCGCGCGCCGAGCTTGCGCCGTAGTCGCGAGAGCAATTGCACGGCAAGCAGAGAATGGCCGCCCAGTTCTAGAAAACCGTCATGGCGCCCGACCTGATCCAGATGCAACAAGCCTTTCCAGATCTCGGCGATGGCGACTTCGGTGTCACCCTGGGGCGCCTCGTAGGCCTTGCTGGCCAGGGACTCCTGGCCTGGCGCGGGCAGGGCCCGGCGGTCGAGTTTGCCGTTGGCGGTGAGGGGCAGGGCGTCGAGGTGCACGAAGGCGCTGGGCACCATGTACTCGGGCAGACCGTTCAACAGCGCGCTGCGCAGTTGCTCGGCCGGCACAGGTTCGCCGCAGACATAGGCGACCAGACGTTTGCTGTCCGACTCTCCCGGGCTGTCTTCGCGAGCGATCACCACCGCTTCACGGATGCCTGGACACGCTACCAGGGCGTTTTNCTCGGGCAGACCGTTCAACAGCGCGCTGCGCAGTTGCTCGGCCGGCACAGGTTCGCCGCAGACATAGGCGACCAGACGTTTGCTGTCCGACTCTCCCGGGCTGTCTTCGCGAGCGATCACCACCGCTTCACGGATGCCTGGACACGCTACCAGGGCGTTTTCGATTTCCCCCAACTCGATGCGAAACCCACGGATCTTCACCTGGAAGTCGTTACGCCCCAGGTA